>NZ_JBIRAZ010000069.1:0-1285 GCF_044326415.1 Actinomadura sp. 6N118 | reverse complement strand
TCGTTCAGGCCCAGCGCGGTGGCGGTCTCGTCGCGGTGCAGGGTGTTGACATCCAGCCGGTAGTGCAGGTCCTTGACCAGCGCGCGGGCGGTGCGGGTGGTGTGCTTGATCACCAGCTTGGTCCGCGGTGACAGCGTGCGGTCCGGGGTCATCCAGCACACCATCGCGTCCAGGTCCTGGGCGACCTCGGGCCGGTTGTGCGGCCGGGCGATCATGTCACCACGGGAGATGTCGATGTCGTCGGCCAGCCGCAGCGTCACCGACATCGGCGCGTACGCCTCGGCGACCGGGCCGCCCGGGCCGTCGATGCCGGTGATGGTGGTGGTCAGCCCGGACGGCAGATGCACCACCTCGTCGCCGGGTTTGAGCACCCCGCCGGCGACCTGGCCTGCGTAGCCGCGGTAGTCGTGCAGGTCGGGGTCGGTGGACTTGTGCGGGCGGATCACATACTGCACCGGGAACCGCACGTCGATCAGGTTGCGGTCCGAGGCGATGTGCACGTGCTCCAGGTGGTGCAGCAGCGATGATCCTTCGTACCAGCCCATGTTGGGTGAGCGGTCGACCACGTTGTCGCCGTGCAGCGCCGAGATCGGGATGAAGGTCAGGTCGGTGACGGCCAGCTTGGAGGCGAACGCGGTGAACTCGTCGGTGATCTGCTCGTAGACGGCCTGGTCGTAGCCGACCAGGTCCATCTTGTTGACCGCCACCACCAGGTGCGGCACCTTCAGCAACGTGGTGAGGAAGGCGTGCCGCCGCGACTGCTCCAGGATGCCCTTGCGGGCGTCCACCAGGATGATGGCCAGGTCGGCGGTGGACGCGCCGGTGACCATGTTGCGGGTGTACTGAATGTGGCCCGGGGTGTCGGCGATGATGAACTTACGCCGCGGCGTGGCGAAATAGCGGTAGGCGACATCGATGGTGATGCCCTGCTCCCGCTCGGCCCGCAACCCATCGGTCAACAACGCCAGATTGGTGTAGTCCTCACCACGGTCGGCGCTGGTACGCTCCACCGCCTCCAGCTGATCCTCAAAAATCGACTTGGAGTCATACAGCAACCGGCCGATCAACGTCGACTTGCCGTCATCGACACTGCCGGCGGTGGCGAACCGCAGAATGTCCATCTGCTTGGAAGGCTGCTGGGTCGTACCGGCCATTAGAAGTAGCCCTCCTTCTTGCGGTCCTCCATCGCGGCCTCACTGGCCCGGTCATCAGCGCGGGTCTGGCCGCGCTCGGTGATCCGGGTCGCCGCGATCTCCTCGATCACCTCATCCAGCGTGCCCGCGGC
>NZ_JBIRAZ010000068.1:0-1334 GCF_044326415.1 Actinomadura sp. 6N118 | reverse complement strand
GTGTGTTCGCTCAGGACATAGGAATGGGGTGTCTCAAGACATCGGAATGAGCGGGCCGTCAGTCTCTGGCGATGTCGATGAGGCGTTTGGTGATCACTGCTGTGGTGGTGGAGGGCCGTTCCCAGGGTGAGGTGGCCCGCCAGTACGGGGTGTCGCAGGGGTGGGTGTCCAAGCTGGTGGCCCGTTACCGGGCCGAGGGGGAGGCGGCGTTCGAACCGCGGTCGCGGCGGCCCAAGACCTCACCGGCCGCGCTGGAGGCCGGCGCCGTCGAGCTGATCATCCGGCTGCGTAAGCAGCTGACCGAGCAGGGCCTGGACGCCGGGCCCGAGACCATCGCCTGGCACCTGGAGCACCATCACCAGATGCGGGTGTCACGGGCCACGATCAGCCGCTACCTGACCGCGCACGGCCTGGTCACCCCGCAGCCCAAGAAGCGGCCCCGCTCGTCCTACATCCGCTTCCAGGCCGAACTGCCGAACGAGACCTGGCAGGCCGACTTCACCCACTACCGCCTGACCGACGGCACCGACACCGGGACTGATGTGGAGATCCTCACCTGGCTGGACGACCACTCCCGCTATGCCCTGCACGTCACCGCCTGGCCCCGCGTCACCGGCCAGATCGTCTGCGACACCTTCCGCGCCGCCGCCGCCGCGCACGGCGTCCCGGCCTCCACCCTGACCGACAACGGCATGGTCTTCACCACCCGCCTGGCCGGCGGCCGCCGCGGCCGCGACAGCCGCAACGCCCTCGAGCACGAGCTGCGCCGCCTGCATGTCGTGCAGAAGAACTCCACCCCCAACCACCCCACCACTTGCGGGAAGGTGGAGCGGTTCCAGCAGACGATGAAGACCTGGCTGCGAGCTCAACCCGACCAGCCCACGACCCTGGTCCAGCTGCAGGCCCTGGTCGACCAGTTCACCGGCATCTACAACCAGCAGCGGCCGCACCGGTCCCTGCCGCACCGGGCCACCCCAGCAGCCGTCTACACCAGCCTGCCCAAGGCACTACCCGCAACCAGCCGGGACGGCGACACCCACACCCGCGTCCGCCACGACCGCATCGACGACCACGGCGTGGTCACCCTGCGCGTCGCCGGCCATCTCCGCCACATCGGCATCGGACGAACCCACGCCCGAACCCACGTCATCATGCTCATCGATGACTTGCACGTCCGCGTCATCAACGCCACCACCGGCGAACTCCTCAGAGAGCTCACCATCGACCCCACCCGCGACTACCAACCCACCGGACGCCCACCCGGCCCACAACCAAAACGACCCTGAACCCACAATCGTGGGTTCAGGGTCATTCCGATGTCCTGAGACATCACA
>NZ_JBIRAZ010000067.1:0-1375 GCF_044326415.1 Actinomadura sp. 6N118 | reverse complement strand
GGGACTGTCCTGAATTTTGTGGGTGAGGCGGTGATCGTTGTCAGTTGAGGGTGATGCGGTCGCCGTAGTGCAGTGACAGTGCGTTCAATGCGGCCTTCCATCCGCGGGTTGTGCCGGTCACGTTGGAGCGTCCTTTCAGTGGGTTGCGGATGACCAGGTAGAGCACCTTGAGTGCGGCCTGTTCGGTGGGGAAGTGCCCGCGTCGGCGGGTGGCCTGGCGGAATCGGGCGTTGAGGCTTTCAATCGCGTTGGTGGTGTAGATGACCTTGCGGATCTCGGTGGGGAACGCCAGGAACGGTACGAAGGTCGGCCAGGCGTCCCGCCAGAGCCGGATCACCGCCGGGTAGCGGTCGCCCCAGTCGGTCTCGAACTCAGCGAACCGCTGCTCGGCCGCAGCCTCGGTCGGGGCGGTGTAGATCTCCCGCAGGTCCTTGGTGAGCCGGCTCCAGTGCGTCTTGGAGGCATACCGCAGCGACGAGCGCACCAGATGCACCACGCACTGCTGGACGGTCGCCTGCGGCCAGATCTCCGCGATCGCCTCGGGCAGCCCTTTGAGGCCATCGCAGCAAGCGATGCACACGTCGGCGACGCCACGATTTCGTAGTTCGGCCAGTACCGTCATCCAGTGCTTGGCGCCCTCGCCGCCGGTGCCGACCCACACGCCCAGCACGTCGCGTTCGCCGGCGCAGTTGATGCCCAGCGCGACATAGATCGGCCGGTTAGCGACTTGACCTTCGCGGATCTTCACATACAGCGCATCGATCAGCACCACCGGATACACCGCATCCAGCGGCCGGGCCCGCCAGGCCTCCATCTCCGCCACGACGTTGTCGGTGATCCGGGAAATCAGGTCACGGGAAACCTCGACCTGGTAGATCTCGGCCAGATGGGCCTTGATCTCGCCGGTGGTCAGGCCCTTGGCATACAGCGAGATGATCGCCTCATCGAACCCAGTGACCCGGCGGGCGTGCTTGGGCACGATCTGCGGCTCGAACTCACCCGCACGGTCGCGCGGCACCTGGATTTCGACCCGGCCGACCTCGGTGGACACCGTCTTACCACTGGTGCCGTTGCGGTGGTTGCCGGTCGGCCCGGCCGGGCGTTCGCCCTTGTCATAGCCGAGATGTTCGGTCATCTCCGCCTCCAGCGCGGCCTGCAACACCGTTCTGGTGATCCCGGCCAACAACCCATCCGGGCCCACCAGCGACACCCCTTCGGTCTTGGCCCGCTCGATCAACTCAGCGGCGAGCTGCACCTCCAGGCCCCCGACCTGCTCTACCTCGTCTTCGTGCGTGGTCACAGATGATCCTTCCCGGCTGGGACCTCCCAGCCTTCCGGATCACCACCCCACCCACACGATCTTTCAGACACTCCC
>NZ_JBIRAZ010000066.1:0-1384 GCF_044326415.1 Actinomadura sp. 6N118 | reverse complement strand
CTGTGATTCTTGATCCAGGTGATCCGGCTGGGTTGGGTTGCTGCCAGGCTGTCGCCGGTACTCGGGCATGACCCGCATCGGAACTGGCGCCTACGGGCTGCCTTGTTTTCGAGATGTCTGCCGGGGTGCCGGCGTCGGCCTGGCCCACCTTCGTTGGCTTGATTAGCAGCTCGTCCGCCGCCTAGCGGCGTGACTCATCACAGTTCTGCCACGCGGTGACTCCACCCAGGCCGACACCGACCGCACGGTCGTCTTCGTCGGAAGGAAGCACAACCGCATGACCATGCTGGCAGAACAGGTCGATGGCGTCATCGGCGTCGACACCCATCGCGACACTTTGGCCGCCGCGGCGGTATCTGGCCTCGGCGCGGTGCTCGCACACGCCGAGGCCGCCACCGACCAGCGCGGATACCGGGAGCTGTTGGCGTTCGCTCGCAGGCAGATCCCCGGCGCCCGGTGCTGGGCGCTGGAGGGAACGGGCAGCTACGGGGCCGGGCTCGCCGCCTTCCTCGATGCCGCCGGCGAACGGGTCGTCGAGGTGTGCCGTCCCAAGCGGCCGCCGCAGCGCGGCGGCCGCAAGACCGACGCGATCGACGCCGTGCGCGCGGCCCGCGAGGCGCTGACCACCGAGCACCTGATCCATCCGCGCCGCCGCGGCGAGCGCGAGGCATTGCGAGTTCTGCTGGCCACTCGCCAGGGCGCGGTCACCTCCTGCACGGCCGCGATCAACCACCTCAAGGCCCTGATCGTGTCCGCGCCCGAGGACCTACGGGCCGAGCTGCGCGGCAAGGGCCGCAAGGCCGTGATCTCGTACTGTGCCCGGCTCCGAGACCGGCCGGCCCAGATCATCGATCACCGGATGACCGTCCGCGCGCTGCGGACCACTGCCGTCCGCGTCCAGGCGCTGCGCGCGGAAGCCGACGAACTGGAGGCCGAGATCGTCGTTCTGGTCGAGGCGATGGCGCCCGAGCTGCTGCGGCTGCCCGGCGTCGGCCCGATCAGCGCGGCGCAGATCCTGGTGAGCTGGTCACACCCGGGCCGATTCCGCTCCGAGGCAGCGTTCGCTTCCTTCGCAGGCACGGCACCGATCCCCGTTTCCTCTGGCCTGACCAACCGTCACCGGCTCAACCAGTCAGGAGACCGGCAGCTCAACCGGGCACTGCACACGATCGTGCTGATCCGCACACGCATCGATCCGGCCACCAAGGCCTACATCCAGCGACGCACCACCGAGGGCAAGACACCCCGCGAAGCCCGGCGCTGCCTCAAACGGACCGTCGCCCGCCAGGTCTTCAAACTGCTGGAGCGAAGGCCCGCTGAGGAAAGCCGAACAGTCACCGACAACCTCCCGCTGGCGGCTTGACGGATATAGCAGCCTCGAAAA
>NZ_JBIRAZ010000064.1:0-1569 GCF_044326415.1 Actinomadura sp. 6N118 | reverse complement strand
GCCGGCTACTACGACGGTCCCATGCGGGTTCTGCAGCTCCACACGCGCCGCGGGGTGGTTGCCAAGGCCGGCGTCACCGTCGGTATCGACGGTGCCCTCTACCACCAGCGTTGGGGGAGGGCGGTCTTTGAGGTCCCGGCGGATAAGCCGGTGCATGTTGCCGTGTCGCAGGGGGGCGGTCAGATTGGCGTCGCCGCCACGGTTCTCACGCCTGAGCAGCCATCGGAGTTGGAGTATCGGGGTCCTGCGGCCCTGTACCTGGCAGGCGCCATCGGAGCTCCCGGCACTGTGAGGCAGCGGGGCTGCCTGGTCCAACTTGCGATCTTCGCTGTTGTTCCGCTCATGGCGCTGGCGCTGGTGATTGTGATCGGCATCGTTCTGTCTGGATGACCGCCGACCCGGCTCTGAGGCGCACCCGCCGCAGATCCGGCCGCGCGCTCTTGCCGCGGAGCGCGCGGACGCCTCCCAATCAAACGACGGGGCGGTTCAAGCGCAGCGAGGACCGCCTTGCAGGGCGGCGGCACGGAGCCTGCCGGTCGTGCGGTGGGTGTTCTTGCCGCTGCTGGGGATTGAGCGTGAGGGTCAGGGCAGGGTGATCCTGGCCTTGAGCTGCAGGTACTGGCCGTATCGTGTGGCGGCTTGGTCGAGGGCCTGGATCTGTGGGGGTGTCAGGGCTCGGTAGGGCCGCAGGTCGAACTGCACGTGGTCGTGGCCGATGGTGCGCCGCATGGCGGCAAGGAGTTGTGCGTCGACCAGGGCCATCCCGGCCGCGGTCTCCCGGGTGCGCGGCACGTCACCGGCGGCGTCGAGCACCCAGCGGGAGTCCTGGTAGCCGCGGTATGTCTCGTCGAGGATCTGTAGGAGGTGGCCTGCGGGATCCTGCGGTCCGCCGGGAGCATCCCCGGGGGCGTGCCAGAAAGTGCGCCCGTCGTGGTGGAACGAGTCAAGCCGATCATGCACCTGCTGCAGGCCGGCACGCACGTCGGTGAGGGTGAGCGTCGACCAGTAGGCGAGGTCCCGTTCAGTGGCCGGGCCATGCCCGGTGAAATAGCGCAGCGCGAGCTCGGCCAGGGCCTCGGTCCGGCAGAGCCGCCGTGGTGTCGGCACGCGCGCACTCATGAGGGCGTAGGTGTGCTCGCCGTCGGTGATTGGTCCGCTGCAGATCAGGCCGCCCAGCTCGGCGTGGGCCAGCAGGATCATCAGCATCTGCCCGCTGCCCGCGATACCGCGCTCGCGTAGCTCGTCAGCCAGCTGCGCGCGGGTGAGCTGTTCCCGACTCGCCAATGCCTGCGTGAGGGCGGTGACCGCCTGGTCGATGGAACGCTCGTCGAGGCCGTGAGTGTTACCTAGCTGCTGGCCGGTCATCCGCCGCACGCGGGGACCGGTCAGGTCGAGCAGTCAGCCGATGTCCTCGGCCCGCACCAAGTGCCATGTCGGGCGCAGTACGTGCGTGCGCAGGACGGCGCCGTCGTTGAGGAGAGTCGCCAGATCGGCCTGGTCGGGGTTCTGTGTGCGCGAGGCCACTGCCCAAGCCGCCTGACTGGGGTTTTCTGCCTGGACGGCCAGCAG
>NZ_JBIRAZ010000063.1:0-1960 GCF_044326415.1 Actinomadura sp. 6N118 | reverse complement strand
TGTCTAGTCCCACCTGATGCTTGACGGATTGATCCCAGGTGATGCTTTACAGATGCCCTAGGAAACATGGTCGACCTTGCGGGGTCGGTGGGCTTTGTGGTTGCGGACCGGTGTGGTGGTGGTCCGCCGGATCGTGCGGGTGTCGTCGTCCATTTCGATGGTGAACGTGGTGTCGGTGACCTGCACGGTGACGGTCTGACCTGCATGGACGCGGCCCAGGGAGATCTTCTGTCCGCACACCATGATGACCCCGGAGTTGCTGGCGCGTCGTTGCACCGTGATCGGTGTGGTGGCTGGCCGGGGCGGTGGCCCGGCCGGGCGGGTTCCGCGTAGCCGGGCGACCTGCTCGGCGGTGAAGGGGTTGGGCCGGGTGCGTAGCAGTTGGCGGGTGTCGGGGTCGAAGTACATCAGGGTGTCGGGTTCGACGCGGATGCTGACCCTGCGGCCGCCCAGGATCTCGGCGGCCAGCATCAACCTGCCGCCTAGGCTGACCAGGCCGTCTTTGCTGACGGTGCGGTCGACCTCCACTGCTGCCGCAGATTGGGCGACGGGTATTGGCGGAGGTCCGGCGGGGCGTCCGCCTTTGGCTCCAAGCGCGGCCAGGTCAGCGACCGATAGGTGGGAGCGAATGCTCTTGAGACGGGCGCCACCGGTCAGCAGGTGGATCACTTCGGTGTCGGCCCAGAAGGTGATGGTGATCCCGGCTCGGGCTGGGCCGAGCCAGAACTGTTTGCCTGCTACCCACATGTTCCCGCTGGCAGGCACCACCCGCTCGAACTCCACCGCGTCACCCGCACATGGCCGCACGGCGGGTGGAACATCCCTGCCCCCCAACGAGAGCTCAAGCTCCTCAGCGGCGGTGGCCGGGGCCGGGGCAAAGCCCATAGCGGCCGGCAGCCGCAGCGGCAGCAGGTCCTGCTCGGAGCGAGCGCGGGAGACATCGAACCGGTCAGCGGGGCAGGCCATGCCCAGCGCCTGATGCGGCCGCACGGTGTTGTAATCGGCCACCCACTGCGTCACCGCGGCTTGCGCGGCGGGCAGGTCGGCGAACGGGACCGCGTCATCCAGCAGCTCGCGGCGCAGACTGCCATGGAAACGCTCGATCTTGCCGGTCGTAGTCGGTGATCTGGGCTGGGTGAGGCGGTGCACGATGCCGTTGTCGCGGCAAATCCGGTCGAACAGCACCTCACCGCCCTTGCCGAACCGGTCGGTGAACTGCTTGCCGTTGTCGGTCAGCACCTCGTTCGGCACTCCGAACTGGCGCAACGCGGACGCGAACGCCAGGCACACCGCACGGCCCGTCGCCCGCGTCACCACCGAAGCGATCACACAGAACCGCGAGTGGTCATCGACCCCGGTCACCACCTTGCACTCGGTGCCGTCGGCCAGCAGCACCCCGCCGACGATGTCCATCTGCCACAACGCCATCGGCTCCTCGCGCTCCCAGCGACGGAACTCCTCACGCTTGCGCCGGCCCCTACCGGGTTGGACCAGGCCGTGACGCACCAGAACCCGATACACACTCATCCGCGACGGCACCGGCTCCACCCCGAACCGGCCCAGCTCATGCACCAGCCGCACCGGACCCCACCCAGGATGCTTGCGCCGCAGCTCACACACCATCACCTCCACCTCGCCAGGCATCTGATGCGGACACGACTCCGGCCGCCTGGACCGATCGACCAACCCAGCCAGACCCGAGTCCCGATACCGCCGCAACCAGGCATGAACACTCTGACGAGACACCCCGAACCGGGCCGCGACCTCGGTCACCGGCACACCCGCCTCGACCTCCAGCACCGCGCGATACCGCTGCTCGACGACCGACAACTCCACCAGCGCCAATCCCAGCCCTCCCGCCACGCGATGCCCGCAAACACCACGAAACGACAGAACCGAACACGGCACCTGTCAACCATCAACTGGGACTCGACTGTCAAGCATGACCCGGGACACGACA
>NZ_JBIRAZ010000062.1:0-2672 GCF_044326415.1 Actinomadura sp. 6N118 | reverse complement strand
GGGCTCCGCCCCCAGACCCCCACCCCTTCAGCGGTTCAACCCCTCCGTCAGGTGATCGGCAGCGGGGCCGGTAGCGCTGGCTCCCTCAAGGCACAGTTGGTGGGTGGATGTGTGCCGTTGTGGTCGATCGTGATGGTGTGGGCGTCCAGCGGAGGTCGCCCGTCGGCGCCCTATTGCCTGGTTGTGGCTTCGACGAAGGCCCACAGGTCGGTAGGGCCGCCGTGTTCGACCCGTGCGGGCAGTGTGTGGGTGATCTCGGCCCAAGATCCGTCAGGGGTGGTGATGAGCCGGTCAGGGCGAGGGAAAGCGGCCAGGCCGGGCACCCTGCGCCAGACGGTGAAGGCACCGGCGGGTGTGTCGAGGATGGCGGGGTCAGGTCGCTGTCGCGCCGATCGCTCGGGGCCCGAGCCTCTGCGCGGCGGGTTCGTTGCGCATAGATACCGAGTGCCGCGCATCGCTTGACTGTGCAGTGGTGCGGCGAGAGGCTTCCACAGAGCGCAGTGAGCATCATCGAGCATCCTCCGGACTGGAGACAGTAATGGCTCTACGGTTGATCGGAGGAGACGACGAGAGTGAAGGCATCAGGTTCCCCCGCAGTGGTGGGTGGACACCGAGACCTACGAGTTCGTTGTGCAGGGGCTGACCGGTATGACCCGACCAGGGCCGAGGCACGAACGACGGGGAGGCTGACGCCCGATCACGAATCGATCATCCGGTTTCCCTGATCGGCTGAAGCGCTTGCTTGCGGAGGCGCATGGTGTCATCACAGAACTTTGAGGAAATATTCGCGGAGATGCTCCGCGAAGTAAACCATGAGGCCCTGCATCTGGAGTTGAGGGACTTCTACGGCCCTCCGTCCAAGACCTTCGCGGACTGGAAAGCGGTGTCGACTACGACCCTGCGGACAAGTTCGCGCCCTGGGTGTCAATCGTCCGGGAAACCGCCGCACGTGGAGTCACGGTCAGCCGTGCCCGCATCGTCCGTACTCCGGTCAGTGAGTACGCGCGATATCTCCGCTGGACGACGAGCATGAACATCGGAGCTGGTGAACGGGTCCGATGGTTGGCCCGTCGTGAGACGGCTGGTCGGTGTCTCACCGGCGCGGACTTTTGGGTGATTGACGGGGCCGTCGTCTACTGGAACCACTTCTCCGGCGACAGCGTCCTCACCGAGGTCGAACGAGACGACCGGGAGGCATCGGCCAAGCTCGCGCGTTCAGCCTTTGAAGCCGCTTGGGCAAGGGGTATCGATCATTCCGAGTTCAAGCCCTGACAGTGGCCCACTCTCCGACACCGGCAGTTCGGGAGGCGCGGCACGCCATTGCGGTGCGCCTGCGTGACATCCGCCGGGATGCGAATCTCAGCGGGACGGCTCTGGCGCGGGCCGCGGATTGGGATCGCACGAAGGTCTACAAGATTGAGGCGTCCACGACCGCGCCGTCTGAGCTGGACATCCGCACTTGGTGCGTTGTGTGTGACGCTGAGGATCAGATCCCTGATCTGATCGCGATGGCCCGCGCTGTCGAAACGATGTACGTCGAATGGCGGCGAGCCGCCCGTTCCGGGCTGAAGGCGGTGCAGCGCGGAGCCATCCCTCTCTATGAGAAGACCACGACCTTCCAGATCTATGAGCCTGGAGTGATTCCCGGGCTGTTCCAGACCAGGGACTACGCGACGGCCCGCATGGGGCGATTCAACGAGTTCCATGGTTTCCCCGGTGACCTTGCGGACGCGGTCGAGGCTCGTATGGAAAAGCAACGAGTCGTCCGGTCAGGGAAGCGGACGTTCGCCGTCATCCTGGAGGAATCGGCGTTGTGGTTCCGGATCGGTTCACGCGAGATGATGCAAGAGCAGCTTGATCATTTGCGGTACGTCGCCACGTGGCCGCAGGTCTCGCTCGGGATCATCCCCCGTGACCAGGAACGCCGTATCTGGTCGGTACCCAACTTCTGGATCTTCGACGGGCGGCGTGTGATCACAGAGACGCCCACGGCCGAGCTGAACATCACCGCGCCGGGCGAGGTTGAGATCTATCGGCGCATCTTCACCGAACTCTCCACCATGGCCCTCGTCGGCGCGGGCGCTGAGCGGCTGATCTCTGAGACGTACGCGCAGTTCTGAGCCACAGCGAGCATCATCGAGCATCTTTGTGGAAGTCCTGTAGAGCGGGGACTTAGCGTCCTTGTCATGAGCTTCGACAAGCCTCGCAGTGAGGCCACCGGCACCGAGTCCCCAGCGCGTAACGGTGAGCGTCGTAGGTTCCTGTCCGTTCTGGATGAGGCGGTTCGCGAGCGCGGCGGTATGTCCTGTGGGGTTGTCCGGCGGGCGGGTGTGCCGGTTCTGCACGTCATCAACTCCGAGGCCGCTTCTCGCCGTACCGAGGTCGGGGTCGACTTTGTTGACTCGGACTGGTGGTTCACCTGGGCTGAGACCGGCGACACGATCGGGCCGGTAGACGACCCCCAGGGCGTTGCCGAGGCCGTTGGCCGCTACTTGGGTGTTCACCTTCGAGCCGTGGGATGACAAGCACGGCTGAGGGGCAGGTGTGCCGTCATTGCCGCAAGCCCATCACCTACGGTCCCGGCTGGTGGGAACACGTCGGCGCAACGGTGGCCTGCAATCCGCACCAGGCGACGTATCCGCCCCGAGGGACCAACGCCGCTCCGCTCGTGG
>NZ_JBIRAZ010000061.1:0-2853 GCF_044326415.1 Actinomadura sp. 6N118 | reverse complement strand
CTGCCCGCCCTCCTGCTCGGCGGCGAGGTGCCCGACGATCCGGACGCCGCGCTGGCCGGCTGGCAGAAGGCGCTCGCGCTGCCCACCGTCCGCGGCCTGGTCATCGGCCGGAGCTTGCTTTACCCGCGCGGCGGCGACGTCGCCGCGGCCGTCGACGCCGCGGCAGGGTTGCTGTGAACGGCGCGACCCATGTCACCCCGGAGAACGCAGGCTGGACGTACTCGGGTCTGCGCGTCCTGGCACTCGGACCCGGTGAGGAGATCACCCTGGAGACCGGCGAGGCCGAGACGCTGGTACTCCCGCTCGCCGGCTCGTGCATGGTGACGGTCGGCGTTCCGGCCGACGAGGTCGCGGTGACCTTCAACCTGCGGGGCCGCCGGGATGTGTTCTCCCGGGTGACCGACTTCGCCTACGCGCCGCGCGACGCCACCCTGATGATCTCCTCCCGCGAGGGCGGCCGGTTCGCGCTGCCGTCCGCCCGTTGCGACAACCGCCTGCCGCCCCGCTACGGTCCCGCCGACAAGGTGCCGGTCGAACTGCGCGGCGCCGGGCAGGCCGCCCGCCAGGTCAACAACTTCTGCACGCCCGAGGCGTTCGAGGCGGACCGGCTGATCGCGTGTGAGGTCCTGACGCCCGGCGGCAACTGGTCGTCCTACCCGCCGCACAAGCACGACGAGCCGACCGCGGCCGAGGCCGTCCTGGAGGAGATCTACTACTTCGAGGTCGCCGCGAACCCGGGCGGCGGACCGGGAATGGCCTACCAGCGGGTGTACGGGACGCCCGACCGGCCCATCGACATCCTCGAAGAGGTGCGGACCGGCGACACGGTGCTGATACCGCACGGCTGGCACGGCCCGTCCATGGCCGTCCCGGGCCACGACCTCTACTACCTGAACGTGATGGCCGGGCCCGGAGCCGAACGGGCCTGGCTGATCTGCGACGATCCGGCGCACGCCTGGATCCGCGACACCTGGCCGGGACAGCCGGCCGGCCCGAGGCTGCCGATGACCTCGGCCGCCGGATGCGAGGGGGAACGATGACCGCGACCCAGCGGCTGACCGTCGGGCAGGCCATCGTGGTCTTCCTGGCCAACCAGTGGACCGAACGCGACGGGGAACGGCGCCGCTTCTTCGCGGGCTGCTTCGGGATCTTCGGCCACGGCAACGTCGCGGGCCTCGGCCAGGCGCTCCTGGAGCGCGCCGCTGACCTGCCGTACCGCTCCGCGCGTAACGAACAGGCCATGGTCCACGCGGCCGTCGGCTACGCCCGGATGAACGACCGGCTCAGCGCGTACGCCTGCACGACCTCCGTCGGGCCCGGCGCGACCAACATGGTGACCGGCGCGGCACTCGCGACGATCAACCGGATTCCGGTGTTGCTGCTCCCGGGCGACGTCTTCGCCACCCGCACCGCCAACCCCGTTCTCCAGGAACTCGAGGACGCGCGTTCCTACGACGTCTCGGTGAACGACTGCTTCAAACCCGTCTCCAAGTACTGGGATCGCGTCAACCGGCCCGAACAACTCCCTGCCGCGCTCCTCGCCGCGATGCGGGTGCTGACCGACCCGGCCGAGACAGGCGCGGTGACGCTGGCGCTGCCCCAGGACGTCCAGGCCGAGGCCTACGACTGGCCGGCGGAACTGTTCACCGAACGGATCTGGCGAATCCCGCGCCAGGCCGCCGAGCCCCCTGTTCTCGCGGAAGCCGCCGCGCTCCTGCGGGACGCACGGCGCCCCCTGATCGTCGCGGGCGGCGGCGTCATCTACTCGGGCGCGACAGAGGAGCTGAGCGCGTTCGCCTCGGAAACCGGCATCCCGGTGGCCGAGACGCAGGCGGGCAAGGGCTCCCTCTCCTGGGACCACCCGGCCTCGGTCGGCGCGATCGGCGCGACGGGCACCACTGCCGCGAACGCGCTCGCCCGCGACGCCGACGTGATCCTCGGGATCGGCACCCGGTACAGCGACTTCACCACCGCCTCACGCACCCTCTTCGCCAACCCGGGCGTCCGCTTCGTCAACCTGAACGTCGCGACGCTGGACGCCGTCAAGCACTCGGGCGTCCCCCTGACCGCCGACGCCCGCGCCGGCCTCGCGGACCTCCGCACCGCGCTGGCCGGTCACACGGTGGCGGCGTCCTACCGGCGAGAGAGCGCGGCGTTGACCGCCCGGTGGAACGACGCCGTCGCCCGTGCCCAGGCCGCCGGGCACGGGCCCATCCCGTCCCAGCCAGAGCTCATCGGCATCGTCAACGAGGTGAGCGAGCCACGCGACGTCGTGGTCTGCGCGGCCGGCTCGTTGCCGGGCGACCTGCACAAGCTGTGGCGGACCCGCGATCCCAAGGGCTACCACGTCGAGTACGGCTACTCCTGCATGGGCTACGAGATCGCCGGCGGCCTCGGGGTGAAGCTCGCCGATCCGTCCCGCGAGGTGTTCGTCCTGGTAGGGGACGGCTCGTACCTGATGATGGCGCAGGAACTGGTCACCGCCGTGGCCGACGGAGTCAAGCTCGTCGTCGTCCTCGTTCAGAACCACGGTTTCGCGTCCATCGGCAACCTGTCGGAGTCGGTCGGCGCGCAACGCTTCGGCACGAGCTTCCGCCTGCCCGGCGACCTGGCCGCGAGTGCCGCCGCGATGGGCGCCGACGTGCTGCGCGCCACCACCGCCGCAGAGTTCCGCACCGCGCTGCGCAAGGCCCGCGACGCCGCCCACACGACCGTTGTCCACGTCGAGACGGACCCGCTCGTCCAGGCGCCCGGCAGTGAGGCCTGGTGGGACGTCCCGGTCGCGGAGGTCTCCACTCTGGAATCCACCGCACAGGCCCACTCCCGCTACGCCGAAGCCAAGAAGGCGCAGCG
>NZ_JBIRAZ010000060.1:0-2965 GCF_044326415.1 Actinomadura sp. 6N118 | reverse complement strand
GTGTCCGGCGGTGTCCTACTCTCCCACACAGTCTCCCGTGCAGTACCATCGGCGCTGAAGGGCTTAACTTCCGGGTTCGGGATGGGACCGGGTGTTTCCCCTTCGCCATAACCACCGAACGACCAACGCACAACCCAGAAACCTCCAGGGTCGGCAAGCTTGTGTCGTCCGAGCCAAGGCTCAGCAATATTCTCTTATTTGCGGTTCCCGTTTGTTTTCTGGGAACCACACAGGGACGCGAACATACTCACACAGCACAAGTGTGTTGTTTCGATTGGTTTGAACGTTGTGTGTGTTCAAGCCACTCGGCCTATTAGTACCAGTCGACTCCACACGTTACCGCGCTTCCATCTCTGGCCTATCAACCCAGTGGTCTAGCTGGGGGCCTTACAACCTCGAAGGGTTGGGAGAACTCATCTTGAGGAAGGCTTCCCGCTTAGATGCTTTCAGCGGTTATCCCTGCCGAACGTAGCCAACCAGCCGTGCCCCTGGCGGGACAACTGGCACACCAGAGGTTCGTCCGTCCCGGTCCTCTCGTACTAGGGACAGATCCTCTCAATTCTCCTGCGCGCGCAGCGGATAGGGACCGAACTGTCTCGCGACGTTCTAAACCCAGCTCGCGTGCCGCTTTAATGGGCGAACAGCCCAACCCTTGGGACCTACTCCAGCCCCAGGATGCGACGAGCCGACATCGAGGTGCCAAACCATCCCGTCGATATGGACTCTTGGGGAAGATCAGCCTGTTATCCCCGGGGTACCTTTTAGCCGTTGAGCGACACCACTTCCACACGTCGGTGCCGGATCACTAGGCCCTGCTTTCGCACCTGCTCGACATGTCTGTCTCACAGTCAAGCTCCCTTGTGCCCTTGCACTCGCCACCTGATTGCCAACCAGGCTGAGGGAACCTTTGGGCGCCTCCGTTACTCTTTAGGAGGCAACCGCCCCAGTTAAACTACCCACCAGGCACTGTCCCCCACCCAGATACATGGGTGCGGGTTAGACGCTCAAAACGACCAGAGTGGTATTTCACCAATGACTCCACCGACACTGGCGTGCCGGCTTCACAGTCTCCCACCTATCCTACACAAGACGCTCCAAACGCCAATGCCAAGCTATAGTGAAGGTCCCGGGGTCTTTCCGTCCTGCTGCGCGAAACGAGCATCTTTACTCGTACTGCAATTTCGCCGGGCCTGTGGTTGAGACAGCGGGGAAGTCGTTACGCCATTCGTGCAGGTCGGAACTTACCCGACAAGGAATTTCGCTACCTTAGGATGGTTATAGTTACCACCGCCGTTTACCGGCGCTTAGATTCTCAGCGTCGACCCCGAAAGGGGCCTAACCGGTCCTCTTAACGTTCCGGCACCGGGCAGGCGTCAGTCCGTATACAGCGTCTTACGACTTCGCACGGACCTGTGTTTTTAGTAAACAGTCGCTTCCCCCTGGCCTCTGCGACCACCCCCAGCTCAGGCAGCAAGTGCCCTCACCAGACGTGGTCCCCCTTCTCCCAAAGTTACGGGGGCAATTTGCCGAGTTCCTTAACCACAGTTCACCCGATCGCCTTGGTATTCTCTACCTGACCACCTGAGTCGGTTTGGGGTACGGGCCGCCGGTACACTCGCTAGAGGCTTTTCTCGGCAGCATGGGATCACTCACTTCACCTAAAACGGCTCGGCATCACCTCTCACCCTTCACGCACCACGGATTTACCTATGGTGCGGGCTACAGGCTTACCCCGGGACAACCATCGCCCGGGCTGAGCTACCCTCCTGCGTCACCCCATCACTCACCTACTACCACCTCGGGCCGACCGCTAGGCCCACGGAGAGTCCGAAGACTCCCCAGGGATTCGGGGTCTTAGCATCAGCGGGTTCAGCGTTGGCGCATACCAGCGGGTACGGGAATATCAACCCGTTGTCCATCGACTACGCCTGTCGGCCTCGCCTTAGGTCCCGACTTACCCTGGGCGGATTAGCCTGCCCCAGGAACCCTTGGTCATCCGGCGCAAGAGTTTCTCACTCTTGATTCGCTACTCATGCCTGCATTCTCACTCCCACAACCTCCACCACTGAATCACTTCGTGGCTTCACTGGTTGCAGGACGCTCCCCTACCCACCAAACCCTTACGGGTTCAGTGCCACGGCTTCGGCGGTGTGCTTGAGCCCCGCTACATTGTCGGCGCGGAATCACTTGACCAGTGAGCTATTACGCACTCTTTCAAGGATGGCTGCTTCTAAGCCAACCTCCTGGTTGTCATCGCGACTCCACATCCTTTCCCACTTAGCACACGCTTAGGGGCCTTAGCCGATGATCTGGGCTGTTTCCCTCTCGACTACGAAGCTTATCCCCCGCAGTCTCACTGCCACGCTCTCACTTACCGGCATTCGGAGTTTGGCTGACGTCAGTAACCTTGTAGGGCCCATTAGCCATCCAGTAGCTCTACCTCCGGCAAGAAACACGCAACGCTGCACCTAAATGCATTTCGGGGAGAACCAGCTATCACGGAGTTTGATTGGCCTTTCACCCCTAACCACAGGTCATCCCCCAGGTTTTCAACCCTGGTGGGTTCGGGCCTCCACACCGTCTTACCGGCGCTTCACCCTGCCCATGGCTAGATCACCCCGCTTCGGGTCTACAGCATGCGACTCAAACGCCCTATTCAGACTCGCTTTCGCTACGGCTACCCGCCACCGGTTAACCTCGCCACACACCATAACTCGCAGGCTCATTCTTCAAAAGGCACGCCATCACCAAACACACAGGGCAAGCCCTGCATGTAGGAGGCTCTGACGGCTTGTAGGCACACGGTTTCAGGTACTATTTCACGACCCCTCACCGGGGCACTTTTCACCTTTCCCTCACGGTACTTGTCCGCTATCGGTCATCAGGAAGTATTCAGCCTTACCAAGTGGTCTTGGCAGATTCACACGGGATTTCACGGGCCCCGTGCTACTCGGGAACACACCCA
>NZ_JBIRAZ010000006.1:0-553938 GCF_044326415.1 Actinomadura sp. 6N118 | reverse complement strand
GCGGGTAAAGCAAGCTCCGGCCGATGACCAGGCCGCGGACGGTGGGCAGCGCGAGCGCCTTCTGCCAGCCGGCCAGCGCGGCGTCCGGATCGTCGGGCACCTCGCCGCCGAGCAGGAGGGCGGGCAGTGTCGAGGCCGCCATGACCTCCTCCATCCGGTCCACGACCGGGACCTTCAGCCAGGTGCGCGCGGAGGTGGAGCCGAGCCCGGAGGCGATCGACACCGCTCGGATCATGGCCTCGGGTGTCAGCACGTTGGTGACCTTGCCGCCGCTCCGGGTCGACATGAACGGCTCGACCATCGCCGTCAGCCCGCGTTCGGCAAGGCCCGTGACCGCGTGCGCGCAGGACTCCAGCGTGCGGGCGGTCGCGGGGTCGTCCGGCTCAACGCGCAGCAACATCTTGCCGCCGTCCAGACCGGCGGCCGCGATCGCCGGCGCAGTGTAGGCGGTGAACCGGTCGTCGATCTCGAACGAGGCGCCGGCGAGGCCGCCGCGGTTCATCGAGCCGAAGACGAGCTTGCCCTCCAGCGCGCCGAGCAGCAGGAGGTCCTCGATGATGTCGGGGGTGCCGAGGACGCCGTGCACGCCGGGCCTGGCCAGCGCGACACAGATCCGTTCGAGGAGGTCACCGCGGTTGCCCATCGCCAGCGGGTCGGTCCCGGCGCGCAGCGCCCCGCGCGCCGGATGGTCGGCGGCGATGATCATCAGCCGGTCGCGTGACACCCCCTCGAACCGGGTGCGCCTGGCCGCGGCCTCCGCGACGGCCTCCGGCCGCACCGCCCTCGTCTCGGCCAGGGCGGCAAGGCGTTCGGCGAACGTGCTCGTGCTCATCGGATGGCTTTCTTCTCGATGTTCTCGGTGTTCTCGATGTCTCCGGTCGTGGGCTCTCCCGCGAGCATGGCCTCGACCTCGGCCGACGTCGGCATGGCGTCCGCGCACGACAGCCGCGAGGCGACGATCGCCCCGGCGGCGCCGGCGAAGCCGACGAGCCGTTCGAGGTCCCAGCCCAGCAGCAGGCCGTGGCAGACGGCCCCGCCGAACGCGTCACCGGCACCGAGCCCGTTGACGACCTTCACCGGCGTGGGCGGGACCTCCACCATCGTGTCCGGGGTGGCCGCCAGGACGCCACGCGGGCCCTGCTTGACGATCGCCATGGACACGCCCCTGTCCAGCAGGGCGCGGGCGGCGGCACGCGGTTCCCGCTCGCCGACCGCGACCTCGCACTCCTCCAGGTTGCCTACCGCCACGGTCGCGTGCTCCAGGGCCTTCCCGATCCGCGCCCGCGCCTGCTCGGGCGACTCCCAGAACATCGGCCGCCAGTCCAGGTCCAGCACGGTCGTGCCCGGCTGCGCCGCCAGCGCGTCAAGCGTCGCCTCGTGGCTGGGCTCCCGCGCCAGCCCAGTGACCGTGGCCCAGAAGATCCGCGCCTTCCCGATCGCGTCCAGGTCCAGCTCGTTCGGGTAGATCTCCAGGTCGGGCGCCTTCGGATAGCGGTAGAAGTACAGCGGGAAATGGTCGGGTGGGAACATCTCGCAGAACGCCAGCGGCGTCGGCAGGCCCGGGACGTCGGTGACGAACCGGTCGTCCACGCCGTACTCCCCCAGCGCCCGGTGGACGAACCGCCCGAACGGGTCGGCGCCCGTCCGCGTGATCACGGCGGTCCGGTGCCCGTACCGCGCCGCGGCCACCGCCACGTTGGTCGGGCTCCCACCGAGGTACTTGCCGAACGACTCGACCTCGTCCAGAGGAACCCCCACCTGCAGCGGGTAGAGGTCCACGCTGACCCGTCCCATGGTGATGACGTCGTGCGCCTTGCCGTCGCCTCGCTCGCTCACGCCGCCTCGCCTCTGAGAAACGCCAGGCTCGCGCGGACGTCCTCGGACGGCCCGGCGTCCGGCGCGGGCTCCGCGGTCAGGACGGTGTCCTGCTCCAGGACGTACCAGCCGTCGTAGCCCGCGCCCTCGAGGGCGTCGATGATGCCGGTGATGTCGATGTCGCCCCGGCCGAGCGGGCGGTAGATCCCCCGCCGCACCGCCTCGGTGTAACCGGTGCGCCCGGCCCGTACCGCCTCGGCCAGCGCGGCATCGACGTCCTTGAGGTGGACGTGGGCGATCCGGTCGGCCGCCGTACGCGCCAGGCTCAGCGGATCGGTGCCGCCGATGAGCAGATGGCCGGTGTCCAGGCAGAGCGGGACGTCCGAGCCGTTGAGCACTCGGTCGACCTCCTCGCGTCGTTCGACGACCGTTCCGACGTGGGGGTGCAGCACGGCCCGGTGGCCCCGCTCGGCGGCGTGGGCGGCCACGCGGCCGAGGTTGCCGATCAGGGCCGTCCAGTGCCGCGCACCGAGTGCGGGCCGCTCGTCGTAGCCGTCCAGGCCTGTGACGGCGGCGAGCACGACCGTCCCAGGGGTGTCTCCGAACGCCTCGAGCGCACGCGCGGCGTCCGGCAGCGGGTCGCGGTCGGGGTCGTGCAGGACGAGCGGGACGAAGCCACCGATCGGCCGCAGCCCGTGCAGGCCGAGCAGCGCGGACCGTTCGCCCGGCCCCGCGGGCAGGAACCCGTCGGGACCGAACTCGGTCGCGATGACGCCCAGGTCACGCATCTCGGCGAGCACCCGTCCGGCATCGAGCTGGTGGCCCCAGCCCGGCACCTCGCAGACACCCCACGAGATCGGGGCCGCCGCCACGCGGCCGGCGGGGACGGCGCGGGTCACCTGCGGACCTCCTCGATCGTGATGGTGCGCTTCTCGCGCCGGGAGATCTCACATGCCTCGGCCACGTAGAACGCCTCCAATCCCTCCTCGGGCGGGCACGGGTTGTCCGTGCGTCCCGCCACGACGTCGACGAATGCGCGCAGCTCGGCCTCGTAGGCCTCGGCGAACCGGTCAAGGAACGCGGTGTGCGGCGGCCCCGCCGGATGGAACCCGTCGCCAGCCGAGGTCAGCGGCGTCCGGTCGTCCAGCCCGGCGACGACGCTGCCGCGGAAGCCGAGCACCTCCAGCCGGACGTCGTAGCCTGCGGCGTTGTAGCGGGTCGCGGAAACGACCGCGAGGGTGCCGTCGTCCAGGGTGAGCACTGCGGCACCGGTGTCGACGTCGCCGGACTCGGCGAACACCGGAGAGCCCCGGTTCGCCCCGGTCGCGCTCACCTCGACGACCTCCCGGCCCGTGACGAACCGGACGCCGTCGAAGTCGTGCACGGAGCAGTCGCGGAACAACCCGCCCGAGGTGGGGATGTAGGCGTCCGGCGGCGGAACGGGATCGAGCGTGCACGCGCGCACCGTGTGCACACGGCCGAGCCGCCCGGACCGCACCGCCTCCCGCGCGGCGAGGTGGCCGCGGTCGAAGCGCCGCTGGAAGCCGACCTGGACGGGCACGCCGGACCCGCGGATCGCGGCCAGAACTTGGAGCGTTCCATCTATGTCCGGAGCGACCGGTTTCTCCACGAACACAGCGACCCCCGCCGCCGCGGCGGCGATCACCAGCGGTGCGTGCGCGGCGGTCGGCGTGGCGACGACCAGACCGTCCAGCCCTGCCGTGAGCAGCGCGTCGACCTCGTCCACCGAGCGGACGCCCAGCTTGCCCGCCACCTCGCGCGCCCGTCCCGGGTCGGCGTCGGCGACCACGACCTCTTCGACCTCGGTGAGACCCCGCAGCGTCTCGGCGTGCCCGGCACCGATCCGTCCGACCCCTGCCAGCCCGATCCTCATACCGCCCTCCCCAATTCCCGCGTCCACTCCGGTTCTGTCACCGCCGCGCCGAGCCCGGGGCTCGGCGCGGCGGTGTGTCATCTCTTGTGCGGTGTCATCTCTTGTGCGGTGTCATCTCTTCCGTGGAACGGCCGTCAGCCGGACAGCCGGGCCACACTGCTCGCCGTCCCGCCCTTCTTGGCCTCGAAGGCGACGGCCAGGACGCCGCTCGTGCCCGGCACGGTCACAGTCCTGGTGCCCGCGCCTGTGACGGTGACCTTCGTGGTGCCGAGGACCTTGCCGTCCCACACGTGGACGTACGCGGTACCTGGCCCCGTGGCGTACAGCTTGAACGTCACCGATCCGCCGGAGACGACCGGCTTCCCGGAGATGCGCGCCGTGTCCGACGGCGGGGCGGCCGGGCCCGCGGCCAGCGGGATCCCCGTGCGGGCCGACTGGATGATGGACTCGGGCGAGTTCACCGAGGTGGCCGCGTCCGTCGGCATCACCGGCGGCGGAGGCGTGGTCGGCATGCCGGACGGCGGGGTGTGGCCTGGCAGCGAGACCAGACCCCAGCGGTACGGGTCGCCTTGCACGCCGCCCCACGTGGACCAGCCGATCCGGGTCTGGCCGATCTTGTCCTGGGTGTCGGAGTCGTACACGAAGATGTTCAGGCCCATCCGCTCCGGGTCCACGGCGCTCGGCAGGACCTTGAACGGGATCTTCGCCTCGATCGTGTAACCGTCGTACGGCTCGTTCACCGTCGAGGCGACCTGCATGCCGGGCGCGGTCTCCGGCCCGCCCTGATGGGCGTCGGCGTCGCGCTCGAAGCACGGCTTGCCGTCGGACATGCGGGGGAAGATGCCGGTCTTGAACGTGGTGGAGGTGTTCTCGGAGTCGCCGCGCGGGTCGATGGCGATCTCGACGGAGTCGGTGCGCCAGTGCCGCTTGCAGTCGTCGGCGCCGAGGGTCGTGCCGGGCTTGTCGTCGCGGACCTTGACCAGGACGTTGAGCGCGTCGTCGGTCCAGGTCACCTTGCCGGTGGCCGAGCAGTCGGCCGCCGACTCGCAGACCGTCCCCTCCCAGAGGCGCGACAGGTCAAGCTCCTTGCCCGGGTACTCGCCGGGCGCCTCCTTGCCGTCCACCGCCGGGGCGGACGAGGCCTTCGGCAGTTCGGCGGCCGGAACGAGTTCCAAGCCGCCCTTCTGCACGTCGGTGCCGGAACCGGAGGTCGTGGTGATGGTCATGTCGTAGTCGCCGTTGGTGCCGCCCTGGTTGGAGGTGGGCAGGGAGGCGTCGGTGTTGGTGACGGTGAAGGTCGCCGAGCCCTTCGCTCCGGCCGCCAGCTCGTACGGCTTGGTGGCGGAGTCGGCAGCGAAGCCCTCCGGCAGGTCGAGTTGGACCGTTCCCTTCTGGGCGGACGCGGTCGTGTTGGTCAGGTCCACGCGCACCTTGCGGGACGCGCCGGAGGCGAGCGTGAGCACCCGCTTCACCCTGCCGGTGAGGGCCGGAACACCCGTCTTCCCCGCCCAGGCGTCGAAGTCCGCGACGCGCGGCAGCGGTTCCTGGACGCCGGTGACGGCCGGCCGCACCTCGGCCACCGTCGCCGTCTGGCCCGTGGCCTTCCCGGCGGTGAGGGTCGCCGCGAGACTCACGCGCCCGTTCCCGGCACCGGCCGGCGGCGTGACGGTGAACACCGTGGTGCGCTCCTTCGACCCGACCGTCCCGAGGTCACCCGAACCCGTGACCGTCCAGCCTGACGGCACCGACAGCGCGGCCTTCGCGCCGCGCAGGGCCTTGGGCGAGCCGGCGTGCGCGGTCACCTTGAACGCCCGGCCCGCCGTCACGCCGTACGACTCGGTCGTCAGGTAGAACCGGCTCCCGAGCGGAAGGCCGCCCTTCACGGGTGTCAGCGCGCCTTCCAGCATCGCGGCCGGGTCGTTGTTGCCGAGCGTCAGAGGCACCCGGCTGTGGATCTGCGTGAAGTAGTCACAACCGATCTTGGCTGGGTCGGACGGAACGTCGGGGAAGCCGCCCCAGCCCTGGCTCACAAACAACCGCTGCGCCTCGCGTTCGATCTGCGCCCACGTCTTGCCGCCGTTGCGGGCGGACGCGCGGCCGCCCCAGACGCCATAGGAGAGCGCGCCCTGGGCGGCGGGGGTGAGGTCCTTGGCGCACGCGGCCCCGGTCGGCCCGGACGCGCCGCCCGTGCCGAACAGCCGTCCGGGAGCCCAGGCTCGCAGCCCTTCCTTGCCGAGCTGGGAGGAGTAGGCGCTCGGGTCGGCCGCGGCGAAGTACGCCTCGGTCGCCAGCCGTGCCGCTTCCTGGTGGTTGCCGTGCTGGCCGGGCAGCGGCGCGGGCTCCATGGTCACGATGACCTTGGGCCGCGTCTCGCGGACCAGCCGGACGATCTTCTCGAGCGCCTTGTCATGGTCCCAGGTGTCGGCGGTGAGCGGCGCGCTCACCGTGTAGTAGAAGTCGACTTTGTCCAGGTAGTGGACGTCGGTGACACCCGCCTTGCCGACCGCGTCGCGCTCCTCCTTCTCGCGCAGCAGGCCGAGCGGCGGCCCCTCCTCGTTTCCGGAGGCGTTCCCGCCGCCCTCGCCGCGGGTGACGGTGAGGACGCCGGTCTTGGCGTTGCCGAACTCGTTCCACTGGCCGAAGGTCGAGAGCGCGCCCGCCTCATCGTCGGGATGAGCGCCGACGAACAGCACGTCCAGGCCCCCCTTGCCGGCCGGAGGTGCCGCCCCCGCCGACGCGGGCGGCGCGGCCATGGCGATGGCCGAGGCCGCGAGCGCGGCGGACAGAACGGCGGGTAGGACGAGTCTTCGCATGAAGTCTCCTATGTTCGGTTGTCCTGCCGTCCGAGGCCCGCCGGATGCGAGCCCCGGACGCCCTACTCCTTGATGGCCCCCGAGAGCATTCCTGCGATGAACTGGCGTTGCAGGAAGACATAGACGATCACGATGGGCGCGGCGATGATCAGCGCGCCCGCCATGAGCAGCGAGTAGTCGGTCTTGTGCGCACCCTGGAAGAACGACAGGCCGAGCGGCGCGGTGCGCAGCGCCTCGTCGGAGTTGACGATCACCAGTGGCAGCAGGAACTCGTTCCAGGTCCACATGGTGGTCAGCACGACCATGGTGAGGATGGCCGGGCGGCCCATCGGCACCAGCACCCGCCACAACGTCGTCCAGCTTGAGGCGCCGTCCATCCGCGCCGCCTCCACCAGCGAGGGCGGCACGCTGCGGAAGTAGGCGCGCATCCAGAACGTTCCGAACGCGACCGACATGGCGACCTGCGGCAGGATCAGCCCGGCGTAGGTGTTGTCGAGCCCCATCGAGCGCAGGTCGAAGTACAGCGGCACGACGATGGCCTCGGTCGGGATCGTCAGCCCCGCCAGGAACAGCAAGAACACCACCGACGCACCGCGGAAGCGCATGGTGCCCAGCGCGTACCCCGCCATGATCGACAGGGTGGTGGCCACGACGACGGTGATCAGCGTGACGATCACGCTGTTGCGCAGGTACGTGGCGAAGTGCCCCTCCCGCCACGCCACCCCGAACGACGAGAAGTCCAGATCATCGGGCAGCTGCAGCGCCTGCGCCACGATGCCGATCATCGGGAACACCGCGATCACCGCGAAGACGGCCAGCAGCGCATGGTTGAAGAGCCGTTCGCCCCGCGTGGTCATTCGCCTCCCCCTTCCACCAGGCGGCCGATGCCCGCGGTGACGGCGAACGCCAGCACGGCCAGCGTCACGCCGATGGCGCAGCCCAGGCCGACCTCGCCGGTGTTGAACGTGCGGTTGTAGACCTCGTAGGCGGGCACCGACGTGGAGTTGCCCGGACCGCCGCTGGTGGCCATGTAGATCAGGTCGAAGTTGCGGATCGCCATGATCGTGGTCAGCGTCAGCGCCACCGCGAGCTCACGCCGCAGCCCCGGCAGCGTGACCGTGAAGAACTCGCGGACCGGACCAGCACCGTCGATCCGCGCCGCCTCGTACAGCTCCGTCGGGATCTTCTGCACCCCGGCCAGGAACAGCACCAGCGCGAGCCCGATCCCGACCCACGTGCCGATGACCCCGACGGCGGGCAGCGCGAAGGTGAAGTCGCCCAGCCAGCCGTGCCGCCAATCCGGCAGGCCGATCGCGTGCAGCCACCCCAGCACCGTGTTGACCGGTCCGTCGGCGGAGTACACCCACTGCCACGCCACGGCCACCGCCACCATCGCGATGACCTGCGGCAGGAACAGCACGGTGCGGAAGAACGTCAGGCCGCGGATCTTCGTGCGCGACATCGCGGCGACCAGCACGAACGCGATACAGCACGGCAGGACGGCGTAGAACACCACCAGGATCAGCAGGTGCCCGAACGCGCCGCGCAGCTCCGGATCCGACCACGTGCTGGTGTAGTTGGAGATCCCCACCCACGTCGCCGGGCCGAGACCGTCCCACTCGAACAGGGAGAACTGCGCCCCGCGCACCAGCGGCCACAGCAGGAATCCCCCGTACACCAGCAGTGCGGGCAGGACGTACAGCCAGCCGATCTGGCGGGGCTGTCCCGGCGGACCGGACCCCTCCCGTCCACCCTGGGATCGCGCCTGGCGCTTGGCTGTCACCCCTCGCCCGGCCTCCGGGGTCTTGTGCCGCGCGACAGTCGTCATGTGCGGGCTCCCTTGCATCGGTCGTCAACCGGTGTCCGTCACCTGCCGCGTCCGTCACCGGCCGGCCGCGAGCCCGGTGACGGACACGGGGTGATCCTTACTTCTTCTTCTTGAACGCGGCGTAGTCGTCCTGAGCCGCCTGCATGACTTCCTGTGGCGTCGCCCTGCCGGTGATGAGCTTCTGCAGCGGACCGCCGAACTCGTCGGTGAAGGTCGGCGTCGCGTAGTCGAGGTACGGGGTGGTGCCGTCGTTTTGACTGAGCGTGGCCCAGGCCGTCGACACCTCCTTCATCAACGGCTTGGTGGGCTGCTTGGACGGCGCCTGAAGCACCGGCAGGCTCCCGGTCTCGACCGCGACGTCCATCGCCTCCGGCGAGGTGATGAAGTTGATGTAGGCCGCGGCGACATCGGGGTGCTTGGACTTGGCGGTGATCGACCACGGCAGGCTCTCGCCACCCATGGTCGCCGTGGGCGTCCCGGCCTGGGACGGCGGCGGCAGCATGAAGCCGACCTTGTCCTTCATCCGGTCGTTGAGGTCTGGGGCCCACCACGTGCCGCCGAACATGAACACGCCCTGCCCCTTGGCGAAGTTCACCGGGGTGTCGTCCCACTTGATGGAGTTGGCGTCCTTGGTGAGGTAGCCGTTCTTGGCCCAGTCGGACAGCTTCTGCGCCGCCTGGACGTTCGGCGCGTCCGTCCACGACCCGCCGCCGCCGAACACCAGCTTGCGGACGGACTCCTTGTCGAGCTGACCGTCCTGGAGGATCCCGTAGAGCTGCATGGCGGGCAGCTTCTCCACGTTCCCGAACGCGATCGGGACCTCGCCCTTGCTCTTGGCCGTAGCGAGCGCCTGGTCGAACTCCGCCCAGGTCTTGGGCGGCTGGATGCCCAGCTTCGCCAGCTTCTCCTTGTTGTAGTACAGGCCAACGATCTCACCGTTCAGCGAGACCCCGTACAGGTTGCCGGACCCGATGAGCTTGCCGTCCTTGGTGACGCTGTTGAGATCCATCAGGCCCTTGGGGTAGCGCTTCTTCCACCCGTACACCGCGTCGTAAGAGTCCAGCGGCAGCAACATCCCCGCCTTGACGAACTGCGCCATCGACGCGTAGCCCTGGTTGGCCTCCACCACGTCGGGTGGATTGTTGCCCGAAAGCGCGAGCCGCAGCGTCTTCTGCAGGTCGGTGAACGACCGGGACACCCGGTTGATCTTCACGTTCGGGTACTTGGCCTCGAACTGGTCGTTGAGCTTCTCGATCTGCTCCTTCGCCCCGCCCTGAACCTCCTGGTCCCAGACGGTGAGCGTGACGTTTCCGGCCTTGGCGACGTCGGTGCTGACGGCCGCCGGCACCTTGCTGTCAGGCTTGTCGTTCGACGAGCCCGGGGCACAGGCGGCGGCGAGGACGGTCACGAGGGCCGCGACCGCCGCGGTCGCCCCTCGTCTCATTGGTTTCGGCATCTCCAGCGGCTCCTTCTGCGTACGGATGGGGGGATCAGGAGGGCTGCTCCAGGTCGGCCCGCAACGTGGGCCCGGCCCGGACAACGTCCTCGGTCGTCGAGTCGGGGATGAAGGGGACGACGAACGAGTAGCCCTCAAGCACGGAGTCGGGCACCTCACCCGACTCACCGAACGCCGCGATCTCCGCCCAGCAGGGCGCCCCGAGCGAGCCGCTGCGGTGCCGGACCGACAGGCCCGCGCACAGGTTGGCGAACCTCAGCCGTTCTGCCAGCGGCAGCCCGGCGAGTGTTCCGAAGATGAACCCGGCGGCGAACACGTCGCCCGCGCCGGTGGCGTCGAGCACCTCGACCGGCAACGCGTCGGTCTCGGCGACCTCGCCCGTGGTCGAGTCGATGGCGATGGCACCGTCCCCGCCGCGCTTGACCACCACGATCGGGACCCGCTCCGACAGCGCGCGGGCGGCCTTCTCGGGCGAGTCCGTACGGGTGTAGGCCATGGCCTCCACAGCGTTCGGCATGAACACATCCACGTGCTCCAGCCGGTCCAGGACCTCGCTCGACCAGGTCTCGGTCGCATCCCAGCCGAGGTCGGCGAACACCGTGGTGCCCGCGCGCCGCATCTCCTTCGCCCAGCCGGGCACCGGCCGTTCGATGTCGACGAAGCACGCCCGCGCCGATGGCGGCGAGGAGCCGACCAAGCCCCGCATGTCACCATCCTCCGCGGTGGCTTCGGGTGCGGTGGCTTCGGGTGCGGTGGCTTCGGGTGCGGTGGCCTCGGCGCTCACGCCGAGGTCCGGCAGGGGCCGGGCGTAGGTGACCATGCTGCGGTCGGAGTCGTAGGCCAGCGACACCGTGACCGGTGTGGCCCAGCCCGTCACCCGCCGGGACTGGCCGAGTTCAACGCCCTCCTGCTCGGCGAGCGTCCGCCACAGGTACGAACCGAAGAGGTCGTCCCCGAACGGCGCGGCCAGGCCGACGCGCAGGCCGAGCCGGCTCATCGCCACCGCGATGTTGGCGATACCGCCCGGTGCCGAGCCGAGCCCGTCGGTGAACAGTTCGGTGCCGGGCGGCGGCAGCCCCGGCAGGCCGGTGAAGATCATGTCCATGAAGACCTGGCCGGTCAGGAAGACGTCCAGGTCGGGGACCGCGCCGGGGTCACCGGCGTCCTGGGCCTGCCGCAGCCGGTCGCCGACCAGCCCGCGCTCGGCGCACGGATCGGTCAGCGACGGCGCGGGCGGCTCACCGGAAGCCGCGGCCCGTGCCTCGTTCAGGGTCTCTGCTGTCATGGCGCCTCCGCACGGGCCGTCGGTGATGACGTGAAGGTCTGTTCGGTCTACGGGATCGCCGGCGGGTCAGAGGACGGCGACGAAAAGCGACACCGCGGAGTCCTGGCGGGAGATGTCGGCGCGGTCGAACGGGCCCTTCCAGCTCAGCCCGTACTGGTTCTGGCCGTCGCGCCCGTGGGCGTACAGGGAATCGGCCTGGGTGCGCAGGTAACCGCGGTACGGGTGGCCGGGCACGACCCGGTCCAGCTCGTCGAGGTTGCGGGCGAAGATCCCCTTGAACGCGGCCTGATCGGAGTTGCAGGTGCCGGCGGGCTCGCAGGGCTCGGTGAGGATGCCCTTCGGCGACAGCTCCGGGCTCGCGATCACGGCGTCGGCGATGCGGCGCGCGGAGGTCAGCAGGCCGCGGTCACCGGTCGCCTTGTACAGCTCGGCGAGCCCGCCGAGAACGACACCCTGGTTGTAGGTCCAGGTCGTGCCGTGGTTGCTGGCGCAGCTCCCGCTCTGGGTCTGCAGGCCGTCGTTGACCAGGCCCGCGCTATTGATCATGCCGCTGCCGGCGAACCATCGCCAGGCCTGCTTGGCACGTTCCAGGTAGGTGCGGTCACCGGGGACACGATTGTGCAGGGACGCGAGCAGCTTGAAATGGAGCTCCAGGCTGATGGCGTTCTTGTAGGACTTGTTGGGGATGTCCCACCAGACGCCGCCGCCGCACGTGTCGTCCCAGTACTTGTGGATGTACTCCGCGCCGGTCTTGGCGATGTCGAGGTACTGCCTGTCCCGCGTGAGGTCGTACATCCGGATCATGGCGAGGGCCCACCACCCCGTGTCGTCGGTGGAGTCCGCCCGGAACTCGCCGCCGCCCTCCGGCCACCACGGCAGCGGCTTGCGCTGCTCCTTGATGGTGTTCTTCACCTGGGGCATGTAGCGGGTCGAGCCGGTTTTGGACATGTAGTCGAGCAGGGCCTGCAGCGCGTTCCCCGACTGCCACCACGGCGCCTCCGGATCCCAGCGTCCCGAGGCAGGGTCGTAGAACTTCATCATCGCGTCCACGGCCGCGGTCGCCCGGGCGCGCGGACGGGCCTGGCCGCCCGGCGCGGCATGGGCAGGAAGGACGCCCACGAGCAGCGCCATCACCACCGCTCCGGCGAGCACGCTCGCGATTCTGCGGGCACTCGCGATTCTGCGGGCACTCGATGGCTGTCTGGTCATTCCTGACGCTCCTGTCGGGGGATCACAACCGACGGTCGGCCGCGAAGACGGCCGCCACCTCGGGGATGCGGTCGATGTAGCCGTCCAGCAACCGCCGCCCGATCGGTACGGAGTCGACCAGCGGATGCAGCGCGAACGCCTTGGCGGCGTCGGCCCGCGAGCCGGTGAGTGCGGCGTTGATGGTCAGTCGTTCCACGGCCTTGACCTGCTGCATCAGCCCCGTCTGATGCAGATCGGGCTGTGTGAGGGACAGCGGGTGGACGCCGTGCACGTCCACCATGACCGGGACCTCGACCACCGCGTCCGGCGGCAGCGCGGTCACGGTCGAGCCGTTCCGCACGTTGAGGATCATGGTGGCGTGCTCGTTGCGGCTGATCGCGTTCATCACGTTCAGCGCGACCCCCGCGTACCCCTGGTCCACGGGGTCGACCCCGGCGTGGCCGTCGAGGACCTCGCCGGTCCCGGCGCCCTTCATCTCGGCCATGTAGCTGGCGCTGCGGGAGGTGACCGTCTCGCGCCACAGCTCCATGGCGGCGTCACCCGATGCCTCGGCGATCCGCTCATAGAACGCGGCCTGCTGCTTGAGCAGGAACTCTCCGCGGGTCTGAGGGACGTCCAACGTGGCGCGCACCGCTTCACGGTTGAAGTAGTAGTAGTACAGGTACTCGTTGGGGATCGTCCCGAGGTCGCGCAGCCAGTCACGGCCGAACACCACGCCCTCCTCCAGCCCGCCGAGCAGGTCGTCGTCGGCGAGCAGGCCGGGCATGACGTCCACGCCGTCGTGCAGGATGCGCCGCATCCAGCCGAGGTGGTTGAGCCCGACGTAGTCGAGCTGGACGCGTCCGGGGTCCAGGCCGAGCGCCGCGGCGACCCGCATGCCGAGCCCGGACGGGGTGTCGCAGATGCCGAGCACCCGGTCGCCGAGCACCCCCTGCATCGCCTCGGTGATCATGCCGGCGGGGTTGGTGAAGTTGATGACATAGGCGTCCGGCGCCAGCTCCTTCACCCGGCGCGCGATGTCGACCATGACCGGGATCGTGCGCAGCCCGTATGCCAGGCCGCCGGGACCGGTGGTCTCCTGGCCCAGCACGTTCAGGTCCAGGGCGACCCGCTCATCGCACACCCGCCCGGCGAGCCCGCCGACCCGGATGGCCGCGAACACGAAGTCCGCCCCCTCCAGCGCCTTGTCCAGCTCGGTGGAGATGTGGACCCTTGGCGACTCCGGAACCCCCTCGGCGAACGTCGCGAGGACCATGGCCATGGCCTCCAGGCGTCCGGCGTCGGAATCCTGCAGCCAGACCTCCTCGATGCGCGGAGAGCCCTGGTCGTGCAGCAAGGCCTGGTACACGTACGGCACCCGGAACCCGCCACCGCCGAGAATGGCCAGTTTCATGCGATGAACACCTTCCCGCCCGCCTGCCGGCAGAGCTCGAGAGTCTGGGGATCGGCACCGGGCGTGGTGACCAGCGTGTCGATCTGGTCCAGCGAGCAGACCCGCAACGATCCGGTACCGGGGAACTTCGCCTTGGAAGCGACCAGCACCACCCGGTCGGAGGCCTCGATCATCGCCCGTTTGATCTGCGTCTCGACCTCCATGTCGTCCACGACATGGCCGTTCGGCCGGACGCCGGTGCAGCTGAGGAACACCAGGTCCGCGCTGACCTGGCGAAGCGCCGTCTCCGTGAGCGACCCGACGAGCGAGAGGTAGTTGCGCCGCACGACACCGCCGAGCAGGCACACCCGGACGGCGTCGTCGTCACGCAGCTCGTCGAAGACGGCGAGATTGGCGGTGATGACGGTGATGGGCCGGCCGCGCAGCCGCCGGGCGATCAGCCGGGTGCTGGTGCCGATATCCAGCACGACCACCATGTCGTCCTCGACCATCGCGGCGGCACGCTCGGCCACCGCCTCCTTACCCGCGGGGTCCTGCTCCGCCGACGCCCCGAAGGGGATCTCGGAAACCGACAACTGCGGCGACTGAGCCGCCCCACCGTACGTGCGCACGAGCTCGCCGTTGCGATCCAGCACGTCCAGATCACGGCGGATCGTGGACTCGCTCACCTGGAGGCTCTCGGCCAGCTCCCGGACCGACGCCGCTCCCTTGGTACGCACCGAGGACATGATGTGCGCACGTCGCTTGCTTGAGGTCACGCGTGGAACGTAACACCCATGCGTAACTTCAGTCACTAGTCGGGACAAAACTGCTCGAACTCTGTCAGCCAGCCGACTGACGTGCAAGAACTCGGTCAGGGTGTCCGCCAGTCAGGCTGTGTCGTCAATCAACGATCATGTCCACGAGCGGGCCGGACTTCGCGCCCCTGACGGCGCCCCTTCTCAGGTCAGAGCACATCGTCAACTCGCGGCAAGGACAACTTCGCGGTCGACCGCGAAGCGGCGAAGGTGGCGACGGACGCGGGTCCGGACGTGCCGCGGGCGGCATGGGAGAATCCCGCCTTTCTCGGACGGGCCGTGCGGTTCGCCGTGGAGTCGGGGGATCACTCAGTTCATCGATCTCGGAACCGGGCTGATCCGGCCTGACGGCTGATCCGGCCTGACGGCTCAGGTTCTGGCGCCGAATTCGCAGTGGTCCACGGTCCAGGCGGCGGCCTGATCGCTCAGCGTGATGCCGAGACCGGGGCGGCCGGGCACGATCATCCGGCCGTCGCGTATTTCGAGACGTTCGTTGAACAGCGGCTCCAGCCACTCGAAGTGCTCGACCCACGGTTCCTGCGGGTAGCAGGCCGCCAGATGCAGGTGGATCTCCATCGCGAAATGGGGGGCGAGCTGGAGGCGGTGGTGGTCGGCGAGCGCGGCCAGGCGCAGGAACGGGGTGATGCCACCGATCCGGGGCGCGTCCGGCTGGAGGATGTCGGCGGCGCCCGCGCGGATGAGTTCGGCGTGTTCGGCGACGCTGGTGAGCATCTCGCCGGTGGCGATCGGGGTGTCGAGGGAGGCCGCCAGCGCCGCATGGCCGGCGTGGTCGTAGGCGTCGAGCGGTTCCTCGATCCACACCAGGTGGAACTGTTCGAGTTCCCGGCCGAGGCGTTGTGCGGTGGCCCGGTCCCATTGCTGGTTCGCGTCGACCATCAGCGGGACGTGCTCGCCGACCTTTTCGCGGACGGCCTTGACCCGGGACAGGTCCACCCGCGAGTCGGGGTGGCCGACCTTGAGCTTGATGCCGCCGATACCACGTTCCAGCGAGGCCGTCGCGTTGGCGATGACCTCGTCGATGGGAGTGTGCAGGAACCCGCCGGAGGTGTTGTAGCACCGTACGGAATCGCGGTGGGCACCCAGCAGTTTGGCCAGCGGCAGGCCGGCTCGTTTGGCCTTGAGGTCCCACAGGGCGATGTCGATGGCCGCGATCGCCTGGGTCGCCAGTCCACTCCGGCCGACGGAAGCCCCAGCCCAGACGAGTTTGTCCCAGATGCGGGCGATGTCGTTGGGGTCTTCGCCGAGGAGCTCGGGGGCGATCTCCCTGGCGTGCGCGTACTGGCCGGGGCCGCCGGCCCGCTTGGAGTATCCGAAGCCGAGGCCCTCGTGTCCGCCGGCCGTCGCGATCTCGGCGAAGAGCATGGCCACCTCGGTCATCGGCTTCTGACGGCCGGTCAGCACCTTGGCATCACTGATCGGCGTGGCCAGCGGCAGGCGGACGGAGGAGAGACGGATCCAGGTGATGGTGTCGGTGGTGGTCACCAAAGCTCCTGTCGCTGGTAGGTGCAGGATGTGGGCGGGGAGTTTCGTTCGCAGCAGCGCTGTGGAACCCGCGCCCACTCCCGCGATCCCGCCTCAGCCATCGACGGCGGCGGAGGGGTCGACCGGCGCCATCCGCTCGATGGCCAGCCTGGTCCGCTCCATCGCCTCGATGATCTCCTGCTGCCGGGTCTCGTCGAGGCCCGCGACGGGCACCGAGCAGCTGATCGCGTCCATCGGCAGGTGCGTGTAGCGCAGCGCCAGGCCGAAGCACCTGATGCCCGCGTAGTTCTCCTCGTCGTCGATGGCGTGACCGCGCTCGCGGGTCCGTTCCAGGTCGCGGACCAGCGCGTCGAAGTCGGTGAGGGTGTTGGGGGTCAGCGGGGTGAGCCGGCGTGGCACGTGGGCGTCCACACCGGAGTCGAGGCGTTCGGCCAGCAGGGACTTGCCCAGCGCGGTGCTGTAGGCCGGGAGCCGGCGGCCGACCCGGCTGAACGGGCGGATGTACCGGGAGGACTCCCTGGTGGCGAGGTAGACGATGTCCGTCCGGTCCAGGCGGCCGAAGTGGATCGTCTCGTTCAATTCCGCCCCGAGATCGTTGATATGCGGCTGGGCGATCCGCAGGTAGGGGTCGGTGTCGAGGTAGGTGGTGCCGGCCAGCAGGGCCCTGATGCCGACGCTGTAGAGGGTGCCGGTCGGGTCGGTGCGGACCCAGCCGCGCTCGGCGAGCGTGCGGAGCAGCGCGTGGACGCTGCTCCTGGGCGCTTCAAGGGCCTCACTGAGCTCCCGGAGGCGGGCCGGCCGGTTTTGCCGGGATGCGAGGACTTCGAGCAGGTCCACGGCCCGCGCTGCGGACTTCACTCCCCGTACGCCCGGCTTCGCCGCCTCAGCGGTGTGACGCACGGCGCCGGCGGCCTCGGAAGGTCGGGTCATCGCACCCCGTTCACGTCTCTTCGCACGTCGATTAACCGTTCAGTCCATTGACAATGATACCAGATCTGAGCAACGATCCTCATACTCAGCAGTCCGTCCACATATGGAGACAGATTAACCGTACATTCTCGACGTGCTCGACGCACTGCTGAGTAAAGGAGTCGACCTCGTGGACGTCAGCAGACCACCCCTACCCCGCTGGTGAACAAGGATTTGGAGGACTGATGAAGGTTCTGCCGAGGAGAGCTCACGGCCATGCCGGCGCGTTCCTGACGGCCGGCACGGCGCTGGTCCTGGCCGCCGCGTCCGCCTGCTCAGTGCAGGGCGGCGGTTCCGACGACGGCGGGGGGAAATACCCGAGCCGCGCCGTGGAGTTCACCGTCCCCACCGAGCCCGGCGGCAGCACGGACCTGATCACGCGAGCCCTGGTCAAGAGCATCGAGAAGCCGCTCGGCGGCCAGGCCGTCGTGGTCAACAAGCCGGGCGCCAACGGCAAGATCGCGGGCAAGGACGTCTTCTCCAGCAAGCCCGACGGCCACCGGGTCGCGGTGATGCCGCAGTCCCTGTTCGCGGTGGGGCCCCTGGTCGTCAAGGACCCCGACGCGATCAAGCTGGAGGACATGACGTTCGTCAAGGGCCTGAGCGTGGAGGACTACGTGCTCACCGTGCCCGCGAACTCGAAGGTCAAGAGCCTCAAGGACCTGCTTGGGAACCAGCGGGTCCGGTACGGCACCACCGGCGCCGGCACCGGCAGCCAGCTCTCCCAGGCCCTGCTGTTCGGCAAGGCGAAGGTGCGCTCGACCGCGATCCCGTTCGACGGCGGCGGCCCGCTGGTGACCGCGGTCCTCGGCAGCAAGGTCGATGTCGGCGCGATGCATGTCGCCGAGGTCGTCAAGCACATCGAGGCCGGCAAGCTGCGGCCGCTCGTGGTGTTCGCGACCAAGCGGGTCGAGGCCCTGCCGAACGTGCCGACCGCCACCGAGTCCGGGCACGCGATCGTCGTCGACCAGCGCCGGTTCGTCGCGGCGCCCGCCGGGCTGCCCGCCGACGTGCGCGACAAGCTGGCCAGCGCGATCGACAAGGCGGTGGCCTCCAGCGAGTACGGGCAGATGCTGAAGCAGAGCTACATCGGCCGCTGGGAAGTGGACGGCACCGAGGTCGGCAAGCAGCTCACCAAGAGCCGTGACGACTTCGCGGCCATGACCAAGACGCTCGGCATCGACCTCGCGGCGCAGTGATGGGCGAACCCGGCGCATCCGGCGAAACCGGCAAACCCGAGGCACCCGACCCACCGGGGCCACCGGGCCCACCTGGTGAATCCGGCGCACCACGAGCACCGATCGCACCCAGCGACCCCGTCGCACCCGGCGCACCCAGCGCACCCGCGCCGCAGGACGAGGGACTCGCGCGGGCCGACGTCGCGGACGAAGAGGGGGACGAGGACGGGCCCGTTCGGCCGAGCGCCTCCTACGCGCGTCGGCAGAACGTGGTCGCGGGGCTGGTGCCGCTCGTGATCGGCGCGATCGCGGTGGTGCTGTCCTGGCGGCTGGGAGTCGGCGACCTCGCCGACCCGGGGCCCGGGCTGTGGCCGCTCGTGGTGAGCGTGGCCATGGTCGTGCTCGCCGCGGTGCAGGTGCTCCGTTCACGGCCGACCGGCACGGAGGAGAAGATCACCGGCGACGCGCTCATCGTGGTCGTCGCCGTCCTCTCCCTCGCCGGGTACGCCCTGCTGTTCGAACGCGTCGGATTCGAGATCCCCACGGTGGCGCTGCTGGTGCTGTGGCTCAAGGTGCTGGGACGCGAGTCGTGGCGGGTCACCGTCGCGCTCTCGCTCACCGCCACCGTGGCCGTGTACCTGCTGTTCATCACGGCGCTCGGGGTGTCGCTGCCCCATCTCGCGCACTTCTAAGGAAGCCCGACCATGAACTTCCTCTCCCCGGTGATCGATGGGTTCGGGGTCGCCTTCACGCCCGCGAACCTGCTCTACTGCCTGCTGGGGGTCACCCTCGGCATGCTCGTGGGCGTCCTGCCCGGTCTCGGGCCCGCGGCCACCATCGCCGTGCTGCTGCCGATCACCTACAACATCGAGCCGACCGCGGCGATCATCATGCTGGCCGGGATCTTCTACGGCGCCCAGTACGGCGGCACGATCACCTCGGTGCTGCTGCGCCTGCCCGGCGAGGCCTCCAGCGTGGTGACCGCGCTCGACGGCCACGAGATGGCCAAGCGCGGCCGGGGCGGGGCGGCGCTGGGCATCTCAGCGATCGGCTCCTTCCTCGGCGGCACCGTCGCGATCATCGCGCTGACCCTGGTCGCGCCGCTGGTCGCCGAGGTCGCGCTGGACTTCGGGCCCGCCGAATACACCATGCTGGCCCTGCTCGGCGTCCTGATGATCTCGACGCTGGGCACCGGGTCGGTGCCCAAGAGCCTGCTGATGGCCACGGTGGGCCTGCTCCTGGCGACCGTCGGCCAGGACCCGCTGCAGGGCACCGCCCGGCTGGCCTTCGGCAGCGACGAGCTGCTCGACGGGATCGACTTCGTGATCGTCGCCATGGGGTTGTTCGGGGTCGCCGAGATCCTGCACAATCTCGAATCCCTGCGCCGCCGGAGCGGGCGGGCCAAGGCCGTCGGCTCGGTGTACCCCTCCCGCACTGATCTGCGCGAGTCCAGAGGGGCGATCTCCCGCGGTTCGGTGATCGGTTTCCTGCTGGGCATCCTGCCCGGCGGCGGCGCCACGATGTCCTCGATGGTGGCCTATGCCGTGGAGAAGAAGGTCACCAAGAAACCGGAGGAATTCGGAAAGGGCGCGATCCAGGGAGTCGCGGGACCCGAGACCGCCAACAACGCCGCCGCCACATCCTCGTTCATCCCTCTGCTCTCCCTGGGAATCCCGGCCAACGCGACGATGGCCGTCATGTTCGGCGCGCTGATGCTGCAGGGCATCACCCCGGGGCCGCTGCTGGTGAAGGAGAACCCCGACCTGTTCTGGGGCGTGGTCAACTCCATGTACATCGGCAACCTGCTGCTGCTCGCGATGAGCCTGCCGCTGATCGGCATCTTCGTCCGCGTGCTGCGGGTCCGGCCCGCGATCCTGGCGTCGCTGACGATCCTCGTCACGATGATCGGCGTCTACACCGTGCGCACCAACGTCTTCGACATGTTCCTCGTCATCGGGCTCGGCGCGGTGGGCTACCTCATGAAGAAGGTCGGTTTCGAGCCCGGGCCCCTGGTCCTCGCGTTCGTGCTCGGAGGCATTCTGGAAGCCTCATTCCGGCGCTCCATGCGCGCCTTCGACGGCGATCTCACCGGCTTCCTGACCGAGCCGATCGCCGCGAGCCTGCTGGCCGTCATCCTGATCGTCGCCGTCCTCCCGCCCCTGCGCGCACTGCACAAACGGCGGACGACCAAGGAACCCGCCCTCCTCTGAACCACACGGGCTACCCGCGCAACTCCGGTATCGACCGACTCTCCTGTCGACCGACTCTCGTGTCGACTGACTCTTGTGTCGCGGTTCACCGCCGGGACCGGCGATCGCGGCAAAGGCGCTGGCCCCCGCACCTATCGCGGCGACGGCGGCCGCGAGGCGGATCCGGAGCCGGCCGAGGCGCGAACCGCCGGACTGGTCGTTCGTCACGATCGCTCCCATGCTGCGGGCGGAGATCGCGCACGGTCACATGAATTTGACAATGCCCTGACCAGTCGAGGCAAGCCATATCTCGTGCTTGCCGATAACGGCCACGCCCCACCCCAGGCTCGCCCAGTGCCGATCGAGCAGGCGAACTGGTCCTGCACTGCGCCCTCGACCAAGCCCCCGGGTGCAGCGGGCTCAGCGGACTCTTAATCCGCAGGTAATCCGCAGGTTCGGGGTTCAAGTCCCTGACGGCGCACCCCGCAGGACGTGACCCCCCGCGTTGCCCAGCATGTTGAGCGGCGAATCGGCTCCCGATCGCCGCTTGGTGTCACTGTTGACTCGTTACCGGGTCACGGGCTGCCTCCACGTCGGCTGATCAGCCCGTCCTTGGTGATGCCGTACTGGGCGAGAAACCTCTCCGCGCGGTCGTACTTGACCGGGTCGGGCAGCACTCGCTGCGCCTCGTCGGCCACGTACGGCAGTCCCGCTTGCCGGAGTATGTGAACCACGTGCTGCTTCGGGACCTCCATCGCTCTCACCGGCCCTTCGCCTAGGTGTCAGGTTCCATGAAGTGCCGCCAACGGCGCGCCATCGGCCACCTCTGATCAGCTCTACCGGCCACACCAGCCAGGGCCGCCGTAGGCCTCCTGCCCGCCGGGTCGGGCACTGCCTTCCCCAGCTAAGACAAAACAGCCTCGCGGTCTGTGACAGCTTGAGCAAAGTTTCCTTGAGCTGCAGCTCCGTGCTGCTTCCGGTGGGTTATCGGCCGGGCAATCACGGTCTCGGCGTACACGGCGCAAAACAAGCCCGACTGGGCGTGTGGGGGCGCATCGCGGACGTGTCTCCGGACCGGTTCGGCGAAGGGCCTCGGCAATTTGGAGATATGAGAGCGACCGGAACGGGCTGGATACCCCCCAGCATCGCCCGTTCCGGTCGCTCCACTCCCACCCCATACGGCCTGCGGAGGAGCGGCCGTTGCCGGGATCGCTACCCGCCCCATGGCGAGCAAACATCTCAATTCACATCATTTGCCACTTTTCTTGGCGCTGACGAGGAGGCGGCGGACGGCGTCTTCGGTTTCGCCCTGTGTGGCCAGCTCACCGGGGCCGACGCCCTCGCCCAGGCGGCCGAGGGCGGAGTTGATCGTGACGCCGTCCTCGTACAGCTCGATGATGTGGGGGTCGATGTACGAGGCGCGGGCGACGGCTGGGGTGTTGCCCAGGTACTCGGCGACCTCCTGGACGACGCGGCTGACCGCGCGGCGGCGGGCCGCGGCGGCGGGATCGGGCTCGACCGAGACGGCGAGGCCGACGGCGGCGAGGACGGTGGCGTGCCAGGTGCGGAAGTCCTTGGCCGTGAAGTCGCCGCCTGATATCTCGCGCAGGTATTCGTTGATGTCCTCGGCCTGAACGCTCCGCCATCCACGTCCTGATCTGTGGGCGAGGAGTTCTGGGCCGTCGTCCTTACGGCGTTTCAGTCCACGTACAACGGTGCACACGTTCTCTTCGGCAACGATTTGTTCGCGTTCTTTGGATCCTTTGGCGACATACTCGAACGTCACCTGGTTCCGGCCGCAATGAACGTGCTCTCGCAGGATCGTGGCCAGCCCGTACGTGCCGTTCTCCTCGGCATACTCCCGTCCGCCCGGCCGGAAGAAGCCCAGGTCAATCAGACGAACGGCGGCCGCCAGCACACGTTCTCGCGTATATCCACGCGTGTCCAGGTGCTCGGTCAGAGTTTCTCTGATTCCCGGGAGAACGGCCGCGAACTCCAGAACGCGCTCATGTTTTTCAGCGTCCCGCTGCCTTCGCCATTCTTCGTGATAGAGATATTGCCGACGCCCTTCCGAATCAATCCCCACGGCCTGCAGGTGCCCTGAGGGCGAGGGGCAAATCCAAACGTCGTTCCAGGCTGGCGGGATCGTCAGATCTTTGATCCTTGCGAGCTCGTCCGGGTCGCGCAGCGGGGCGCCGTCCGGGCCGAGGTACTGGAATCCACGGCCATGGCGCCGGCGACGGATGCCGGGACTCTCCGGATCGATGTGCCTGAGCCGCATGCCGGTGTCTTACCCGCATGATGATGTTCATCCCGGAGGCTCAGCCTTGTGGGCGCCACATCCGCCAGACCGGCGGGCAACCCCCAGGTGGGACGAACCGGTCGGTCACCCGGAACCCGAACTGCTCGTAGTACGGCACGTTGCTCTCTTTGGACGACTCCAGATATGCGGGCAGCCGTTCGGCATCGCAGCGTTCCAGCCGGGACCTCAGCAGTGACCCGCCCAGCCCGTTGCCCTGAGCGTCCGGATCGGTGCCGAGCACGGCGAGATACCAGTGGGGCTCCGTCGGATGGAGCCTTTCGATCGCGCCCAAGGCCCGCAGCGCCGCCGGCAACCGGAGCCCGAACGCCCGCGCCAGCGGCACCAGCTGCCCGAGTTGAGCACTCAGCGGCACCTTCCATTCGCCGGGCGGATCCCACAACGCCGCCGCCTCGATCTCCGCAGGCCCCCGCCCGGCGAGCTCGCACCCGCCCCGCGGCTGGTGGACCTTCCGCGTGATGAGCTCAAAGACCAGCGCCAGCCGGCGCACCCGCCCGTCCGCCTCGGGGATGATCCACTGCCAAACCGGATCGTCGTCGAACGCCCGGGCCAGCACGCCCGCGACCACCTTGGCATCGTCCGCCGAGAGCCTCCTGACCGTCGATTCCGCCGTCACGAGGTAGGTCCTTTCGTCCGCTGGAAGCCCCCCGCATCGTCTCACCCGCTCCCGACAACGGACGATCCACCCTCCCCCGCCTGGTAACCTTTCGGGGTCGCCGCACGCGACACGCGCCGTTAGCTCAATTGGCAGAGCAGCGGACTCTTAATCCGCGGGTTCGGGGTTCAAGTCCCTGACGGCGCACCCCGCCTGACCAGCACATTCTCGCCAGATCCGAGAGTGTTTCCGGCCGTTTTGGATCGATCCAAACACCATGTTCGCTCGATGTTCGCTCGTCGTGCCGAGCCGAGACACGACCATGACCCCAACGCCCCGCCGAGGCCGGTCACTCTGAGTGACATCAGCCCGGAGGATGGCGTCCGAGAACGAGATTCGGTCGCTGACTTGTATGTCCTGGGGCTCGTGGTACCCATGTGGCACGGATCTGCCAGTTCGTACCGGGGACTCCACGCAGCATTCTCACGCCGGAGAATCCGGCAACAACTGCAGTCCGCTCCGTCGCTGTCCCTGCGTGTTCGGTGGTGACGACACGGCATCGCCCGTCGAGGCCGCCGTGAGGTCCCGCACATAGGGCTGGGAAAGCAAGTTGCTGATCGGCGATGGGAAGCGTCGTTCCCCCTCTGGGCGCCGCTTGCCGCCTCTGCCGACGGCGGTTGCGTCCACGGAGGTGGAATCGGTGCGCATTCGCCCTCGCCGTTTCACCAGCCCGGCCGCCACCAGGCGCTCGACAGGCCCGCGAGGCGGCCGGTGGCCAGGACGTGCGCCTTGGGGGCGGGCCCTCGGTGGTACGCGACTTCCTCACCAAGGGCCTGGTCGATCGCATGCACGTGGTTCAGGTCCCGATCCTGCTCGGCCGCGGTGTCCGGCTCTGGGACGGCCTGGAGTCGCTGGAGGAGGCATACGACATCGAGGCGGTCTCCACGCCCAGTGACGTCACCCACCTTACGTTCACCGCCAAGCGCCGGTGACCGCGAAGGCGATCGAGCCATAGGCGGCGGCCTTCTCTACGGCTGTCACAGATTCGGTGGTCACCCGGTCATAGCCGGGGAGAGAACACGATCCCGTGCTGTGGGAGAGGGTGACCATGAGGTGCACGCGTCGTCGAGGATCGGCCTCCGCGGTTCTCAGTGGCTCTGGCGAGAGCGGCTCGCCTGGTGGTCGGGGTCATGAGAAGCGTCTAGCCATGTCAGGTGATGAGGGGAAGCATCCCTCGTCATCGGGGCGGTCGGCCGAGGGACCGAAATCGGTGGGCTTGGGCGGCCTTCCCCGTCCCGTGGCGGTGGTGGTGGGTGCCGGGGGTGTGTACGGGGCTGTGCATTGTGGTGTCGGGTGTGCGTTGGAGCAGCGCGGGTTCGTCCCGGACATGATCATTGGGACTTCGGTGGGCGCGCTCAACGGAGCGATCGCGGCCGCCCACCCCGGTACGGCCGCCCCGTGGCTGGAGGGTGTGTGGACCAAGCTGCGCCGTCGTGAGGTGTTTCCGTTCGGCTTTCTGACCTCGCGGGCCGGCGTCTTCGCCGATCGGGGCCTGCGCCGGCTGATCGCTCGGGCCGAACTGCCGTCGCGGATCGAACAGCTGGAGATTCCGTTCACCGCGGTGGCCACGGATCTGGTCACCGGCGCTCAGGTGCTGCTCGACCGCGGAGATCTGGAGTCCGCGCTGCTGGCCAGCGCGGCCATTCCGGGAGTCCTGCCCCCGGTGGTCCGGGAGGGCCGGACGCTCATCGACGGCGGGGTGATCGCCTACGTCCCGGTATTGGCGGCCTTGCAGGCCGGGGCGGCCAGCATCGTGGTGTTGTCGACCGGGCCGGATTCGTGGTCATTGCGCCCGCCCGTCCCACCGCGGCGGGCGGGCGCGGTCGCCGTCAGGGCCGGGCTGCTGCTGCTCCATCATCAGATCGAGCGCGACCTGAACGAGGTGTCCCAGCGGGTTCCGACCGTCGTGCTGCCGACCGGGGTCGATACCTGGCCCGCGCCGTGGGACTTCGGCCATTCCCAGCGGCTGATCGATACCGCCTACCTGGCGGCAGGGCGCTTTCTCGACCGGCTGCGCATCAGCGGACCCGGCCTGTACCGGGCCGGCGGTCCGCCTGTGCCGCCGACCGGCCTGGGCGAGGCACGGACCGGCTCCGTATCAGAGGTCGGCTCGTGAGCACCATCGCGTTCCTCAACACCGCCATGCACGGGCACATCAATCCGACGCTGCCGGTCGTGGCCGAGCTCGTTCGTCGTGGCCACTCCGTCACCTATCACGCTTCGCCCGCGTTCTCGAAGGAGATCAAGGCCACCGGTGCGACCGTGTGCCTCTACCTCGGGGGTGACCAGCCGCTCCCCGATCCGCCGATACCGGTCACGATGCTGGACGGGCTCGCGCGCACCGCCGTCGGCGTGCTGCCCGCCGTGCTGTCCGATCTGCGTCGCGCCCGGCCCGACCTGATCGTCCACGGCTCCGCCTGCCCATGGGGTGCGGTCGCCGCCCGCGAGCTCCAGGTGCCGGCGGCCTCGTCGTTCACCACGTTCGCGTTCAACGGGGATGTGCCCAGCCCCACCCGCGCCTCGTGGGAGCTGCTCGCCGCAGCGGCGGCCCGGCCTCGCAATCTTCAGAGTTACCTGCGGTCGCAGTGGACGCTGCATCGCCGCTACGACACCCGTGGACTACCGCTGCTGGACTTGGTGAACGTTCAGCAGCCGCTCAACCTGGTCTACACCTCGCGCGCGTTCCAGCCCGGCGCCGACGCCTTCGACCAGTCGTACCGGTTCGTCGGCCCAAGCCTCGGGGCCCGTCCACCCGATCCGTCGTTTCCGGCCGACCGCCTGAAGGCCCCGGTGCTGTACGCCTCCCTGGGCACGGTGATCAATTCCGGCCCGCGGTTGCTGCGCGCCTTCGCCACCGCGCTCGCCCCACTGGGCGGCACCGTGGTCCTCTCCACCGGACCTATCGATCCGGCCGCGCTGGGTCCGCTGCCGGCCAACGTGCTCGCTCGCCGCTTCGTACCGCAACCAGAGGTACTGGCCCGCGCCGCGATGTTCGTCACTCACGGCGGGATGAACAGCGTCAGCGAAGCCACCCACGCCGGGGTTCCGATGCTGGTGGTCCCGCACGGCGCCGATCAGCCGCTGGTGGCCCGGCGGGTCGCCGAGCTCGGCGCCGGCCTGTCGATCCGTGTCCAGGACGCCACCGCGAAATCCGTGAACTCCCTCGCCCGTCGGCTGCTCAACGAGCCGCACTTCCGAGACGCGGCGGCCACCTTGCAGATCGTCCAGCGCGAGGCCGGCGGCTATCTGCGCGCTGCCGACGAACTCGAGCGCTACCTGCACCGGGACCGCCGGGACGGTCGGCCGGCCCCGGCGGCGCCGCCCAAGGAGCGCTGACCGATGTCACCCGTCGTCGCCGTCATGGTGCTGTTCGCCGGGCTGTCCGAGGCCGCTGGGCGGATCCTCCCCCTCGTGTCCCGCCGGTCCGGCATGTCGCCGCCCATTGTGGTCGGGCTGCTGCTGATCGGAACCACGGTCGAGAGCGTCATCATCGCGCTGTGGCCACTGGCCACATGGACCCTTGCCGGACTGATGCTGCCCGCTCCGCCGGCAGGCCCCGCACTGACCTGGACACCCGGCCTGATCGCCCCGCTGCTTCTCGCCGCCATCCTCGCCTTCCCATTGCTCGGTCCCCTGCTGCACCTTCTGCTCCTCCTGGGGGTCGGGGCCAGCCTGGTCACCCCGCTCACCGCGGCGACGGGGCTGAACTGGTGGGCGGCCGCGGGATGCGTGGCCATCGCCGGAGTCGGGCTCGCCGCCGTCGTCGATGCCGTCCGGCGCCTGTTCGCAAGAATCCTCGCCACCGGTGCACGGGAGCCGTTCACATGAGCTGGCTCCCGCTGACCCTCCTGGTGCTCGGTGCGGTCCTGCTCGCCGAAGCCCTGCTCGCCCGCTACGAGGTGATGGTCTACACCGCCGGCTGGCGGACCCCCACCGGCGAACTCCCGCAGGACATGCCCTACGCCCGAGGCGCGGACCCCGACCGTCCTCCCGACGCCTACGTGGTCTATCTGGACGGCATCGGGAAACGCCAGCCCCGCGACACCCGCGATGGGGGCCAGCTGGTCAAGGCCCTGATCGCCGGAGCCCCTGAGCTGCGGGTGCTGGGTCAGGTGCAGCCCTACTCTCCGCTGGCCGCCCCGCTCCTCAACAGGCCCGTATGGGCGTGGCTCCGCCACCACATCGGGCTCTTGCTCTTCCTGCACAACGTCATGCAGATCTTTGTCGCCGCCGACCACCGGTACCGCCCCCTGTACAACCGCGCCGTGGGCGCCCAGATCGCCGACCAGTTGCGGCACGCCGGTTACCGGCCCGACAGTGGCATACCCGTGGTGCTGCTCAGCTACAGCGGTGGCGCCCAGGTCGCCACCGGCGCGGTCGAGGAACTGCACACCCGGCTGCGTGCCCCGCTCCTGCTGATCACCATCGGCGGGTTTCACAACGGCGCCAACGATCTCTCCCGCGCCGAACACCTGCATCAGCTCACCAGCGCCGGAGACCGGATCGAGCGGGTCGGCACCTGGATCTTCCCTCAGCGCTGGCGGCTGTTCCACCGCAGCGGATGGAACCGGGCGCACCGCGCCGGAAAGATCACCGTGCACCGGCTCGATCCGGCCACCCACCTCGGGCGGCGCAGCTACATCAGCCCGAAGGCGTGGCTGCCCGATGGCCGCAGCCACCTCGACCACACCACCGACACCGTGATCGCGCTCATCCGTGCCCAGCGCGGTGGCGGGCCGTCTCCCGGCGTGGCGGGCCGAGACCGTCCCGCCCTGTGACACCCGAGAGGTCCTAACGGCCTGATGCCCCGGGCCCGGGCCAGGCGGCGGTGTTCGTCGTGGTCGTAGCCGCGGTCGGCAGCCAGGCGGGTCTGCTGCGGGGCCCGTAGCGTCCGGATACGCGTGCCAGGTGGGTGCCGAAGGTCCCGGCCAGGCGGGGCTTGCGCCCCTGCAGTCGCGATCTTTCCCGGTGCAGGGTGGGCCAATGGTCATGAAGACGACGCCGCCCCCTGTCCGGCGAGGACTGACTTCGGGTGAGGCCGCCGCGAGGCTGCGGCGGGACGGGCCGAACGTGCTCCCGGCCGAACGGCCGCCCTCGCCGCTGATATCCCTGGCCAAGCAGATGGTGCACTTCTTCGCACTGCTGTTGTGGGCGGCGGCGGTACTCGCCTACATGGGCGGCCTGCCGCAGCTCGCGGTGGCCATCGCCATCGTGGTCGTCGTCAACGGGGTTTTCGCGTTCGCGCAGAAGTACCGCGCCGAGCGGGCGGGCAGGCGGCTGCGGGAGCTGCTGCCGGCGCGGGCGGCCGTCCGCCGGGACGATCACCGCACGGTGATCGACACGACGGACCTGGTGGTCGGGGACGTCGTCCTGCTGGAGGCCGGCGAGCGGGTCTCCGCCGACCTCGACCTGCTGGAGGCGCATGCGCTGGCGGTCGACGAGTCGATGCTCACCGGCGAGAGCGTCCCGGTACGGCCCGAGGCGGGCGCGCGCGTGCACGCGGGGACGTTCGTGACCGAGGGCGAGGCCGAGGCCGGGGTCGTGGCGACGGGAGCGCGGACCCGGCTGGCGGGGATCGCCGCGCTGACCCGCTCCGCGCGGCGGCGCCCGAGCCCGCTGTCGGCGCAGCTGCACCGGGTGGTGCTGGCCGTCGCGGCTATCGCGGTCGCCGTCGGCGCGGTGTTCTTCGGCGTCGCCGTGCTGCTCGGGCTGGAGCCCGGCGCGGGGTTCCTGCTGGCCGTGGGCGTCACCGTCGCGCTGGTACCGGAGGGGCTGCTGCCGACCGTCACGCTTTCGCTGGCCCGTGCCGCACAGCGGATGGCCGGGCACAAGGCCCTCGTACGGCGGCTGGAGGCGGTGGAGACCCTGGGCGCCACCACGTTCATCTGCACCGACAAGACCGGGACGCTGACGCGCAACGAGATGACGGCCGTCTGCGTCTGGACGCCGTCCGGGACGGTGCGGGTCGAGGGCAGCGGGTACTCCCCGGACGGCCGGCTCGTCGGCGTCCCGGCCGCGGTGGAGGCGGTCCGGAGGCTCGCCGTCACCGCCTACCGCTGCTCCACCGGGCGCACGCGACGCGAGAACGGCCATTGGCGGGCGGTCGGCGACCCGATGGAGGCGGCCCTGCACGCACTCGCGCTGCGCGCCGGGTCGGACCTGTCCGACGAGCCCGTGCGACGCCGCTATCCCTTCGACGCGCGGCGGCGGCGCTCGTCCTCGCTCACCGCCGGCGGGCTGCACCTGAAGGGCGCTCCGGATTCCGTCCTGCCGCGCTGCGCGACCGTGCCCGGTGCCGAAGAGGCCCTCGCCGCCATGACCGAACGGGGACTGCGCGTCCTCGCGGTCGCCGTCCGCCGTCCGGACGACCTGCCGGACGAGCCGCCGGCCGACCCCGACCTGGCCGAGCGGGAGCTGACGCTGCTTGGCCTGGTCGGGTTGCAGGACCCGCCTCGCGACGACGTCGCCGACGCCATCGCGTCCTGCCACCGGGCCGGGATCCGGCTCGCGATGATCACCGGCGACCATCCGGCGACCGCCCGCGCCATCGCCGCCGAGGTCGGGCTGGCCGGCCCGGACGCGCTGGTGGTGACCGGTGAGGAGCTCCCCCGGGACGAAGCCGGGCTCGGGCGGCTGCTGGACCGCGACGGCGTGGTCGTCGCCCGCGTCACGCCGGAGGACAAGCTGCGGATCGCCCGGGCCCTGCAGGCGCGCGGGCACGTGGTGGCGATGACCGGCGACGGCGTCAACGACGGCCCGGCGCTGCGGCAGGCCGACATCGGCGTGGCGATGGGTGCGTCCGGCACGGACGTCGCCCGCGAGGCCGCCGACCTCGACCTGCTCGACGACCACTTCGCCACGATCGTCGCGGCGGTGGAGCTGGGCCGCGCGACCTTCTCCAACATCCGCCGGTTCCTGACCTACCACCTCACCTCCAACGTCGCCGAGCTGGTGCCGTTCGCGGTGTGGGCGGCGACCGGCGGGCAGCTTCCGCTGGCGCTCGGCGTGCTGCAGATCCTCGCCGTGGACATCGGCACCGACCTCCTGCCCGCGCTGGCGCTCGGGGCCGAACCCGCCGGGCCGCGCACGATGGAGGGCCGCGCCCGCAAGAACCGCCTGATCGACCGTGGCGTGCTCGGCCGGGTCTTCGGTGTTCTGGGTCCCGCCGAGGCCGCCGTGACCATGGCCGCCTTCGCCACCGTCCTCATCGCCGGTGGATGGAGCTGGGGTGAGACGCCCTCCGACGGCCTGCTGTTCACCGCGTCCGGTACCGCGTTCGCCACCATCATGCTCGGGCAGATGGCCGTCGCGTTCTCCTGCCGCAGCGAGTCGCGGTGGGCGGGGCGGCTCCGCTGGAACGGCAACCCGCTGCTGCTGTGGGCGGTCGCGATCGATCTCGTGCTGATGTTCGCCTTCCTCGGGATCGCGCCGGTGGCGCACCTGCTCGGCGGCGGCCTCCCGTCCCCGCTCGGCTGGCTGGCCGCTCTCTCCGTCGTCCCGGCCGTCCTGCTGGCCGACGCCGCCGCCAAGGCCGGCCGGGACCGGTGACCTCGCCGGAGGGGACTTTGGTCCGGCATTCCCGGGACCGACGACCGCGGCCCGGCCCCACAGCGTGGTGATCAGCTTGAACAGCGGCACTCCGCCGAGCCGAAGGAGGAAGCCATGAGCGCGAAACCCGCCCGCCGGAAGCTGGGGCTGTGGATGGCCACGGCCCTGGTGGTGGGCAACATGATCGGGTCGGGAGTCTTCCTGCTGCCCAGTTCGCTCGCCGCGTACGGGCCGATCAGCCTGGTCGCGTGGGTGTTCACCGCGACCGGCGCGATCCTGCTGGCCCTGGTGTTCGCCCGCCTGGCCCGGGCCTATCCGCGCACCGGCGGCCCGTACGCCTACGCGCGGCGGGCGTTCGGGGACTTCGTCGGGTTCCAGACGGCCTGGGGCTACTGGATCGCGGTGTGGGCCGGCAACGCGGCGATCGCGATCGCGTTCGTCGGGTACCTCGCCCACTTCTGGCCGGCGCTGGGCGACGACAAGATCCTCGCCGCCGGTGTGGGCCTGGCGGCGATCTGGCTGCTGACCGGAGTCAACGCCTACGGCGTCCGTGAGGGCGGCGCCGTCCAGGTCGTCACGACGGTGATCAAGCTGGTGCCGCTGCTGATGATCGCGGTCGGCGGGCTGTTCTTCATCGAGGCCGGCAACTTCGGCGAGTTCAACGCCAGCGGCGACAGCGCCTTCTCCGCGGTGACCGCCGCGGCGGCGCTCACCCTGTGGGCGTTCATCGGCTTGGAGTCGGCGACCGTCCCGGCCGAGGACGTCAAGGACCCGGAGAAGACCATCCCGCGCGCCACCGTCGCCGGGACCGCGGTCACCGCGCTGATCTACATCCTCGGCACCGTGGCGGTCCTCGGCCTGGTGCCGGCGGCCGCGCTGGCCACCTCCACCGCCCCGTTCGCCGACGCCGCCGGCGCCGCCTTCGGCGGGTGGGCCTCCGACCTGGTCGCGGCGGGGGCCGCCATCAGCGCGTTCGGCGCGCTCAACGGCTGGATCCTGCTCCAGGGCCAGGTCCCGTTCGCCGCCGCGCGCGACGGGCTGTTCCCCCGCCTGTTCGCCCGCACCGGACGCGGCGGCAGCCCGATCGTCGGGCTCGTCGTCTCCAGCGTCCTGGCCTCCGGGCTGATGCTGATGAACTACAACGCCAGTCTCGTCGACCAGTTCACCTTCATCATCCTGCTGGCCACCCTCACCACCGTCATCCCCTACGCCTACGCCGCCGTCGCCGAGCTGGTGCTGCTGGCCACCGACCGCGCCGCGTTCTCCGGCGGCCGTCTCGCCCGGGACGCGGTGATCGCGGTGCTGGCGTTCGGCTACTCGACCTGGGCGATCGCCGGCGCCGGCTACGAGGTCGTCTACAAGGGCACGCTGCTGATCTTCGCCGGCATGCCGGTCTACGCCTGGCTGAAGTACCGCGCCCAGCACGCCGGTGCCGAGACCGCCGAGGCCGCCGAGACCGCGGTCGAGGCCGCGGTGGACGACGCGGAACTCTATGGCCCACCGCCCGGCCGATCCGACCAGCCCGAACCGCCCGTCCACGCCGCCTGAAAGGACACGCCTTCCATGTTCACCGTCTCCTCCGAGATCGGGCGGCTGCGGCAGGTGCTGCTGCACCGCCCCGATCTGGAACTCCTCCGCCTCACCCCGGCCAACAAGGACGACCTGCTCTTCGACGAGGTGCTGTGGGCCAAGCGCGCCCGCCAGGAGCACGACGTGTTCGCCGACGCGCTCCGCGAACGCGGCGTCCAGGTGCACTACCTCGCCGACCTGCTCGCCGAGATCCTCAAGATCGACGATGCCCGTGCCCAGGTCCTCGACCACACCGCGTCCGAGGCGGCGCTGGGGCCGACGCTCGCCGGGCCGGTACGGGCCGTGCTGGACGACATGGACCCCCAGACCCTGACCCGTCACCTGATCGGCGGGCTGACCAAGGCCGAGCTGGGGCTGGCCGTGCACAACCTGCTGCTGTCCGCCGTGGACGACGGCGACTTCGTGCTGGCGCCGCTGCCCAACCATCTGTTCACCCGCGACCCGTCCGCGTGGATCTACGGCGGGGTGACCCTGCACCCGATGGCCAAGGCCGCGCGACGCCGCGAGACCGTCCATCTGGGCGCCGTCTACCGGCACCACCCGATGTTCACCGGCGACGGCCTCCCGGTCTGGTATCCGGGCACCGATTTCGCGCTGCCCTCCCTGGAAGGCGGCGACGTCCACGTCCTCGGCGACGGCGTGGTCCTGATCGGGATGAGCGAGCGCACCACGCCGCAGGCCGTCGAACTGCTCGCCCGGCGGCTGTTCACCGCCGGGGCCGCCCGGGAGGTCATCGCCGCGCGATTGCCGCGGCGCCGCGCCTTCATGCACCTGGACACCGTCATGACCATGGTCGACCGGGACACCTTCACCGTCTACCCGGAGCTGCCGCCGCTCCGCTCCTACAGCCTCACCCCCGGCAACGACCACGGTCTAGAGGTCCTCGTGCACGAGAACGAGTCGCTGTTCCCGGCGATCGCCCGCGCGCTCGGCCTGTCCCGCGTGCACGTCCTGACCGCCGATCAGGACATACGCGCCGCCGAGCGCGAGCAGTGGGACGACGGCGACAACGTGCTGGCCCTCGAACCCGGGGTGGTCGTCGCCTACGAGCGCAACGTCACCACCAACACCATGCTCCGCCGCAACGGAATCGAGGTCATCACCATCCCCGGCGGCGAGCTCGGCCGCGGACGCGGCGGCCCCCGCTGCATGAGCTGCCCCCTCCAGCGCGACGAAGTGACCCCCATGAAAGAGGCGACACCGTGAAAGAGGCGACCCCGTGAAAGACCTGCTGCGCACCGCCGACCTGACCAGCGACGACCTGGCCCTGCTCCTGCGGCTGGCGGCCGATTTCCAGAAGGCCCCCGAATCCGCTTCCGACCTGCTCACCCACCGGATCGTGCCGATGTACTTCGCCAAGCCGTCCACCCGGACGCGGCTGTCGACCGCGGCGGCGGTGGCCCGGCTCGGCGGAACGGCCCTCGCCCTCGGGCCCGACGAGCTCCAGCTCCGCCGTGGCGAGACCATCGGCGACACCGCCCGGGTGATGGGCTCCTACGCCGCCGCGATCGTGATCCGCACCTTCGCCGACGCCGACGTCGCCGACCTGGCCGCCGCGGCGTCCGTCCCGGTGATCAACGCGCTGACCGACGGCCACCACCCGCTGCAGTCCGTGGCCGACCTGCTCACCGTCCAGGAGCACTTCGGGCACCTGCACGGCCACCGCATCGCCTACCTCGGCGACGGCGGCAACGTCGCCCGCAGCCTGATGGAGGCCGCGGCCCTCGCCGGGATGGACGTCGCCGTCGCCACCCCGCCGGGCTACGCGCCGCCGGACGACGCCGTCGCGTTCGCGACCGCCGAGGCCGGACGGCGCGGCGGAGCCGTCACGCTCACCCACGATCCCGCCGAGGCCGTCAAGAGCGCGAGCGTCGTCTACACCGACGTCTGGCTGTCCATGGGCGACCTCGATGACCAGCGGGACCGCCGAACCCGCGCGCTCGCGCCCTACCAGGTGAACGAGGGGCTGATGGTCCAGGCCCGCGACGACGCCGTTTTCATGCACTGCCTCCCCGCGCATCGCGGCCAGGAGGTCACCGCCGACGTCATCGACGGCGCACGCTCGCTGGCCTTCCAGCAGGCCGCCAACCGGCTGCCCGCCACGCAGGCGGTGCTGTACGCGCTGCTCACCCAGCGGCTGGAAGGGCGGCGATGAGGATCGTCGCCGCCCTGGGCGGCAACGCGCTGCTGCGTCGCGGCGAGCCGCCGGACGCGGCCGTGCAGATAGCGCACGTCCGTGAGGCCGTCCGCGGGCTGGCTACGCTGGCGGACGGCAACGAGCTGGTCGTCACGCACGGCAACGGCCCGCAGGTCGGGCTGCTGGCCGTCGAGAGCGCCGCCGACCCGGCACTCTCGGCTCCCTACCCGCTCGACGTGCTCGGCGCCGAGACGCAAGGCATGATCGGCTACTGGCTGGCCCGCGAGCTGCGCCGCGCCCTTCCCTGCCGCGAGATCATCGCCGTCCTCACCGAGACCGTGGTCGACCCCCGCGATCCCGCGTTCGGCGATCCGACCAAGTTCGTCGGCCGCACCTACAACGCCCCGGAAGCCGAACGGATGCGCGCCGAACACGGCTGGATCATGCGTCAGGACGGCACCGCCTGGCGCCGTGCCGTCCCGTCCCCCGAGCCGCGCGACATCGTCGAACTGCCGACCATCGCCCGCCTCACCGATGAGGGGTGCCTGGTCATCGCCGCCGGCGGAGGCGGCGTCCCCACCGGCGACGACCATCGGGGCATCGAAGCCGTGGTCGACAAGGACCTGGCCACCGCGCTGCTCGCAACACGGCTCAAGGCCGACACGCTGCTGCCCCTCACCGACGTCCCCGCGATCATGCGCGACCACGGCACCGCGCACGCCCGGCCCATCGGCCACATCACCCCCGGCCGGCTCCGGCGCCTACCACTGCCGGCCGGCTCCATGGGCCCCAAAGCGGAGGCGGCCTGCCGTTTCGCCGAGCACCGCCACGGCGCCGTCGCGGTGATCGGCGCGCTCACCAACGTACCCGCGCTCCTGTCCGGAACCGCCGGCACCCGAGTCGACGCCGTCGAACGCAGATCAGGAACGCAAGCAAGCGGGACCGCGACGGCCGCGTTCCCAGGCCAGGACGAGAGGAGAACGACGTGAGCGATCAGGTTGATGTGGTGGTAGTGGGGCTGGGGCCCGGTGGCGAGTTCGCCGCGGGCGCGCTGGCCGAGGCGGGCCTGGACGTGGTCGGGGTCGAGGCGGAGCTCGTCGGAGGCGAGTGCCCGTACTGGGGCTGCGTCCCCAGCAAGATGATGATCCGGGCCGGGAACGCGCTCGCCGAGGCCGGCCGCGTCCCCTTCCTGGCCGGTGAGGAGAAGGCGGTCGCCGACTGGAGCCGGGTCGCCGACCGCGTCCGCGCGGAGGCCACCGGCGGCTGGAACGACGAGCCGGCCGCCGACCGCCTTGCGGCCAAGGGCATGCGGCTGGTTCGTGAACGGGGACGGCTCGCGGGTTCGGGCCGGGTGACCGTAGGCGACCGTACGTTCCAGGCCAGGCGCGGCATCGTGCTGGCCACCGGCTCCCGTCCGCGCATTCCCCCGGTCGCTGGCCTGGAGGAGACGCCGTACTGGACCAACCGGGACGCCATCGCGGCCGAGGAGATGCCCGCGTCGATGCTCGTGCTCGGCGGCGGCGCGATCGGCGTGGAACTCGCCCAGGTCTTCGCGCGCTTCGGATGCGCGGTCACCATCCTGGAAGGACAGGACCGGCTGCTTTCCCAGGAGGAACCGGAGGCCGGAGATCTGGCCGCGCAGGTGCTGCGGGCCGCCGGTGTCACCGTGCGCACCGGCGCCCGAGCCGCTCAGATCGACCATGACGGCACGACCTTCGAGGCCCTGCTCGAAGGCGGCCTGGAACCCCTGCGCGCCGAACGACTGCTGGTCGCGACGGGTCGCCGCACGGACCTGGCCGCTCTGGCGGTCGACACCGTGGGGATCGACCCCGCCGCGCCCGCCGTGCGCACCGACGGGCAGATGCGGGTAGGGGAAGGGCTGTGGGCGGTCGGCGACATCACCGGCCGCGGCGCCTTCACCCACGTCTCGATGTACCAGGCGCGGATCGCCGTCCGCGACATCCTGGGCGAGCCGGGCCCCGACGCCGACTACCGGGCGCTGCCCCGCGTCACCTTCACCGACCCCGAGATCGCGGCCGTGGGACTGACCGAGCGGCAGGCACGCGACCAGGGCCTGCGGGTGCGCACCGCCGTGGTGCCGATCGCCTCGTCCGCGCGCGGCCTGGTCCACGGGCCCGGCAACGAGGGATTCATCAAGCTCGTCGAGGACTCCGACCGCGGCGTCCTGGTCGGCGCGACCTCGGCCGGCCCCACGGGAGGCGAGGTGCTGTACGGCCTGAACGTCGCCGTCCACACCGAGGTGCCGACCGGGCACCTCAAGCACATGATCTACACCTATCCGACCTTCCACCGGACCGTGGAAGCCGCCCTGTACGCCCTCCGCTGATACACCCAGATGCTGTACGCGCTCTACAAGAAGCATCACTGGCTTGTGCGCAGTGCCACCTTTCACCAGCTGCACCTCCTGTTCGACAAGCACGCCCACGAGCAGCTCACCCTCGTCGACGCGCTGGCCGAACGGGTGCAGACCCTCGGAGGCGTCGCTGTCGGCGACCCTCGCCACGCCGCCGAGGTCACCGGCGTACCGCGCCCGCCTGATGGCGGGGAGGAGGTGCCCGCCATGTTCTCGCGGCTGCTGAAGGCGCACGAGCTGATCCTCATCGAGGCGCGCGACGCGGCCACCTGCGTGGCCGGCCTCTGCGACGACGGCAGCAACGACCTGATCGTCTCATCGGTGATCCGCCTCGGTGAGGCCCAGACCTGGTTCCTCGCCGAGCACCTGGTCGACGCACCCCTGATCCGTGCGTGAAACCCCATCGCTGGACGCGGCCCGTGCGCAGGGATTGACGGTGCGCGCCGTGTGCCCGTTCTAGTCCGCCTGGATCGGCCGGCACCCCGCGTACCAGGTGTCCTGCGGGTCCATCGTGGCCAGGGCCGCGTTGATGCCGCCGGCGGCGAGCGTGGTGTGGGCGTCGGTCTTGAGCCGCTTTCCCACCGCGAGCACGCCGACGCCCCGCTCGGCGAGTTCGATCGCGGCACGCAGCCCCGCGCCTCCGGTCCCGATCACGAGGACCGGCGCCGCGATCCGCCGTTCCAAAGCGTCCATGGTCATGCTCCTTGCTGACTGAGGGATTCGGGCCGGCGGTCAGGAGCTCCGAGGGGCCCGGCGGTCCCGGCGCTGGGCGAGCTCGTCCTCCTCCACCAGGGTGAGCATCGGCTTGCCGGGCTCGCACAGCATCGTGACGGTGAAGCGCAGCGGGACGTCGTCGCGGTTGTTGCCGTCCTGGTAGTGGATGACGTCGCCGCCCGCCTCCCAGAACGCCTCACCGGCCCGCACGACCCGCTCCGGCTCGCCTTCCACCTCCAGCAACATCTCGCCTTCCAGCACGTAGCCGAACGCCGGACCCGTGTGCCGGTGCGGCGGCGTACCCGGATCGCCGGGCGGGTACGCGATGACCACGGTCATCGCGTGCGCTCCCGCCGGGATGAACGGCGGTTCGGCCTCCTGAAGCATGGTGAGCGCGCTCTGCCATGCGTTCGACCTCGGCTTGCCTCCGGTACTGGCCTCATCGGTATGGGACATGTGGAACACCTCCGTGTGGCTGGGGCGTGCCGGGCGATTGCCCGGCACCGGGCTCCGCTCCCCCGCCTCGGCTCCGAAGTGGTGCGCCTGGCGGGTGGCCCGCATTGCCTTACGGCTCCTACTCAACCGCGCTGGCGGCGCCGGAATCAGAGGCGAACGGAGCACGGGCGCGGGGACTTTGGTCCCGCGTCTATCTCCTTCGGCCAGGACCGAATTCCAGGTGGACCGACGCGTGTTCCGTCACCGTCGTGCGGCCCTCTCACACTCCCGGGGTGCGCCGGCCGGAGATGATCTGGGGGTGGATGCGGATGTAGTGCTCGCGCTCACCAGGCCCCCAGGAGTCGAGGGCGAGGGCGCGGAGTGTGATCACGTCGCCCGGGTCGGTGACCCCGCGGGCCTTTCCGATGACCACGACGGACCAGCCGATGCGGGCGGCGGCGTCGTAGTCGTCGATCTCGAAGGCGACGACGGCGTCGTGGACGGCCGTGGCGAGCCGGGACGTGCGGGAGGTGCGGATGATCACGTTTCCGTCGGCGAGGACGTAGTTGACGGGCTGGACGGCGGGCAGGGCGCAGTCGGTGAAGACGATGCGTCCGAGTGGGGTGGCGGCGAGCAGAGCCCGGCAGTCCTCGGGGGCGAGGATCTCCAGCCCACCGTGGTCGAGTCGCATGGCCTTAGGCTTCCTGGTTCGTGGAGCCCATATCAGGGACGAAAGTTCCGATTTCCGGGTCGGACGAGGGGTGCGACCTCCACTTGGCGAGTTCGACGAGTGCGTAGGCGAGGACTGCCACGGCGGCGATGCGTGCCCAGGCCGGGGCGGCGAGGGGCGCGGAGCCGAACAGGTCGTTCATGACGGGCACATAGGTGTAAAGGGCCTGGACGGCGATGAGGGCAAGGGCACCCGCGCCGACCCAGGGGTTGCGGCGGACACCGCGCCACAGCAGGGGCCGGTCCAGTGACAAGCAGTTGAACAGGTAGGCCAGCAGCGTCGCCGCGAAGACGTTCACCACGACGGTGCGGGCCTGGTCGAGGGAGGCACCCTGGGCCTGCTCCCAGTGGAAGAGGCCGAAGGCGCCGGCGAGCAGGATCACCGAGACCAGGAGGATGCGCGCGGTCAAGGAACGGGTGATGAGGGGAAGGGCCGGGTCGCGGGGCGGGCGCCGCATGATGTTCTCGTCGCGGGGTTCGATGGCGAACGGCAGCCCGAGCACCAGCACGGCCGTCATGTTCAGCCACAGCACCTGGACGGGCAGGATCGGCAGCTCGCCGCCGCCGAGGATCGCCGCCATCAGCACCAGGCCCAGGCCGATGTTGGCGGGCAGCGCCCAGACGATGAACTTGACCAGGTTGTCGAAGACGCCGCGCCCCTCTTCGACGGCGGCCACGATGGACGCGAAGTCGTCGTCGGTGAGGACGATGTCGGACGACTCCTTGGCGACCTCGGTGCCGCCGCGTCCCATCGCCACACCGATATCGGCCTGCTTGAGCGCGGGGGCGTCGTTGACCCCGTCCCCGGTCATCGCGACGACGTGCGACCGTCCCTGCAGGGCCTGGACGAGGCGGAGCTTCTGCTCCGGGGAGACCCGGGCGAACACGGCGGTCCGCTCGACGGCGCCGGGCAGCTCCGCGTCGGTGCAGGCGGCCAGCTCCGTTCCAGTCATGACCCGGCCGTCCAGGCCGATCCGCTCGCCGATGGCGCGGGCGGTGGCGGCATGGTCGCCGGTGATCATCTTGACCTGGACGCCCGCGGTCCGGCAGGCGCGGACGGCGCGCGCCGCCTCGTCCCGGGGCGGGTCGTGCATGGCCTGCAGGCCTAGGAAGACCAGCCGGGGCAGGACGTCGAGCCGGTCGGCCGCCGGATCGGTGGAGGCGCGGGCGAAGGCGAGCACGCGCAGGGCCTGGCCGCCGTAGGCGTGGGCGAGCTCGATGACGCCGTCCAGGTCGAGCGGTTCGGGCTCGCCGCCCGGGCCGAGCTGGGTGTCGCACATGGCCAGGACCCGTTCCACCGAACCCTTGACGAAGACGGTGCCGCCCGGGTGCAACGTGGCCATGTACTGGCGCTGGGAGCTGAACGGGATCGTGTCCAGCCGCTCGGGGGGCTCGCTGATGCCCGCCTTGGCCGCGCTGACGACCAGCGCGCCCTCGGTCGGATCCCCGACCAGGCCGTCCCCGTCATCGGTGATCCGGGCGTCGTTGCAGGCCAGCCCGGCCAGCAGGCACTCGCGCACCACCGGCTGCGCGGCCAGGTCGGCAGGCGCGCCGGCGAGCACGATCTCGCCGCGCGGTGCGTACCCGGTGCCGGTCACCTCGTACAGGCGTCCGCCCGCGGCGATGCCGGTGACGGTCATCTGGTTGCGGGTCAGCGTCCCGGTCTTGTCCGTGCAGATCACGGTGGTGCTGCCCAGCGTCTCCACGGCCGGGAGGTGGCGGACGATGGCGTTGCGCCGCACCATGCGGGCCACCCCGAACGCCAGGGTGATCGTCACGACCGCCGGAAGCCCCTCGGGGATGGCGCCGACCGCCAGGGCCACCGCGGCGGTCAGCATCTCCGCGGCAGGTTGCCCGCGCAGCACCCCGACGGCGAACGTGACGGCCGCCAGGGCGAGGATCGACACGGTCACCAGCCGGCTGAAACGGGCGAGCTTGCGCGTCAGCGGCGTCTGGACGGTGGTCGCCTGGTCGACGAGCCGATGCACCAGGCCGATCTCGGTGCCCGCGCCCGTGGCGGTGACGATGCCGGTACCGGTGCCGTAGGTGGCGAACGTTCCGGAGTAGGCCATGTTGCGCCTGTCGGCCAGCGTGCTCTCGCCGAGGGGGGCGGGATCCTTGGTGACCGGGGCGGACTCACCGGTCAGCGCCGACTCGTCCACCTTCAGCTCGGCGGTGCGGACCAGGCGCAGGTCGGCGGGGATCTTGTCGCCGGCCTCCAGCGCCACCACGTCCCCTGGGACGAGGTCGTCCGACGGTACGCGGGTGGCCCGCCCGTCACGGACGGCCGTGGCGATGGTGCGGGTCAGCGCCGCGAGCGCGGCCAGCGCCCGCTCTGCCCGGGCCTCCTGGGCGAAGCCGACGATCGCGTTGACGATCGCCACGCCCAGGATCACCGAGGCGTCGACATGCTCGCCCAGCACGGCGGTGATGACGGCGGAGACGAGCAGCACGTAGATCAGCGGGCTGTTGAACTGCAGGAGGAAGCGCAGGACCGGCCCGCGCCGTCGCGTCACCGGGAGGACATTGGGACCGTGCCCGGCCAGTCGCGCGGCGGCCTCCCCCGAGGTGAGGCCTTGGCCGGGGTCGGTCCCCAGGTCGCCCGCCACCTGGGAGGCGGTGCGCTGGTACGGCGGGCCGGGGGCGGTAGTCATCGTCACGCCTCCAGCCTCGTGTCCGCGGCACGACGGACACCAGAGGCGAAGGTCCCACCCGGGGGCGTCGCAAGCCCCTACCGTCCCGGCACCGCCGAGTCCTTCGCCGTGAGCCGGTCACTCCCGGTCGTGGCCCTTGGCGGCCTCGGCCTTGAGCCGTACCGCATAGGCGGCGGCCTGGGTACGGCGCTGCATGCCGAGCTTGGCGAACAGGTTCGAGACGTAGTTCTTCACAGTCTTCTCGGCCAGGAAGATGCGTTCGCCGATCTGCCGGTTGGTCAGCCCTTCCCCGATGAGTTCGAGGATCTGGCGTTCCTGGTCGGTGAGGGCCTGCAGCGGGTCCTTGCGCTCCTGGCGGTCGCGGATGCGCTGCAGCATCCGGGCGGTGGAGCGAGGGTCAAGCAGGGACTGGCCGGAGGCGACGGTCCGCACCGCGCCGACCAGGTCCGTGCCGTGGATCTGCTTGAGCACGTATCCGGCGGCACCGGCCATGACGGCGTCGAACAGGGCGTCCTCGTCGTCGAAGGAGGTCAGCATGAGGCAGGCGACGTCGGGCATGGCCGACCGGATCTCGCGGCAGACGGTGACGCCGTCGCCGTCGGGCAGCCGCACGTCCAGGACGGCCACATCCGGGCGGGCGGCAGGGATGCGGGCCAGGGCATGGGCCGCGGTGCCGGCCTCCCCGACGATCTCGATGTCGTCCTCGGACGACAGCAGCGCGGCCACACCACGGCGGACGACCTCGTGATCGTCCATCAGGAACACCCGGATGGTCTCTCCGCTCCGGCCGCCCATGGCACCGTTCTCCCTCGCCCCTGGTGATGGTGGAATCGTCTGGATCGACTCCGAAGGACGCTACCGGGCCGGTGGGCCGCCGAGAAGACCGCAGGTCCCGAGTCCGAGGGACCAAGGTCCCGACCGTGTGCCGGGGAGACCGGCCCTTGGCCTCTATCAGGCCGGCGGTCCATCCGGCGAAGCTGAGCGCATGAAAGCGAAACTGTTCCGCACGTTCACCCCGCACTCCCACGAGCAGATCGATACCTCCGTCCCTACATACCTTGAAATCCTGTGGTCGGCCGCCATCGCGAAGGCGGAACATTCCTGCTGCTGCCTTGCCAGGCCCGTGGTCGCGGCCGTCCTGAGCCCGGCGAAGGGCGAGCCGACGGAATTGCTGTTCTGCCGCCATCACTTCATCGCCTCCCGGCTCGCGCTGAAAGCCGCGCACGCGACCGTGTACGACGCCCAAGGCCGGCTCGTCACCAGCGGTGATGTCCGGATCCCGTAAATCGGCTCTCCACCGCGGATGGCGGTCGGTCACCGGTGGCACGATCTCGTCCGGAGCTGTCACAGGCCGAAGGCCCGTCTTGTCTTACCTGACGACCGGATGGCAACGGATGCCACGGCGAAGGGGGGAGGCACCTCATGCGGATCGTGGTAGTCGGGGGCAGCGGCCTGATCGGGGCGAAGCTGGTGACCGGACTGGGAGAGCATGGCCATGAGGCGGTGGCCGCATCACCGGACACCGGCGTCGACACCCTGACCGGCGAAGGACTCGCCGGCGCCCTCGCCGGCGCGGACGCGGTCATCGATGTGTCGGACTCCCCGTCCTCGGACAACGGATCGGTCATGGAGTTCTTCGAGACCTCCACCCGCAATCTGCTGGCCGCGGAGGAGTCGGCGTGCGTCGGCCACCACATCGCGCTGTCGGTGGTGGGGTCCGAGCGGCTGCTCGACAGGGGCTACTTCCGGGCGAAGACCGTTCAGGAGAAGCTGGTCGAAAGCTCGCCCGTCCCGTACTCGATCGTGCATGCCACGCAGTTCTTCGAATTCGCCCGCACCATCGCCGACTCGGCCGCCGAGGGCGGAAAGATACGGATGGCTCCCGCGTTCTTCCAGCCCGTCGCCGGTGACGATGTCGCTCGGGCGGTCGGCAGGATCGCACTGGGACCGCCGTTGAACGGGAGGGCCGAGGTCGCCGGGCCCGAGCAGTTCAGAATGGACGAGTTCTTCCGGCACGCCCTTGCCGCCTGGAACGACCATCGCGAGGTGCTCACCGTCCCGCACGCGCCCTACTTCGGAGCCGAGCTGGGCGAGCGGACGCTACTGCCCGGTGAGGGCGCTCTCCTCGGCAAGGTCAGGTACGGCGACTGGCCGGGCCGGATCGCGGTCGGCAGTGGCCGCACCGGTTCCGCCCGCACCCTTGGGTCAAGGACCTACCTCCCTGCCGGGCGCTGATCCGGCGACCAGCGGACGGAAGCGGAGCACGCGGGTGCGGTTCCAGGAGCGGCCGGTACGCGGCACCGGGCCACGACCCGCCGGGACGCCTACTCCACGTCGTGGTCCAGGGGAACGCTCCAGCGCAGGACCGTACCGCCTTCGGGGCGCGGGCCGACGGTGAAGGAACCGCGCAGAGTCCGGGCCCGCTCCCGCATGTTGCGGAGCCCGCTGCGGCGGCCGGTCCCGGAGGTGCCGACGCCGTCGTCCTCGACCTGCAGCACCAGGTCATCGCCGATCTCGACGACCACGGCGGCCTCGGTGGCGCGGGCATGCCGGGCGATGTTGGACAGCGCCTCCTGCACGACCGCCAGCAGGTGCTCCCCGGTCTTGTCCGGGACGAGGGTGTCCATCAACCCGTCCAGACGCTGGGACGGGGCGAAGCCCAGGTGCTCGGTGGCGGCGTCGACCACCGCGTGCAGACGGCTGCGCAGGGTCTCTTCGTCGTCCGCGGTGGCCTGCAGGGCGAAGATCGTGGAACGGATCTGGCGGATGGTGCCGTCCAGATCGTCCACCGACCGCTGGATCCGGTCCGCGACGTCGGGGCGCTGGGTCATCTTCACCGCGCTCATCAGTGTCATCGCGGTCGCGAACAACTGCTGGATCACCGTGTCGTGCAGGTCCCTGGCGATCCGGTCGCGGTCCTCCAGCAGGGTCAGCCGCTCGGCGTCGCGGCGCCGGTCGGCCCGTTCCAACGCCACCGCCGCCTGCGCCGCGAACGCCTCCAACAGCCGCTGCGCCGAATCGCTGAACGGGGTCCCACCGGGCGGGTTGAGCACCGTCAGTACGCCACGCGCTGAGGCTCCCTGGCCCAGCGGGACCGACAGCAGCGGGCCGACTTCCAACTCCAGGTGGAAGCCCATTTCCCGCAGCGGCTTCCCGGCATCGGTGAGCCGCAGGGGGGATCCGCTGATGTAGACACTGCCCCCGATGGCCTGATCCAGGGGGCGGCGCATGTCCATCAGCACGTCGGCCTGCTCGCCGTCGGCCGCGACCACCACGATCTCCCCCGCCTCCTCATCGGCCAGGCCGATCGCCGCCAGTCCGGCCCCGGTGATCTCCCGGACGCGCCGTACCACCAGGGCGATCGCCTCGTTCGGGTCGGTGCCCGACAGCAGCATGGTGGACACCTCCGCCGCCGCCTCGAGCCACCGCTCGCGCCACCGCGTCTCCTCGTACAGCCGGGCGTTCTCGATCGCCACCCCGGCCGCCGTGGCCAGTGCGGCGACCACGATCTCGTCCTCGGTCTCGAACGGCCCGCCGCCGGCCTTCTCGGTCAGGTACAGGTTGCCGAACACCTCGCCTCGAACACGGATCGGGATCCCCAGGAAGGTGTGCATCGGGGGATGGCCGGCGGGGAAGCCATGCGACTCGGGGTGGTCGGCGATCTCCGCCAGCCGGAGCGGATGCGGCTCCCTGATCAGCAGGCCCAGGATGCCGTGACCGTGGGGCCAGTGGTCGATCGCCTCGATCTGCTCGTCCGTCAGCCCCACGGTGACGAAGTGCAGCAGCCGCTCGCCCTCCTCGGAGACCGCTCCCAGCGCCGCGTACCGGGCATCGACCAGCATGGAGGCCGCCTCGGTGATCCGGCGCAGCACCGTGTCCAGGTCCAGCTCGCCACCGATGGAGACCACGGCGTCCAGGAGCGCGTGCACCCGGTCCCGCGCTCCCCGAGCCGCCTCCAGCCGCGCCTGCACCTCCGCCAGAAGGTCGTCCAGTTGCAGCTGCGGCAGGATCAGCCTGGCGCGCTCATCGCCGGAGTAGCGCCCCGTTGGCATCAGCCGATCCCCCCGCACGCATCAGGCCTCGGTTCTTCGCCCACGGGACATCGGCCTCCTGACAGCTCACATGGCCCGGTAGCGACAAGCGCGGGCATTTCTCTCAAATCACTACAGATCCACCCCATTCCACCATCACCAGCGACAATGTGGAACGGGTCCACGATCAGCCGGGAGGAGAACCCGGCCGGATGTCGCCGGGCCGAGCATGGGCCCGGCGGCTCCAGCGCCTTCAGATCCGTCCCAGCCGGAGCAGCACCTACGGACACCACTCATCGCAGAACCGTGTGCTGATCGATTCGCGCAGCTCGGGGATCTCCAGTGCCCGGGGATGGAACGTGGCGGCCACGCCCTCCTGCGCGGCACGCAGGAGCATGCGCTGCAGCGCCTGCCCGGCGCGGACCCAGTCGAGAATCCGGTCAGAACTCCCGTTCGTTGCGCGGGATCAAGGAATGGCTGCGGCTCCGCAACCTGGTCACCCGCATGGTGCCGAACCACCAGAACATCACCACCCGTGTCCGGATCACCTATGGCGAGCCCGGCGAGGTCTTGTCCGCACAGGCCGCGCACGGCGAATTGGTGGTCATCGGCGCCCGCTCGTACTCCGAGTACGGCAACCCCCTAGGAGGCGACACCGTTCCCGTCGTCTGGGAGCACACCCGCTGCGAGCTCATCGTCTGCGCCGACGATCACGCGAACGGCAGACCGAAACCGACCAGGCCATGATGCGCCTGCCTGCCCTTGCCGAGATCTGTGTCAGCTCATGATTCCTGTGGATTGCGGCCGGTCCTCGGGACGAGGATGGCGGCGATCATCAGGACGCAGACGGTGGTGATCGACGCCACGACGCCCGCGACCCCGATCCGCGGCACCGCGAGCGGCAGCAGCAGGACGGCGGTGAGGCCGCCCATGGCCACGGTGGGCCGGAGCGCGGGCTCCACCGCTATGGGTGCGTGGACCATCCAGAGGAACACCAGGAACAGCCCAGCCGGGATCGCGATGGCGTAGCCGATCGCGAGGGGCGAGGCCTTGACGTCGTGGCCGGTCTGCTCGACCGCGACCTCAAGGCCGGCGCCGAGGGCGGCGAGCGCCGCGAAGATGCCGTAGTGGCCGTATCCCCACAGGTAGGAGCGATGGCGGCGGTCACTGAGACCTTCGCCGGCGGGTGTGAGGAAGTAGAGCCACCAGAGGGCGAACAGCAGGACGAGACCGGAGACGGCGATGATGACCAGGGCCCCGGTGATCTCGGCTGTTTCGAGTGCCGTCTGGACTCCCGTGGCCGCGGCGAGAACGCTCTCGCCGAGCAGGATGATCGTGAACAGGCCGTAGCGCTCGGCGATGTGGTGCGGGTGCCAGTTGGTGGTCGTGGTCCGTTCCGCCCAGCGTGGCACCGCGAGCTCCAGGACGACCAGGCCCGCGAAGAACGGCAGCTGGGCCGGCGACGGCAACGCGCCCGTCTCGGTGAGGACGAGCTGGAGGACCCAGCCCGCCTGCAAGGTGGTGATGCCGGCGGCATAGCGCAGCGCTGTCCGGCGGCCCTCCAGGTGCTCGGCGGCGGCGCGCAGCCATTGGCTGACCAGGCCGATCCTCATGATGATGTAGCCGAGCGTTACTGCGCGGTAATCGGAATGCTCGGCCGCGGCCGGTACACCGGCGGCCAGGACCAGCACGCCGGCCATCTGCACCATGGTCAGCAACCGATAGGCGACGTCGTCGGTGTCGTAGGCCGACGCGAACCAGGTGAAGTTCATCCACGCCCACCAGATCGCAAAGAAGACCTGGAGGAACGGGACGAGCCCTGCCGGGCCGTGACCGTCGGCGATTCTGTGCGCGAACTCAGCGGTGACGGCCGCGATCGCCACCACGAAGGTGAGATCAAACAACAGTTCGAGCGGGCTCGCCGCGCGGTGCGGTTCATCGATCGGACGCGCGAACATCCGGACCCGGATGCGATTCCTGGTCTGTCCTGGCAGCAAGATCCCGCTCCTGTCGATTCACGAGTCCCTCCCCGATGGACAAGACAGCGTCCCGGTCTGTGACACCTGGGGAGTCCCGGAATCCAGAACGGGAAGAAATTTCGCCAGAGCTGTCACAGGCCGGGGAGCTTTCCTGTCTTAGCTGCCGACCGGACATTGACGGACACCCCGGCGGCCAGGAAGGCACGTTTGAAGATCGTGGTAATCGGCGGTACCGGCCCTCGCTAGGGACGTCACGGATGCGAACGCGGCGCGGGCGGGTGGACCCTGTCCCGAATGCGCCCGCACCTGGTCTTGAGGCACCACTCCGTGCGGGCAGAAGAGGAGGACTGGCGGGTGATGGCGGATTTGAACTATGGGTGGCGTCTGCGCGAGGTCATGGCGGAGCGCGGCATGTTCTCCACCGCGGAGTTGCGTCCCCTGCTGGCCGCTCGCGGTGTCGACCTGTCGCCGAGCCAGGTGTACCGGCTCGTGGTCGGCAAGCCGGAGCGGTTGAACCTCCGCGCGCTGATGGCCTTGCTGGACATCCTCGACTGCGCGATGGACGACCTGATCGAACCCCCGCCCGCCCGACGTTCAGGCGGGTGATGCAACGATCCAGGGCCGCCGCTCCCTGAGGTGAAGAAGTCGAGGTCCTGTCGGCCTCGCTGAGGCTCCGCGGCTCAGTTCGCTGCTCATGCAACGCCGATGTCCCGGGTGGGGTTCGGCGAAGGCACCGTGCATCGGCGAATCCAGCGAGGGTGACAGCGTGACCGATTCCACGTCGCTGCGGAGGCGGCGTCGCGAGCTGGCGGAGCTGGATGCGCTGGTGGACCGTGCCCGGACGAGGAGGTCGCCGCTGACTTGGAACGGTCCGCGGTGCGGGCGCGGGCCCGGGGTCGCGCGGCGGCCGCCGGCGCGTTCCTGGAACGGTCGGCGGAGCTGACGCCCGCGCCCGCCGACCGCGGACGGCGGTTGATCGCGGTCGCCGAGGCCAAGCATGGCCGCCGTCTACGGGGCCGGCTGGGCGACGCTGAGCAGGTGACCGCCGTCGCGAACGCGATCTTGGAGGCGACCGCCGCCGAGGAGGAGTCCGATCGTGCGGGACCGGATCCTGCTCGGTCAGGCGCTGCTGGCCGCCAAGGGGCAGAAGGCCGTGATCGCGACGCTGCGCCGGGCGCAGCGGGCGTTCCTGGAGCAGGCACCGGACTCGCTGGAGCTGCACTGGATGTGGTTGAGCCGATCCCGGTCATTTTGGGGCGCTGCCGCTTGCTGTACGGAGAGGCGCTCCACCGTCGGCGCCGGCACGCCGAGGCGCGCGAGCAGTTCCGCGCCGCGTACGAGACGCTGTCGATCCATGGCTTCGACGGCTTGGCCGAGCGCGCCGCACGTGGGCTGAGCGCGATCGGCGAGACCCCGCGCGAGCGTCGGCGGCGCAGCTCACCGTCCAGGAGCTCACCGTGGCGCGCCTCGCCCGCGAAGGGCTGACCAACCGCGACATCGGCGCCCGGCTGTTCGTCAGCGCGCGGACCGCCGAGTACCACCGGTGCAAGGTCTTCACCAAGCTCGGCATCAGGGGGCGCGCCGAGCTGGCCCTGGCCGGCTCTTGAGAACCGACTAGGCGCAGCTCAGCCGGGTGCGGCGGCACCATCGCAGCCGCCTGAATGAGATAGTGCATTAGATGACAGATTGGCCCTAGTTCCACCATTGATGTGCGGCGCGGAAGACATGACATAGATGTCCCAAAAGTCTGATTCTGGGGATGGGCGGTCCGCCGCCGGGGCGGGTGGAACCCTGCGGCCGGCGTCGCTGCTGGGCCGAGAGGCGGAGTGCAGGACGCTCGACCGGCTGCTTGCGGACGTCCGCGGCGGCGAGAGCCGGGTGCTGGTGCTGCGCGGCGAGGCGGGAGTGGGCAAGTCGGCGCTGCTGGATCACCTTGTCGCGAGGTCCTCGGGGTGCCGGGTCGTAGCGGCCACCGGGGTCCAGGCGGAGATGGAGCTGGCCTTTGCGGCCGTCCACCAGCTGTGCCTGCCGATGCTGGACCTCCTGGATTCCCTGCCCGAACCGCAGCATGACGCGCTCGGCACCGCGTTCGGGATGCGCGCAGGTCCCGCTCCCGACCAGTTCCTCATCAGCCTCGCCGTGCTCAACCTCCTGGCCCAGGCCGCCGACGAGCGTCCCCTGGTATGTGTGATCGACGACATCCAGTGGCTGGACCGGGCCTCTGCGCAGGTCCTCACCTTCGTGGCCCGCCGCCTCATGGCCGAATCCGTGGCCTGTGTCTTCGCCGTCCGTGATTCCGGCGAGACCGACGTGCTGCCGGGTCTGCCCGTGATGGAGGTCGGCGGACTGCGGGACGCCGATGCGCGGACCCTCGTCAGCCGGGTGGTCCCCGGGCCGCTGGACGAGGAGGTGCGCGACAGGATCCTGTACGAGTCGCGCGGGAACCCGCTCGCCCTGCTCGAGCTGCCCAAGGCCGCGTCCGCGGGCGGATTCGTGGCGGCGGCGACCGGGCAGTCGCTGTCGAGCCGCATCGAGGCCGGCTTCCAGCGCCGGTTGAACGGCCTGCCGGCCGACGGCCGGATGATGTTGCTGCTGGCCGCCGCCGAGCCTCTCGGCGATACGGCTCTGCTGTGGCGCGCCGCCGACATGATCGGCATCGACGCCGCCGCGGTCGACGAGGCCGATGAACTGATCGACTTCAGCGACCGGGTGCGTTTCCGGCACCCGCTCGTCCGCTCCGCGGTGTACAACGCGGCCGTCCCAAGGGAGCGCAGACAGGCCCACCGAGCGTTGGCGGAGGCGACCGACGCCGCCACCGACCCCGACCGGCGGGCCTGGCACCGCGCCCACAGCGCCGCCCACCCCGACGAAGGCATCGCCGCCGAACTCGAACGCTCAGCCGGGCGCGCACAAGCCCGCGGCGGTCTGGCCGCCGCCGCGGCCTTCCTCGAGCGGGCGGTCGAGCTCACCCCCGATGCCCGGCGCAGGGCCGAACGCGCCCTCGACGCCGCCAGGGCCAAGCACCTGGCCGGCAAGCCCGAGTCCACACTGGCGCTCCTGGCGACGGCCGAGACCGGACCGCTCGGCGAGCTTCAGCAGGCCCGCATCGACCTCTTGCGGGCCCAGCTCGCGTTCGTAACGAACCGGGGTAGCGACGCTCCGCCCCTCCTCGTCAAGGCCGCCAAACGGCTCGAGCCGATCGACGCCGGTCTTTCCCGGGCGACCTATCTGGATGCGATGTCCGCCGCGATGTTCGCCGGCCGTCTGGCCCGTCCCGGCGGCGGCATGCTGGAGGTGGCAAGTGCCGCAGGTGCGGCGCCACGGCCACTGCACGCCCCGCGCGCACCCGACCTCCTGCTGGACGGCTTCGCGGCGCTGTTCAACGAGGGGTGCGCGGCGGCAGTACCGATCCTGCGGCGGGCCTTGGCCGCCTTCGGCGGCGGCATGTCCGCGGATGAGGAGCTGCGCTGGATGTGGCTGGCCTGCGTCGCTGCGCTGCATATCTGGGATGACGATCGCTGGGAGGCGCTCTCCGGCCGGTACGTCGAGCTGGTTCGCAGCGTCGGCGCGCTGAGCGAGCTTCCGCTCGCCCTCACCATGCGCGCCCACCTGCTCCTGTTCACCGGCGACCTGACCGCCGCGGGATCACTGATCGATGAGGTACGGGCCGCCACGGAGGCGACGGGCAGCAACCTCGCGCCGTACGGCGCCATTACTCTCGCCGCGTTGCGCGGTCGCGAAGCCGAGGCATCCGCGCTGATCGAGGTCACCACCAAGGATGTGACCAGGCGTGGGGAGGGCGTCGGGATAACCACGGCCGAGCTGGCGACCACAGTGCTCAACAACGGCCTTGGCCGCTACAGCGAGGCGATGATCGCCGCCCAGCGGGCCGTCGTCCATGAACGGGACCTGGGCGTATCGAACTGGGCTGCGGTCGAGCTCATCGAGGCGGCCACACGCAGCGGGACGAGCGAGTCAGCGGCCGGAGCCCTTCGCCGGCTTGCCGAGATCACCGGTGCCAGCGGAACCGACTGGGCGCTCGGTGTCGAGGCCCGTTCGCGTGCGCTGCTGACAGAAGGCGAGGCCGCCGAGTGCCTTTACCAAGAGTCGATCACACACCTCGGCCGGACCCGCTTTCGCTCCGACCTCGCCCGCGCCCACCTGCTTTACGGCGAATGGCTCCGCCGCGAACGCCACCGTACCCAGGCCCGCCAGAACCTCCGCACCGCCTTCGACCTGTTCACCGAGATCGGCATGAAGGCCTTCGCCGACCGGGCCGCACGCGAGCTCCAGGCCACCGGGGAGACCGCCCGGAAGCGCAACATCGAGACCACCGAGCAGCTCACCCCTCAGGAGGCCCAGATCGCCAGGCTGGCTCGCACCGGCCTGACCAACAAGGAGATCGCCACTCGCCTGTACGTCAGCCCCCGCACGGTCGAACACCACCTGCGCAAGGTCTTCACGAAACTCGGCGTCGCCTCGCGTCATCAGCTTGAGGAGCTCCCCTGACCCCAGCGGCGTCGCTACCCGCACATGCCCCTTCTCCATGCCCCGTCCTTGGGGCATCGCCGGTGCGGATTTCGGCGAGCGGGACCGGCGGCCAGCTTGGAGCTCCAGGAGGCGGTGCCGCCGACCGAGTTCGGTGGGCTGGAGACGGCGGCCATTCGACGCCCTAGGGACCCTGGCCAGGCTCTCCCTGATGTGACCCCAGCGCATGCCCGGACGCAGTGAGCGGTGTCTGGACAGCGCTGGCGGCGTTCATCAGCCGGCGGATCCGCCGAGTACGGTGCGCGTGCCGGTGGACGGTCGTCATGCGAGCTCGGCGAGGCGTTCGTTGCACTCCTCGGTGCCGATCTCACCGCGAGGGTGGCGTGGACACGAGCCCGATACCCCGGCTCGTCGACCGCCCGACCGCAGCACCAGCCGCCGGTTCTGCAGTCCCAGCCGTCACGCGGCAGGGCCAGGGCGCGCAGTCCGCTGACGTCGATGAAGCTCAGCCTCTCCACGTCGATCCAACGTCGCCGGAAGTGTGTTCGAGCACGCTGGACAGCGCGGTGGTGAAGGTGGCGAGCGTGGTGATGTCGACCTCCCGTCGACGACCAGGTACGGCCGTTCGCAGGCGCCGTCCAGTTGCAGCGGCGCTCTGCGCAGCCGCACGCCCTCGATCGCGGAGTCTGAGTCGTCCCAGCCCTGTGACCGGTCACTGTCGGTGCTCACCGGAACGGGCATGTCCTCAACGGGCTGTTCGGTCATGTCGTCTCCTTGATCGGTTCGCGATCAGGCGATGCGGAACCGCGCTCCGGCCGATCGAGAACCTGTGCAGCGGTACGTCCACATGAGGGAACAAGGGCATGGGTTAGCACGCCGAAATGCGCGCACAGGTGGCGCAGTCCATCTTCGATCGCGTCGTGGAACTACCCGATCGCTCCCGACCACACGTCAGTCAGACCCGTTCGTCCGGGAAAGTACGGTCGGGCCGGGAGTGGAGTTCCAGCGTCCCGACCGCACCGAGAAGCCCGCGCAGGTCGGCATCGTCCCGCTCGACGTCCGCCGGATCGAACAGCCATTTGGCGGGCGGCAGCCGGATGATCTTCTTCAGGTGAGTCGACGGAGCGATGGCCGGTTCCGCCTCGATTTCGATATCCAACCCGTGCAACGAAGGCGGCCGGCCCACCACCACCACGTCGCACAGGACGCAAGGGGGAACGCCGAGGCCAGCCGAGTTGACCGGCGGCTCGCCGAACGTGCCCAGGCCGTGGTCGGCGAGCCCGTGGTCGCCGATCACCAGCAGTTCGGCCTCTCGCGCCGCCTCGATCAACGCGGGCCGCGGATCGCCCGGAACGATCGCCGTGGTCACAAGGATGCGGGGTTCGGCGGCCAAAGCAGCGGCCCGCGCCTGTTTCAGGACCGCGTCGGCGCCTTCGCCGATCGCACGTGCGGCATCGACGAGCCCATCCTCCGGCGGCGTCTTCGCTCCCCCCACCGCCGCCGAGACAGCGTGCAGCACGTGCAGCGTGACCACACGATCAGCCGCCTCACGCGCGGCCCATTCGACGGCTCGTAGGCCCGCCTGCGAGCCGTCGGCCACCACCACGATCATGTCTGACCTCCTTGTTCACACATTCCATCGCCGACATCTCAACGTGATCGGCATCCGCGCCTGTGCACCGCCCCCGACGACCAGCGAGGGCTGTACGTCGCTGGGTGCACGTCCTCGCCGCCCCTCGTGGGTGAGGACGCGCACGCGGCTGCAATGCTGAGCACTTCCGGTCCAACGGCCCGACAGCGGCACGTCGTTGGGCCGCTCAATCTGCTCGAGACGCCCCGGCCAGCCATTCGCCGGTGGGGGTGTTGACACCGGTGTTCGGCGATGCCGCCACCGCTCGTGGCCGTGCTCGCCGGGCTTCCTCACCAGCTTCGAACCAATCAGGCCGGCGCCGCCGACTACCACGATCTTCATGACGAACCTCCTGTCCGCCGGGTGGCCGTTGCCCTCTCCAGCTAAGACAGAGCAACCTTGCGACCTGTGACAACTCGAGCGAAGTTCCTCGAGTTGCGGCCCCTGCTGCTTCGAGTGGCCGACCAGGGAGCGCACGGCCAGGTTGTCGGCCGCTGCTTGGCTGATCACCATCCCGCCGACGGGGATGACCGGCCGGGCGATGTCGTTGATCACGTCGCGCAGGACGATCCCCTCGGTCCCGTTGCTGCCGACCGCGGAGGTTTGGGACGCAAACAACCTTGCGGTGAGTCGTGTGGTTCGCGCTCGCGTCCACCCTTTGCACGATCGCACCGGCCCCGGACGCCCTCGAGGAAGACGCGGCGGCGGCCGTAGTGGTTGCCATGGGCGCTGGCGACCCGCGCCGAGTCTGTGTGCGTCCTCGCCGGGCTCCTGTCGGCAGCCACCAACCGCTACCCCCAATCCCGCGCCGGGGGCCGGGTTTCCACAGTGTGGACGTCCGGTTTATGCCATCGGCCCGTCGTGGCCGCTGTCGGGCAGCGCCTGCCGGAGTTGGTGGCGAGAGGTGATTTCGAGCTTGGCGAAGACCTTGCCCAAGTGGTACTCGACGGTGCGTGGGCTGAGGAACAGCTGGGCGGCGATCTTTGGGTTCGACATGCCTGCCCGGGCCAGCCGCGCGATCTGAGCCTCTTGAGGGGTGAGCTGGTCGCGCGTGCCGGCGGTGGGCCTGCGGACGGTCTCGCCGGTGGCCAGCAGCTCCCGGCGGGCCCGCTCGGCGAACGCCTGCATGCCGATCGCGGCGAACATGTCGTGCGCGGTGCGCAGCTGCGCCCGCGCGTCGGTCCGCTGGCCCTCTCCGTGCAGCCATTCGCCGTAGAGCAGGTGCGCGCGGGCGAGTTCGGGCCGAAAGCCGGTGCGGCTCAACCGGTCGATGGCCTCGCCATAACAGCGCTCGGCGTCCTCGCCGTCTCTGAGCAGCGCCCGGGAACGCGCGTAGATGCCCTGTCCCCAGTCGGTCTGGCCGATGCTGGTCGCCTCGGCCAGACTGCCGAGCGCGTCCGCAGCCAGCCGGGTCTGCCCGGTCCTGATGGCCGCCTCGATCAGCTCGGGCAGCGCCCACATGGAGACGTGCAGCTCAGGCGCCTGCTCGGCGGCTTGCGCCTCGGCCAGGGCTTTCTCGTGGCGGCCGAGCCCGTTGTAGAGGATGGCCGATACCCACTGCGCGTATTGGATGCCTGTGCCCTGTCCCGCGGCCCGAGCATCCGTGATCACGGCATCGATCAGCTCGATGGCCTCGGCTTCTGCCCCCCGGAATCCGGCGAGCGATATGGCCCCGAAGGGGGGATAGCGGGTCCCTGTCGCCGCTGCGATCGCCTCCCCCTCCGCGATCAACGAAGCGGCCACGGCGAAATCCCCGCGCCAGACCGCAAGGGTGACTGTCGAGTTCACCCAGATCACCAGCTGGGCGAGCAAGCCCGCCTCGCGGCAGAACTGGAGCTCGCGGGCCTGAATGGTATGCCAGCACTCCTCATCCCACACCCAGGACGCGGCGGCCACGGCCATCGGGCTCCACCGCAGGCGCTCCGCCATGGTGATCTCTTCTTCGGCAAAGACACGCGCTGACTGCCTCAACAGGGGTGCAGCCTGGGCGCGTCCCTCGGTGACCAGGACGGCCACGCCGTCCAGCAGCAGATCGGATGGGCGGGGCGCGCCTGCGGGCGGCGGTGCTGACCGGGCGGCCTGGGAGACTTCGTGCAGATCGCCGGCGCCCGCGAACTGCCCGGCGAACAACGCGGCATACCACGCGTCCAGGTATGTCTCGCGTGCGAGCACGACATCCAGCGGCTCGAGCTGCTTGGCCGCCTTCAGCAGCAGCGTCGGGGCGTCGCCACCCGCACTGGAGGCGAACGCGATCTGCCCGCGAAGCAGGGCGGCGCGGGCCTGCTGAAGTTCATCCAACGGCCCCGCCGCCGCCATGGCGAGCAGCTCGGTCGCCGCATCGAATGCGCCGGCCTGGAGATTTGCCTGCGCGGCCGCGAGGGCGCGCTCGGACCGCGGTGCGGGCTCGCCCGTCAGCTCGGCCGCGCGCTGCAAGAACGCCGCCGCCGCGGCCATGCCGGCGCGGGCCTGCGCCCGGCCCGCTGACCGCTCCAGCTCCGCGGCCACCTCCTCATCGGGTCCTAGCACCGCCGCCGCCAGATGCCACGCCCGCCGATCCGGGTGACGGTCACGGTCGGTCACCTCGGCCAGGGCCCAGTGTGCCGCCCGCCGCTCTGGCAACGACGACGCCGAGTACACCGCAGACCGCACCAGCGGATGCCGGAACCGCATTCGCGTCCCGATCTGTAGCAACCCGTCGGTCTGAGCGGCCTCTGCGGCGGAAGTCGGGATCCCCAGTCGCTCGGCTGCCCGCCAGACCAGCACTGGGTCGCCGACCGGCTCGACCGCCGCGACCAGCATCAGCGACCGCGTATCGGCGGGGAGGGTTTCCAGTCGGCTGCGGAAACCCTGCTCGATCCGCGCCGGGATCGCCTGTCCCTCGACCAGCCCGAACCCGCTCGCCAGCTGCGCTGGGCCCAGCCCGCGCGGCAACTCCAGCAGCGCCAGCGGGTTGCCGTTCGTTTCGGCCAGAATTCGATCTTGGACCGGCTCGTCGAGCCGGAACCGGACCACCGACTGCAGCAGCGTGCGGGCTTCCTGGTCGGGCAAGCCCCCCACCTCCAGGTCCGCAAGCCCGCGGAACTGCTCGCCCGGCTCGCGCGCGGCGAAGATCAGCCCCACCGGCTCGGCCAGCAGGCGCCGCGCCGCGAATGCCAGCGCCTGCGCCGACGCCCGGTCCAGCCACTGCGCGTCATCGACCACGCACAGCAGCGGCCGTTCCTCCGCTACCTCCGACAGCAAGGTCAGCACCGCCAGTGCGACCATGAACTGGTCTGGCGCATCCCCCTCGCGCAGGCCGAACGCGACCCCCAGCGCGTCGCGCTGCGGACGTGGCAGGCCCTCCAGCCGGTCCAGGAGCGGCACGCACAGCAGATGCAGGCCCGCGAACGCCAGCTCCATCTCCGATTCGACCCCCACCGCCCGGGCCACACGCATATCCGCCGCCGCCCCGGCCAGGTACTCCAGCAGCGCCGACTTGCCCACCCCCGCGTCACCCCGGACCACCAGCACCCGCCCGCGTCCTGACCGCAGATCCCCCAGAAGGCCATCAAGCGCCGCGCGCTCTCGCTGCCGGTCCAACAGCGCTGGAGTCACCTCAGATCGCGTCCGCATGCCCATCTCTCCCACAATCCAGCACATGCCCGCCAGCGTGAATGTATCCTTTGTAATTTATACCACGCCACCCATTCCATGGTGGCGGTTGTCACATCTATGGCATTCTCTCGGCCGCCAATAGGTGTTCTCGTTGGCACCACACTGCCCAGGACTGTGCGGGTCGGGCGTATACCAGGCGACCTGGGCGTCCTCATGGTTCAATTGCGTCCATACCTTCCGCGCCCCGCACATCCGCTGGTCTGACCCCTCCCACACCCGCGCCTTATTTCAAGTCTTCAATTGTTCGTCACGCGCCGCGCGAGCCGACGTTTCAGCTCGCGTTTCTTCGTCGCCCAATACGTCGACGGCACACATTTCAGGACAGCAAAGATCGACTCCGCACCGGTCTGCTCCTGGTGAGGATAAATGAACTCGACCAGCGCGGCTGTTTCGGATCGATTTCCCAGACGAAAAATGCACTTGTGGCCTTCAGGATCTCATTCGCCCGCCGTGGTTCACGATTCTCACGCTCGAGCTCGGCGATCTCTGCGCGTCGGTGGTCGTGGTCCACGGGCGCCTGCCGGCATCGACGTCGGCCTGCCGGATCCAGGTCCGCAACGCTTCACGATGCACCCCGAGCTTGTCGGCGACCCGAGCGATCTTGTGGGGCTTCAGAATCCCGATGCGAGGCTTGACCTGCTGGTTTTCCCTGTGGGAACACGCGATGAGCGTGATCAGGTGGCGGTACTGCGGCGGCAGGTGAACCGTCCTGCCCTCCAGCCACCTGATCGAGTTCTGCTCTCTGTCGAGGATGCTGCCACGAGTCCGCTTGAGCGTGTGGGGGCCAATATTGCACGCCTAGACGCTGATCTGGGCTTTCGCAGTCCGCCAGAGATTGTCCATGCGAGCCAGCCGATCGCCTCAGCCGTAGACCACCACCGGGCTGCGACCAGAGGCACGGCGGCTTCGTCCGTATCTACTACCTGTAGGAATACCGAAACCCGATACGGTCGGCGACCGATCTGCGGTCCCGGTTGGCGGCTCGTCCGGACCGGCCATGTTCGCTCGTTGTTTGCTCGGCGTCCCAGGTACCGCACGACACGCCGCGACATGCGGCGGCATGAAAATCGGGCTGGACGTGCACAGGGCGGTGACGTGCACAGGGCGGTATAGACTGACACTGAGAGCACTGATCTGACACGAGAGCAGCGGACTCTTAATCCGCGGGTTCGGGGTTCAAGTCCCTGACGGCGCACCCGTTTCAGCCTGCAGCAACGCCCTCTGATCGGGTTACCGCTGCTGATGCATGGGTCCGAGCAGTGGCCGACCTGGGGCCGCGATTGAGGCACCCGCAGATCAGACTCGCCCTGCATGGGCGTCTAGGGGTCTCAGCATGGTTCGGGCGGAGGCGTGATCACGCGCTGGCCTGGCAGTACGACCGCGCTTGCGATCTCCAGTTAGCCCTTCGCTATGCCGACGCCAGAAATAAGGGGGAGCTCAGAGGCTCGTTTGATGCGTCCCAGGAGCGGCGGGCCCCTCGTGCGCTGGCGTGATCAGCGCCGCTGGGGCCGGCCGACCTGGCGGCTTGGATGCGCCCTCGATCGGCTTATACGACCCTTGCGGTTCTTGCGCCCACGGCGGTTTTTCCGTGATGGAGGGCGTCGGCGCGTCCGGTTCGTACCGGGGACGAGCCTTCCAGCCTCGAGGACGTGCGCAGCGGTCTTCTCAGCCGCACTGTGGGCGACTTCGGGCAGCACCGAGGTGTAGGTGTCAGCAGTGAGAACGATGCTGGAGTGACCCAGCATCTCCTGCACCACCTTCAGTTCCACACCGGCCGCGAGTGCCAGCGTGGCGGCACCGTGCCGTAGGTCATGGAGCCGGACTGGCGGGAGCCCATGTTCGGCGACCAGCTCTCGAAAGGTGCGGGTAAGCCTGTCGGGAGCCATCGGATCCCCGTTCAGCCCGGTGAACACATAGCCACTGTCTCGATAGCGCTCGCCAAGCCGGAGACCTTCGCGCCGTTGACGGTCACGGTGGGCGCGCAGCGCCGCGACCGTGGTGCGATCCAGGGCGATCACCCGTGCACTGTGGGCGGTCTTGGGCAGTGACACCGCCAGATGCCCGTTGCATTGCTGGAGTTGCTGGGTGATGACGGCAACGCCCTCGTCCAGGTCTACGTCGCACCCGCGCAGCCCGCCGCTTCTCCACGGCGCAGCCCTCGTAGCGCGATCAGATGGAACGCGGCGTAAAGCCGATGCTCGCGAATGGCGTGCAGGAACTCCGCGGTCTGTGCGGCGGTCCATACCGCCACCACCGGCCGTTCCCCAGTCTGTTTCCAATGTTCGACGCGGCTCGCTGTCCACACCACCGCTCGAGGGCGCCGCGCGCCGGGCAGTTCGACCTGGGCTGCGGGATTGTCGCGGATCAAGCCCTGACGGACGGCAGTGTTGAGCGCGACGCGCAGCGTCGCGCGGATGCGATTGAGGGTTGCCGCGGTGACCGGCGTGCCCAGTACTTCGTGCTGCCGGGCGATCGCGGCGAACATCGCGTGCAGGTGCAGCACTGCCAGGTCGGTAAGGAGGATCTTGCCGAGGCAGGGCGCCAGGTAAAGGCGGACGTGGCTGGCGTATCCACGGACCGTGGATGACGCTTGGTTACGGGTGGTCAATCTCCGATCGCGCGTGCCCGGGCCAGGCTTCAAACACCATGTGATCTGTGACCGCAACGGCGTCCCGCTGGCCGTCGGCGTGATCGACGGACACCGCAACGACGCCAGCCAAGGGTCGAGCCCTTATGGACGTTTCTCTTCCCAACGGGCAGTTAGGTCCTTGCAGGTGATATTGATGAGGCCACCCGTAAACTTTATTTCGTGTGTGCAGCCATTGACATGAGGAAGTATCTCGTCAAGAAGCAGTCTATCGAGACCCTGAGGATACTCCTCATCTTCGTCCTCATCGACTTCGATAGTGCAAGCGGAGACTCCTTGGTACTCAATAGTCAAGAAACTTGTGTGCATCCACGGATTCGGCGACAGGCGCAGGACTATGGAAGCTTGGCCGTCAGCCCACAGCCCCAACTCCGCGACCTTTAGATTCTTGACGCTTTTCGGTTCACCGAACTCGTAGTGACTGGGCTGCAGCACGAAATCACGGGCACCGCTCGGCAATTTTTCCGCGAGCTGAGGCAACCTCTCCAGGTACGGCTTGGGATCCAGCCGGTAGGCGGGGTAGTCGTCATCGTCAATCCACTCAACGATCACATATTTCACTCGACCCACCTTTTGACCATTCCCGATTAACAGTCAATTCCCAACCGCTCACTTAGATCGCCAACCTTGCTGTTCAGCTGCTGCACACAACGAGGCAGATCTTTCGAAACCTCGTGGCGGCGGCCCCCTGTGCCGGACGATACCTAGGCCAAGGTCACCGGCCGCAGCACCTGCTCCTCGCAGCGAGCCGCAGCCCCCATGACCGTACATCGTAGGGCGCGATTCCTGATCCGTGAGCCGAGCATGGCGCCTGATATGTCAGCGCGTGGGATGACCCTCGCCCCTGCCTCAAGGCAGGTACTCCTTGCAATCCTCAGTGAAAAGCACAATGACGATATCGCCCGCAGTGCGGTCCGGATCGATATACGCGGCCCGATCCGGCCTCATTGTGCAAAAGGTCACATTCCCCGTGAAATGATCAGGGTCTACCAGGGTTGGAGCAGCGGAAATATATCCGGCCATTCTAATGCCTGGATATTCACGGTATTGCTTGCACAGGGCTGCCCATGCGAACGCCACGCCACGTCGCAGCAGGTGCACAACACGTGCCTCACCTACAGCATCCAAATCCATATCCGGTATGCCGCGGCCGTTGACCGCCGCCTCGTAGTCGATCACTTCAGAGAATCGCCCCCTCTCTCCGAAATAGCTCTCGCGCCAGGCCCTCAGGAGGGTCGCGCCGTCGGAAACCGTCCAGCCACGATCTATGGGGCCTTGAAGATCCGGAATGAGATCATTACGGGAGATGGTTCTGAGGAAGTCGCTACCCACGATTCTGGAGGCGTCAGTGCTCATCCATGCCATACGAAATCGTCCATTGTGACAAGTGAACCACCATAACAACACATCATCACGGGAGCCGGGCACCTACAGCCGGCATCGGCCGCATCGATCACTGCAAGAAAGACCTCCGGATCCGGCGCAGAACGCGCCACGCTGGATCGGATCCGCGTCACGTTGCGTGCGGCGCTGAACGTGGTGCTTCTGTCAGCAGTGCCGGCGGAAGGCATCGGCGACGGACTCGTCGATGGACGTCAGCTGCGTATGGATCTGGTCGATGGCAGAAGGGGTCAGGTCCCCGAGCAGGTCGTGGGCTCGGCGCCAGTGCCGGTGGGCGGTCGCGTGGTCGCCGGCGAGGCGGTGCCCGGCGCCGAGGTGGGCGAGGGTACTGGCCTCGCCGTACCGGTCCCCGATCTCCCGGAACAGGTCGAGGGCCTGCCGGTACCAGGGGACCGCCCTGGCGGGGTCGCCCATCTGGAGGTGGGTGTCGGCGAGGCATGACAACGTATGGGTCTCCGCGGAACGGTTGCCGAACTTCTGATGCAGGACCAAAGCCTGCTCGAGCAGGTTGAGGGCCTGACGGTGGTTTCCCAGGCGGCCGTGGTGCCAGCCGAGGTTGGTGAGCGCGATGGCCTGGCCGGCCTGGTCGCCGAGTCGGTCGAACAGGTCGCGGGCGCGGCGGGCGGCGTCGAGCGCGTCGGCCTCCCGGCCCTGGATGGTGAAGACGAGGTCGCGATGGTAGTGCGTCCACGCCTGACCGATGGGGTCGTCGTATGACCGGTCAAAGGCGGCGTCGAGGTTGCGGTGGGCGTCGTCGAAGCGGCCCAGGTCGGCCAGGGCCCAGGCCAGGTTGCGGTGCGCGTGGGTCTCTTCCACCGGGTCGCCCATCCGCCGGGCGGCGGCCAGTGCGGTCTGCTGGGTCTCGGCCTGGTCGAGCCAGTAGCCCTGCCGCTGCAGGAAAACGAACAGCGACCGTGCCAGATGGCAGACCTGCCGGTCCAGGCCCAGTTCGGCGGCGAGCTTGAGGACGGCGAGCAGGGCGGGACGCTCGGCCGTGAACCAGTCCATCGCTTCGTCCGGCCCGGCGAAGTCGGTGACGGAGACGCCTGGGAGGGGCGCGGCGGGGGCGACGGTCTCGATGTGTCCGTGGAGGGGCAGCACAGCGGCGTACGCGGTTTGGACGTAGTGGTCCACGATGCGGTGCCGCGCGGCCTCTCGGTCCGCGTCGTGGGCCTCGCAGAGTTCGGCGGCGTAGGCGCGCAGCAGGTCGTGGCACGAGTAGTGGCCCGGGGGGTGCTCGGTGAGCAGGTTGGCGCGGGTCAGTTCGGCCAGGGGTCCCCGTAGCCGCGAGACCGGGATGCCTGCCAGGCTGGCGGCGCCGGTGACCGCGCTGCCGGGGCCGGGGTGCAGCCCGGCGACCAGCCGGAACAGCCGCGCCGCTGCCTCGCTGAGCGTCCCGTACGACCACGAGAAGATCGCCCGTACGTCGACGGCACAGTCCAGCGCGCCGAGGGCGTCCGCGAGCTCACCGGCGAGGGCGTCGAGCGAATGCCGGGGATGGATCGCGGCTCGGGCGGCGACGATCGCCAATGCCAGCGGCAGCCCGGCGCAGCGGCGGACGATCTCTTCGACGGCCTCGGGCTCGGCGGCGAGCCGGTTCCGGCCGAGCCGGGCGGTCAGCAACCGCCGTGCCTCGTCCGGCGGCAGCAGGTCGAGGGTGAGCGGATGCGCGCCGTAGGCCATGACCGATTCGGCAAGGTGATCCCGGCTGGTGACCACGACCAGGCAGCCGGGCGCGGCGGGCAGCAGCGAGGCGATCTGGCCGGCCTCGCGGGCGTTGTCCAGCAGCACCAGCACGCGCCGGTCCGCCAGCAGGCTGCGATACAGCCCGACCTGGGCGGCCGGGTCGTCCGGGATCTGCTGCGGCGGCACCTGAAGCGAGTGAAGGAGCCCGCGGATGACCGCCTCGGGTGGTACGGCCTCTCCTGACGGGTCGTACCCGCGCAGGCCGACGTAGAGCTGACCGTCCGGGAACCGCCCGGCGACCCGATGCGCCCAGTGCACGGCCAGCGTGGTCTTCCCGACGCCGGCCGTGCCGGCGATCACCACGATCAGCGGCGACCTGGATCTGGTCTCGCCCGGCGGGCCGAGCAGCGCGTCCAGCGCCGCCAGCTCGGCCTCCCGGCCGGCGAATCCGTCGACGGTGGGGGGCAGTTGCCTGGGCACCGCGCGTCCTTCGGACGGGGCGCCGCGGGTCAGCAGGCCGGCGTGGGCCTGCCGCAGCTCGGGGCTGGGATCGGCGCCGAGTTCCTCGGCGAGCCGTCGCCGGATCGTCTCGTACCACGCCAGCGCCTCGGCGGGACGGCCCGCTGATTCGAAGGCCCGCAGCAGCCGCAGCCAGAGGGACTCTCGCAGCGGATGCTGCTCGGCCAGCTCGACCAGCTCGGCCAGCTCGACCGGGTCGACCGGCCTGGCCGGGTCGGGATGCTGTCGGTTCGCGAGGTCCAGGTCGACCCGCCGCTCCAGCGCGGTCAGGTACCGCTCGGCCAATGCCGGGGCAACGGAGTGCTCCAGCCAGTCCGATCGGATCCCGTCGAAGGGGGTGCCGCGCCAAAGTGCCATTGCGGTGGCCAACCGGGACCGCTCGGCCACCGGATCCGCTGCCGCCGCGGCCTCATCGAGCAGGCGGCCGAAGCGGAGCGCGTCCACGTGATCAGGCTCGGTGGCCAGCAGGTAACCGCCCGGCCGGGCGGTGATCAGCTCCCTGCCGGCGATCCCCAGGGCGCCGCGCAGTCGCTTGACACTCGTACGGACGTTGGCCCCCGGGTCGCCGCGCGCATCCATCCCCCACACCGCGGTGGCGAGCGTGTCCGCCGGGACCGTACGGCCCGCCGACATCGCCAGCACGGCCAGCAACGCGCGCAGCCGGACGCCCGGCAACTCGACCTGCCGCCCGTCCAGCGTAACGCGCAACGGCCCAAGCAACTCGACGGTCAGCACGCAGATCGCGCCCCCTTCCTAGGCCGGCAGCCGATGTCACGGGACTGACACAACTCTGTCACTTGCGGTCCGCCAAGCTGGCGATCATCCCGCACATGCCGTCCTCGGGAGGCGGTAGGACGGCGCGCCGATGGAGCGAAGGAGACCCGCGATGAGTCAGGTGCTCCTGGACGTGACGATATCCGAACGTCGGGACCAAGGCGCCCGTCGGGAAAGGTGGGAACGGCTCCACGAGTGAATGGCCGGGAGGGGCTCGGACGGCGAGGCCACAGCACCGGCCGTTACCAGGCCTGACCGAGGTCGGGATCGCAAGGGAATCCACACCCCGATTTATCGAAGGAGCATCAAGTCATGTCACGTGTCCGTGTTCACAACTTCGGCATCTCGCTCGACGGTTTCGGCACCGGTGAGGGACAGAGCCGCGAGGCACATTTCGGTCATGCCGGAGACAGGCTGCACCAGTGGATGTTCAACACCCGGCGGTGGAAGCCCGGCGGCAGCGGAGGCGTCGATGACGCTTTCACCCAGCAGCACGATCCGGGGATCGGTGCCGAGATCATGGGTGCCGGGAAGTTCGGCCACCCCGGATGGCACGATGACCCGCAGTGGAAGGGCGCGTGGGGTCCCAATCCGCCGTTCCATACACCGGTGTTCGTCCTGACCCATCACACCCGCCCGTCGATCGAGATGGAAGGCGGCACGACGTTCCACTTCATCGACGCCTCACCCGCCGAAGCCCTCAAGACGGCGCGCGAGGCCGCCGGCGATAAGGACATACGCCTCGGCGGAGGCCCCAGAGTGATCCGCGACTTCCTTGCCGCCGGGCTCGTCGACCACATGCACATAGTGGTGGTCCCGATCCTGCTCGGCCGGGGTGTACGCCTCTGGGACGGGCTGGAGGGCTTGGAGAAGGACTACCAGGTCGAGGCCACATCCTCGCCCAGCGGAGTCACGCACGTGACCTTCACCCGTACCGGCGCCTGAACCACCTCGACCAAGAACCGGACCGGAATGACATGCACTACCAGAACACGCCTGTTCGACCTGGCAGGAGGCACACATGAGCAGGGTCATCTGCGACCAAACCATCTCGGCCGATGGCTACTCGGCTGGGCCAAACCAGTCGGAGAAGCGCCCGTTCGGTGACGACGGCGGTGACGGCTGGGGCAACAGGTTGCACGCCTGGATGTTCGACGACCCCGAGGAGAACCGGACCGAGATCGACCGGATCAACGCCGCCAAAGCAGTCATCATGGGGCGGAACATGTTCGGCCCAGTGCGTGGTGAGTGGGACCGGCAATGGAAGGGCTGGTGGGGTGATAATCCGCCGTTCCACGCCCCGGTCTTCGTGCTCACCCATTACCCGCGCAACCCGCAGCCGATGGATGGCGGCACCACATATCACTTCGTCACCGACGGAATCGAATCGGCACTGGCCCAGGCGCGCGAGGCGGCCGGGGACGGTGATGTCTCCATCCATGGCGGCGCGATCACCATCAATGAGTATCTCGCCGCCGGCCTGGTCGACGAACTGCGGCTGCACATCGTGCCGTTCACGCTCGGCGCCGGCGCTCGGCTATTCGATGGTGTTCCGCCCCTGAATCTCGAGCAGGTGGAATCGCGGGCAGCGAGCTCGGTCACACACGTGACCTATCGTGTGCTCACCTGATCCGAACGGCGGTGTCGCACACGAGTGACACCGTGCTGCCAACAGATCTGCCGGGAGAGCCACGACCGTCCAAGGCGGGCTTCGCATTCTCCTCGGTTCGCGGGGAAGGACAGGATGACTTCCCCGCGGACCCCGGAAAACCACTTCGCTACGATCACTGGTCAGGTTCGGTGGGGTGGTCGTTACCTGCGGTCGTGGTGACAAGTGATTCGAGGAAACGGCGGACAATGGCGACGACCACGCGGCCTGCGGTGGCTGGATTCGGGTGGGTGGGTCGCCAGCCGTGGGGACGCCGTGGTTCCGTGAGGCTGGCGGGCTCCCACCCTCGGATTTCAATCCGCACACCGGCCGCTACCTGTCGTTCGCCGAGCGGGAGGAGATCGCGATCTGTCGCGCCTATGGATATGGCGTCCGCCAGATCGCCCGGCACCTGGGCAGATCACCCTTGACGATCTCCCGCGAGTTGCGGCGCAACGCGGCGACACGGGGTGGGAATCTGGTCTATCGGGCGGTGGCCGCGCAGTGGCATCGCGATCGGCGGGCGAGCAGGCCCAGGACCGCAAAGCTGGTCACCAACGATAGGTTGCGGGAGTACGTGCAGGACCGTCTGGCGGGGGTGATCGGTACTCCCGACAGTCGGCCGGGGCCCGGCCCGCGCACATCGTCGACGAGGTGTTCCTGCCCTTCATCCACGCCAAGGCAGGCAACCCGCCGTAACGGCCCGGCAGGCCAGCTCGCCAGCCGCCGACTCCTTGCCCATCCCTACTGGCGGACGCCAGTCAGGGGTTGCGTCGTGGCCACAGTGACGGGAGGCTTGCGCCATCTGAGCTGAAGCGAGCAGTGCACATGACGCAGCCGCCTCACCCTCCGGGCACGCCGCCGTTCCCCGGCTCCCGCTACTCGCCCGGCCCGCCGCCGCCTCGCGGCCCGGCCCCGGCGGGGTGTGGCACGCGCCTGCTGGGTGCCGCCCTGGCCGTCCTGCTGATCGTCGGCGGGCTCGCGGTCATCGGTTTCGTGCGCGCGGTCCTGACGGACGAGAAGCCAAAACCTCCTGCGAACAAGCAGCCCACCGAATTCACCACGGGTGGTTGCGTACGGCTGCGGGTGCAGCCATCACCGATGCACACCACTCCGCAAGGCAAAGTGATGTACACCCGTGCCGAGTACGCGCCTGTCCTGTGCGACGATCCGGCGGCCCACGCGCGGATCATCAAGATGGGGAAGGGCACTGGTGTTCCCGAAATCTTGGGTGACCAGGCCCTGGAAAAACTCACCAGGACACCGGCGATCGCGAACGACAGCCCGATCGCCGAATTCGTCACGACGAAACGCTCCAGCGCCTCGCCCCAGCCGATCCCGGCCGCGGCGGCGCCGATCACCGCCACGAGCACCTCGGCGACGGCCACGGCGAAGAGCCCGGCGGCCGGCAGGGGAACCGGCCGATGTCATGACCACATGATGGGCCCGGTCTCCCCGTTATGTCCTGGGTGTGCGCACCCAGGACGACCGGGAGACTCTCCCGGCCCTCCGGCAGTCCGTGCTCATGCGTTCGGGATTGGCAGGGGCGGAGGCTGGCCGCGTCGGCATCCCAACCCTGGAGGCACACACTTCATGACCCCCACCACGACCATGGCTGTGCGGACACCGCTGAGCCGTTCCGCACTCGCACTGCTGATCCCGATCGGCCCACTGGCCGTCGCGGCCCTGCGCGTCCTCCTCCCCTACTCGACCACTGACAAATCCGCAGAACTCGCGGGCAGCGTCGCCGCTGATCAAAGCGCTGAGAGCCTCGTGCTCTGGCTGACTCTGCTGGCCACCCTGACGCTGGTCCCGAGCACGATCGCGGTCGGCCTGCTCGCCGTCCGGCACAGCCCGAAGCTGGGGATGGCCGGCATGATTCTGGCCGTCGCCGGATTCGCTTCGATGTACTCCGTCTCGATCGTCGACCACGTCGCGCTGTCAGCTGCCCGCGCCGGACTGGACCCCGCGGACACGGCCCGGCTCCTGGACGACGTGCAAGGTCTGCCGGCCCTCACACTCGCCACGGTCTTCTTCGTCCTCGGCCACATCCTCGGCGTCATCCTGCTCGGCATCGCCCTCTGGCGAAGCAAGACCATCCCAGCCTGGGCCGCACTCGCTCTGATCGTCTCCCAGCCCCTGCACGCCGTTTTCGCCGCCGGCATCCCGAACGCCGCCCTGGACGGCCTGGCCTGGACGCTCACCGCCATAGGATTCGCCGCCGCGGCGTACGCCATCACCCGCTACGAGAACCCCTCCGCCGGCTGAGCAGCGCTCACCACATCCGGTTCGTCATTGTGCGGCACTTCTCAGGCTGGGCGGTAGCAGCAGTGCCGCCCGGTCTGGATGGCGGTGGGCAGTTCGGCCCCGACCGTCGCGTGGTGACATCACCGGCGGCCGCACCACGTCACCGTTACGCACCGAAGGCCCAGATTGTTATCGACCATCACCTTGATCGCATTTGGTCGCGGAGATACGTTCGCACGGTTTCGACCTTGGAGGTGGCCGATGGCGACCCGGAAGCGCGTGCGGACGGCACGGATGGTGGCGCTGACCTCGATGGGGATGCTGCCCTTCGTTGTCGCGCAGTCGGCGATGGCACAGCCCTACAAGCCACCGCCGATCAAGTCGTATGAGGGGGATCCCGGCCGCCTCGGCGACCCGGCGAGCTGGCGCACCCCCGAGTTCAACCGGGACGCCGGCCTGGTGTCGATCGGCGCGGAGTACGCCTACGCCGGCGGATACGCCGGTCAGGGCCAGAACATCGGCGTCGTCGACTCGGGCGTCTTCGCCGGGCATGTGCGCGAGCACGGCAGCCTCGGCACCCAGTACAAGGTCGGGGACCGCTTCTTCTCGGTGACTGCGCAGGGCGGCAAGACCGGCCCGACCCCGGGCTGGTACGACCCGGCGTTCAACGACAGCCACGGCACGCACGTCAGCGGGACCGTGGCCGCGAGCCGCGACGGCGTCGGCCAAGAGCAGCCGGAGGGGCCCGCCGCGAACATGCACGGCGTCGCGTTCAACGGCAACGTGTACAGCGGCAACACCGCCAAGACCGACGGCGTCTTCTACGGGCTGGTGCCGAAGGACGCGACCGTCGCGCAGACGCTGGACAACGCCCATCTCTCCAACGTCTACAAGGCCGTGAACAAGGCGAAGACGGCCAACGGCAAGCCCGTCAGGATCATCACCAGCAGCTGGGGCAGCGCGCCGTCCACCGAGAACTACAACACGCTCGAGCCGCCGCCCGGGGCCCCGGCCACCTTCGGCGTGAACGCGGCGTGGCGTTACCTGTCGACCCCGGACGGCGTCGCCGACGCCAACGGCAACACCAAGCACTGGCTCAACGGAGCCATGCGGGTCGCGCGGTCCGGGAAGATCCTCCAGTTCACCGCCGGCAACGCGGGCGTCTCGAACCCGACGGCCCGGGCCGCCACCCCGTACTACCGGCCTGACCTGGAGGGAAGCTGGTATACCACCTCCGGGATCAACCCCACCACCGGCCGGACGTTCAACGCGGACGGCTCGGTGCTGGTTCCTGGGCAGCAGGAGTTCAACCAGTGCGGCGTCGCCAAGTGGTCCTGCGTCACCGCGCCGAGCAGGTCGATCAACAGCACCTGGGTCGAGGTCGTCAACGGCGTGCCGCAGGCGCGTTACCGCTCCGCCTCGGGGACATCGATGGCCGGACCGCACTCGGCGGCCGCGCTGTCGCTGATCATGCAGCGCTTCCCGTACATGACCAACACGCAGGCGCTCCACACGATGTTCACCACCGGCCGGCAGAACAACACGGTCAGCGACGCGCAGGGCAACCACGTTCCCAACCCCACGCGCGGCCAGATCGTCCAGCTTCCCGACAAGCGCAACGGCTGGCACACGGTCAGCCTGCGCGAGGCCATGAAGGGCCCGGGCCAGCTGCTGGGACCGGTCGACATCAACACGCGCGGATACAGCGACGTGTGGTCGAACGACATCTCCGACGTCGCCGCCCAGGCGCGCAAGCAGGAGGACGCCGCCGAGGCCGCCGAGTGGAAGGCGACCAAGGCCGCTCGAGGCTGGACGCACGGCCTGCCCGCCAACGCGAGCGAGAAGGACAAGTTCGGCTACGCGGTCGGCACCCGGCGCGAAAAGGCGCGCGACGCGCGCGCCTACACCGGCAGCCTCAGCAAGCGCGGCAACGGCACCCTGTTCCTCGCAGGCAACGAGACCTGGCAGGGGACGAGCGCGGTCCTGGACGGCAAGCTCTCGGTCGTCGGCTCGCACGCCAGCTCGATCAACGTGCGCGGCGGAACGCTCGGCGGCAGCGGCACCGTGGCCGGTGACGTCAACGTCGCCGACGGCGCACTCCAGCCTGGCGTCTCGGCCGAGGAGGCCGAGCAGGCCGCCAACGAGCGCGTCGTCGTCGGCAAGGTCCTGAACGTCGGAGGGGACGTGCGCATCGGCCGGGGTGGCCGCCTCGCCGTGACCATCTCCGGCGGCGACCACACGAGCGTGCGTGCCACCGGGGGGCTGGCGCTGGGCGGGAAGCTGGACCTGGACGTGAACGGCACCCTGACCCCGGGCGCCAAGCTGACGATCATCAGCGGCAAGGCGGTCCGCGGGGCGTTCCACGGACTGCCCCAGGGGAGCATCGTGAAGGCGGACGGCCACCGGTTCAAGGTGTCGTACGACAACAACGGCGTGACGCTGACCGTGATCCGCTAGCCCTCACGCTCACCGGCCCCCACATCCGGCCGGGGCGTTCTCGACATGCCGAGAACGCCCCGGCCGTCTCTTATCTCCCCTGGCTCGGTGAGGGGGCGGCAGGTGGTGGCGCGGTCGTCAGGCTTCTCCGATGTGGAGGTCTCGGCCGGCCACGTAGGTGCCCGACTGGTGGAGGTCGTTGCCCGCGACCGCCCCCGAGTCGTTGACCTGAATGTGACGGGCCCCGGCCCGCTGAGGGGCAAGCATCACGGTGACCTCATGGGCGACGACAACACCAGGCACGACAGTCTTGTGGCGGCCACCGAGCTCGATGAGCAGGGTCGCTGGCTGGAGGCCGTCGAGCTGCTCAGGGCCGAGTTGACCGAGCACGGCCCGCACCCGCGGGTGCTGGTGAAATTGGCCGATTTGGAGGCCGAGAAAGGAATGGAGTGCCAGGCGCTGGAACATTCGGCCCAGGCCCTGGCGCTGGCGCCCGACGACCCGGATCAAGTCGTCGGCCATGTTGAGCGTGCTCTCACCCTGTCGTATCTCCGCCAGGCCTTGCACGTCGTCGAAACCCGCCCGGACGACGCACACCCCAAGATCCGGCAGGTACGGGCTGCGGTGTACCGCCGGGCCGGGCTGCGCGCCCTGGCCTTGGATGCCTATGGGGATGTCGCCGGTCTTGATCCTGCCGCCAGACGCGCCCGGCGGACCAGTTGGCTGCTGACCGGCGGCCCGCTGTCGCTCTGTCGGGACCGGGTACGCGATCATGACCGCAACTGCCTGCGATTGTGGCGTTCCTGGTCGGTTCACCATGCCGAAATCGCCTCCTTGCCGGGAATGGGCGACGACGCTGCCACCCAGATCCAGCGGTCCCTTGACACCTACCTGCTGGGGTGGGCCCGCTCCTTCAGCACCGTGACAGCCGTGTGGCAATCGTGGCGGAACGCCGCACGCAGGCTCCTTTTGGTCCTGGTCGCGACCGTCGTCGCCGTCGCGCTCGCCACCGGTTTCTCCGTGCCGGCGGCACTGGCCGGTACCGGCGTCGCCGTCGTCAGTGCCGCGGCGATACCGCTCGCTGTTTTCCGTGGACAGCCACGCATCCCGTTCTGGACCGGCGTGCGAAGGTCGGTTCCGTTGGTCGTGCTGTGGTGCGGCGCGGGGATCGGGCTGCTTCGGGCAGGTGATCTCGGTCAGCGGCCCATAGCGTGGGCCGCCGGAGCTGGGCTCCTCACCGCCGTCGTGCTGGCTGCCGTTCCGCAGGCCCTCAATCTGGTGGCGACCTACGACCTGCTCCGACGGGAAGCCCGGCACCCGCAGGCAGCGGCGATCGATCGCCTGCTGGAGCTGCGCGCCGACGTCCGCTGCGGCGAAGGGCACTGCCCGGTGGAGCAGCGCCGTGCCCTGTTCAGGCATCTGGAACGGACCGCCCGCCTCATCGAAGGTCCGCTCATGGGACAGGTGTCGGGGCGGGATCCGGCCACGCGGGCCTGGGTTCATCGCCACTGCGCCGCCGCGGCAACCGCTGTGCGGGAACTCAAGCGTGATGTCGCCGCGCCGACCGCCAGCCGCTGGGAGCATCTGGAGGCGCAACTCACTCGTACCCTGGCCGCGCTGGCCACCGGCAACTTGGGTGAGCTGCCGACGGTCGAGCCCGGGGCGGCGGATCTGCCCCGCCCAAGCCGCTTCACCACTGCCGTACGCCTGCTGCGGGCGGCGCTGATCGCGGTCGCGCCGATCGTGATGGTGGTGGCCGCCCAGCCGCTGCTGGACCTCAAACCCGACCACTACGCCCTCGCCAAAGCCGGTGCCGCGTTGTGGGCGCTGCTGTACCTGCTGATCTCGCTCGACCCGACGCTACGCGAGAAGCTCGCGGCGATCGGGGACCTGTTCGCCGCAGCCCGTGGTGACCGGCCCTGGAACGGAGAGGCGGCGGAGCCGCCCTCCTCGGCAAGAGGCCCAGGAACAACCCGATTCTGAGTGAGCTTCGGCCGGACACGGAACATCTGGCGTGAGCTTCCCGTGCCTACACCTCGCCCGCCGGAGTTCCGGCGCCGCGCTGTGGAGCTGGCCCGGCCCGGCGACAAATCGGTCTCTGCGCTGGCGGCCCACCCCACGCTTCCACATGCACTTCACCAGGCCCTCACCTCGATTGGAGCGGCAGAGGTGAAGGCGCCGCGAGTCAACGACAAGCGCACCGGCCCGGCCGCTGGTGAGCGCAAGGGGTTCTCTTCCGTGATCCTGCCGCCGTGGTGCCGCAAGACCTCCAAATTGACCGAGGTGCTGCGCCTGCACGGCCTGTCGTTCCAGGGACTTCGTGCCCGCGCTCGGGCAGTTCCTTGGGTCGAGCGCCAATCTGTCGGCCTGGGGCATCGCCCGGCTGACCGAGCAGTGGAAGGCCGAGCTCCTTGCGCCCGGTTCGCGTGGCCGGTTGCGGCTAGCGCACTCGCCCGGCACACGTGGGCTGCGAGGTCTTCGGGGCGTCCGGACACGGTCAGCCGCCGCGCCGCCACCGATCCCCAATGGCCGCTTGACTTGCGGGTAATCCAGGCACGAGGAGGTGTCCGATGGTGTGGACGACCCAGGACCAGCTGGCGGAAGCTCGCAAGAGGCCACAGAGCGCGCAGGGGACCCTGTACGGAGCCCTCAAGCCGATCATGGACGCGCTCGGTGACAACGTACGGAGCAACAAGGCTCTTCTCGAAGACCTCGTCCAGAGTGATTCGCTCTCAGCTGAGGTGGCGAAGCATTATCTCGTCCTGATCGATGGGTTCGCAGCGGCCAACACCATGATGGATCAGACGTACAGCATCCTGTTGCTGGCCCGATCCCTCCCGCAGACTTACGCCTATATAGACGGCGCGAAGTTGCTGGTCAAGACAAGGCGGCTCGCCGAGGAGCAGTTCGTTGGAGAGCGTCTCAGCAAAACCGACGACATCATGGACAGAGTGCGCGACGGCTTCGCCGAAGGATCCGGCGGCTACGGCCTGTTGGTCGCTTACCAGGCTCTAGGCCAGCGTCACACCACGATCGCCGACGACAACCAGGAACTTCAGAAACACCCCTACATCAACCAGGTCAGCCTCGCCTACACGCTACTGACCTTCTCCTACTCGCCTCTGGCGAGCATGCAGGAACAGGACATAGAGATCCCGCAGGGCGAGGCTCTCCTCGCCTGGATGGGGGTCTGGAAGATCATCGGCTCCGCCATGGGCATCGAGGAAGGCGGCCTCCCCGACACCTTCCCCCAGGCACAGCAACTGTGGGAGCTCATCCTCGCCAGCCCCGGTTACGGCCGCAGCGACGAAGGCGTCAAGCTCCTGCAGGCCCTCAGGAGACACGTCCTCTCCAACCGAGGTGCGGACTCAACGACGGATCTCATCGAAGAACAGGGGGATCAGGCAGTGCTGGAGCTCCTCAAGTCCTAGTGTCCCGCGCCGGGAATTCGATCAAGATATGAGGCGAGGCGTTGCTGCTGCCTGTCTTGTGGTGGCGGGACGTGCCGCTGGCCGCGGCCGGCCAGCACCACCGCGATGTCGGCGATCAGCGCGTATGGTGACTGGCCGCCGCATGCGCAGCTCGACGCCGTTATAGCCAGCCGTGGCGGCGCAGGGTCGCCGAACGCTGGCTGCAGAATGTTGAGCAGTACAAACGGGAACGCCGGCGCCGAGGATGGGGCTGGCCGGCGGCTGGGCACAGACGCGGCAGCATCCGGCGGGGATGACCGGGGCCAGACCGGCCAGCAACTGCCGGACGCCGTCGAGCTGGTCGGGCAGAGGGTCGTCAGCGGCACGGCAGCCCAGGTAGGCGAGCAGCTTGGCGAACACGGCCCGCAGTTCGGTCAGATTCCGGCGGCGAGCTCCGAGCAGCGCCAGATAGTCCTCCAGCGGCCAGGTGATGAGCGCGCCGGCCCGGGAGAGGTACACACCGAGCGTGTCGATCTTGTACCGGTCGACGAAGTCCATCAGTACATAGCCGAGCAGCTGCAAGATGACCGGCAGGGGGAGGTCGTGGACGCGGCGGGTGATCTTGAACTCGATCAGGATGCCATCGGCGATCAGGTCTGCGTCGGCGGAGACGTGCATGCTGCCGTCGAAACCCGACCAGCACGCGTCCGGGGCGGTGGCGGCTCGTGGATTGTCCAGCGGCCCGCCCTCGGCGGCGTGCAGCTGGCGGAGCAGATCGTCGCCGCACAACCCCTGCGGGCTGGCTCACCCGCGGCCGAGCGCGCAAGCCCACACACTTCGGCACGGCGGGAATGGTCGGGTGATGCGGGTGATGGGAATTGTGGGGCATGACGGGTTTCTGCGTGGTCCACCCGTCTCGGACGGCACACCAGCCAGGCAACCGATCCACTTAGACACTTCTTAGGCACGCCCTTGGGCGCCCGATTGGCAGCCCGTACCAGACCGCCACATGAGTAGCGCTGCCCGCGTGCGTACCGATTCCCTTGGGCCAACAAGCGCCGTGACGCTCACACGCCCTCGCCTCGGCTGTCAGCAGAAATGGGGCGGCGGGCAGGTGAAGTGCCAGGGGCCGACTGATTTACACAGATGAGCGGCGTTTTAGGCACATCCATGAGCACGCGATGCCAAACCGGGCAGTCGTTGCCCGTCACGTGCGGATTGGTGAGGTGGTCATGGGCTTCGTGGCGCCACCGAATCGTTGATCATCATCTGATCACTGCGGGTCGTCGCGCTTCCTGCGCCGGTAGGAGGGACGCGACTGGTATCCGGACTGGCCGGAGTTGCCCGACTTCATAGCGCTGTCCTGGGAGGAGTACTTCGCAGCCCGGCTGATCTCACCACGTTCGATCTCCTGCTGGAGATAGTCGAGCGCCTCGGCCTCCTCGGCCAGGTCGTCGGCGAGCTCGGCCGGGGCCTGCGCGCGGGCGGCGGAGTTGAGTGCCTGGGCAGCGCCGATCTCACGGAGCGCGGCGTCGGTGTCGCCCTGCGACAAGTAGGTGGACGCCCGCCGCTTGGCCTGCTGCGTCCGCAGGTAGGCGACCTCGGTGCGCACCACCGGATCGGGGATCCGCCCCGCCGCCTCGTCGCCGGGCACCACGTTCACGTGCACCGGCACGGTCACGGTGTGCTCGGTGAGCGCGGGAAGTTCCACCCAGCTGAACTCCAGCGTCGCCACCTCGGCCAGCCCCAGCGCGGGGATCGCCGGGATCTCCAAGACCACCAGCAGCTTGCGCCGTTCGCCGGCGTAGAAGCCGCCGAGCTCGGCCCGTACGCCGTTCGGCCCGGCCGAGGACGGCAGGTCGTTCAGCAGCCGAACCGCCCTGACCCGCTCAGACGGCCGGATCAGCACCGAGGCGGCCTGAGCGACCAGGTCCAGCAGGTTGTCGACCTCCCCGACGATGAGCTGGGCGGCAGTGTCGGGTTCCTCAGCGAACAGCTCGTTCCCCAGCCCCTCCCTGGCGAGCGCCGACATGATCGCCTCGTCGTAGCCGAGACCGTATCCGAGCGCCGAGGTGGTGACGCCCTGGTCACGCGCCCCGGCCGCGACCGAGCCGAGCGCGCCCGGCTCGGTGATCCCGACGTTGGCGTGCCCGTCGCTGACCACCAGCACCGTGGCCCCGGTCGGCCCGGCCGCCGCGCGGGCCTCCTGCAACCCGCGCAGGTAGCCCGCCGACAGGTCGGTGGAACCGCGGCTGCTCACACCCTCGATCGCCCGCTTGACCGCCGCCTTGTCGCTCAGCGGACCGACCGGAACCACCACCTCCACCTCGTGGTCGAACGTCACGACCCCGAAATTGTCGGCCGGATCCAGCCGGTCCACCACCGTGCTCAGCGCGGTCTTGGCCCCCGCCAGCCGCCCGCCCCCCATGGAACCGCTCCGGTCGAGCACGACGACGAACGTCCCGGCGGGCCTGTTCGCCCGTTCGCCGGACGGCTCCGGGGCCTCGATCTCCACCAGGAGCGACAGCTCGTCATCGGTCTCATGAGCCACGATCTCCACGTCGAGATGGGCATTCACCCGCATGTGATCCTCCTCCGGTCACTGACATCGTGGAAGGGTGACCGGAGATCCACAAGTCGTTATCGATGGACCCAGCGCCGGTCTGTCATGCGGTCGTCGCACTGCAGCACGTCATCGCCTTCCCTGAGGGCTGCAGCCTCATCGTGCAATTGGCCGTCCGGCGTGAATCGCTGGACGGGTCGGTGTGGCAGAAGCTGCTTGCGAGCCACGTTGGTGGTGAACCGGCCGGTGCAGACCTGATCCGCCTGAGCCGCCCATGCTCGTGGAGACCGACAGCACATCCAGCAGCAATGAAACGTTCTATGAGGGCGCCCGGCGGCTTTGGCTTTGGCCGCTCCCGCTGCCGGGCCCCTTCGAGTTCGTCATCGAGTGGCAGAGCGTGGGCCTCAGCCCCACGCCCACAACGCTCGACGGAAGTGCCATTGCCCGCGCGGCGGAGCAGGCCCAACCGTACTGGCCGTGACGAACTGCCCAGCGGTTTGGGCGGACTGCCCGCCGTCTGCCGGACGGGTGAACGACAGGCGCGGGCCGCCGGAGCCTCATCCGGTCAGTGCGCGGCGTTGTTGATCGGCGGGTCCGAGCCGTCGCATCGCCGCGTGCCTGACCACCCCCGAACCCCGGACCGATCCGGTACCCGGGTCAGCCCGGCCGTCGTGTCGGCGCACACCGCCTGCGACTAACACCAGGCTCTGCACCGCATGTCACCGGCATGGGGGGCGGTAGTCGATGCCGGGAAAGTAGCGTCCCCACTCTGCGCGGGTGATCCGGGGGTATGCCATCGCGCAGACCTGTGCGGCCATCCGTTCGGGGTCGGTGGGCCACAGGCGTGCGGTGCGGTCTTCGCTGGAGGAGAGCAAGGTGCGTCCGTCGGGGGTGAAGGCCACGGCGTTGACGCGATCGGTGTGGCCGGTGAAGATCGCCCGCAGTGTCGGTCGGATGTGCAGGTTCCAGAGGTGTGCCGTGCCGTCCACGCCGGCGGTTGCGAGTGCGCGACCGTCCGGGCTGAACGCGACGGCTCGTACTCCGCCGACGTGTCCGGTCATGGTGGCCAGCGGACGCCTCGGGTCGTCCATCGCCCACAGACGTGCGGTGCCGTCCAGGCTCGCCGTGGCGAGTCTGCGGCCGTCGGGGCTGAAGGCGACTTTCTGGACCGTGTCGGGGTGCGCGGTGAAGGCCGCCAGGCGCTGCGGACGGCGGGTGTCGGTGACGTCCCACAGATGGACTTCGCTTTCCTGGCCGACGGCGAGCAGGCGGCCACGCGGGCTGAAGGCCACCGATATCGCGCCCATGTTCTGCTTGATCTCGCCAGCCGGCTTGGCGTGGCGTGGATCGGAGATGTCCCACAGTTGCACGCCGGGGGTGCTTCCGCCCGCGCTCGCCAGGATGTCGCCGCGGGGTGCGATGGCGATGGTCCGTACATCGCCATGGGTGCGCAGTGAGCGGAGCCTGACCGGGCGCCGCGGATCGGCGAGGTCCCAAAGGGCGACTGTGGTGTCGATGCTTCCGGTGGCCAGGATGCGTGCTCCGGCGAAGGCCACCGCCTCGACCTGCCCGGTGTGTCCGGACAGTTCCGCGAGCGTCTCGGGACGACCGGTGTGGACGTTCCACAGCCGCGTCGTGAAGTCGTCGCCGCCGACCGCCGCGATCCGGCCGTCCGGGCTCGTGGTCACGCTGGGCAGCGCGCCGCCGTGTCCGGACAGCAGCGGCCCCGGCACGTCGGTCAGCATGGCGGTGTGGTCTGAGCTCGCCGAAACGATGAAGCGTCCGTCGGGGCTGAAGGCCAGCGACCAGATGGTGTTGGTGTGTCCGGTCAGCGTCATCAGCGGCCTGGGGCGGCGCCGGTCGGAGACGTTCCACACGCGCGTGGTGTAGTCCCAGCCGGCTGATGCCACGGTCTGGCCGTCCGGGCTGAATCTCACCGCCCGTAGTGGTCCCGAATGGCCGGTCAAGGCGCCGAGGGCGACCGGTTTGCCGGGGCGGGTGACGTCCCACAGCTTGGTCTCGTGGTCATAGCCGGCCACCGCGAGCGTCCTGCCGTCAGGGGCGAACGCCACCGAGGTGACGGCGTCCTTCCGGTCGGGCAGCCGGGCCAGCAGTTCGGGGGCACGCCGGTCGGCGATGTTCCACAACCGCGCGGTGCCGTCCTCGCTGCCGGTGGCGAGGGTCTTCCCGTCGGCGCTGAACGCCGCTTCCCAGACGATGTCGGTGTGGCCGGTCAGCTCGGCCAGCATGGTCGGGGACCCTTGCGGGGGCAGCTCCCACAGCCGTGCGGTGCCGTCGGCGCTGGCGGTGGCCAGTGTCGTGCCGTCGGGACTCAGTACCGCCCGGAACACCGCCTCCTTGTGGGCGGCCAGGCTGTCGCGCAGCGCGGGGTGACGCGGGTCGGAGATGTCCCAGCGCCTGACCGAACCGTCGTAGTTGGCGCTGATCAGGGTCTTGCCATTGGGAGTGACGACCAGCGACTCGACGTCCTCGGGCTGGCTCGGCAGGGCCGCGAGCAGGGCGGGGCGATGCGGCGTCGTGACGTCCCAGAGCCGGATCGTGCGGTCGTCCCCTCCGGCTGCCAGGACGCGCCCGTCGGGGGTGAACGCCGTTGTGTTGATCTCATGGTTCAGCCGGGTGCCGAAAGGGGCCGCGAAGCCGCTCATCAGGCTGCCCCGGGCAGCGACCGTGGGAGACAGCCGGTAGGCGGCCAGGCTCAGGTGGGCCGCCAGTACCGGATTGACCTCGCGAAGTTCGGCGGCGTCGGCGGCCACCTTCTCCGACAGGGCCACACGACGTTGACCGTCAGCCGTTCGCTCTGCCCGTACGGCCGCGACCGCGGCGGTGAGCGCCAGGGCCAGCAGCACCGCCATGGTGGCGATCAGCTGCCGGCTCCGCCGGCCGCGTCGCCGGGCGGCTGCGGCGCTGGCTGCGAGGAAGCCGGCCTCCAGGTCGTTGAGGTCCCAGGGGTGCGCCTGCGCCCAGCTCTGCGCGGCGGTCAGCTGCCCGCCGCGCAGCAGGGCACCGCGATCGCTGCCGAGTTCGTTCCAGGTGACGGCGGCCTGAGTCAGGCGCCGGTGCGTGCGCAGGCCAGAACGGTCGTCGATGAGCCAGTTCCGCAGCCGGGGCCAGGCGGAGATCACGGCTTCGTGAGCGACCTCGACGGTGCCCTCTCCCAGGACGATGAGCCGGGCGCGTGCGAGCTCCTCCAGCAGGTCCCCGACGTCGACCCGCGGCGCGATGCCGGTCAGCTCGGCTCGGTCGATGCGCCGCCGGGTGTCGTCAGTTCCCTCGCCCAACGCGGTCAGCCGCACAAAGATCGTCCGCATCGCCTGCCGGCGGGCAGTGTCACTGTTCAGATAGATTCCCTCGGCGGTCTGGGCGATGCCGCCGCGCATTCCACCGCTGGCTTGGTAGTCCGCCAGGCGCAGGGCCGGGCCCTGGCGGCGCTGCCAGGTCTGCCGCAGTGCGTGGGACAACAACGGGAGTGCGCCGGGTTGGTCGGCCGCGTCCGAGATGAGCGTGGCGACCAGGTCGGGATCGACGGTCAGGCCCGCGTTCGCGGCGGGTCCGCTGATGATGTCGTGCAGCTCCGCCGTGCCTGGCGGGCCGATCGGCAGCTGGGTGCCTTCGCGCAGTGCGACGACAAGATTCGGATCGCGCGAGCAGTGGGCGTAGAAGTCGGCCCGTACGGCGAGAAGCATACGAACGCGGCGGTGGCCGGGGTGGTGGCCGACGGCCCCCAGATCGATGATCGCGCGGATGAACGCGCTGCGCTCCGCGTCGTCCGCACAGAGCGTGAAGACCTCCTCGAACTGATCGACCACCACCAGCAGACGCACCTCGTCCGGCTGTCTGGCCAGCCAGTCGCCCACCGGTGCGTCGAGCGCGCCGGTGTCCTCGATCAGCCGTTTGCGCAGCGCTTCTGCGTCATCGCCGGTGACCGTGGCGATGGCGGCGGCGAGCTCGGCGAGCGGATGCGCCCCCGGCGTGAGCACCACGGGACGCCAGGGGGCGGACAGCGCGGGGATCAGACCGGCTCGGACCAGTGACGATTTTCCGCTTCCGGAGGCGCCGAACACCGCGGTCAGACCGTCGCCGCCCTCCCGCCGAAGCCGATCGGCCAGGCGTGCGACCAGATCGTCCCGGCCGAAGAACCACCTGGCGTCCTGCTCCTGGAACGCCGCCAGCCCCGGATACGGACACTCCAGGCCGCTCTCCGGCTCGGCGTCCGAGGCCGTTGGGCCAGCGGCCGAGACCGTCGGGCCGGCGGCCGCCCGCCACCGTGCCGTCCACTCGTCCTTGTCTCCGCCGCAGGCCTCGACATAGGCCAGGGTCACCTCGAGCGTCGGCAGGCGCCTGCCGCGTGCCGCCTCGGCCAGGGTGCTGGCCGAGTAGTGTGCCTTCTTCGCGAGCAGCCGGTAGCTCGGAGCGCCGGCCTGCTCTCGCAGCTGCCGTAACTCCCAGGCCAGCCGCTCCACCGGGCCGGCATCCGGATCCACCGCCCGTTCCGGCCTGCCGGCTCCACGCCTCACGACCCACCGTCCTCCCACGTGCGGCACCGTTGACGACCGACCACTCGTCTGACGACCAACCACTCGTCCCCGCAGTGATCTTCCTTCCACACGCTCACCTGGCGCGTCGAATTGTGCGGAACCATCGGCCGGGCCTTTCGGACAATCTAGAACGTTCTTAACGTCGAGATCGCCGATCGGTGAAGGCGGCACGCCCGGGTCCGCCCTATGTCGATGACCAGCAGGAGGGGACGACCGTGATCCGCTACAGCGGAAATGAATGGATGATCCAGGGCTTGACTGCGCTTTCGTGCGGAACCGATCTGAGCCGGTGAGGCGCCTCGTGATCAGATGCTCGCTCGGTGCCGCGCTCTCTGACGGTGCTCAACGCCCGTGTGCGAGTGATCCCCCGTGCCGGGCCCGCCTCGAGGAGTGCTGGTGAGCGAAGGACGCTCGGCGGTGGATCCGCCCTTGCACTGCGGGGTGCTGGGGCCGCTGCTGGCCGCCGTTGACGGGGAGGCCGTACGGCTGGGTGCGGCCAAGCAGCGGGCGCTGCTGGCCTCGCTGGCGTTGGGGGCCGGGGCGCCGGTGCCGTACCACCGGCTGATGGATTGTGTGTGGGGACAGGAACCGCCGGCGAGCGCTCGGACGACGCTGCACTCGTATGTGCGCAGACTTCGGCTGAGACTCGATTCTCAGAGGACGCACTTCATCCGCAGCGTGCCGGGGGGCTACCGGCTCGATGTCCGCACCGTACAGCTCGATCTTCTGCGGTTTCGTGAATTGACCGCCGAGGCGGCCGAACGTGCCAAGAGCGGTGACGTGCCCGGTGAGGCGGAGCGCCTGCGGGGCGCGCTGGCCCTGTGGCGCGGCCCGGTGCTGGCCGACGTGGCGTCTGAGACGCTGCACCGTGAGGACGTGCCGCGGCTGACGGAGGAACGGCTCGGCGCGCATGAGCGCCGGATCGATGCGGAGCTTCGGCTGGGCCGCTTGTGCGGTGTCGTGGCGGAGTTACGGGAGTTGACGGCCGAGCATCCGTTGCGCGAGCGGTTCTGGGCCCAGCTGGTGATCGCCCTGCACGGGTCCGGGCGGACGGCCGAGGCGCTGGCCGCCTACCGGTTCGCACGGCAACGGCTGGTCGAGGAACTGGGCCTGGACCCCGGCGAGCAACTGCGCCGATTGGAGTCGGCGATCCTGCGTGGTCAGACCGGACCGGACATGGTGTCCGAGGCCGTCGGACCCGTCATCGCCGAGACGACCTCGGTCGTCGCACCGGTGCCCGCGGCGCCCCCGATGATCCCCCGCCGGTTACCGCCCGGCATCGGCGTCGTGGTCGGCCGCGACGAGGAGATCGGAATACTGCGGGAGACCCTCCGGCCCGCGCCCGGCGCCGGCGCCACGGTGCCGATCGCGCTGGTCACCGGACGGGCGGGAGTGGGCACGAGCGCCCTCGCCGTGCACGCGGCTCACCTGGTGGCCGAGGACTTTCCCGATGGCCAGTTGTACATCGACCTGCGCATGTGCGGCACGGATCCCGGGCGCGTGCTGGTGCGCCTCCTGCGGAGCCTGGGGGTGAAACGCGAGCGGATCCCCGACGATCTGGATGAGCGCACCGGCACGTACCGCGACATCGTGAGCGGCCGGCGGATCCTGGTCGTCCTCGACAACGCCATGGACGAGCCGCAGGTCCGGCCACTGCTCCCCGGAACGAGCAGCTGCGCGGTCCTGGTGACCAGCCAGGCGCGCCTGGGCGGGCTCGACACCGCCCGCCTGCTGGAGCTCGACGTCCTGGCACCGCGCGAGGCCGTCGAGCTGTTGCGGCGGGTGCTCGGTCCCGAACGGGTGGCGGGCGAACGGGCGGCGGCGAACGAGATCGTCCGGCTGTGCGGCGGGTTGCCGCTCGCGGTGCGGATCGCCGCGGCCAGGCTCGTGACCAAACCGCACTGGCGGCTTGCGGACATGGCCGCGCGGCTGCGCGACGAATCCGGACGCCTGGACGAGCTCGTGCACGGCGGGCTGGAGGTCCGGGCACGTCTCGCGCACGGCTATGGCGGTCTGGACGATCCCGCCAAGACGATGTTCCGCCGCGTCGGCCTGCTCAAGGCACCGGAGTTCGGGATCCGCTCCGCCGCCGGTGTCACCGGGATGAACGAGGCCGACGCGGAAGCGGCGCTGGAACGACTCGTCGACGCCAGGCTCGTCGATGCCAGGCTCGTCGACGCGGCCTGTCCCAGCGCCTCGGGAGAAACCCGTTACCGCCTTCCTGACCTGGTGCGGCTCTTCGCGTATGAGCGCGCAAGCTGAGGAGGCCTTCACCATGCACGACACCCTGCACCGGCAGGCGTCGCCGGAGATCCTCGGCGAAATCCGCGCCAGGAAGGCGCAAGCAATACGCCAGTGACGTATCCGATGATGAAGACGATCAATCCGAGACGTCGGCCGAACGCGGGAATCGCGCGACCGAGGGTTGAGACAAGGAGAAGGAATGCGCTTCTTTAAGGCACTGACCGCAGTCGGCATGCTGGCCGCCGGCACCGTCGCCGTCACCTCTGCGCCGGCCAATGCGGAAGTCACCGTCTATGTGTGGGCCAACAATGTCAATGTCCGTACGAGCCTGGCTGGCAACCGGGCGTGTCTGGACTATCCGTCTGCTCGCAACTGCCCCGATGTCGTCACCAAAGTCTCCAAACAAAACATCGTCGTCTACTGCCAGAAGAAGGGCCAGCCTGTCTCCGACAGCGGCTATTCCAGCGAGTGGTGGAGTTACATGTACGCGGGATACCACAGGCCCACAAGCTGGATCAGCAACGTCTACATTCGCGGCAATGCCCATCTCGACGGCGTCCCCGACTGCGCGTTCTGACGCTTCTCGACATTCCGCTTCCACCGACTTCCCACCCGCGACTTCGGAGGCGGTGACCGCGTCCAGCTCGGAGAACGGCAGCGGCCGGGACTCGGTCACCGCCAGCTGAGGTGGGTGTCCTGGTTGAGCTGGACGCGGTCAATGCGCTGCTCGGGCAGTAAGCGTGATCGGCGCAGTAAGCGTGATCGGCTTCCGCGAACACATTAGAGTTCGTGTCGCCCCCTGAAGTCACGCAGTCGCGGAGCGCCGATGACCGACGATCGTCTCGCCGGACGCTACCGGCTGGTGGAGGTGCTGGGAGCGGGCGGCATGGGCACGGTCTGGCGGGCGCACGACGAGCTGCTCGGCCGGGACGTCGCGGTCAAACGGATCGATGTGGACGAGGACGCACCGCCGGACGAACGCGCGATGTTGTACGCGCGGGCCGCCCGCGAGGCACGGGCGGCGGCGCTGCTCGACCACCCGGGCATCATCACCGTTCACGATGTCGTCGAACCGCACGGCCTGCCCTGGATCGTCATGGAACTGGTCGAGGGCCGCTCGCTCGACCGGGCCGTGGACGATGACGGCCCGTTCCCTCCTCCTCGGGTCGCCGAGATCGGGGCGCGGCTGCTGGACGCGCTGACCGCCGCGCACGGGCAGGGACTCCTCCACCGGGACGTCAAGCCCGCCAATGTCCTGCTGGCCCACGACGGCAGGATCATCCTGACCGACTTCGGGATCGCCGCGATCGAGGGTGATCCGGCGCTCACCCGGACCGGCGCGCTCGTCGGTTCGCCCGGATTCATCGCGCCCGAGCGGCTGCGCGACGAACCGGCCGGACCGGCCTCGGACCTCTGGTCACTGGGTGCCACCCTGTACGCCGCGGTCGAGGGCCGGGCGCCGTTCGACCGGGCGACCCCCATGGCCGCGCTGGGCGCGATCCTCGCCGAAGAGGCCCCTTCGCCCAGCCGGGCCGGAGCCCTGGCGCCGGTGCTCGCCCGCCTGCTGGACAAGGATCCCGTCAAGCGCATCGGCGCGGCCGAGGCAGCGGCCGCACTGCGCCGAGTCGCGGCGGGCGGCGACTCCGGTGTCGCCACGGCTCCACCGGCCACCCGTCCTCCCGCGACCTGGCCGGCGATGATGACCCGCTCGCCGCGGCGGCGTGCCGTCCTGGCCGTCGGGATCGTCGCCGCCGTCGCGCCGGCGGGCGTCCTGCTCATGAACGACCGCGGCGCCGATCCCCCGCCGCGCGCGACCGCATCGCCGAAGCCACAACCGGTGCCGGCTGTGGACCCCTGTGCCGTGCTCACCGACCAGCAGGCGCGCGAGCTGCTGGCCGGGGCGGTGCGGCGACGCGATGAGCCGGGCAAGGGAGACTGCTCATGGCTGGCCCCGGGCGTCCCCGCCATCCTGACGGTCTACAAGCCCGAAGCGGTGGCCGCCTCACCCGGTGCGGCTGTCGATCGGATGGCAATCAAGCGGAACGAACTACTCGGCTACCTGCAGTCGGTCCACAACTCCGTCCACAAGAGCTCTTGGCCCTGGCGGCACGCGGGCTTCCCCACGACCGACGTGAACGTAGCCACCACCACCGACCTGACCGATATGCCGGGCGTGGCCGACGAGGCGGTCACCTACACGGAGCGCGGTGCGGCGCCTTCTGACGCGGCGCCTTATGACAAGGTCAACGTGACCCTGCGCAAGAGCAATGTCGTCCTCGCGCTCCAGTGGACGGGCCGCCGGACGGGTCGGGGCGCGGCCGCCGACGGAGCCCGGCGCGCCGCGGTGGCGGTGACCGGAACGCTCGCGCAGTGGGGAAACCGCGGATGAAAATCGGTGAGCTGCTGGCCGGTCGCTACCGGCTGACCGGCGAACTCGGCCGCGGCGGCATGGGCACGGTGTGGCGGGCCCGCGACGAGACGCTGAACCGCGAGGTGGCGGTCAAGGAGCTCGTCCTGCCGCGCGAATCAAGCCAGGCGCGCCGCGAGCTCGCGGTGCGCCGGGCCCTGCGGGAGGCCCGGGCCGCCGCGCGGCTCCGGAATCCCAGCATCATCACCGTGCACGACGTGGTCCTCGCCGACGGGCGGCCGTGGATCGTGATGGAGCTGCTGTCGGGCCGGTCCCTGGACAAGGTCATCGAGCTGGACGGGCCGATCGAGCCGCACCGGGTCGCCGCGCTCGGGCTGGAGATCCTGGACGCGCTGCACACCGCGCACGGCCATGGCATCGAGCACCGCGACGTGAAACCCGCCAACGTGTTCCTGCGCGATGACGGCCACGCGATCCTCACCGACTTCGGCATCGCCGCCCTGGCCGGCGACACCCCGCTGACCCGGCCGGGCGCCCTGATCGGCTCCCCCGCGTACATGCCTCCCGAACGGATCCGCGGCGAGCCCGGCGGCCCGCCCTCCGACCTGTGGTCGCTCGGCGCCACGCTCTACACGCTGGTGGAGGGCCGCACGCCGTTCGGCGGGTCGACACCGATGGGCGTGCTGGGAGCCGTGCTGGCCGACGAGCCGACCGCGCCACAGCGCGCCGGGCCCTTGGCCGGGCTTCTGCTCCGCCTGCTCACCAAGGACGCCTCGGCACGGCCGACCGCCACGCAGACGCGCCGCGAACTGGCCGCGATCAGCCAAGCATCCGCGACCGCGACCACGGAGAGCACAGAGAGCACAGAGGCCACCGGGCCTGCCGATAACGCTGAAACCCTGCCCCCCGACACCGGCGCCAGCGGCGGCACCCGGCGGCGGCCGGTGACGATCACGCTCGCCGTCCTGGTGTGCCTGGTGACCACGGTGACCGGATTCGCCCTGCTGCGGGACGGCCGGTCGTCCGGGCGGGCAGACCGCCCGGCGCCGTTCGCCACAGTGCCGTCGTTGTGCGGGCTGCTCAGCCCGGCATGGATGAACCGCCTGGTCCCCATGGCCGGCGTGGGCTCCGACACGACGGCCACCCCCGAGGACTACTTCAATCACTACATTCATCCCAAAACCGACACCTGCTTGTGGAACGAACGCAACGCCACCCACGATGGCCACAGCGCCGTCATCCTGAGCCGGCCGGTCGAAGCGAGCCCGCCGGACGACCCCATGAGACGAGCCCACGCCGACTTCACCACAATGCGGCAGGCCGTCGCGACCTCGGCAGCCCAGCCGAGAGCCTCCCCCACCCGCACCGCCCCACGGCCGGTCCCCGGCGTCGGCGACGAAGCGTTCGTCTGGGACGAGACCACCGGCGAGGCAGAGTTCCAGGATTGGGACGCCGTCGTGATCTTCCGTACCCGCAACCTGGTCACCAGGGTCGAGTACAAGTGGTACAAGAAGGACTACGGCAAGGGGTACGCGAGAGGCATTCCACCGCCCGGCGGCATCGAGCCGCTGCGCCAGGGCGCGATCCAGATCAGCCGGTGGCTGGCCCCCGCTCTGCTCGCCGGCCGCCCGCTGGCCGCGGCACCTGCACCGCCCTACACAGCGGCCATCTCAGGCATGTGATCGACGGCCAGATCGACGGCCATATGAGACGCACTGGATGCGGCGCATTACGGGCTCCTGGAGAGGTGACGGCTCCTCAGGCGGCGGCGACCAGCACTTCGTCACGGTGCGGTGGCACGGCGTGACCGTCAGGGAGCAGCTCACCGGTGTCGTCGAAGACGACGACTCCGTTGCAGAGGAGGCTCCAGCCCTGTTCGAGGTGTGCGGACACCACACGGGCCGCCGCGTGGTCGGACGCGCTGGCGGCCGGACATGGCGGTTGGTGCTGGCACACGGTGGTCACTCCCTGCTTGGATGTCACTGCTTGGATGCCGATGTCCTCAGCCTTCGCCATCCGGGGCCGGTTGTCTTCGTGGGCAGCCGCCAAACTCGACCCCCTGCTTGCGGTCTCTGGATGTTCCAGCTAGCTGCAATGCGGACCCCTGTGTCCGGGCAGCAAGCTGAAGACGTGGCCATCCGTTGTCTCCTCGTCGACGACAACGATCGCTTTCTCGGAGTCGCCCGTGCGGTGCTGGAGAGAGAAGGCATCGTCGTCTGCGGCGTCGCGTCCACCATCGCGGATGCCCTTGCGCAGACGGAGAGGCTGTTTCCTGACGTGGCCCTCATCGACATCGATATCGGCGGTGAGAGCGGCTTTGATCTGGTGGAGCGGCTCGCCGAACTGCCACCGTCGTGGCGGCCGAGCACGGTCCTGATCTCCTCGTACGCAGAGTCCGACTTCGCCGACGTGATCGCTTCCAGTCCGGCCGCCGGATTCGTTGCGAAGCCCGAGCTGTCGGGCACGGCCATCGAGCAGGTCCTCGGGGCCGGGGGTGATGGCCCGGCGGGGGGCGGCTGAGAACATCCGGGGACCGTGCTACCGGGTTTCAGGAAGAACCGTGCTACCGGGTTTCAAGGAATTTGAGGACCGCGAGCACCCGGCGGTGGGCGTCTTCGGTTTCGGGCAACTGCATCCTGGCGAGGATGCTGCGTACGTGCTTCTCGACCGTGCCCTCGGTGATCCACAGCCGCTGCGCGATCCCGGCGTTCGATCGGCCCTCCGCCATGAGGGCCAGCACTTCGCGTTCCCGTCGGGTAAGCGCTTCCAGCGGATCGTCCCGGTGGTGGGCGGCGATGAGCTCCTGGACGAGCCCCGGGTCGACGACCGAGGCTCCGCGTGCGATCCGCTCGACCGTCTCGACGAAGTCGGCGACATCGGCTATCCGGCTCTTGAGCAGGTACCCCACACGCTGTCCGGCGGCGAGCAGTTCCATCGCCTCTTCTACCTCGGTGTGCGCCGACAGAAGGAGGATCCCGATCTCGGGAAGCTCCTTGCGGATGACGCGCGCCGCGTCGAGCCCTTCCGTCGAGTAGCCCGGGGGCATGCGGATGTCGACGATGGCGAGATCGGGCTTCTGTTCGCGGACGAGACCGAGCAGTTCTGTCGCGTCGCCCGCCTGCCCGGCGATCTCGAAGCCTGATCGTTCGAGCAGGCTGGCAATCCCCCCGCGTAGCAGGACGTCGTCGTCTGCCAGCGCTATGCGGATCGAAACTTCCTTCACCCCCTTCGTCACCATAAGTAAGGTTACGTGTTTCGGGCATCACGGGGCGGTTGCCCGGCCTTCCCGTCACCACCAAACCTGTGACAAAGGCGAACGATTTACAGTTTCCGTACTTATGCGTAGTTCAATTTGCTCTCACATAGGTGTACTCAGGCTATTAGGTGTACTCACGCTATGAGGTGGGCCCGACCGCGCATGGGAGGTGTCGATGAGGTCAGGCGGGGTGTCGCAGGGTCGAAAGCTGCCCGCCCAGGCCGAAGTCGTGCACGAGAGTGAACGTACGCGCGTGACCCGGCTCTTCTTCCCTGGGCGCACGGTCATCCGCAAGGAGCCGCTGGGGCCGGACGCGCAACGACGGCTGCAGCATGAGCTGGCGATGCTGGACCGGCTTTGCGATGTCGGTGGGATCGCACATCTGCTGAAGGCGCCGCAGTACCCGGGGTCGATCGTGGAGGAGGACGTTGGCGGCGCGAGTCTGGCTGGGCTGGCGAAGCCGCTGGCTGTCGATGAACTGATCGGACTCGCGGTGGAGCTGGCCCGGGTGGTGGCGGGGATGCACCGTCAAGGGGTGATGCACCGGGACATCACTCCCGCGAACATCGTGATCTCTCGCGACGGCGCCCCGTACCTGGTGGACTTCGCCTTGGCGACCTCCTTTGCCGGGATTCGTCCCGAGTTCACCCACCACACTGAGATCGTCGGGACGTTGGCGTATCTGGCGCCGGAGCAGACCGGGCGCACCGGCCGATCGGTGGATCAGCGTGCCGACCTGTACGCCTTGGGCGCGACGCTGTACGAGCTGGCGACGGGGGAACCGCCGTTCGGCTCCGGGGACCCGTTGCGACTCACCCATGATCACTTGGCCCGTGTGCCAGTCCCACCTGCTGAGGTGAACCGGGCCCTGCCGGGGCTGCTGTCAGCGATCATCATGCATCTGCTGGAAAAGGAACCGGACAACCGCTACCGGACCGCGGAAGGCGTGATCTACGACCTGGAGCGGTTGCGGGCCAGCGCACGGCATCCCCACGCACGCCCTGCGGCGACGGCGCTGCGGGTCGGCGAGCGCGATTTTCCGCTGCGTCTGCTGCCGCCATCACGGCTGGTGGGACGCGATGACGAGGTGGCGGCGCTGGAGGCGGCGTTCGAGGACGCGACGTCGGGCCGCTGTCGTGGGGTGCTGATCAGCGGGGCGCCGGGGGTGGGTAAGACGTCGTTGGTCGATGCGCTGCCGACGGTGGTGACGGACGGTGACGGCTGGTTGGTGACGGGCAAGTTCGACCCGTACCGGCGGGATCTGGAGTTCGACGCGATCAATCAGGCGTTTCGCGCGTTGGGGCGGCTGTTGCTGGCCGAGCCGGAGGACGAGCTGGCCAAGGTCCGCGAACGGATCTTGGAGGCGGTCGGGGCGAACGCGGGGCTGCTGACCGCGGTGGTGCCGGAGTTCGCGGCGCTGCTCGCGGTGCCGCCGGATCCAGGGGATCCGCTGACCGCGCAGGTGCGGGTGCAGCGGGCGAGTGTGCAGGTGTTGAGGGTGGTCGCCTCGCGGAAGCGGCCGGTGGTGTTGTTCGTCGATGACCTGCAGTGGGCGGGGCGCACCCCGGTCGGCTTCGTTGATCTGGTGCTGAGCGAGGAGCCGGTCGACGGCCTGTTGCTGGTGGCTGCGTACCGTGAAGACGACGTGGACGCGACGCATCCGCTGGCGGCGCCGCTGTCCCGGTGGCGGGAACAGGCCGGAGTGCGGCACCTACGGCTGGGCAACCTGCCTCTGCCGAGTCTCGTCACCATGGTCGCCGAGATGCTGCACGTGGGTTGGGCGGAAGCGGCGGGGTTGGCCGAGGTGATCGAACCGCACACGTCGGGCAATCCGTACGAGACCGTGGAACTGCTCAACGCGCTGCGCCGCGACGGCGTGCTGGCGGCGACGCCGGCCGGGTGGCGGTGGGACCGGGGGGCCGTACGCGCTCACCTTGGCGAGTCAGTGGTGACCGGGCTGCTGATGGCGCAGGTTGAGGCCATGCCGACGCCGTCCCGGGCGATGGTGGAGGCAATGGCGTGCCTGGGCGGGCGAGCCGACCTGAGCCTGTTGCAGACCGCCACCGGCGATCCGGCAGGCGAAGATCCGGCAGGCGAAGTGGACCAGCGCTTGGCGCCCGCCCTCGACGCGGGTCTGCTGGTGGTGGAGCCCGGCCCGCGCGAAGCGGTGTCGTTCCGCCACGACCGGATCCGCGAAGCGATCCTGGGTGGACTGGACCCGCAGCGGCGACGCGCCCTGCAACTGGCCATGGCACGGCGGCTTGCAGAGGTGCCGGAGTTGTACGCGGTTGCGGCAGAGCAGTACCTGCCGGTGGCCGACGCGGTGGACGACGCCGCGGAGCGGCGGGTGGTGGTGGGGCTGCTGCGGCGCGCCGCCGACCAGGCCGCTTTGGTCGGAGACCATTCGCTGGTGAACGCGCTGTTGGCCGCTGCGCTGCGACTTACCGACCCGGGTCAGGTCACCACGCTGGTCGAGCTGCACACCGGCTGCCACGCCGCCTTGTTCAACCTGGGACGCCTGGACGAAGCGGACCAGGAGTACCGCACGATCGAGGGGCTGTGCACCACCGCTTTGCAGCGTGCAGACGCGACGTGCGTTCAGGTGCTGAACCTGACTCATCGGAAGCGCTTTGCGGAGGCGGTTGTCCTTGGCGTTGAGTCGCTGCGTGAGCTGGGCATCGCCGTGCCGGCAGCGGACCGGCTCGCCAAGGAACTCGACCGCCAGTTCGAGTTTCTCTACCGGTGGCTGGACCACACCGAAGCCGCAGACGATCTCGCTCGGCCCGACATCACCGAGCCGACGCTGCTCGCCGCGAGCCGCCTGCTCAACGCGGTTCTGCCTGCGGCCTACCTCATCCCCGACCTGGTCACGCATGCCTGGCTGAGCCTGGAGGCGGTGCGGATCTGGTTTGAGCACGGCCCGTGCCGCACTCTCGTCGGTCCCGCCGGCATCGCCGCCTTCGCCGCTGTCGCGCTGCGCGGCGACTATGCCGCGGGGTACCGGGCGTTGCGCCGGTTCCTGGATCTGGGCGAGGCCTGTGGCTATGAGCCCGACACGTCCCAACTGCGCTTTCTGTTCGCCATACAGAGCTGGTGCTTCGAGCCGGTCGAAAACGGTGTCCAGGCAGCGCGGCGGGCCCGCGAGGGACTGACCGCCGGTGGCGACAACGTCTACGCCGGCTACACCTTCTACACGACCACGAGGGGGCTGCTGGACTGCGCGCCATCACTGGACGGATTGGTGGCCGAGGTGGAGGCGGGCCTGGCCTTCGCACGGCGCATAGGCAGCGAGCAGACCGTCGAGTCGCTCGATAGCTACCTGTGGTTGGCTGCTGTGCTTCGCGGCGAAAGCCAAGCCGCAGTCGGTGAGGCGCTCCCCATCGACAGACACGCCGCCAGCCCGGTGGCACTTCTCCAGGCACATATCTGTCACGCGATGGCCGCCGCCATCCTCGACGATCCGGCCGCTCTGACACGGCACAGCGCAGCAGCGATGCCGCTGCTACCGGCCGACATGGGCAGCTACCCGACCGCTGGGGCCTACCTGCTGCACGGGCTGGCCCTCGCCGGGCAGGCCCGCGCCGCGCACGGCGACGAGCGCGGCCGTCTGCTGTCCGAACTGGACGATGTGGCGCGCTGGCTCGCCGCACGCGCCGCGGACGCGCCGGCGAACTTCCTCCACCTGCTGCGATGGGTCGATGCGGAACGGGCATGGGCCGTCGGCGACTTCCAAGCCGCCGTCCTGGCCTTCGACGCCGCGCGGCGCGAGGTCGCCCGGCGTCAACGCCCATGGCATCGGGCCTTGATCGCCGAACGCGCGGCCCGCTTCCACCTCGCCCACGGCGCCGAACACACCGGCTACGATCTTCTCGCCCAGGCCCGCCAGGACTACCTCGCCTGGGGGGCGACCGCGAAAGCCGCCCAATTGGACTGGGCCTACCCGACGCTGCGGCCACAAGCCGACGCGACGAGCGGGCACCGCGGCGAGCGGTCCGGCGATCTTCCCTATCACCGCTCCACCGTCACGACCGGAACGATCGATCTCCTTGGCATTCTGTCGGTATCGCAGGCACTGAGCTCGGAGACCAGTGTCGAGGGACTGCATCAGCGCGTGGCCCAAGCGCTGCGCGCGATGACCGGCGCCACCGACGTACATCTGCTGCTGTGGAGCGCCGACCGGCAGGTCTGGCTGTTGCCGACCCCCGGCAGCGGCGGCACCGTCCTCGCCGATGGCACCGGTCACGGACTCGCAGTCCCGATGTCGGTACTGCGATACGCCCAGCGGATGCGTGAGCCGCTGGTCGTGAGCGACGTCATCCACGACGATCGTTTCGCCCGTGACCCCTATTTCACCGGCATCACCTGCTGCTCACTGTTGGCCCTTCCCATCCTCAACCGGGGCACGCTGCAAGCGCTGCTGCTGCTGGAGAATCGACTCATCCGCAGCGCGTTCTCCACCGAACGGCTCGACGGTGTCAAGCTCATCGTCGGCCAGCTCGCCGTCTCCCTCGACAACGCCCAGCTTTACGCCGGGTTTCGCCGGATCGCCGACGAGCAAACCGCTTTGCGGCGGGTGGCGACGCTGGTCGCCCGCGGGGTGGCGCCGGATCACGTGTTCACCGTGGTGGCCCAGGAGGTCGGCGCCCTCTTCGGCGCCGACGGCACGACGATCATGAGGTTCGAGCCGGACAGGGAGGCGACGCTGATGGGAGGCTCCGGATTCACGCACTCCCCACCGGGTTCGCGCGGCAAGCTCGACCCTGACTCGGCCATGGCGTCGGTCCAGGCCACGGGCCGCGCAGCTCGCCGCGACGTGGACGACCCGATGTCGGCGAGCCTGACCGGGCCCCTCTCCGAGGGGGTCCGCTCCGCGGTCGCCAGCCCGATCGTCGTCGAAGCCCGAGTCTGGGGCGTCATGGGCGTCGCGTCACGGCGCGAACGGCTGCCCACGGACACCGAGCAGCGGCTGGCCGACTTCACAGAACTCGTCGCGACCGCCATCGCCAACGCGGAGAGCCGCGCCGAGCTCACCACGTCGCGTGCGCGGATCGTCGCCACCGCCGACCAGACGCGCCGGCGTTTCGAACGGGACCTGCACGACGGCGCCCAGCAGCGGCTGGTCTCACTGGCGCTGCAGCTGCGTGCGGCCCAGGCGGAGGTGCCGCCCGAGCTCGGCGAGCTCGGCGCCGAGCTCGGCCACGCCGTCGCCGAGGCGACCGACGCGCTGGACGAACTGCGCGACCTCGCGCGCGGTATCCACCCGCCGAGCCTGGCCAAGGGCCTCGGCCCGGCGCTGCGCGCGCTCGTCCGCCGCGCGCCGATCCCGGTCGACCTCGACCTGTCGGTGCAGGGGCGGCTGCCCGAGCATGTCGAGGTCAGCGCGTACTACGTCGTCGCCGAGGCACTGACCAACGCGACCAAGCACGCGCGCGCCTCGACCGTCACGGTCACTGCCGAAGCCGACACCGCGGCTGCCGTCCTCCACGTCGCGGTCCGCGATGACGGCGCGGGTGGCGCCGACTTCACCCGCGGAACCGGCCTGGTCGGCCTCAAGGACCGGGTGGAGGCGCTCGGCGGTGAGATCTTTCTCGACAGCCCGCCGGGAACGGGGACCAGTCTGCGCGTGGACCTCCCGCTCACCGCCACTAACAGCGGTGTCACCTTCCGCTAGCACGGCGTCACGTTCTGTCAACGCTGATCTCAGCAGTGCACCGCGGCCAACTTCACCGAAACCCGTACTGCTCCGTTGGCCGATCTTGGGCGGCATCCCCGTCCCGGCAGCAGTGGCCCGCAGCTCGGACCTTCGAGGAGTTCCCGCACGCTTGTGGTCACCGTCATTGGCAGATGCTCGAGGGGCGTGGTCGCAGGAGGCTGCAACGTTCGGGTACCGGCTGGCAGGGGGGTGGGAACGGCCGGTGGCCGTGAAGACGGGCACGTGCCTCAAGGGCGAAGCTGGGTGAGTGTCGATGGCGACCGACCGAACACGGACCGGCTAAAGGGGAGCAAATGGGAATGACGCAGCTCGATTCGCAGCCGCTGGGCCAGACCGGTGTGGAGATCACCGGACACCCCACCATCGGGCTGGTCGGATTGGGGCACATGGGCGGCGCGATGGCCGGGCGCCTGCTGGCCGCCGGCCGCCCCGTGCACGGCACCAGCCGAACGCCCCAGCGGACACGGTCTCTGCTGTCGCATGGGCTGCGCTGGCGCCGGAGTCCGCGCGCGGTCGCGGAGGCGGCCGATGTCATTCTCACTTCCGTCCCCGATGACGAGGCGCTGGAGGCGATCGCTTCGGGACCGGACGGCATCCTGGCCGGGCTCACCCCTGGCAGCATCTGGGCCGATATGAGCACCGTCAGCCCCCACGTCAGCCGCCGGCTCGCCGCGGAGGCGGACGCGCGCGGCGCGACCATGCTCGACGCACCGGTGTCGGGCAGCGCCCCGCAGGTGACCACCGGGACCCTGACGATCATGGTGGGGGGAAGCTACGACGGCTACGCACGCATCGAACCGATCCTGCGCGACCTCGGCACCCCCTCTTACGTGGGCTCGAACGGGCAGGGGCTGGCCTTGAAATTCGCGATCAGCATCGGCCAGGCCGCCCAGGTGCTCGCCCTCGCGGAGGGCCTCCTCCTCGCAGAGCGTTCGGGTGTCGACCGCAAGCTCGCCGCCCAGCTGATGGCCGACAGCGCGATCGGCTCACCTTTGCTGAAGGCACGCGCACCGTTCGTGCTGGACCCGGCCAAGGAGTCGTCGTTCGATCTTCGCCTGCTGCTCAAGGACCTGGAACTGGCGCTCGATGAGGCACGAAGGCTCCAGATCCCGCACCCCACCGCCGACCGCGCCGACGAGGTACTCGGTATCGCCGCCGCCCTCGGCTACCAGCGGCGCGACATCGCCGCCCTCGTCGAGGTCCTCGAGCAGATGACCGAGGAACCGTCCTGAAGATCGGCTGAGCCGCGGGCCGAACATCTGGACGCGTCCGGACTCAGCGTTGGGTGTAGATGAAGCCGACCTTGTCCAGTTCGTTGCCGGAGCGGCCGTGGAAGCCGGCGATCTGCCAGCCCGACGGCGCGGTCCGGGTCGTGCAGGTGGAGGTCGTCGTCCCACCGGCCAGGGTGTTGCCGAGGTTGGTGGTGAGCTTGGCGTAGAAGATTCTGGTGTGCCCGTCCTTCTGGCCCTGGCACAGATACGCGGAGGTCACGTATTCACCGCTGGCCAGCGTCCGGGACGACGCGGTGCCGCCCGTCCCCCCGTGGGTGAACGCGGTGCCGTTGGCCAGCGTGATCCCGATCTGGTTCACCCGCGCCCCGGCGCGCAACGAGATCTGGGTGGCGCGGGCGCCGGCCGGGACGCCCTCGATGTCGTTGAAGTAGGTGCCGTGCGGGCCACCGAACTGGTCGCTGAACTGGTAGTCCGGATTCTGGGCCCAGGAGAACCTGGTGACGATCGGGTCGTGGTCGGACAGCATGCGTCCTGAGTCGTCGAGGAACTTCGCGTGCTCGTTGGCGTAGCCCGACGCGATCAGCGTGATGAGCCGGCTGCTCCGGTAGAAGATCTTGTCGACCGTCTCGCAGGTGTCGGTGACGTTGGCCGGGTCGCAGACGAGGGCGGGGCTGCCCTCGGCCGGCACGCTGCCCTTGCGGGGGAGCTGCACCCACGCGTCGGTCAGCCCGTTGTCGGCGGCGAAGGTACGCAGGGTCGCGCCGTCGCCGGACCTGGTGTAGCGGGCGTTGATGTCGCCCATGACCACCACGGCGTTCCCATTCGAGTGGGTCTTGATGAAGGACGTGAGCTGGCGGAGGTTGGCCGCCCGGGCGGTGATGTCGCCGCTGTCGCTCCCGGCGTCGGCGTGCAGGTTGTAGAAGTCGATGACGTCGCCTTCGGCCACCCTCACGCGCATGAACGTGAACCCCTTGGGGGTCAGGCAGTCGCCGGAGTTGAGGTTGCAGTCCTGCCACTTCACCCGCTCGAAGTCATCGTCGCCGGTGGGATAGGACGACAGTAGGTTCAGTCCGCTGCCGATGCCTGCGCCGCCGCTGGTCGGCGTCCGGTACGGATGGGTGTCGGCGGCGTACAGGTTGGCGTGGTAGTTGAAGTCCTCCTGCACCTGGACGACGTCGTACGGGCCGAGCCTCTGGCCGATCGCGGTGGTGGCCGGCGCCCGCGGCGTGGGAGCGCTGGACAGCCCCTCCGGCAGTCCGGCGATGTTGTAGGTCATGACGGTGAAGGAGCCGCCCGCGGCTGCGGAGGCGGAGGCGGGTGCCGCCACGGCCGTGGACAGGGCCGCGGTGGAGACGAGGGCCAGCAGCGCTTCGGTGAGCCGGCGAGGTCTGGGCACGGGGGGTCCTCCTCATGACGGAGCAAACATGAAACACCCTCAGGTATCACCTGAAGATAAGCCTCCGTACCGCCCCCGTCCATGCCCCCATATGGACCACCGGTGAACAGAAACCGTAGAGGGTTCTGTCGGCAGAATCCCCGACCGAACAGATCATTCGGGTAGGTGATCGGGTGTTGACCGCGCGGCGGTCTCATGTGACGCTCCGAGCACTGGGAGCGCTCCCAAAGCTCGAGTCGACGACGGCACAGGGGTCTCGATGAACGCATTCGCTCCAGCGGTGGCACGCCTGCCGCGCCGGCTCGTCGCGGCCTTCGCCGCGGTCCTCATGATCGGCGTGTGCATCGCCGTCGTGCCCCCGGCGGGGCATGCCTCAGGGCACGCGTCGGGACACGCCTCAGGGCACGCCTCGGGACACCCCTCGGGGCTGGCAGCCACGCCCGCCCGCAGTACCGATTTCGGCGCGGGCTGGAAGTTCGCTCTCGCGAACCCGAGCGGGATCGACGACCCCGGCGGCCGGTACGAGAAGGCACCCGAGCCCGGATTCGACGACTCCATGTGGCGGACGGTGAACGTGCCGCACGACTGGAGCATCGAACTGACCCCCACGGCCGACCCGGGTGCCGGCACCAGTGCGGGGACCGGGTTCCTGCAGGGCGGCCTCGGCTGGTACCGCAAGACCTTCACGCTGCCGTCCTCGGCGGCCGGGAAGCGGATCGGCATCGAGTTCGACGGCGTCTACATGGACTCCGAGGTGTACGTGAACGGGAGCCTGCTCGGCGGGCATCCGTACGGCTACACCGGCTTCGGCTTCGACCTCACCGGCAAGGTGCGCGCCGACGGCCGTACACCCAACGTCATCGCGGTCAAGGTGCGGAACCGCCTGCCGAGCAGCCGCTGGTACTCGGGCAGCGGCATCTACCGGAACGTGAGGCTGACGGCGACCGACCCGGTGCACGTACCGCGCTGGGGGACGTTCGTCACCACACCCGACCTGGAGACCACCATCAAGTCGGGGTACGCGACCGTGCGAGTACGCACCGACATCGCGAACGCGACGGGCGGCACAACGCCCGTAGGCATCGCCACCTCGATCGTGGACGCCCGGGGCAAGGTGGTGGCGCGTGCCCGGTCGAGTGTCACGGCCGGTACGGGGACCTCCCAGCACACCGTCGACCTGCGCGTCCAGCGCCCGGCTCTGTGGTCGTTCGACCGGCCCCACCTCTACACGGCGCGGACGGAGCTGACCATCGCCGGGAAGGCGGTCGACACCTCTTCGACGAGGTTCGGCATCCGGTACTTCCGCATCGACTCCGCCGAGGGCTTCTCACTGAACGGCACGCACACCAAGATCCGTGGCGTCAACCTCCATCACGACCTGGGTGCCCTGGGCGCGGCCACCAACCGCGACGCGCTCGTCCGGCAGCTGAAGATCATGAAGGGCATGGGCGTGAACGCGCTGCGGACCGCGCATAACCCGCCCTCACCCGAGCTGGTCGAGGCCTGCGAGGAGCTCGGCATCGTCATGATGGCCGAGGCGTTCGACACCTGGCAGAACGCCAAGACCACCTACGACTACGCGCGCTTCTTCGAGGCGAACGCCGACGCCGACATCACGGCGATGGTCCAGGCCGCCCGGAACTCGCCCGCCGTCATCATGTGGTCCATCGGCAACGAGATCCGGGGCCAGACGGTGGCGACCGCGGAACGGCTCATCCGCGACGTCAAGGCGGCCGACCCCACCCGGCCCGTGGTGTGGGGCAGCGACAGCTACCGGAGTGTTCCGGCCGATGGGTCCGTCAACGACCGGATCGCCCGTCTCCTGGACGGGGTCGGGCTCAACTACAACACGGCCAAGTCCGTGGACGCACTGCACGCCAAGTACCCGAACACGTTCTTCTTCGAGTCCGAGTCGTCGTCGTCCACCTCCAGCCGCGGGGTCTACCAGGATCCCGAACTCCCCAACACCGGGGAGAACCAGACGCCGGGCAAGCGCGCCACGTCGTCCTATGACAACAACCTCGCGTCCTGGACGATGAGCGGTGAGTACGGCTTGAAGAAGGACCGGGACCGCAAATTCTTCATCGGTGAGTTCCTGTGGTCCGGGTTCGACTACATCGGGGAACCCACCCCCTACTGGAACGACTTCCCCGTCAAGTCGTCGTTCTTCGGCGCCGTCGACACCGCGGGTTTCCCCAAGGACCTCTACTACCTCTTCAAGAGCCAGTGGACGACAAAGCCGATGGTCCACCTGCTGCCGATGAACTGGACCGACCACAAGCGCGGTGAGCAGATCCAGGTCTGGGCATATTCGAACGTCGACACGGTCGAACTGCTCCTCAACGGCAAGTCGCTGGGCGTACGGCGATTCGACACCAAGACGACGACGTACGGCACGAAGTACCTGGAGACGACCGAGCCGAGCGGCGACGATAAGACCTTCCCGTCCGGCAGCTACACCAGCCCGAACGGCAGCACCGGAAAGCTCCACCTGACCTGGAAAGTGCCGTTCGAGCCGGGTTCGCTGGTGGCCGTCGCGAAGCGGGACGGCGTCGAGGTCGCGCGGGACCGGCTCGACACCGCCGGTGCTCCCAGCGCGGTGCGATTGAGCCCGGACCGGAAGGTCGTCACCGCCGACGGACGGTCCCTGGCGTTCGTGACCGCCGAGGTCGTCGACCGCGAGGGCGTGGTGGTCCCCGGCGCGGCCGTCCCGGTCACCGTGCGCGTCAGGGGCGGCGAGCTGGCGGGCCTCGACAGCGGACGGCAGGAGAGTGCCGAGAACTACCGGGCGCCCACGCGGATGACCTTCAGCGGCAAGGCGCTCGCGGTGATCCGGTCGGCGGACCGCGCCGGGCCGATCCGGGTCACCGCCACCGCGCCCGGGCTGCGGACGGGAACCGCGACGATCTCATCCACCCCCGCGCGCGGCGGGACCACTCCCCCGGCGGACCCCGTCACGGCACGCTGGACGCCACCCAGCGTCCCCGCCGCGGACGCGAGCTACTCCGGAACGGCCGCCGCGGTACCCATGGCGATGCTCGACGGGAACCTCGCCACGGGGTGGTCGAACCACTACGTCAAGGAGGCGACGGCGCTCCTGCCGGCGGTGAGCGCCGCCCATGCCGCCGAATGGGTCGCGGTCAACTCGCCGCGTCCACGGCGGATCACCGGCCCGATACGGGCGTACTTCACGGTCGGCGAGGGCCGCGTCCTGCCCGCGACGCTGAACGTGTCGTACTGGGACGGCCGCCGGTACGTCCCCGTGCGGACCCTCCGCGTCACGTGGGCGACGGCTTCGAACGAGCCCACCTTTGTCGCGTTCGACCCCGTCACGACGTCCTCGCTGCGGTTCGACATGACAAGCCCCGCACCGGGCACTGGAAACGGCTTCCTTCAGATAGCCGAACTCCAGGTCCCCTGACTCGCCCACAGGACAGCAAGACCCGCCTACAGCGCGCAGGGGACCGAGACGCCGGCTCTGAAGACCACGGACGGGGACTGTCGGAACTGCGCGGGAACGACACCGCGGCCGGTGCACAGGGCGAAGCGCAGGCCCGTCGCCGTCTCCAGCCACACCCTGCAGCCCGCTGGAGGCGCGTTGTCGAACGAGCCCACCATGCCCGCGACGCGCCTGACCTGGTTGCAGGTCTGGACAGTGATCACGTTGACCGACCCCGTCCAGTTGGGGTTCTGGAACAGCACGAGCCGCCCCACCTTCGCCGGCCCCGCCGCAGCAAACGCTGCGTTCTGCGACATCCCGAACAGCCCGCAGAACGCAGCGGCTATTCCGGCGGTCAGGGAAATTCTGGAAATGCGACCCGGACGGACCGCATTAAGCTTGGTCACCATTTCACACTCCTCTAGAACTTTGTCTGGGAAGTTTACCGACGACCGTCATAGGCTCATCATAAATTCGTCATAACCCGATTGAGTCGACAAGGATCTTTTGAGAATCAAGTCAAGGCGAGCATTCCTCGCGACGTTCCCGGAGTCTCGGCGTGGCCGGAGGGGCGGGTGCTGCGGTACGGAAATTCGGTTTCCCCTGGGGGCGGACGCCGCTAAATTCCATGGGAAGACGATTCGCAGGAGGCTGTAATGAAACTCCTCAGCAGCGTGCGGTCGGATGGCGCCGACCTGGCTCACCTGGCCGCCGAACTCGACATCCCGACGATCGCCGGATTGCAGCACCAGGGCGATGTTTCCGTGATCCCCGCCGCGATGGCGTCGGAAGACCACCGGCATCCGACCACCCGGGTCCCGACCGCCGGCGTCGCCGTGGTCCGCGGGGAGGCGGGCGGCCACACGCACCTCCTGCTCGCCTCCGGTGACGTCCGGTACGACGCTCGCGACGGCGCGGCGAACGACATCATCCTGGGGTCGCTGGAGGTCGGCGAGGGCGCGACCGCGTGGCTTGACCACCCCGAGCACGGCAACACCGGAATCGCCCCCGGGCGGTACGTACTGCGCCGCAAGCGCGAACTGGCGCCGCGCGTCCTCGACCCCGGGGCTCGCCGCAAGCGCGATCAGGCCCGCAAGCAGGCACGCAAGCAGGAGGCCCGGGCGCAGGCAGCCCGTGACCAGGCGGCACGTGAGCAAGCATGGAACGCGACCGTCCGCGTCGTTGCGGACTGACGATGGCGGACCTGCGGCCTGCACACAGCCACGGTCGGCCGCTACCGGCGCCGACCGCGGAGCAACAGGCACTGCTGCCGTCCGTGCGTGAGGAGTGGGTGGGGCACGGGCTGACCGTGGGTCCGGCGGACCGGGCAGCGGCCGAGGCGGGCGTCCAGGACGTCTACCTCGGCGCCGGCCGGCAGCCACCGGAGCACGTGATCTGGCTGGGCTCGCCGATGGCGGGCAGCATCGGTGCCGACATCCGCGCGGGCCGGCTTTCGCTGGTCACCAGGCGGGCGTGGCGGACGCTGCCGGAACCGACCGCCGAGGCCATCGTCGAACGGGTGCCGCAGGACCCTCCGGAAACCGACCTGATCATGCTGGACCCGCTGCCGTCTGACCTCGACGACCTGGAACGGGACCCGCGATGGGGTGGATTGCTGGGCCAGCTCGGCCGTGAGGTGACCGCTGCGGTCGAGACAGGGCTGGGCAAGTCTGTCGGCGCGGCCGTCGACCAGGTGGCTGCGACCTGGCAGGACGCGCAGCAGCTTCCCGAAGTGACGGCGCTGCCCCGGCTGGGCGCCTTCCGCCCGCGGATGCTGCGGCAGCTCGCCCGGCTCGCCTTCCTCCAACGGTGCGGTGTCTGGGAACCAGACCGCCACAGCCGTGGTCTGCTCCAGGTGGGACGGTCGTCCGGGGAGTGGTGGCCGATGCGCAACAGCGTGATCCTCACCGAACGCCCCACCGAACTGCACCAGGACGCCCAAGGCCGGCTCCATCATCCAAGCGGACCGGCGGTGCGGTACCCCGACGGCTGGTGCCTGTGGGCGTGGCACGGCGTCACCATGCCGCGCGAGATCGTCGAAGACGACGTCCCGATCGCCCGCGCGGTGTCGCTGCGCAACTCAGAGCAGCGGCGCTGCGCCGTGGAGATGCTGGCCGGGCGGGCCGGCTGGCGTCAGGTGGCCGGCCAGGCAGGATGGCCACAGGTCGGTCAGGAGGCACCCGACCCGGGCAACCCCGGACAGGTCCTCAGTCTCTGGTGTGTCGAGGAGGTGTACGACGACCACCTGCACCTGCTGCTGATGACCAACGGGACGGTGGAACGTGACGGCACCCGCCGGGAGTTCGGTGAGCTGGTACCCGGCTGGATCCGGGACCCGGTGCAGGCCGCCGCCTGGCAGATCGGTCTCACCCCCAGGCAGTACCGCCAGACCGTCCGGCGGACCTGAGCCACCTCAGAGAATCAGTTCCCTGACGTCACGCGCCGCGAAGGCGATCTTTGAGCTGAGCCAGGTAGAGGGAGGCGGGATCCAGCCCCGCCCCGGTGGTCCCCTCCACATGGCCGATCCGGTCGGTGTACCAGTTCTTCCCGGTGACGACGCCGGTGGTGCCGATCGCGAAGTTCTGGGCGGTCGGCGGGGTCTGCACGCACAGTTGCTTGTTGTTGTCGACCGTGCAGTTCCACGTCACGCTGTTCACCGAGGACCAGCCGTGCTGATGCTCTTCGCCCTTGTCCCCGCGATTGTGCAGGGCCAGGACCCACGGGTTGTCGCTTTGATTCGACAGTTCCTGGATGTTGTCGTACAGGAGCCCCTGACTCCACTTCTGGTGGCCCCCGGACTCGTTGAGCCCGTTCTTGCTGATCCCGTTCAGCCACACGTTGCCCGAGCAGGTGCTCTGCCCTGTGGCGATGAAGGCGTGCCGGGCGTTGACGGCCTCCAGGTCGCGGAAGAGGACCTGCTGGGCCATGCCGGCGGCGCAGAAGTTGTACCGCTTCCTGCCTTCGATCCTCGAGCGGGGCTGGAGGGCCTCGACCTGCTGAACGGTGACCCGCGTGCTGCGCTGCACCCAGACGCCGGAGACCGAGAAGTGCAGCAGCCTGGCGTCCTTGACCCACGCGTCCTCGGCCCGGCTGATGAAGATGCAGCTCTCCGGGTGGTTCTCGTTGTCGTCCGGCGTCGGATCGCCCATGTCGATGCGGAGGTTCTCCACGCCGACGTTGCGGACGAGCCCGTCCTGGTTCCAGACGTAGACGGAGCACTGGGACAGGGACCGGCGCAGATCGTTGAAGACGGGGGCGCAGATGATGATGTCGTTGCCGACCTTCTCCTTGATGTACCGGTTGTACCGGATGGGCAGCGAGCCGGGGGCCCAGGGGTCCCCCTTCACCATGCCCCCACCGCCGATCGCGTCGGTCCACTCCTGCGTGTGCGGGTGTTCAATGATGATGTTGTCGCCGACCTTCAGGTTGGTCGTCGACGCCAGCGTGAGCTTCCGCTCCCCCGCCTTGACCAGGCTGGAGGTGACAGCGGTCTCGGTGCCGGCCACCTTCGATGCCGGCTCCTCCCAGCCGCCGCTCGTACCGCCGACCCACAAGACAGTGGTCCCGGCCGCGGCGGTACCGGTGATGACCGTGTTGGACGCCGGGTCGGACCACCTGCCCACACCCCGCAGCACGACCCCGTCGCGCTTCATCTTGATGACGCCGGACACCGGGTAGTGCCCGGCCTTGAGGAGCAGCGCCCCCCGGAAACCGTTGGCGCCGATCTTCATCGCGCCGACCTCGTCGAGCGCTGCCTGGATGTGCGCCGTGTTGTCACGGCCGTCGCTGAGTGGGCTGATCTCCTTGACGACGGGGACGTGGGGGAGCGGCTCCTCGCCGTTGCGGTAGCCGGCCCAGCTGAAGTCCGGAATCTTCTTGCCGCGGGAATCCGCCGCGTAAACGAGCCGTCCATCGGTGCCGGGGTAGACGAGCTTGGAGCTCCAGGAGTCGGCATGAACGGGGGACGGTGCGAAGGTGTCTTGGGCCAGGGACGCGGTCATGCCCGCGACCACGGCACCCCCGCCGATCTTCAACAGGCTGCGGCGCGACAAGGATCCGGGCACAGGGGGTCTCCTCGAACGGGGTGATGAATGTCGGGAACTGCTCGACCTGATTCGAGATTCCTCGAAGGCGGTTGGGAACCGGTTGGGATCCGGCTGCGGCCCGAATCTGTCGGTAACGCCGGCGCGGCTTTCGACACGTAGGGGGTGTCCCCTCACTGAAGGAGAGTCACGTGCGACATGGGAAGTCTGGCCGTTGGATCTTCGATGGATGATCGCAAGGCCAGGTTCGAGGCGATGTACGCCGCGACGTACGAGCCGATCCTGGGATACGTGTTGCGGCGCTGCTCCTCGCCGGAGGACGCGGCCGATGTCGTCGCGGAGACCTTCACCATCGCTTGGAGGCGGTTGGAGGAGATTCCGGCCGGTGACAGGGCGCGGCTGTGGCTGTACGGCACCGCGCGGCGGGTGCTGGCCAACCACTGGCGGGCCGAGACGCAGCGGCGACGGCGGACCACGAGCCTGCGCCACGACCTGCGGGACGAGATCGCCGCGGTCGGTGCGGATCCCGTCGACACCTCGGCCCTCGGCCAGGCGTTCCGGGAACTGTCCGACGACGACCGCGAGTTGCTCGGTCTCGTCGCCTGGGAGGGGCTGGACCACTCCGCCATCGCCGCCGTCCTCGGCTGCTCGCCAGGCGCCGCGCGTGTCCGGCTGCATCGGGCGCGCAAGCGCCTGGCCCGTGCGCTGCGCTCAGCGGAGAACGACGTGAAGCCTGCGGTCACGAACCGATCCATCAGCGAGCGAAGGTCTCTGACATGAAGTCTCATCCCACCGACGACCTGGTGCGTACGATGTCCCGCGTTCGCGACGAGTCCCTGCGCGGGTACGCCGACCGGCCGGCCGCGCGGAATCTGCTGGACGAGGTCACGGCCATCGCGCCACCCGACGATCTCCACCAGGGGACCGCACCGTCGGCCCGGGCCGCGGACCGCACCGTGTCACAGCGCCGGTTCCGGCCGTCCCGGACGGGCGTACGGCTCATCGCCGTCGGCGCGCTCGCCGCGGTCATGGCGATCGGGACGACCCTCGTGCAGACCTCTGGCGGGCCTGGCGATGACGGGCGGTCTCCCTCGGTACTGCCGGACATCCAGTTGGGGTCGGTCGCCGAGGCGTCGGAGGTACTGGACCGGGCCGCCGCGGCCGCCAAGACCCGGCCATTCGCCGCGCCCAAGCCCCAGCAGTGGATCTACATCAAGCTCCGCCACACGACGCCGGTCGAGCCGGGCGGAATAGCGTTCGGCGGCCCGTACAGGACCGACGACTGGGAGAGCTGGCGGCGGGCTGACGGCAAGCAGTGGGCCTCTTACCGGAACGGCAAGCTCGTGATCGACCGCGAGCAGGTGGGGAACCATCCTCGATGGGTCAGATTCAACCCCCTTCCCACCGATCCCGACGCGCTGTTGCGGAAGCTCCGCAAGGCGGAGCCGGGGGGCGGCGACGGATTGGTGTTCGAGACGTTGGTCACCATCCTGAGTGAGAACGTCCATCCTCCCAAGACCGAGGCAGCGATCTTCCAGGCCATGAAGCGGATCCGCGGCGTGACCCTGGTCAAGGGACGGGTCGACGCGGCCGGCCGACCGGCGATCGCCCTTGGATGGACCGAGGACTGGGCGCACGAGGAGATCCTGCTCGACCCCAAGACCTACACCTACCTCGGGGCGCGCGGCATCGCGATCAAGGACCACAGGTCGGGGCCGGGCCTGGTGAGGAAGGGGACCTTGCAGGGCCTCAGTGTCCGTCTCGCCGCCGCGATCGTCGACGAGCCCGGCCAGCGCTCCTGACCGGCACACCATGTGGCCGCCGAAGCGCCCCTTCGGCGGCCCGCCGGTGCTGATGCTCGACCATCTGCGCGAGCAGGCCGCGCAAATCAAAATGGCGCCCCGACCATAAGTCACGTGTTCTTCCACACTGTTCATCGCCAGTTCGCGACACGTGCATGATACGTCGGTGATACGCGACCCGCAGGGCGGGTCGCTTTACTTGCTACAAGTGATCCCGCATATCGGAGACGGGATCGTAGCGAAGGGATGAAAGCCCCATGAGAAAAGGCGCCAAGCGCCTGATCGGCACACTGGCCCTGACCGGCGGAATCGGCGTGGCGGCCCTGGCTTCCACTACGCCCGCTCAGGCGGAGAGCTGTTTCTGGGAAAAGGCAGGCCAGAAGGGTTCAAGCAAGTGCTTCCGGGATAATGTCCAGGACTTCCGGGGCATGACGTTCCCTAACGGCAAGCCCATGAGCTCGGCCTCCTCCTGGCAGAACAAGAACACGGTGTTGAACGAGTACGCCTACAGCGACCCGAACTACGGCGGGCAAGAGCAGGAACTCGAAGACGAGACTTCGGGCAACCTCGACAAGGGGATCAACAACACCCTCGGCTCCTTCGACGCCAACTGACGCGCTCATTGCAAGGTGATCGCGTGAACGCCGGGTCCGGGCATCTGGTGACAACGGACGCCCGGACCCGGCATTCGGACGATGACTCGACGAAGGAGTGGGTGATGCGAAGGAAACCGCCCGTGCAGAGTGGGGCCGTGCTCAGCCTCTGCCTGGCTCTAGCCGGATGCACGGGATCTCCGACCGACGGCGGGAAGGAGCCTCCCGCCCATGTCCTGAACATCCGTGACATCAACGCCCTCACACTGCCGTTGGATGCGTATTCACCAACTCGAGCGCAACGGCGGTCCATTCAGGTGGCCAAGAAGGCTCTCATGACACGCTGCCTGGAAGGCTTGGGACTCAAGGCCGATCTGCCCAATCCCCGGAACACTCCATTTCAGCCGAACACGCGCCGCTATGGCATCGCCGAAGAGGCACGAGCCGGGACATTCGGCTACAGCGCTCCGGAAATAAGCAAGCGGCCTCGCCAGCCCGGCCTCTCTCCGGAAGTCGAGCGGGCCGTCTTCGGAAAGGGATCACCGACGGTCCGGGGGAAGAAGATCCCGGACGGCGGTTGTGAGGGCAAGGCCGATCAGATGCTCGGCGCGGGAATCCCGGACCCGAAACCAGATCTAACGGCGGTCGGGAGGCTGGGGGTCGCGACGCTCGAACGGTCCGCCCGGGACAGCCGGGTGCGAGCGGTGTTCGCCAAGTGGAGCGCATGCATGAAGAGATCCGGTTTCAACTACTCCACGCCGGTGGACGCGAACAGCGACCGGGCGTTCATCGACAGCAGGACGCACGACGTCACGAAACGTGAGACCGCTACGGCGCTCGCCGATGTGAGGTGTAAGAAGGAAACGAATCTCATCAATGTCTGGGCCGGCGTCGAAACTGCCTATCAAAAGATCGCGATCGCTCAGAACAAGCCCGTGCTCACCTCCGTACGGAAGGTTCTCGATACGCGAATCAGGAATGCGGCCAAGGCCAGCGATCAGCCCTGAGCCTCTTTCGTTCGGAGGGCGTCCGGCCAGCCCTTGATCGATGTCCCGCGTACCAGCAGTCCGACAAGGTCGTTGCGGGAGATCAGCTTCCCGATCGTGGCGCCTTGCGCGAGGACCTGGCGCTTCAGCGTGCTGTTCTCGTTCTTGAGCCGGGTGATCAGGGCATCGCGGGGATCGGGGACGTGGCCATCGGGGGACTCCCCGGCCGGTCGCTGCCGACGAGCGCGGCGAAGGCCGATGTGGTCGGCACCGACTCGGGAGCTGAGTCCGAGGCGGAGACCGGGGTCGGACGCCAGGATCGCCTGATGCAGGCGGGTGAGCTCCTGCGACGGCTCCAAGCCGAGCTCGGCCACGAGCGTGTCGCGCCCCCGCCGGTAGGTCTCCAGCGCTTCGGCCTGCCGTCCCGCCCGGTGCAGAGCCAGCATGAGCTGGGCTCGTGGTCCTTCACGCAGCGGATATCTGGAGACCTGAGCGGTCAGCTCTCCGATGAGATCCCGGTCCTCCCCCGCGGCCAGGCGGGTTGCCGCGTACTCCTGCTGAGCGACGAGACGGAACTCCTCCAGCCGGGCCGCCTCCGCCTCGAAGTACGGTCCGCGTACGTCAGCGAGGGCGGGGCCGTGCCACAGCTCCAGAGCGTTGGCCAGTTCACGACCGGCTTTGTCCAGATCCCCGGCCTCGGTCGCGCGCCGGGCATCGGCGACCAATCGCCTGAAGATCTGCGCGTCCACACGCTCCGGATCGATGCGGAGCCGATAGCCGCCCGGGTCGGTGACGATCCCCGACTCGTCATCCAGGGCCCGGCGCAGCCATGACACCTGCCGTCGCACCTGCGCCTCCGCCGTCGCGGGCGGGTCCTCCCACAGGGCGTCGATCAGAAGGGAACGCTGCACCATCCTGTTCGAATGCAGCGCGAGCATCGCGAGCAACGCACGTTGGAGCCTCCCCCTCAGCCGCAGTTCTCTGCCTCCCGCCGACAGCTCGATCGGCCCCAGAATCCGAATTTCCGTACCGCTGCCTGACAACTGTCCTCCCCGTCATGGCATCAGCCAAAGCCGTGCCAGTGCCACATCCCCGATGTGTCGTTCGTCGCGGACCGCGGCATGACGGATCGGAGCGCGGGGAACTCCGCCGCATCAGGTGGGACGCCCCGTCGGCCCGCCAGATCCGACACACGAAACCTCACCCCGGCGACCGATCGATACTGTCGTCACGGTGCAAGGTATGTCACCCAAAGGTTTATCGATCCTGTACTCGGCCTGATCGTCCACGACCGCGCCCCACCGACACATCCGGCTGAATTCTGCGATCGATCGCTATGCATGGCATGGACAGCAAGCGTGCTGACCACATGTGTTCGCCAAGTCAGGTGACACGCCGGTCGATGATGCTGAGCTGGCCGTAGACGACGTACTCGTCGATCCGCTGCTCGGCCTCGCCGAACCCGCTCGACAGCTCGATCTCGAAGTCGCCGGCCAGGGGGTCCTCGGGGCGGTCCGACTCGCGCTTGACTCGACCTCTACCCGGGATGATCGCCCGCCTCAGACCAGGTCGAGCCCGCCGTCCTTGATCCGCCGAGCGAACGCCTCCCAGTCGGCAGCCCCGAACACCAGCCGAGGCCCCTCAGGATCCCTCGAATCCCGCACCGCGACCCCGCCACCAAGATCGGCCAACTCCACGCACGCGCCGCCCGATGAGTCACTGCGACTGCTCTTGCGCCAGCGGATGGGAGGGTGAATTTGTCCCGTCACATCTCCTCCATGACATTTCTGACGAAGCGCACCGAATCTTCTGCCGAGAGGGCAGCCGACCGCGCCTGATCGAAGATTACGGCAAGTTCGTCCACATCGTGACGGTCGTCGAGAAGCCGCCCGTGGCCCCCCGCCGCATCGACGAATCCCATGTCCGGCTCATCCTCAAAGCTCAACAGGACGATATCGCCCGCGTGGAACACGGGCGCCTCGGCCGGGATGACCTGCAACGTCACGTGAGGCTGCATGGCAAGATCAAGAAGTCGCTGCAGCTGACCCCGCATAACCTCTCTTCCCGCAGCGATGCTGCGTATCACAACCTCGCTGATGACGATGAGCAGCCATGGCGGCTCTTCCTGCGCAAGTACTTCCTGCCGCGCCATCCTCGCTGCGAAGAGCTCTTCGAACTTGTCGGGGCGACGGCCCTCCGTCAGCACTCTTGTGGCGTAATCCCCCGTCTGAACCAGCCCAGGGATCAACAACGGCCCGTAGATCTTGATGTACGTCGCCTTCCGTTCAGCCTTGACGAACGGACGAAACCCTGGCGGCAGGACCTGGAGCCGATCCACATCCTGGATCCATCCCCACAATCGGAGAAAAGTCCCATTCGTCCTAAAGAACGTGTCGCAGTCCTTGGCAAAATCCTCCGACGACTCACTCTTGCCCGCTTCGATCTGGCCGATCCACTGGGGCGTATAACCCAGCTGTTCAGCGAGCTTCGGCCTAGTCAGCCCAGCCGCCTCGCGACAAGCGCGCAGCTCAGTCCCGAAGTATTCGGTTGGCGATTGTGGGACACCAGGGTCACGGGGGCGACGGGGCATCGGACACTCCGCTGATTCGAAACCGGGGGCAGTTTCTAACGACCGACGTGGGCTTTCTGACGGTGGGCTTCTTGCTCTTTCCGAGCGTACGGCGATCACAGCAAGCTTGTGGCTCGTAACCGAGAGTTTCCGACCCCATGAGGCTCGCCACGCGATGGACACCCACACAAACCCTGATGACCAGGCACTCACCAGGCTTCGCACCGACTTCCCCGGTCATCGCATCTGGCGAGCGACCCGGTACGACGGCCTCCCGGGCGACTGGATCGGGACCCTCCACGACGACTCGGCAGGCATCGACCCGACCGTGATCCGCGACAGCGCCGCCGACCTGCGGCAGGCGCTCGACGCCGAACGCGGACGGAGGACCCGGTGATGACGCTCCTGCGACGCCACCGGAAGGAGCCGCGCCGCTGGAGTGCGCGGCTCCGCTGGGGGAGGAAGGGCCGCGCGGCCGGTGAGAGTCCCCCCGAGCACACCGTTCGCGCGGCCTCTTCCCCGACCGTTCACCTGGACCGCCTCGCCGACGCGCTCGCCCGCAAGGGTCTACCGACACTCCCCCGCTACGAAGACGACCCCCAGAGGTTGCGCGTCTACATCCCCTCCGCCACGCACATCGGCGAGACGATCGCCGTCGATCCCGGCCCTAGCCCGGACGAGTGGTGGTACCGAACGAGCACCGGCATCCTGATCGGACCTCATAGTGACCTGGCTGCCGCAGCAGAGACGATCGCGCTCCTCCTCGGACCGTGGTTGCCAGCCGCGTGGGGCATCGCCCCGGACCAAGCGATGACGGTGTCGGAGGTACGGCGGCGCTTCCCAGGTGTCTCCTGCTGGTGGGGCATCTATTCGCAGCAGTGGTGGGCCCTCATTCCGCGCGGGGCCTCCTCGCGTCTGGTCAGCGCGATCACCCTGGACGCCCTCGCGCGTGCCATCTCCAGGGCCCGCCCACGCCATTGAGATTCGCTCTGCGCGCGGCCGGGATGTCCCCGCCTCCCGGCCGCGCGGTCACTAGTCGGCCGACAGATCAGGGCCTTCTTACGCCCGCGCCCCTTCGCCGGATGCCGCCAACCCTTGAGGTCGTCTTCCGAGAACTGATATTGGCTGCACTGATCACCCAGGAAAGCCTGGGAACTCCTCGGCGGGCACGCCGTCCCACTTCGAGAGAGTTGCTTGCCGCTGGAGCGCCCGAATGGATGCGGCTTTGATGGTGGTCAGGCGACCCGCCAGGTGCGGTCGCCCAAGGTGGCAACGAGATCGTGGTGGCCGCCGAGGGCGGCGACGTAGTCGCGGACCACATCGATGCCGGATACCTCACCATGCTCGATCTTGGAGATGCGCGCTTGGCTCACACCGAGGATGTCGGCAAGTTCGGCTTGGGTGATTCCAGCCGCCTTGCGGATCTCAGCGAGCTGGAAACCACGGACATACGCTTCGCGCCGTTCACCAGTTCCTCCGGAGGATGCCCTGGCCTTCAAGCCGGGGAGGAATCCGGGCCCCGGTAGGGGGCGGCCCGGCGGAGCCGGGGCGGTTCTGAGCGCGTAGCGCGGTGGGTGTGGTGGGCATCTATCTGTTCCTTCGGTGGTCGGGTGTGGTTTCGGGGTGGGTGGTGTAGGCGTAACCGTCTGCTCGTTGCAGGAGCCGGACATGCCGGTGGCCGATGCCTGCCATGCGGCCGTGTCGGGTGTGGATGTCGAAGTAGCCCCTGTCGCGGACGGCGACGCGTCCGGTGTGGGTTCCGGCCTTCTTGCCGGTCGGGACGACCGCGCGGACCAGGTCGCCGGTCTGGAACCCGTGCAACACCTTCGTGCGGGGCCGTGTCAAGCGCGGGAACCCGTACCGGTCCGGAGTCGTGCGGGCATGCGATCCGCGCCCCGAACATCCCGCGACAAGCACCCGCCCGACGACTTGGGTGATGGTCTCCAGGTCACCGACGGCCAGGGCGTCCAGGGTGTGGGTCTTGGGCAGACCCGCCAGGGTGCGGTTCCACTTGGTGCGGCCGCCTGAGGCGGTCCGGGTGGGCAGGCGCTGCCCGAGCGCGTCGGTCAGGGCCGCTCGGGTGGAGTTGACAGCGGCGGCGTCCTTCAGTGGCGCCCTGGCCTGCGCCAGGATCGCCGCCAGCATCTGCGGTTTGGTGGCCAGGAACTCGGCCACGGGCCGGTTGGACTTGGTCTGGTTGCAGGGGATGCAAGCCAGCGTCAGGTTCGACACCCGATCCGACCCGCCCTTGGCTCTGGGGTGGATGTGGTCGATGTTCAGCGGCACGTTCTCCGCGCCGCAGTAGGCGCAGGACCGCCCCCACTTGGCCAGCAGATACTCGCGGATCTCGTAGCCGTGCAAGGTGCCCTGCTGGTATTCCACGCCTTCCAGCGGTCCGCCGACGGCGAGCGCGTGGGTGTCGAACGCGACGCGCTCGACGTGGACAGCGGTGACCGGTGCCCAGCGGGTGAGCCGGTCCACCCACGACACCGTGGTGTCCACGCGGTGCTTGAGGGACGGCGGCAGCCACCCCTTCGGCCGGGTCCGGTTGTCGAACCGGGGCGGCCGGTAACGCAGGTTCCGGGATCGTCGGCCACGCCGGTACGCCGCGCGTCGTTCCATCTTCTTGCCGATGGTGGCGCCGCGGTGGTCGAGCTGGATGCTGTAGCGGCCGCGCCGCTCCCCGCCCCGGGCGGTGAACACCGCGATCCCTGTGTGCTTGGACCCCGGGTCGACCCCGAGCTCAACCCCGTCCACCTGACAGGTGGCGGCGGTGCGGTCTTTCAACCGGATGACGAACGGTGTGTGCCGGTGCACCACCGCCCGGCCCTTGCGCAGCAACTCCCGCGCGCGGGCCGGGTGGCACGGTTGCAGCGGGGTGCCGTGCTTGTCGAGCACGAACACCGACGGATGACAGACAGACAGATGACGGGCAGATGGGTGCCGCTCACGCGGCTTCTCCCCAACCCGTGAGGGGTTGGGGGTGACGCCGCCGCCGTCAGGTGAAACGGCGGTGGTCTCTCCTCGCCCATGTCCCGCCCCGGGTACCACCCCAGGGTGATGTCCGGCTCCCGTTTCGTGCCTGCTCCCAGGCATGTCTGCTGAACCAGATTCCAGAGTCCCGCGCTGGAGAAGCACGCGAGAGTGGGTCTGCGATCCTGAACGGAACGTAGCCAACAAAGTCACCTCCTTGAAACGTGTTGGCTCGGGCTGGTCAAACAAGGCCCACCCCGACTAGCGGGACAAGGCCCCGGCCTTCAGGCCGGGGAGCGTTTGACGGGCGCGGTTTCTCCGGCGGCACGTTCGACATCACTGCGCCGGTCAAGCGCAGCAGCCTTTGCCTCCACCTCGGACCACTTGCTATATCCGACACCCATCACCCCTCCTCTTTCTCCTTCAGCGTGATCAGATGCTCGGTGAACCGCTCATCAGCCACGATCTCCGCGCGGTCGTCATGCCCCCGCCACCCGGGGCGGGCGTCGCGGCGTCGCGACCCGCACGCGTCGCCGGTGAGGCGCGGAGCGCCCACGTTCTGTCAGAGGTCGGTGACAGTGTGGAATCGAGGGTATCCACGGCAGGAGGGACCATGGCGGTGAAGCACACCATCACTCTCATCGACGAGGGCGACGCCTGGCTCGCACGGCGTAGGAGAAGTGTGAGTCGAAGACCCCACGTCGGCTGACTATGAACTCGGAGCGCTCATGCCCAGCGACCACTATCCGACGCTCCACCCTGATGAGGTCCGGCTTGTCGGCGAGGACGGCAAGCCTATGCAGTGCTTCGTACTGCTGTTCAACCCCTACTCAGGAAGGGATATGTCGGCGGTGTACGCGGCCATGAGCGCTGACCCGCCGGCGGGCTGTCACTGGCAAGACGATCGACACCATCCTCGCCTCTACTGCGCACGACCTGGGACGGACCGGTTCAGAGCCATCGCCGAGGTCGTCCGGGAGGCCAGGGAACGGTACAGAGTGAGCAGCGAGCTCAACGATCTCGGGTTCGAGAAACTCTGGGAGTGGTTCGGGGGCGAAGACCAAGGACGAGAGATGGTGGCGCACCTGCTCCTGATGGCCGTCCACCGCGCAGAACTCGTCGGCATCAGGCCAGAAGAGCTGCACTCCTTCCTCGATGCGGTAGCTGCGCCTCTGGCGGCGGAACGGCCTTGATGGTCGGCGGGCGAACGCGACTCTTCGGGCGGCGGGGAGCGGGGCGGCCGTTGAAATGGCGGGGTCCGGCCGGTGTCGGCCACTAGCCTCGTTTCCCGTGGCACACCAGGATTCTTTTCTCGACTCGTTCACCGCCTGGGCCGTGGAATCTGGGCACGGCGGCTCAGTGGACGCCGTTCGGGTCCTGTCCGCGCTGGCCGACGACCATCTGGCGCGGGGGCTGGCCGAGCTCACGCCGGACGACCTCGAGGAACTGCTGCTCGAGGCGTGCCCCCGGGAGCTGGTGATCATTGAGCCGGACGAGGAACTTCCCGCGGTGTCGGCGGCCGTGGCGGACGTCATCTCCTTTCTGGGCGCGACCGGCCGGATCGGGGACGAGGACGCCGGGCGGCTGCGGACGGCGCTGGATCGGGTGCGCCCGCGGTTGGAGATGACCGTCATGAATCCACAGCTCTGGAGCAGTTCCAAGTCCGTGCTCCAGACGGCCGCAGCGGGGCGGCACGAGGTCGGCGCGGTGCAGCGGCGGGAGGTGGCGGACCTCGACAGGTACTCGGATGAGATCGCCGTCGCCTTCGGTGGGCGACGGGTCGCGATCGTTCCCGCCTCGGGGCCCGAGGAGGTGGCTCCGCCCATTCCTCCGGTGCGGATGGCTCCGCTCGCTGAGCTGGCCGACGCCGTCAGGGCGGCCCCCTTGGCGGCCACGCTGATCGGCATGCTCGACTGGATCGGCGTCTCGGAAGGGATCACCGAGCATGACGTGTTGCCGCCGAGGGCCGCGCTGGAGCTGGTCGCGCATCTCGGGCTTGCCGAACCGCCTCCCGGCGAGCTCGTTGACGCGGCCAAACTTCCCGAGTTGCACCGGCTCTGGGTGATCGCACTGGACAGCGGCCTGCTTGAGATCGATGACGACGAACGAGCGGTGCACTGCGGCGATCTGGTGCTGGAGGACGGAGACGACGCCGACACATTGGAGTCATGGGAAGAGGTGATCCTCAGCCTGATCGATCCGGAGCTTCCCGTGCCGGAACGCGATCGCCCGGCCCTGGAGGCGTCGAGGTCGTTGCTCCTGTTGCTGTTCAACCGGCGTGAGCCGACGACGCCCGGCGAAGCCGAGGAACAGCTGCGGGACAGGGGGCTCACCGCCGGCACACGAGCGATCGAGCACGCCGCAGAAATGCTGGGATTGGCCGGGCTGGTCGAACGGGCGGGCTCGGCGCTCGTCCTCACACCGCTGGGGCTCTGGGCGGGGCGCGTGCTGCTCCAGCGTGTCGCGCAATTCCCCGTCCCCATTCTTGGTTCGCTTTCCGGGGTCGACGCCGCGACGCTGATTTACGGGATGCGCGCGTACGACGAGGCGGAACGCCAGGAGGAGTTGTCCGGCTGGCTGAACGGCCGGAGCGCCGACGACGCGGCCAAGGAGATCGCTCAGGCCCTCGGCGAGGCCAGCCCGCTGGCCCGTGCGGTGGGCGTGACGATGCTCATCGACGATCTCGGGCCGGCGGGCAGGGCGGCGCTCGCGTCGCTGGAGGGCGACCCGCGTATCGCCGGCGTAGCCTCACTCCGCCTGGCCGATCGCGGCGAACAGACCGAGTTCATGCCCGGCCACGCGGACGGCGCCTGGGTCCTGGCGGACATGGCCGCCGCCGGTATCGAGCTCGGCGGCCACCCGGGGACCCTCCTCCCTGCCTTCGCCCACGACACCGATCCGGCCGAGGCCGCCGATCTGGTGACGGCGGTGTCCTACGCCGACCACCCATGGCGGGAACGGATCATGTCGGCCCTGATCGACCATCCTGCGCCGGCGGTGGTGAGGGCCGTTCAGGCGGCCCACCGACGGCGTCAGGGTCTATCCGAGGAACGGCCCGGAGCCCGGGGCCGCACACCCAAGAAGCCGAAGAAGAAGGGCAAGAACGCAGGGTCGCGTAAGAAGCGCCGCTGACGCGGCGCCATTTGCTGCCGACTTGTCCTGTTTGTGCGGGTAGAGTGACTCGCCCTGATGGTGACGAGTCGAGGGGACAGCGACGTTGACCGTTCCTTCCCCCGGCGGGTCGACGGTCCGCACGGAACGTTCGGTCTTGGCGATCACTCACACGGTGACGTCGACGACCCGCCTGCTGGATGTGCTGGCGACGTTCGACGGGGACCACCGGCTCCAGCTCTTTCTCACGACGGCCCCCGGAGCGACCGCCCCGGATGGGGTGGACGAATTCCTCGCCGACCTCCAAGTCAAGGCGATCTCATGGAAAGAGGCCACAGGAAGGGAATTCGATCTCGCTCTCGCGGCGGCCAGCAGCGGCCCCTTGCACGAGATAAATGCGCCACTTATAACACTTCCACATGGCGCTGGATACAATAAATACTTGAAAGCAGAAAGCAGAAAGCAGAAAGCAGAAAGCAGAAAGCGGCCTACGGGTTGAGTCGTGATCAGTTGCTTCACGACGGCGAGGTCGTGCCCTCGGTCGTGGTCCTCTCTCACGCGGAGCAACTGGAACGGCTCGGCGAGGAGTGCCCCGAGGCGCTGGACAGGGCGCTGGTCGCGGGGGACATCTGCTTCGACCGGCTCGTGGCGAGTCTCCCGTGGCGGGAGGACTATCGCGCGGCGCTGGGCCTGCGGCCCGGGCAGCGTCTGGTCGTCGTCACCTCGACCTGGGGGCCGAGATCGTTGCTGGGCGAGGATCCCGGGCTGATCGCGCGGCTGATCGCCGACCTGCCGGTGGACGAGTACCTCGTGGCGGCGGTCATCCATCCGAACGTGTGGCACGGCCACAGCCCTTGGCAGGTGCGGGCATGGCTGGCGGACTGCCGCCGTGCGGGCCTGGTGGTGGTTCCGCCGCGCGAAGGCTGGCGCGCCGCGCTGGTCGCGTCCGACCTTGTGATCGGTGACCACGGGTCCGTCGCGTTGTACGGAGCGGCGCTCGGGCGGCCGGTGGTGTTCGCACGTTTCCCGGCGGACGCGGTGGATCCCCGGACCGCCCTGTCCGAACTGGCGCGTCATGCGGCGGTGATCGATGACCGTCCGCTGGCAGAGCAGGTCGATTCCGCCATCGCCATGCACGATCCGCGGACAGGGGCGCACGTCGCGGACGGGGTGTTCGCCGTTCAGGGACGCGCGGCCGAGATCCTCCGGGCGAACATGTACCGGCTGATGCGTCTCGATCCCCCTCCGGCCCCAGTCCGGACGTCGCCGGTGCCGCCGTGCGGCCCCGAGCCGCGGCCGTGGGCGGACGCCGAGCGACCGGCGCTGCTCGCCACGGTGACGATCACGCGGTCACCGGGGCGTGCGGATTTCCTCGTCGAACGTTTTCCGGCTGAGATGGCCGATCTGCGCGCGGCGCCGTTGCGCGCCAACCGGCACCTGGTGGTGGACGGCACCGAGACCGACCATCGGCTCCGGGGGCTGGCCGACGTCGTCGTCCAGCGGGCCGGCGCCCGCGCCTTCCCGGCGTTCGACGATCGGGACGTCATGGTGGCCGAGACCCGCGAGGACGGCGTGTGCCGGCTACGGCTTCCCGGTGGCGGCGTGCTGAGGCTTCGGGCGGACACGGCGATCGAACCGAGTGTGCCGAGGCTTCGGGTGGACATTGCGATCGATCCGGGCGTTCTGGCCTCCGCGATCTACGCCTGGACTGCCGAAGGGCACTCCATCGCCGCACTGCCCGCGACGCTGAGCACTAGCTTGGGCCGGGTCGAGTTCCCGTTCACCTGGGAGCACGTCTCAGGCTGAGTCCCTGAGCTCGTCGGCTCTGGGACTGCCGACCTCGTCGTACGCGGCGATCGCCGCCGCGCGCAGCTCCGCGGCATGCGCCGGGTCGTTCATCATCGCCGCCACGTGTGCCAGCGACTCGTAGATCTCCCCCACCTGGTACGTACGGTCCTCCGCACGCATGATCTCAAGAGCCGTCCCAAGGGCCGCCGCGGCAGGCTCGGCGCGTTCCGCCCTCAGGTGTGCCCTGCCGACGGTGATCAGCGTTCGGCCCCGGTTGTAGGGGTCCGGGATGCCCTCGAAGATCTCCTGCGCCCGGTCGAGGCAGCGGACGGCGTCGTCCGCCCGGCCCAGCGCCAGGTACGTACGGCCGAGATGGTGCAGGTTGATCCCGACGCCACGGATCCGGCCATGCGTTTCTTCCAGCTCCTTGGACTGCTGGAAGAACGGCAGCGCCTCCCCCGGCTCACCGGCGTCCAGGTGGGCACGTCCGATGAACTCCAGCGTCGTCGCCCGGTCGAGCGGGTCGGTCACCACTTCGAGCGTCCCGGCGAGCACGTCATGCGCCTCGGCGAACCGGCGCGTCTCGTACAGCGCCCGCCCGAGCTGAATCCCCATCCGGAATCGCGCCTCGGCATCATCAAGTCGCTCGGCGGCGCGCAGCCCGATCTGATGCGTCTCGATCCACTGGTCGTAGTGCTTGAGCGAGAGGTAGAAGCCCCACAGCGCCTCGCACAACTGCCAGGCGAGGTCATGCCAGCCGCGGTCTTCGGCGGCGTACACCATCGCGCACAGGTTCTGGTGCTCGGCCCGCAACCAGCCGAGCCCGCGCTTTACGCCTTCCGGTCCCGATCCGTACGGCGACGGGCGGCCACGCAGCTCCCGGAAAACCGGTCCGGTCGTCGGCCTGTGCGAGTTGACGGCGAGATCTGCCTCAGCGGCTGCCCGCAGGTACCACTCCACCGCGTTGCGAACGGCGGCGTCGCGGTGCTCGGCGGTCTCCTCGTGTTCCGCCCTGTTTCGTGCGTGCACGCGAATCAGGTCATGGAAGACGAAGCGACCGGCCTCGTCGTCCAGAAGATGGCGGTTCACGAGCTCGTCGAGGAGCGCGTCCGCCTCCGCTTCCGTACAACCCAGCAGGGCCGCGGCGGCGCCCGTTCCGAAGACCACCCTCGGGCCCCTGCCCGCCCTTGGCGTGGGAGTCGGCCGGTCACCCGCCCCGGGATGCAGGCTCAGCATCCGGTACGCCCGCCGCACCTCGTCAGGCATCGCCCCGTACACCTCGTCGCCGACCACGCGCACGGCCCACTCCCCTTCCGGAACCCGGCGCGGGTCTCGGTGGGCGGCCTCCAATCTGGTGGCGAGGTCGGCCAGGCCCAGGTTGCGACGGGTCTTCAGCCTGCCCGCCGCGAGCCGGATCGCCAGCGGCCAGCCGCCGCAGACGCGCAGAAGCGCCCGGGCGCCGTCGATCTCCCGGTCGACCCGCTCGCTCCCGATCAGCGAACGCAGCAGATCGAGACTGACCCCTTCCGAGAGCTCACGCAGCAGGATCACCTCGGCGTTCTGCCGTCCTGCCAGGTCGGCGACCTCGGTCAGCTCACCACCTGTAGTCACGAACACGACGCTGTCCGGGGACGCGGGCAGAAGGCGTTCCACCTCGGTCGCCAGACGCGCGTTGTCGAGCAGAAGGAACACCCTGCGGCGCGCCAGCCGGGACCGGAGCAACGCCAGCCGCCCCTGATCCGAACGCGGCAGGTGCTCCCCCGAGATCCCGAGCTGTTCGAGCAGATAGGTCACCGTCTCGCCGATGCCACCGCCCATGCCGCGCCGCGAGAGACCGCCGAGATCGGAGTAGAGGAGGCCATCAGGGAACCGGTCGCGTTCCAGGGTCGCCCAGTGCACCGCCATCGCGGTCTTCCCGACCCCGCTCAGCCCGGCCACGATCACCACCATCGGCTCACCGGCGTGGCGCTTCACACTCACGGCTTCGGTGATCTGCCGCAGCAACGGCTCCCGGTCATGGAACTGGTTCGCGGCCGGGGGCAACGCGGACGGTGGCTCCTCCCGTACGGCACCCGGCGTGGTGTAGACGTTCATCACCTCAACGCGATGCGCCTGGACCACGTTGCGGGCTTCACCCTCATATCGGTTCCCGTCCCCGGCCTGGTGATGGTCTTCGCCAGCCACTTCGGCACCGCCCGCAAGGTCGTGATCCGCAAGTCCGCCCAGTCGCAAGCCGGAGTGTGCCAGGGCCTCGCAGCGAGCGCCAACGCCGCAGCTCATGACCCCACCGCCGAAGGCGCCCCGGAGGCCACGGCCACATTCACACGTTCCTTGAAGTCGTTGCCCGTCACATCGCGACGTTCCATTGCCTTGGCTCCCGCAGCCGATCCGTGCTGAACTGTGGTGTGCCTGATCCAATGACCGTCGCCATCGCCACCGCCATGGCGGGCAAGGCCGTCGAGGTCGCGAGCGAGCCGGTACGCGCGGCCGTCGCGGAGATCTCGCGCCGCGTCCGCGAACGCTTCCGCGGCGAGCCGACCGAAGAGAACGTCCAGCGTGTCCTCGACGAGGATCCCGAGTTCCGCGCCGAGCTCGAGGCGATCTGGAGCAGCGCCCAGACGCAGGCCACCGCGACAGCCGACGGCGTCGTCAACGTCTTCAACGGCCCCGCCGAGAAGAGCATCCAGCTCCGCGACGTCCACGGCGACTTCAACATCACCTAGGTGTGCTCGTCCTGGGCCGAGTCGGCGCGACATAGCAGGCGAGGGCAAGGTCAGGCGACGGTGGTCAGCTCGACGAGATCAGCGAGGACTTCGGAGGCGGTGACCGCGTCCAGCTCGGAGAACGGCAGGGGGCGGGACTCGGTCCGCCAGCTGAGGTCGGTGCCCTGGTTGAGCCAGACACGTTCGATGCGCTGCTCGGGCCAGTAACCGATGTCACCGACGACGATGCCCGGATCAAGGCTGATGACGAGGGCTGCTCCGCCGGGCAGTTCCCGGAGGACGCTGACCTGGATGCCGTTGTCCTCGGCGCTGCCTCGCTGCCAGCCGCGCCGTTCCATGCCGACCAGCCTGCCGACCGGCACGGTGACGTCGTGGAAGCGTGCCAGCTCGGTGCCCGCGCGCTCCTCCTCGGTCAGCGCGTACGTGGGGCGGCTCAGCTGCGGGAAGGGCTGGACGATCTCGTAGTCGTCGAACACCTCGGCCCAGGCCTCCAGGTTGCCGGACAACTGGAGCGGGTGGGCCACCCCCACCCAGGCCGTCTCGGTCAGGGTCAGCTCGTCGTCCTGGAGGTCGGCGAACGACCGATCCTCGGCGACGCGCAACGTGCGGCCGTCCTCGGTGATCCACACCAGCCGCCGGGCGACGTGCCACACCAGCGGATGCCCGACGATCAGAGTCCGGAACTCCTCGGCGGTCCACCGCCGCTGCGCGACCATGGCCCGTTCGAAGCGCCGGAGCTGCTCGTCGGCCACAGTCCGGACGTCCTTCTTCAAGGTGGCGAACCGCTTGTATGCGGCCGGGGCCAGCTCCTGGTCGTCGCGGACGCCCGGCTTGGGAAGGCTCGCGCGCCGCTGCCCGGTGTCGTCGATGACGTACGGCTTGAGCTGCTCGTCGAAGCCCACAGTGAAGCCGCGCGGGCCGTAGTCGAGGAAGGTCCCGCCCGTCTCATCCAGCGCGAAGTCGGGAACGAGCCGGTCACCGAGCTGTTCGGGGCTCAATCCGATTTCTTCGGCCAGGGCATTGATCCGCTCCTGCGCCTTCGTCCTGATGCCCTTGTACTTGACCTTGGTGGCGATGCCGTGGAGATGCATCAGCGCCACCTCGGTGCCGATCGCGAGCAGGGCGTCTAGGCCCCTGACCGCCTTGTGGTGGCCGCCGTCGCCCGGCCAGGCGCGGATCACCGGCGTGAGTCTGCGCACCGTCTCGTCGTCGCCGAACAACCCGAGGGCCGTCAGCACCCAGTTGCGTTCTTCCGCGCTGTAGCTCTGCTCACGCAGGCCCGACAGCTCGAACAGCCGCCAGGCGAGTTCGGCGAGGCAGGCGGGGTCGCAGATCTCCTTGACGACGTCGATGCCCGCGTACGGCTTGTCGGGCTTGGAGATGGAAAGCATGGAGACGATGTGGTCGAGCGCATCGGTGGGAAGCGCCAGGCCGTTCTCCCGAAGGAGCACCTGGGGAAGGATGTACGGATCCTGCCAGACCTCCCGCCGCGGCATCTCAGCCGGAAGGTCGTTCAGAGGGTCAGAGGCGAGCAGCGTCTTGGCCGCTTTAGCGGCCTTGACACCGTATTCACCGGCCACCTCGAGGACTCCTTCCTCACCCTCAGCCGCGGCAATGCGCCGAAGGGAGGCTTCCGCCTTGAAACGCTGTGGGCCGGTCTTTCCCAGCGCGATGGGGATGAGGGCGCGGATCGCCGCTCGTTCCTCTGACTCTCCCGGCACCGTGAGCGGTTGGAGTCCCTTGACGGTCACTCGCTTGAACGTGGGACGCTCGCGCGTCCACGGCGGCTCGACGAGCAGCCGTGGCAGGGACTCCGCCGAAGCCTCCGGCACCCATCCGGCCGCCAGCTCGTCGATCGACTCAACGACCTCGCGGACCGCGGCGGGCAGCCGCGGCAGAACGGCGGCGGTGACGTCGGGACGGGCCGCCACATGGTCGCGCAGCAGCCGGACGGCGTGGGCGGAGATCGGCGCGGGGCCCGATGCGGCCGCCTTGCCGAGCAGCCGCACTGCACGCCCGGGAAAATGGCGGGCCGTCTCGATCACGGCCTTGTGCACGTGCGGCCGGTCAAGGCGGTCCACCAGAAGCCGGAACGCCTCGTCCGTCGCGAGTACACCGAGCGCCCGCAACAACTCCTGCGGGGCGCGTCCGATCTCGGTCTCTTCGTCGGCGACGGTGGCCAGCGTCGAGGCCAGCGCCGGACCGACGCCGTCGACGGCCGTGGGGAGCACACCCGGCCTGCCGTCGAGCCAGGACCATCCGCTCTGACCGGCGAGCAGCGTGGCGAGATGGTCGGCCGACCCCATCGTGCGCAGCACCATCATCCATGTGTCCGGCTGCAATTGGGGCAGGGTCGCGCAGAGTTCGTCGACCCACGCGGTCTGCGTCGGCACCAGGTACGCGGCGGCCAGACGTCGCATGCCGTCCTGGCGGCGCTCGCCCAGCGCCTCGACGACCCGCTGGTACTCCAGCTCGTCGGCGGCCGCGAGAAAGGCGCGAGTGCGGGCCGCGACCAGGGCGAGGCAGTCCAGACCGCGGTTGTAACAGGGGTCCTGCTTGTCCAGACGGCGGCCCCGGAGATGGCGCCATTGCTTCCGTTCCCGCCATTCGTAACCGTCGACGAAGACACCGCTGAGTTCGACCGTGGCCTCGGCGGCGAACACCAGGCCGTGCTCGCCGATCCACGCGTCCGCGAAGGTGGCATAGGGTTCCTCGCCGTACTCGTGGTCGTTCCCTAGGAACCACTCCGCGGCGAGGACGGCCGCGAGCACGGCGGCGCCCTGCGGGTTTGTCTCTCCCTGCATGTGCGCGCGTGCGGATCCGGCAAGGTCCCTTCGACTCTGCTGGTTGTCGAGCAGATAGTCGATCTCGTCGCGCATCTCTTTTACCCACTGCTGAACGGTGGAGGCAGCGTCCGGGGCGAGTTCGAGCAAGGGTCCGGGCGTCCCGCCACGACGTGGATGGAGAGTGGCGCGCCAATCATCAGGAAGGATGAGCAGATCCTCGTTCTGGGGCATGCGGAGCAAGCTAGCGCCAACGCCCGACAAGATCATGCAAAACCGCGATCATCGACAGACGCCGGTGCCGCAAACCTCGCCCGGTGAGAGTCCCTGCCTGGAAGCGGTACTCGATCGGGCGTCCACCCACCGTTCCAATGGACGTGAACGGGGCTTACCGCTCGACGCCATCGAGGGCCTTGCCAGCCGCCATGGGCTCGGCTGCGCTGCCCCACACGTCTCCGTCGCGTCCGGGGCCGGCCCCGCGCCCCGGATGTTAACGCGAAGGGAGACATTTCTCAGCTTTGGCGTTACCTTGGCGTGAACCTAACAGGCGATCTTGATAACGACTCATTCTCTGATGAGGGTGACGGACGGAAGGGAAGCGCCTAGGTGGGCAGAAACGTAGAGGTCGGGCCTGCTCTGAGCGATCCGGGCAGGCGGCGCTTCCTGGGGTACTCCGGGATCGGGGCGCTGGCACTGGCGTTCGGGCCGTTGCAGGCAGAGCCGTCGACCCTGACTCGTGAGGTGTCCCGGTTCAAGGACAATCCGTTCAGCCTCGGCATCGCGTCCGGCGATCCGTTGCCCGACTCGGTCGTGCTGTGGACGCGGCTGGCACCGGAACCGCTGGCCTCGCTCGGCGGCATGGAGCCGCACCGCGTCCCCGTCCGCTGGCAGGTCGCCGAGGACGCGAGGTTCCGCCGGGTCGTCCGGCAGGGAACGGCGGCCGCAAGGCCGGAGTACGCGCACTCGGTGCACGTCGACGTGCGCGGCCTGCGGCCCGGACGGGAATACTTCTACCGGTTCAAGACGGGTAACGAGGTCTCACCGACCGGACGGACCAAGACCGCCCCCGCGCCCTGGGCGACGGCGAGCGCGTTCACCTTCGGGATGGTGTCGTGTCAAGCATGGTTCGACGGTTACTACACCGCGTACGGCCACCTGGCCAAGGAAGATCTCGACCTGGTCGTTCATCTCGGTGACTACCTGTACGAATACGGCGTGCAGACCAATGGCGGCAGGCCGGACACACCGGTGCCGGGCAAGTTCCACACCCCCACCGTTCACCTGTCGGACTATCGCGACCGGTACGCGCTCTACAAGCTCGACCCGGAGCTGCAGGCAGCGCACGCCAGGGCACCGTGGCTCGTCACCTGGGACGACCACGAGGTCGTCGACAACTATGCCGACCTCGCCCACCCATCAGCGCCGCCGGAGGACTTCCTCGTCCGCCGCGCCAACGCGTACCGGGCGTACTGGGAGCACATGCCACTGCGGGCACTGGAGCCGGCCGGTCAGAACATGTCGCTGTACCGCCGGTTCACCTTCGGCCGGCTGCTGGAGTTCAGCGTCCTGGACACCCGCCAGTACCGCAGTGACCAAGCGTGCGGCGACGGTCTGAAGACCGACTGCGAGCAGCGGCTGGACCCGTCCCGGACGCTGCTCGGCGACGCCCAGGAGGCGTGGCTGCTGGGCGGTCTCGAACGCTCGCAGGCGAAGTGGAACGTTCTGGCGCAGCAGATGATGCTGTCGCAGGTCGACTTCAACACCAACCCCGGGCAGGCGTTCGGGATGGACCTGTGGGACGGGTACAAGCCCTCGCGGGACCGGCTGCTGAACGGGATCGTCGAGCGGAAGGCGAGCAATCCGATCGTGCTGTCGGGCGACTTCCACCGCAGCATGGCCGCGAACGTCAAACAGGACTTCGACGACCCCGCGTCCCCCACCATCGCGACGGAGTTCCTCGGTTCGTCCATCTCGTCCGGCATGGATGGGGCGGACATGGACGAGTTCGGCTCGCAGTTTCTCGCAGCCAACGACCACATCCGCTTCTACAACGGGCAGCGCGGTTACATGACGTTCAACGTCACGCCCGACACCTGGAACGCGTCCTACCGTGTCGTGCCGTACGTCCGGGAACGCGGCGCGCCCGTGTTCACCCGCGCGAGCTTCGCCGTCGAGGACGGCAAGCCCGGCCTGCAGGCCGACTCCAAGAGCGCGGCACGCGGCAGGAAATACCTGTCCGCCTCCGAGGTCGAGCCTCCCGAGCCGCTGAAGGGGAACCACAAGTGAGCGTTCGCAAAATCATCGCACTGCTGGCCGTGTCGCTCACGGCGGTCGCCGGTGTCGCCCTGTACGTCGGCACGGCCTCCGCCGCCAGGCAGGGACGCGGGCCGGTCACGATGACGGTGCAGTCCGGGACGCTGGACGTGCTCGCCGCCCCGTGCGGAGGCAGGCCGCTGGTGGTCGACCTCGCCAACTCCGGCTCCCAGGGCGCGTACGTCGACGTGTTCATCACGCCGGAACGTCCACTCGTCACCTCGCATGACGTCATCTCGACCTACGTGCCGCCCAACGACAACGTCGTCCTCCGAGCACAGGTCTCCGCGCCGATCGGCTCCGCCGGAGGGACACACGACGTGTCGCTGCGGCTGGGTCCGCGCGGGGCTCGGCAGCAGGCGGCCGTCACGGTCACGCCGAAGCCGTCCGGGCCGGGCGCCAACCTCGCCCTCGGCGGTCCCGTCAGCGCCTCGTCCACGCACGGCAACTTCCACGTCTGCGGCGGCGTGGACGGCAACACCAACTCCGACGACTGGTCCACGCGGACCGGCTGGAACGACAGCACGCGCGCGGCGTTCCCGGACACCTACACGGTCGAGTTCGGCGGCCCGCAGCCGATCGACCGGATCGTCCTGTACACGCTGGACTCCGTACGCTACCCCGCTGCCCGCAACGGCTTGCGGGACTTCGACGTCCAGGTGCTCGGCAGCGGCGGCGAGTGGACGACGGTGTCGAGCGTCCGCGGCAACACCACGGGCCGACTGGAGTTTTCGCCCGATCCGGTGGTTTCCACCTCGTCCGTACGCGTCGTCGCGCTCGCGTCCAACAGCGGTGACTACTCCCGCATCATCGAACTGGAGGTCTACCAGGACTCGTAATCGCCGCGCCCTTCACGGTCTCGGTGGCGTTCGACGCAGCGGTTCAGATGGACGGGCTCGGCGGTGGTCGGTTCGTAGTCCAATTCGTCCCTTCCCGGGCGTCGATCGGGCATGATCATAAGGTGGAGACAAACGAGGAGTACGCACCGCCCGGGATCGATGTGAGTACCCCCAGCCCCGCCCGCATTTACGACGTCTTCCTCGGTGGGAAGGACAACTTCGCGGTCGACCGCGCTGCGGCGAAGGTGGCGACGGAGGCGGGGCCGGACGTGCCGCGGGCGGCACGGGAGAACCGGGCCTTTCTCGGACGGGCCGTGCGGCTCGCCGTGGAGTCGGGGATCACCCAGTTCATCGATCTCGGGACCGGGCTGCCCACGCAGGGCAACGTGCACGAGGTCGCGCAGGCGCTCGCCCCCGACGCGCGGGTGGTCTATGTCGACAATGACCCGATCGTGCTGGTGCATGCGCGGGCCCTGCTGTCTCCCTCCGACACGACGGTCGTCATCCAGGCCGACGCCCGGAAGCCGGCGGAGATCCTCGACAACCCGCGGGTCCGTGCGCTCATCGACTTCGACCGGCCGGTGGCCGTTCTCATGCTGGCGATCCTGCACTTCGCCGAGGACGAGGAGGCACGGAACACCATCGCGGCCTTCCATGACGCCATCGTCCCGGGCAGCCTGCTGATCATGTCGCACAGCACCGTCGAGGGGCATCCGGAGAGCGGCGGCGAGGTCGTGAAGGCCTGGAAGAACGCGACCGTGCAGATCCACAGCCGAACCCGGGACGAAGTGACAGCCCTGTTCCAGGGATTCGACCTCCTGGAGCCCGGGGTCGTGTGGGTACCGGAGTGGCGGCCCGACCACCCGGGCGAGGGCACCCGGTGGATGTACGCGGGAGTCGGCCGCCGCCGCTAGTCAACGGAAAACCCCCGCTCATCGAGCAGGGGTTCCGTTTGCCGCAACGTACTCAGCTCTCCCAGGGCTCCGCGAAGCCCTTGTAGGTGCCATCGCGGGTGGTCAGGTGGACCCACTGGTCGGTGTACTCCTGGAACTCCTCGTCGCCCCGCGGGAGCAGATACGCCTTCTCGGCGAAGGTGAACGGCTTGTCCGGGTTGATCGCACAGAGCTCGGGGTGGAGCTTGGCCTGGTACTTCGTCTCACTCCCGTCCGTCATCATCACATCGGCGCGACCGGCCACGATCTCGTCGAAGATGGTGTTGTTGTCGGGATGGGTGATGATGGTGGCGTTGCGAATGTTCGCCTTGGCGAACTTCTCGTTGGTTCCGCCGGGGTTGACGATGACGCGCACTCCGGCCTGGTCGATCTTGGCCAGGGAGTCGTATTTGTCCTTGTCGGCGCAGCGGGCGATCGGCGCCTTGCCATCGACCAGGTAGGGCTCGCTGAAGTACGCCTTCTGCGCCCTGGCCAGGGTCACGGAGATGCCGCCCATGCCGATGTCACACTTGCCCGCCGTGAAGTCGTCCATGAGCTTGGTCCAGGTGGTCGTCACGAAGTCGGCCTTCACGCCAAGGCTGGCAGCCAGGTGCTTGGCCATGTCGATGTCGATGCCGGTGTAAGCGCCGGTCTTGGGGTCCCGATAGGTGAACGGCCGGTAGTCCCCGGTGGTGCACACCCGGAGCACTCCTCGCCGCGGCACCTTGTCCAGCAGGGTGGCCTTGCTGTGCCCGCCGGGAGCGGCTTTCGCGGGGGCGGTCGTGGTGGGGGCGGCAGTGGCGGTGGCGGTGGTGAAGGCGGCGGTGAAGGTGAGGGCCAGGGCTGCTACGGCAGTTCTGCGGCGCATGGTTCTCCTCCTGTTTCGTAGCGGGGGGCAAAGGCAGGCATGGACGGAGGAACATCCCCATGCCGCGTGCCGCGGCGGGGAGCGATGGCCCGGGATCGTACCAGCGGAAATCCCGAAAACGGGAGGTAGAACGGGCGCGCCGTCCAGCGGTACGGCGCCCGCACGGCCGGACCCCTCGTAAATCAGGAGGACGATCGCTATTGATCACTTTGTGGGCGATCCCATAGCTTTGCCGCCTAATCCGTCTGCAGTACGCGTATGGAAGGAACCCTCCGCGTGACTGGACTCAGCCGCCGCCGCGTTCTCGGTACTTCAGCCCTCACCGCCGGTGCGGCACTCACCGCGGTATCGACCGCCTCGCCCGCATCCGCCGCCACCGCCTCTGCCGACGTCGTCGTGATCGGCGGCGGGCTGGCCGGCCTGACGGCCGCCCGCAATCTCATCGCGGCCGGCAAGTCGGTGATCCTGCTGGAGGCCCGCGACCGGGTCGGCGGCAGGGTCTACAACATGCCCATCGGGGACGGCACCACCAGCGAGGGCGGCGCCGAGTTCATCGGCCCCACCCAGGACCGGATCGCCGCCCTGGCCACGGACATGGGCGTGGCGACCTTCAAGACGTACAACACCGGCAACAACGTCTATTGGCGCAACGGCGCCAAGTCCACCTACGCGGCCGGCGAACTGCCGCCCGACCCGGACCTGGCCGATCTCTTCCCCGCCCTGCAACAGCTCGGAACGATCGCGGCAAGCGAGATCACGCCGGGCCGGCCGTGGACAGCGGCGAAAGCCGAGGAGTATGACAGCCAGAGCTTCTACACCTGGTCGCGCGCCAACACGACGACCGACGGTGCCCGCGTGCTGCTGGACGAGTTCATCAGTTCGTCTCTGTCAGTCCGTTCCAAGGACGTGTCGCTGCTGTACGTCCTGAACTACATCGCCTCGGCCGGCAACGAGGGCAACTACGGCACCATCGACCGGCTGATCAACGTCGCCGGCGGCGCCCAGGAAAGCCGGTTCGTGGGCGGCTCGGCGCTGGTGCCTCTCAAACTGGCGGCCAAGCTCGGCCGCGTGGTCAAGTACAGCGCGCCGGCCCGTAAGGTGACGGTCGCCAGCGGCAAGGTGACCGTCGTGGCCGACGGGATCACCGTGACCGCCAAACGGGTGATCGTCGCCATGGCGCCCGCGATGGCCGCGAAGATCGACTTCGAGCCGGCCCTGCCGGCGTCGCGGGCGCAGCTCATGCAGCGCTATCCGATGGGGTCGGTCGCCAAGTTCGTGGCCGTCTACGACACGCCGTTCTGGCGGGCCGACGGGCTCACCGGCCAGGCGGTCAGCGACATCGGCCCGATCGACGCGACCTTCGACAACAGCCCGCCGGACGCCTCCCAGGGCATCCTCATGGGTTTCGTCAGTCAGTCGAACATGCGGAAGCTGGACAGTGCGTCGTCCGCCGACTTCGCCAAGGCCTGTCTGGGCAGCTTCGTCAAGTACTTCGGCGCCAAGGCCGCCAGCCCGAAGCAGACGGCGTTCCAGCGCTGGGACAACGAACTCTGGAGCGGCGGCGGCCCGGTCGGCGTCGCCGCGTCCGGCGTGCTGACCGAGTTCGGCCAGGCCCTGGCGCAGCCCACCGGCCTGATCCACTGGGCGGGTACGGAGACCTCCGACTACTGGACCGGCTACATGGACGGCGCGGTGCGCTCAGGTGAGCGGGTGGCCAAGGAGGTCGCCGCCCAGTTGTAGACACAGGTACGGCCCGCTCCGCGCGCCGGTGCGGGTCGTACCTGATGCCACGGCCCCTGGTTTCTCCGTGACCTGCGGGTTCCGGTCAGCGTGCCAGGTAGCCGCCGTCGACGGCGAGGGCGTGGCCGATCGTGAACGACGACTCCTCCGAGCACAGCCAGAGGGCGGCCCTCGCGATCTCAGCCGGCTGGCCGAAGCGGCCGAGCAGGCTGAGCCGATCCGCCACCTCGGCGGGATTCCGGCCGCGCTCCTTGATCGCGGCATCGAGCATGGGGGTGGCGATCGCGCCGGGGCAGATGGCGTTGATCCGGATGCCGGCGGCGGCGTAGTCGACGGCCGCCGCGCGGGTGAGGCCGAGCACGCCGTGCTTGGTCGCGGTGTAGACGGCCTGGTGCGGCTGGGGCCGGAAGGAGTTGACGGAGGCGATGTTGACGATCGCCCCGCCGGTGTCCTGCTCCAGCATCCGGTTGATCTCGGATCTCATGCACAGGAACACCGACCTGAGGTTGACGCGCAGCAGCCTGTCGACGATCTCCTCGTCGCATGCGGCCAGCGGGGCGGTCTCCGGTCCGATCGCGGCGGCGTTGACGGCACAGTCGAGGCGGCCGAACGCCGTCACCGTCTCGTCGATCATGTGCTGGACGTCGGTGGCGTCGCCGACGTCGACGGGCATGAAGCGGGCCCGCCCGCCGGCCTGCTCGATGAGGCGGGCCGTCTCCCGTCCCTCATCGGCCGCCACGTCCGCGACGGTCACGCTCGCCCCCGCCTCGGCGAACGCCAGCGCCGTCGCACGGCCGATGCCACCGGCCGCACCGGTGACCACGGCCGTCCTGCCGTGGAAGGGGGGCGTCATGGCGTCTCCTCGGCGGTGAGCTTGGCGGCGGCGTGGCGTCCCGCGATGTATCCGAAGACGATGGCGGGCCCGAGTGTGCCGCCGGCTCCGCCATAGGTCATGTGCATGACGGAGGCCATGGTGTTGCCGGCGGCGTAGAGGCCGGGAATGGCCCGGCCGTCGACGTCGAGGACGCGTGCGCTGGTGTCCGTGCGCGGTCCGCCCTTGGTCCCGAGAGTGCCGCTGCGGACGCGCACTGCATAGAACGGCGCGGTGTCCAGCGGGCCGATCGTCGAAGTGGCGGTGTCACCGAGCGCCGGATCGCCCCACCACCGGTCGGTGACGGTGTCACCCCGGCCGAAGTCGGGGTCGGCGCCGGCGGCGGCATGGCGGTTCCACCGTTCGACGGTCTCCGTCAGCGTCCCTGGCTGGATGTCCAGGGCGCGGGCGAGCGCGTCGACGGACGGCGCCTCGATCATCCAGCCGGGCGTGGGACAGTCTGGACGGTGGCCGGCCAGGCCGTAGCGGGTGAGGTAGTGGTGGTCGAAGACCATCCAGGCGGGATGGTTGACGTAGTCGAACGTGGTGACGTCCAGCACGTGGAAGGCCGCCCCCAGCGCGTTGTAGTTGGCCGCCTCGTTCGTGAAGCGCCGCCCGGCACGGTTGACCAGGATGCAGTGGGGTTTGGACCGCTCACCGTTGACCTGCCACGGCACCCTTCCGGCCTGGGGGTGATCGATATCGATCGTCGGTACCCACCAGGCCTCCCGCATGTTGCCGAGGCTTGCGCCGACGCGCATGGCCATCCGCAGCCCGTCGCCGGTGTTGGCCGGGGTCGAGACCGGACGCTCCATCGGGCCGCGCAGGAAGGCGCGGACGAGCTCGGCGTCGCCTTCGAAACCGCCGGTCGCGAGGACCACCCCGGCCGTCGCCCGGACGAGGAGCGGGCCGGTGGGCGTCTCGAAACGGACGCCCGTGACCTGCCCGTCGTCGACGATGAGCTCCACCGCCCTGCTGTCGGTGCGAGGTTCGATGCCGCGGTCCAGGCATCCGGCCAGCAGGGCGCCGGCCAGGCCCTGTCCCGCGCCGCGCTCGTCCTGGATCCGCCGGCGGGCCAGTTCCTCCTCCGGCACGCCGCCGGGCGCGCCCCGGCCGAGGGAGGTCTCGCCCATCATGATGTTGCCGGTGAGCTGGTAGCCGGTGGTGACCCGTGCCGCCCACGGACCGAGACGGTCGAACGGGAACAGCAGGGTCTCCAGCGAGCGGCCGCCGCCGCGTTTGGCGCCCGGGTGTTCGGAGTGGTAGTCGGGGAAGCCCGGGATGACGCGGAACTCGACCGGGGTCTTGGCCTCCAGCCAGGAGACCGCCTCGGGCCCGGTGTCGACGAAGGCGGCTGCGAGATCGTGATCCATCAGGCCGTTCGAGAGCGATTCCAGGTAGGTCAGGGCCTGTGTGCGGTCGTCGTCGTCCAGGCCCAGGTCGGCCATGTGCGGGTTGCCGGGGATCCAGACCATCCCGCCGGACCAGGCCGTCGTTCCGCCGACCTGGGACGCCTTCTCGAAGAGGCCGACACGGGCTCCCCCGTCGTGGGCGGCCAGCGCCGCGGTGAGGCCCGCGGCGCCGGTGCCGAGCACGACGACGTCATAGGTTTCCATGCTGGTGCCTCCATCAGTACGCTGCGGTGCCGCCGTCGATGCTGAGCATCGCGCCGGTGATGCCCGCGCCGGCGTCGGACGCGAGCAAGACCGCGACGGCGGCGACCTCCTCGACCGTGTTCGGCCGTTTGATCGCCGAGTCCTGGACGTACATCTCGATCAGCTGCTCGTAGGTGATGCCCATGGCCTCGGCGGTCCGCGGGCCGTTCTCCTTGACGATGTCGGTGATGATGATGCCGGGGCACAGCGCGTTGACCGTGATCCCCTCCGTGCCGACCTCCTTGGCGACCGACTTGGTGAACCCGTTGATGGCGTGCTTGGCGGTGACGTAGGGGGTGATGACGGGTTTGCCGTGCTTGCCTTCAACGGAGGAGATGTTGATGACACGGCCCCACTTGCGCGGCAGCATGAGGCGCAGCGCCGCCCGGGTGGCGTAGAACGTGGAGTACAGGTTCCACTTCATGTGGAGGTCCCAGTCCTCGTCGGTGAGCTCGACGACCGGGGCGAGCCTGGCCGCCCCGCCGGCGTTGTTGACGAGGATGTCGAGCCGTCCGAACGTGTCGACGGCGGTCGCGATCAGCCGCTCGATGTCGTCCTTGTCGTTGACGTCGCCCCGGCAGAACACGGCACGGTCTCCCGCGCCGAGTTCGGCCAGCGCCTTCTCGCCCTTCTCCGGGCTGCGGCCGTTGATGACGACGCGGGCGCCCTCAGCGAGGAAGGCGGCCGCGATGGCCTTGCCGATGCCGGCCGTGCCTCCGGTGATGACGGCGACCTTGTCCTGCAGTTTCATGATCTCTCCTGGGTCAGAGGTCGAGGGGTCAGAGGTCGAGCACGGTCACGGTTCCGGTGGAGCCGTCGACCTCGACGAGGGCTCCGGTGGGGATGCGCCGGGTGGCGTCCTGGACGCCGGCCGCGCAGGGGATGCCCAGCTCCCGGCTGACGATCATGGCGTGGCTGCCCATCGACCCGGTGTCGACGACCACACCGGCCGATGCCATGAATAGGGGCGTCCAGGACGGATCGGTCTGGGGAGCGACCAGGATCTCGCCGGGTTCGAACTCGGCGATCTGGGAGATGTCGGTCACGACCCGCGCCCTTCCGCGGACCACGCCGCCGGAGGCCGGGGCTCCCTGCAGCACGTCTCCAGCTCGCGCCGACGCGTGCTCGGCGTCGCGGCGGGAGGACAGCTGCTCCAGCGGGGGCAGGGGGCTGTTCGCGTCGATGAAGGTCGGAAGTTCCAGCCCGAACAGGGCCTGCCACTCCTTCTCGCGGCGCGCAAGCGTCTCCTTCAGCTCCTGCGGCTCGGCGACGAGGCCGTCGAGTTCGTCCTCAAGCGCCATGAAGACCTGCCGCGGGCCGTCCAGGTGGCCCGCCTCGTGCAGCCTTCGCCCGACCTCCAGCAGGGCGACGCGGGCCTCGTGCAGCACCTTGACGGCGTTGGTCTTGCCGCGCTCGCGGAAGGCCGCGAAGCGCCGCGCCGAGGCCACGGCCATGCGGAGGGTCTGCCTGGCGGTCTCGTCGTCACCGACGATCTCGAGCGCGCGGTCCATCGCCGCCTGGGTGTCCTCGGCCTGACGCCGCTGCCGGGCGACGGGCGAGGCGTCCTCGCCCAGGTGGCGCAGCCGGTCGACGAGCGCCAGGACCAGTTCGGGCCGCGTCTCCCAGCTGTCGGCGCCGATGTCCCACTCCCCCGGCCCCCGGTAGCCGAACTCGCGCAGGAATCCCCGGAACCTTCCGGCGAAGTCCGGGTGACCGGAGTCGATCCGTGCCGCCAGCCCCTCCACGCCGCCGTCGAACGTCGCGGTGAGGCCCGGGTCCGCCCAGACCTCACGCGACAGTTCCCAGAGCGCGTAGGACGGGGCCGCGGAATCGACGTCCCCGGCCTTGCCGATCAGCCGCACCAGCAGGGAGGGGTCGGCCGCGCCGACCAGGGCGCCGATCACGCCCGGCCCGATCGCCGCCTGGTTGCTGCCGATGGTCTCGCCGCGCCACATCAGCCGCTCGATCGGCATCACCGACCGGGCGCGCGCGACCAGGGCCGCGAGCGACAGCTCCGGCAGATCCGGCCGTTCGGCGCGGACCCGGTCGGCGATCCTCTGCTCCTCCTCGATCTCCGGGACGGACGTGGTGGTCAGCGCCCACTGCGTGCGCGCCGCCATCAGCTCCGACAGCTCCTCGTTGACGTCGTCCTGGTGAGGCACGTGCGGGGGTGCGTCCGGGTGGGCGAAGAAGGCGGCGTCGATGGCGTCCGCCCCGATGCCGGCCCGGATGCCGATGACCCGCACGCTGGACTGGTTGACATAGAGGTGCCCGTAGAAGATCCCGCCGACAGCGGCCCCTGCGGGATCCAGCTCGGACGGCCGGAAGGCGTCGAGCGCGAAGTAGCCTGCGGCCCAGCCCGGGAAGATGTGCGGGCGCCAGGCGAGGCTGGCGCCGAGCGGCGTGAGCGGATCGGGCAGTACGTCGGCGGCGTTCAGCCTGGTGTAGATGGGAAAGCGCGCGTTCGGCGCCGTGTCCCAGGACGACGCGGTGTTCTCTGGTGGCATCTGGTCCTCCTGCCGGTCGGTGGTGGGAGGAGATCCGGGGTCCGCCCCGGGTCTCCGGGGGTGTTCAGGGGACGATGCCGCCGCCGACGGTGACGACCTCGCCGTGCAGGTACGGGACCTCGTCGCTGAGGATCCACGCGGCGGTCGCGGCGACCTCATCGGGCGTTGCGTAACGGCCGAGCGGCACCTGCTGCTCCATCGCCGTCTTGAAATCCGCGGCGCCGACTCCCGCGAGGGTGCCCAGTCCGTCTTCGAGCGAGCGCATCATGCGGGTGTCGACCACGCCGGGGGCCAGGGTGTTCACCCGGATGCCCTGGGCGCCGACCTCCTTGGCCAGGCAGCGCGCCAGGCCGTGCACAGCGTGCTTGGAGGCGTTGTAGACGGACGTGCCGGGAGTGCCCATGAGCGCGGCGATGGAGGCGGTGAACAGCAGCCCGCCCCCGCCTCCCTGTTCGGTGAAGCGCCGTACGGCCGCCTGCGCGCAGAGGAACACGCCGCGGACGTTCACGGCGAAGACACGGTCGTAGTCGGCGATGTCGAGTTCGGCGACCGGACGCACCCTGCACTCCACTCCGGCGTTGGCGTGGAACAGGTCGAGCCGTCCCGAGGTCTCCACCGCCGCGTCCACGCATGCCGTGGCGCCCTCCGGCGTGGTCACGTCGGCGGTCACCGGGACCACACCGTCGCCGAGCTTGCCGGCCAGGTCCTCGACGGCGGACCCGTCGATGTCGGCCGCGACGACGGTGCAGCCCTCCTCGGCCAGCCGCCGGCAGACCGCGGCGCCGATCTCGCCGGCGGCGCCTGTCACGACCGCGGTCTTGCCCGCCAGTCCCTTGAGCATGATGATCTTCCCTTCGCAGACGACCCGCCGGGGGTCAGCCGATCTTCCAGAGCTTCGTGAACGCGTCGGCGTAGCCCGGGTAGCCGACGTAGTAGCCGCCCGAGTCGAGCGGGACCGACCGGACGTTGTCCTTGGTGATGAGCTGGGTCGGCAGCAGGGTCTTGTTGGCGGTGTCGAGGCTGTCGCCGTTGAAGTGCCGGACCAGCATGTCGACGTCGCGCCAGCCGAGGACCGTGGCGGCGAAGCCGGTCCAGACCTCCTCGGTGCCGGCCTTGAGCGCCGCGATGTTGGCGGGCGAGGGCGTCTCCCCGCCGATCTTGACCTTCCCGGTGAGACCGGCGGCCCGCAGCGCCGCGGGCACGCCCAGGGTGAGGTCGCCGATGGAGAAGATCGCCCAGTTGACGCTCGGGTCACGCTGGATCGTGCTGACCACGCTCTGCGGCGTCTTGGTGCCCAGGTCGCTGATCTGCTGGTTGACCACCGTCACCTTGCACGACGCGCAGGCCGAGGTCAGCGCCTGCTTGAAGTTGTCGGTGAAGGTGGTGAGGATCGGATAGCCGCTGATGGTGAAGACCGCGGCGTGCGCCTTGCCGCCGCCGTGCGCGGCGACGTACTGGCCGACCATCTTCCCGTACTGCGCCACCTGGGGGACGCTGTCCAGCGAGGTGGAGATGATCCCGGGCTGCACGGGGTCGGTGATGCTCTCGCCGAGGACCGGGATGCCCTGGGCCTTGGCCCGTTCAAGCTGGGCTCGCAGCAGCGCCACCGGTGTGCCGGAGAAGACGATCGCGTCGGGCTTCATGGCCAGCGCCTGGTCGAACGCCGTGCCGGCGTCCTCGGGGCCGGTGCCCTCGGGGATGACCTGGACGCGCCAGCCGAGCGCCTTGCCGGCTTCGACGATGCCGAGGTTCTTGACGTGGGTGACCGGCTGCGGGCTCTCCGGGACGGCGATGAGCTTGCCCGTGGGCGGCCGCTTGGACACCGGCTCGGTGAGTTCGATGCCGGTGGGATTCTTCAGCAGCTGTGCGACGGCGGCCTTGGCCTGGTCCACGGCGGCGACGTCGACGGTACCGGCGGTGCCCGCGTCCGAGTCGCCGCACGCGGCCGTCGCCGCCAGAACCGACGCGAGGGTGGCCGCGATCAGCGGCCGCTTGAAGTTGATCATTGCTCCTCTTCCGTGGGGGTGAGTGGTCCCCGTGGCGGGCGGGGGAACAAAGGCGGGAGCGTGCCGGACCGGGCCGGCGGCGGGGTCAGGTGCGGCGTGCCGAGCGGCCGGCGAGCGCGACCGCGACGACGAGCGCGAGCCCGTTGAACAGGTCGTTGACGAACACCGGCGCACCGGCCAGTTGCAGTCCCTTCACGCCCGTCGCGAGCAGGTAGATGGCGACGAGCGTGCCGAGGACGTTGACGCGGCCCGCCCTGATCTGGGTCGATCCCAGGAAGACCGCGCTGAAGGCCGGCAGCAGGTAGGGCAGGCCGACGTCATAGGAGGCGGAGCCGAGCTTGCTCGCCAGGACGACTCCGGTGAAGGCGGCCACGGTGGCCGAGGCGAGCAGCGCGCCGAACACCAGGCGCCGGTCGCGCACACCGGCCAGCCGCGCCGCCTGCGGGTTGCCGCCCACCGCGTACAGGTAGCGGCCGACGGTGGTGTGCTCGATGACGATGTAGACGACGGCGGCGAGCGCCAGCATCAGGTAGAAGGGCAGCGGCAGGCCCCACCATTGGAACCCGCCGAAGTCGAGGAAGTTCACCGAGACGCCCTCGACGATCTGCTGGCCGTTGGTCACCCAGTACGCGGCGCCGGCCAGGACGCTGCTGACCCCCAGGGTGCCGATGAACGAGTTGACCCGCAGCTCGACGACGATGAACCCGTTGAGGGCCCCGATCCCGGCTCCGACCGCGACGGTGATGAGCGCGGCCAGCAGTGCGTTGACCCCGTGCACCTGCAGCCACATCACCACGGTGACCGCGAACCCCATGGTCGCCGCGCACGACAGGTCGAAGACCCCGGCCGCCAGTGGCAGGACGAGCCCGATCGCCAGCATCGCGGTGATCGCCTGGTCGCCCGCCACGATACGGGCGTTGGCAATGGTCAGGAAGGTGTCCGGCACCCAGACGGCGAAGATCGCGATGGCCGCCGCCCAGACGTACAGGCCGCTGAAGCGCTCGAGGCCAAGGTGAGGCATGCGCCGGGGGCGGCCGGGCGGGGCCGGGGACTTCTGCGCGACCTGCCCGTGGCCATCGGTCCTCGGCTCGGCTGCGTCTGTGGTCATGTGCACTCCTCGGCCCTGTCGCCGCTCGGCGGTTCGGACAACGTGACGGACGGCCCGGCGCGCCGGCTCAGGCGGACGCCTTGCGGACGGTCAGGGCGGTGATCCGGCCGGCATCCAGATCGGGACGGTGCAGTTCCTCGGCGGCGCGGCCGCCGAGGAGCACGATGACCCGCCCGCACAGGCGGGCGAGCTCGGTGTCGTCGCTGCTGGCGACCACCACGGCGGCGCCCCCGGCCGCGGCCCGGTCGACCAGGGCGTGGATCTCCTCCTTCGCCCCGACGTCCACGCCCTGGGTGGGTTCGTCGAGGAGCAGCACGCGCGGGGTGCGGCGCAGCCAGCGCGCGAGCACGACCTTCTGCTGGTTGCCGCCCGACAGCGCGGCCAGCCGCCGCTCGGTCCCGGGCGGCCGGACGTCCAGCCGCTCCAGCCAGGCGGCGACGTCGCTCCTCTCGCGGCCGCGGCTCAGCAGGCCGTGCCGGCGGAACGGGCCGTGATCGGCGATCGACACGTTCTCCCGGAGCGAGTGTTCGAGGAACGCGGCGTTGGCGTGCCGCTCGGCGGGCACCAGCCCGATCCCGGCCGCCATGGACAGGTCGGGCCGCGACGGCGGCAGCGCGGTCCCGGCGACCGTCACCGTGCCCCCGCGCGGGACTCCCCCGAAGATCGCCGAGGTGATCTCCTCCCTGCCCGAGCCGGTGATCCCGGCTATGCCGACCACCTCGCCGGCGCGCATCTCGAAGGAGACCCCCGCCAGCACCGCGCCGGTCAGCTCCGACACCGTCACGACCACCTCGCCGGCCGTGCCGGGGACGGCGGCCGGGGCGTCGTACTGTTCCAGCCGGCGCCCGATCATGAGTTCCACCAGGGCGTTCTCCTCGAGCCCGGAGACGGGCACGGTGGCCACGTGCCGGCCGTCGCGCAGCACCGACACGGTGTCGCAGAGCCCGAAGACCTCGTCGAGGTGGTGGGAGACGAACAGCACGGCGACTCCCGAGTCACGGACGGAGCGCACGAGGGAGAACAGCCGCTCCACCTCGGTGTCCGGCAGGTTCGCGGTGGGCTCGTCCAGGACGAGGACGCGCGGCGGCGTGGCGTGCCGCGAGAGGGCGCGCGCGACCGCCACCGCCGTGCGCTCGCTGACCGACAGCTCGCCCAGCGGCCGCCGGACGCTGAAGTGGTAGCCGAGCCGTTCCAGGGCCGAGCGGGCCGCCGCGCGCTCCCGCCGCCAGCGGACGAGCCCGGTGGGACCGGTCTCGTAGCCGCGGCCCAGGGCGAGGTTGTCGACCGTGTCCAGGGTCGGCACGAGCCCGAGATCCTGGTGGACGAAGCGCAGCCCCGCGGCGTCGCCCGCGCCGGGGGCGCCGAGGGGCAGTGCCGTGCCCGCGACCTCCACCGTCGCGCCGGGGTCGGGGGCGTGGTAGCCGGCCAGCACCTTGATGAGGGTCGACTTGCCGGAGCCGTTCTGGCCCACAAGGCCGCGGATCTCACCGGGGGCGATGTCCAGATCGACGTCCGCGAGGGCCCGCTGACCCGGAAAGCTCTTCGAGAGCCCCTTCACCCGTAGGGCTGGTCCCGGCATACGCCCTCCCGGAATCCCGGTCCGGCTCGACTTACTTGAGAGCCGTTAGTGTTTGTGATGTGGGACACAGTAACCGGGCACTACCGGCCGCGCAATCAGCTGAGGCCGAGAATTTTCAGGCTCCACCAGGGATAACTCAATCAACCACGACAGAATCGCCCACCCGGCGACCACCCCGGCCGAGCCGACCGAGCCGAACTCTCGCCTAGACCGGCGGTGAAATCCGAGGTCAGTTACTGATGTCGACTATTAGTTACCTGGTGGTTCGGGTCAGGTCGAGCCGGTCACGGGCGCCGTCCCCGGCTCGGGTGGGAGGAACTGGCCGGTCCGGGCCGACACACCGCCGTCCACCGGGATGACCGCGCCGGTCAGGAAGCTCGCGGCCGGCGACACCAGAAAGGCGATCACTTCGGCGACCTCCGCGGCCTCGCCCCAGCGCTGCAGCGGCACCGCCCGGCGGAGCGCCTCGTAGCGTTCGGGCTGCGCCTCCCGCAGCCGGCGGGTCATGGTGGTGTGCACCGGCCCCGGGCAGACGACGTTCACCCTGACGCCCTCCACCGCCAGGTCGACGGCCAGGCAGCGGGCGAGGTTGATCGCGCCGGCCTTGGACATGCCGTACGACCAGCGGTTCGGCTCGCCGCCCAGGCCGGAGACGGAGGCCGTCACCACGGCGGAGCCGCCGCCCGCGCGGCGCAGCGCCGGAAGGGCGGACCTCATGCCCAGCACCACGCCGAAGGCGTTGACCGCGAACACCCGCCGTACCGTGTCCAGGTCCAGCGTTTCGAGGGGTCCCGACCCCGGCATGCCGGCATTGAGCACGACGGCGTCGAGCCGCCCGAAACGGCTCTCGGCGACCTCGACCGCGCGGAGATTGACGGCTTCGTCGGCGACGTCGCCGCAGACCGTCTCGGCGTTCGGCTCGGCCGAGAGCCGGGACATGGCCGCGGCGTCCCGGTCGAGGCCGACGACCCGGTGGCCGCGGGAGAGCAGGAGTTCGGCGGTCGCCCGGCCGATGCCCGAACCGGCACCGGTCACCAGAGCGACCGGAGAGGTCACCTCGGACTGCATGTGCTTTCGCTCCCTTCCAGACGAGCACCGATCGGGGGCCTCAGCGGCCGGACAGCCGCGCGACGACGGGCGCGAAGTCGTCCAGGACCGCCTCGCCCACGGTCACGTAGGAGAAGCCGTACTCGGCACGGCGGCGTTCGAGCTCCTCACAGATCGCGTCCACCGACCCCACCAGCGCGTGCGGGAACTCGCGGAGCCGTTCGGCGTCCAGCCCGGTGCGCGCCGTCAGCGCCTGGACACCGGGGCCCGTTCCCGACTCGACGGCCACGAAGTAGGCGGCGATCTCCAGCGTGAGTTCGCCGAAGCGCTCTCCCGCCCCGGACCGCACCCAGTCCAGCTTGCGCCGGGTCTGCTCGGCTGTGGACGACGCGACGCTGTCCGGCCCCAGGACGCCGGAGGCGTTGTTGAAGTTGACGCTCACGATGTCGGCCCGGGCACCGGCCAGCCTCAGGACACGCGGCGCCCCGCCGCCCACCATGATCGGTGGTGGCCGCTCGATCGCGGGCACCGCGGTGAAGCCGGTGGCGTGCACGTGTTCCCCCCGCACGTCGACAGGGCCGCCGGCGAAGCACTGCCGCACCAGCTCCAGTGTCTCTTCGAGCCGGTCGATGCGCTCAGCGGCACTCGGGAACGGCAGGCCCATGGCGTCGTACTCCGCCGCTAGCCAGCCCGCGCCCAGTCCCAGCTGGAACCTGCCCTCCGAAAGCAGTTGGAGAGTGGCGGCCTCCTTGGCCAGGACGACCGGGTGGTGATAGCCGGTGCACAGAACCCGGGCGCCGACCTCCAGCGTCGACGTCACCGCGGTGGCCACCGCGATCGCCGGCACGGCGGCCAGCACCTGCACCGAGTGCCCCGTGGAGTCGAGCGCCGGTCCGGGGCCGATGTAGTGATCGGGCACCTGCAGGCTCGTGTAGCCCAGCGCCTCGACCCGGCGGGCCAGCTCCCGCCAGTGCCGCGCGGACGTCGAACGGTAGGCCTGGCAGGCGAAGCGGAAGGGGCGCGCGCTCATGACCGCCGCTCCGCCGCGCGGGCCCGCCCGGACGAGGTCCGGCCGGGCGGAAGGTCAGCTCCCATGGCCGGGAGTATGACCCAGTTTCTTTATCATGGCTACAGTTTCTCCCGCAGTTTTGTGGCGGCGCCCCGCAAGCGGCCGGCTCCGGCTGGGAGGTGCGACGGGATCCGGATTCGGCACCCGGGCACCGCACCCGCCTCCGATCGCGTCGGAGCCGTGCCGCCGCGCATGCCCCGCCGGGCCCGGCGGCGACGGCCTCGCCCGCGGCACTCCCGGTGATCGTCGGCCGGGAGGCTGGCACACGGCCGCCGACCTGGTGTTCCATGGAGTACCGACGTCCTGGAACGCGCATGGTTCCCGGCCCTCCGGACGCGGCTGCTTACTAGATCGAACCTCCAAAAAGTAGCGACGAGTTTCTTGACGTCGAGTTCGCTAACGCGGCACGATGCCTTCACCACCCGATGTAATCCACGTCACTCATTCCCACCACCACCCACCCAGGTCACGTCGCCCCCGTGCCGTGACCCCGCCAGCCCCGGGCCCACCGCGGGGCCGGAGAGGAGCGCGACATGCCCGCCATGCCAGCCACCGGCAGCGTCGGCCGGTCCGCCACGCCCCTGGCCGAGGACTGCTCCGCCGAACTGGTCGAGCTCGCCGTCCGCGGGATGCACCGCGGACCCGTGACCCCGCAATTGGAGACCCTGGCCGAGCAGGGGCTCGCGGTGATCAAGGGTGCGCTGGCGATGCCGACCCCCCAGGGCACCGAACTGGCGGGTGAGATGCTGCGGCTGCCCTCCGGTTCCGCCGAGGAGCGACGGGTCCGCGCCCTGTACGAGGCGTTCCTGCCGATCAACCGGCGCCTGCGCGACGTGTGCACCACCTGGCAGTGCCGCCCGGACGGGAGCGCCAACGACCACTCGGACGCCGCCTACGACGCCGCGGTCCGAGACGACCTCGACGACGTCCACGAGGCGGTCGCGCCCGTGCTGCGGCGGCTGGCACCGGTGTTGCCCCGCATCGGCGGATACCTGACGCGGCTGGAGGCGGCGCTGGAGCGGCTCGACGACGGCGACCACTCCTGGATGGCCTCACCGATGGTCGACTCGTACCACACGGTCTGGATGCACCTCCACCAGGAGCTGCTGCTGGCCCTGGGCGTCAGCCGCGCCGAGGACGCCGAGCTCGAGGAGCGCCTGGTCGCCGAAACCAGGGACGCCGGTTGAGCGTCTCCGGCCGGGCGTCCTGGGCGGGCACGTCACTCGGGCACGGGCTGATCCCCTACGGGCAGGGACGCGCCCGCGGGCTGGACGCCGCCACGCTCGGCACGCACGGGGGCCAGATGGACGAGCTCATCTCCCTGGGCCTGCCCATGGTCGCCGGGCTGACCGTGCCGGTCGCCGACGCCGCGTCCCTCACCGATCCGCACGTCGCCACGGCCGCCGTCGAGCTGCTCCAGCAGCTGGCCGGGCGGCGGCTCGCCCACGGTGAGCGTCCGATGCTGGTGCGGCTCACCGCCAGCGCCCCCGTCCCGGTCGCAGGGCTGCCGCCCGATCTGCCGGTGGTGGGGCTGGCTCCGCACAACCGCGATGCCGTGATGAAGGTCATCGGACGTGACCAGGTGCTGCACGAGGTGTGGGCGGCGATGCTGCGCAGCATCGGAGAGCACGGCCTGGGCGTGGCCGGGGCGGCGATGGACGACCTGATGCTCGACGTGACCGACCCGTACGAGCAGGTGCCCGCGCTGCTGGAACTCATCGCCGCCGAGGCCGCCGCGCCGTTTCCCGACGATCCGGCCGGCCAGCTCTCGGTGGCGGCTCGCGCCATGCTGGCCCGCTGGCAGACACCACGGGCCAAGCGCGCGCGGCGCACCCAGAAGCTGCCCGCTGACCTGCCGCTGGCACTGCACGTCCAAGCGCTCGCGCTGGGCCCGTGGGACCTGTCCGGCTTCGGCACTGCCACCAGCCGCGATGCGGAGACCGGTGCCTTCCGTCCCACTGGCACGTTCTACCGGGGTGTGCGCCGCAGCACGCCCCGCCCACCCCGGCCCGAGGACTTGTCGGCGGTGCCGGGCGGCGTGGGGCTTCTGGAGAGCGCGCTGCTCACGCTGGAACAGCACTTCGCGGCGCCCGCCACCCTGGACTTCGAGTTGCGAGACGGCGAACTGGCGCTGCTGTCGGCCCGGCCTGACCGGGCCGCCGCCCTGGCCAACATCTGCCTGGCCGTGGATCTGGTCGACGCGGGCGCCCGCGACGAGCGCGCGGCAGTCCGGCAGGTCCGGCCCGCCGACGTGCAGGAGTTGCTGCATCCCCGGCTCAGGTTGACCGGCACCGAGACCGAACTCGTGCGAGGACTGCCCGCCTCCGCCGGGGCGGCGTGCGGTGAGATGGTCCTGTCCAGCGACGCGGCGGTGTCCCGGGCCGACGAGGGCGTCCCTGTCGTGCTGGTCGCCACAGAGACCACGCCGGCCGATCTGCCCGGCATGCTGGCCTCCGCCGGGGTGATCACCACCGCCGGCGGGCTGGCCTCGCACGCCGCGGTGGTGGCGCGCGGCGTGGGGGTGCCCGCCGTCTGCGGAGCCGGCGGGCTGCGGATCGACGCCGCGTCCGGCACCGCGACGGCCGGAGGCGAGACGCTGCGAGAGGGCGACATGGTGGCCCTGGACGGGCGGACCGGAGCGGTCTACGCGGGCCCGGTCGAGATCAGTGCCGCCCGTCCGCCACGCGAGCTGCAGACCGTGCTCGGCTGGGCGGACACGCTGCGCAAGCTCGGCGTGCGCGCCAACGCCGACACCGGGCGGGACGCCCGGACGGCGGTGGAGCTCGGGGCCGAGGGCATCGGGCTGTGCCGCACCGAGCACCAGTTCCTCGGCGAGCGGCTGCCCTTGATCCGGCGGGTCATCCTGGCCGCCGATCCCGAGGCGGAACGGCGGGCGCTGGACGCGCTGGCGGAGGCCCAGCGGGAGGACTTCCGCGAACTGCTGCGCGGAATCGGCTCCCGGCCCGTCACCGTGCGGCTGCTGGACGCGCCAATGCACGAGTTCCTGCCCGCGCCCGGCCACGCCGGCGACGCCGAGGCCGAGGAGCGCGCCGAGGAACTGCGCGAGGCCAACCCCATGCTCGGGGTGCGCGGCGTACGGCTGGCCCTGCTGCACGACCGGCTCTACCCGGCTCAGGCCGAGGCGCTGTTCGGCGCCTGGCTCGATGTGCGCGCCGAGGGCGTCGAGCCGGAGCTCGAGGTGATGATCCCGCTGGTGAGCCTGCCCGAGGAACTGACCGCTGCCGCCCGGCAGGTCCGCGCCGCCGCCGAGGCTGTGGCGGCGCGGGCGGGCATCGACGTCACCGCCCTCCCGTACCGGATCGGCAGCATGGTGGAGACGCCGCGCGCGGCCTTGCTGGCCGGGGAGCTGGCGCGTACCGCGCAGTTCCTGTCCTTCGGGACCAACGACCTGACCCAGCTCACCTACGGCTTCTCGCGCGACGACGTCGAGCGGCGGGTCCTGGAGCCGTACGTGGCGGGCGGGCTGCTGGCCGCGAGCCCGTTCGAGCGGCTCGACGCCGACGGGGTCGGCGCGCTGATCGAGATCGCCGTCCAGCGGGCCCGGGCGGTGCGTCCGGGCATCAAGCTCGGCCTGTGCGGCGAGCACGGCGGCGACCCGGCCTCGATCGAGCTGTGCGACCGGCTGGGCCTGGACTACGTGTCCTGCTCACCCGGCCGGGTGCCGATCGCCCGCCTGGCCGCCGCCCAGGCGACCTGCGCCGCTCAGGAAGACAGGACCTCATGACCACGGGCACCTCGCAGTCCGCCACCGCGCAGACCGGCACCGCGCAGACCGGCACCTCGACGTTGGACGACGAGGAGCTGGAGGCTCTGCGGGACACTGTCCGCGAGGTCTGTGCCGACGCGGGCGGGACGACGGCCGTCCGCGAGCTGGACGAGAGCGGGCGGGGATACGACGAGCGGCTGTGGCGTGTGCTCGCCCAGGAAGTGGGACTCGCCGGGCTGGGCCTGCCCGAGCCGTACGGCGTCGGTGGCCTGGCCGAACTGGCCGTGGTCTGCGAAGAGCTGGGCCGAGTGCTCGCGCCGGTGCCGTTCCTGGGCTCGACCGTGCTGGCGGGCCAGGTGCTCGCCCGGTGCGGCCCGCTCGCCACGACTGCCCTCAAGGACGTGGCCGAGGGGCGGGTGCACGCGCTGGCCGTCGCCGACGCCGACGGCGTATGGCGCCCGGAGGGCCTGGCGGTGACCGCGCACCCGGCCGTGAACGGCTGGCGACTGACCGGGATGAGCCCGTTCGTGCTCGACGGCACCGGCGCCACCGGGTTCGTCGTCGCGGCGACCGGGCCGGACGGCGTGGACGTGTTCACCGTGGCCGCCGGCGCCCCGGGCGTGACGGCGCAGCCCACCCCATGCCTCGACCTGAGCCGTTCCCAGGCGATGCTGCTGCTGGACGACACCCCGGCCATCCGCGTCACAGTCGGCGGAACCGGCGCGGCGGCGGTCACCGAAGGTCTCGACCTGGCGCTGGTGGCCCTGTCGGCCGAACAGCTCGGTGGCGCCCAGGCGTGCCTGGACATGACCGTCGCCTATACCTGTGAGCGCACCCAGTTCGGCCGGGCCATCGGCAGCTTCCAGGCGGTCAAGCACCGCTGCGCCGACATGCTGCTGCAGGTGGAGACCGCCCGGTCGGCGGTGCTGCGCGGGGTGGCCGTCGAGGACGACCCGCCTGCCCTGGCGGAGGCCGCGGCAGTGGCGCAGAGCTGGTGCTGCGAGGCCTACACCTGGGTGGCCGAGGAGACCGTGCAGCTCCACGGCGGCATCGGCTTCACCTGGGAACACGACGCGCACCTGTACTTCCGGCGGGCGGTGGCCGACGCCGCGCTGCTCGGCGGTTCCGCCCATCACCGCGAACAGCTCGCCCGGCTGCTGGGCTGGTAATGCGCGGTCGAGAACGAGGAGCGGACATGCCCACACCCACCCTGGAGCAGTGGCGGGAGCAGGTACGCCGATGGCTTGCCGCCACCCTGCCGCCCAAGAGCTTCGACCATGACGAGGAACTGGACGACTACGCCGTCTTCCACAACCTGCCCGACGACGAGGAGCGGGCACTGCTGGACCGGGTCCGCGCCTACCAGCGGGCGAGGTTCGACGCCGGATTCCAGGCGCTGACCCTGGCCGAGGAGCACGGCGGCCGCGGTCTGCCCGCCGCGTACGCGTCCGCGTTCGCACAGGAGGAGACGGCCTTCGCGGTGCCGCCGAGCACCGAGCTGATCAGCGTCACCGTGGGGCTGATCGGGTCTGCGGTCGCCGTCTACGGCACTCAGGAGCAGCGCCGGCGGTTCGCCCGCGCCTTCCAGCGGACGGATCTGCTGGCCTGCCAGCTGTTCAGCGAGCCCGGCGCGGGCTCCGACCTGGCCGCGCTGTCCACCAAGGCCGTGCGCGAGGGCGACGCGTGGGTCGTCACCGGCCAGAAGGTGTGGACCTCCGGCGCCCGGTTCGCCGACTACGGAATGGTGCTGGCGCGCACCGACCCCGACGTGGTCAAGCAGGCCGGGATCACCGCGTTCCTGGTGCCGATGGACGCCCCGGGGCTGACGATCAGGCCGATCCGGCAGATGAGCGGCGGGTCCTCCTTCAATGAGGTGTTCCTGGAGCAGGTGCGCGTCCCCGACGCGTTGCGGCTCGGAAAGCCCGGCCAGGGCTGGGAGATCGCCAACGCCACGCTGTCGTTCGAGCGGTCCGCCTCCGGGGCGGGCAGACGCCGCAAGGGCGGGTCGGCAGGCGACGTGGTGGCGCTGGCGCGCCGGCTCGGCCGCACCGGCGACCCGCTGGCGCGGCAGCGGCTGGCCGACCTGCACGTGCGGGCCGTCCTGCACGCCGCCACGGTGGACCGGGTGGCCCGGGCCACCGCCGCCGGGCGGCGCCCCGGCCCCGCCGCGTCCATCACCAAGCTGATGGCCTCGCAGACGCTCACCCTGACCGGCCGGGTCGCCGCCGAGCTGATGGGGTCGCGCATCGCCGCCGACACCGGCGAGCCGGGCACGTTCGCCTGGACCGGGCACCTGCTGGGCGCCCCCGGTTACCGGGTGGCGGGCGGCACGGACGAGATCCAGCGGAACCTGATCGGTGAGCGGGTGCTCGGCCTGCCCCGCGAGCCACGGGCCGACAAGGGCGCGTTCTCCCAGCTGCCCCGTTCCTGATGCCCCGTTCCTGCTAAGTGAGGACGGTGCAGACGCTGACGCCCGGGGCTCCGTACACGTGCGTGAAGCCCACGCGTGGCGAACCGGGCACCTGCGCGCCGAGAGCGCGGCCCTGAAGCTGCCGGACGACCTCATGGACCTGCCGCAGCCCGGACGCGCCGATCGGCTCGCCGTTGGCCAGGCAACCGCCGTCGGTGTTGACCGGCAGGCGGCCGTCCACCTCGGTGGCGCCCTCGCGCAGCAGCGTCTCCTGCTCCCCCGCCTTGCACAGGCCGGTCTCGGCCAGATGGATGATCTCCGAGCCGCTGTCGGTGTCCTGCACCTGCGCGACGTCCACCTCGGACGGGCGCACCCCGGCGCGGTCGAACGCCGCGGCGGCGGCGTCGATGCTGGGGCTGTGGTACGGCTCCGGCGCCAGCCATGGGGAGAACACCTCGAACGAGCCGAAGCGGCGGGTTCTGAGCGACAGCGCCGCCAACCGGACCGGCCGCTCGCACAGGTCGTGCGCCCGCTCCCCCGTGGCCAGGACGAGCGCCACCGCCCCGGCCGCCGGTGAACAGAACATGTATCTGGTGAGCGGCGGGTTCACCGGGGCGCCGTCCATGATCTCCTGCTCGGACAGCTCCTTGCGCCGCCAGGCCATCGGGTTGCGGGCGCCGTTGCGCAGCGCCCGCGCGGCCACGGTCGCCAGCGTCTCCTCCGGGATACCGTGCTCGTGCAGGTAACGGCGGGTCTTGAGGGCGAAGTACTGGGTGGTCAGCATCATCCCGGTGGTGGCGTACCACTCGCCGAGGCCGTAGGAGGCGGCAGGCCGGCTGAACGCGCCGCGCTCGTGCTTGTCGAACCCCACGACCAGGGCCGTGCCCGCCTCCCCGGCGCGCAGCGCGCCGGCCGCCGTGGCCAGGGCGGCCCCACCGGTCGCGCACCCGTTGCGCACATTGACGAACGGGACGCCGGTGAGCCCCAGCCGGTCGACCAGGGTGTCGGGCTTGCCGGCCTCGTTGGAGCCGCCGACCGCGTAGCCGATGTCCTGCCAGGCGAGCCCGGCGTCGGCCAGCGCACCCCGGCACGCCAGCTCGGCCATCGTGAGGCCGTCCACGTGCTCGTTGCGGCCGAACGGGTGGATGCCCGCCCCGACGATGTAGACGTCCTCTCGGGCGCTCACCGGACCTCCCCGTCCTCGTCGGCGGAGAAGGCGTCGGCGGAGAAAGCGAAGGTGTGCACCTCGGCGCCGTCCTCGCCGAGATGGGCGGGGATCGTGGTCAGCCGCACGGGGAGCCCGATCCGCAGCCGCTCGCGGGGGACGTCCAGCCGGGACTCCACGATCACCTCGCCGAGGTCGACATAGCCGACCGCGTACGGCACGAACTCCTCTCCAAGCCGCCGGTACGGGGGCTTGGGCTCGAACTCCTGCACCGTCCACGACCACACGACCCCGCGCTCGGGCAGCGTGTGCGCGGACATCGCCCCGGCTGGGCAGCACGGGCACGAGCCGCGAGACGGGAACGTGACGGTCGCGCAGCCGGGACAGCGTGAGCCGGCCAGCCGGGGCGGCACCGTCCCGGCGAAGAGGGCGGGATCCACGACCGCAACGTCCACCGGAGCCTCCCGGGGCCAGGGACTTACTGATGACGAACTTCAGTAAGTAGCACCTTAGTGCAACGGCCCTTGGATTACCAGGCGAAACGGCTGGTCAGGAGGACACCAGGCGCTGGGCGAGGTCATGCAGGGCCCGGCGTACCGAACGCTGCGGCAGGGTCGACAGCGGCCCGCCCTCGGCCCGCAGCGCCGACACGTAGATCGTCGATGTGATCATGGTCCGGACGGCCAGCGTCTGGGCGGCGTGCCGGGCGGCGGCGGACCGGGCGTTGCGCGGCTGCCGGTCGGCCAGGTAGTCGAAGGCCCGCTGCACGTGCCGCTGCTCGAACTCCTCGCGCATCACCCGCGCCTGCCCCGTCGCTCCGGCCAGGTGGAGCTGGTACATGCGGGCGGAGTCCGGGTTTTCCTCCATCCAGTCCCACACCGCGTCCATCACCTTGGCCAGGGTCTCCGGATCGCCCGGCTCGTCGTCCGCTCTGGACCGCCGGACCACCTCGTCCAGCTGGTCCAGGACCCGGCGCAGGGCGAGGTCGAACAGCTCCTCCTTGCCGCTGAAGTGGTAGTAGACGGCCGTCGCCGCCACCCCGGCCTCGTCGGCGATCTCCTGGATGCTCGCGTCGGCAAGCCCTGCCCGCCCGAACACCCGCACGGCCGCGTTGACGATGTGCTGCCGCCGCGACGGACGATGCGCGGGCTGCCGCTGCTCTTGCTGCGCCTCGGTCACGGCTCGACCCTATTCCAGCGAGATGACAGCTGCCCACCTGGCGGGCAGACTAGGCACACCATGACCATCTCCGCTCCACGCGCGGCGCACCGGCCCTCCCGCCGCCAGGCCGTCGTCGACGCCGCCATGGACCTGTTCGCCGTGCAGGCGCCCGACATGGTCACGGTCGCCGACATCGCCGAGCGGGCGGGCATGACGTCGGCGGCTGTGTACTACCACTTCGCGTCCAAGGACCAGATCCTGCTGGAGGGCGTGCAGAGCTTCGGCGCCGCGCTCATCGCCCACGCGGCGCAGGCCGCCGACGGGCTGCCGCGGGGCGAGCGGCTGGGCGAGATGCTGACCGGCGTCGTGCGCTGGATCGACCAGCACGAGGCCGCGGGCAAGACCTACTTCATCTCCTCGGTGGGCGTGAACCAGGACGTCGAGGTGGTGCGGCGGCAGCAGCGCACAGAGCTGCTGGACCTGCTGAGCAAGGCCACCCGCCGGGCGCGGGGACGGCTCGCCGCGGGCGAGGCCGAGGTGATCGGCGTCGGCCTGCTGTCCCTTCTGGAGACGACCGTCGCCTCCTGGCTGGCCAAGGACGTCACGTACCAGAGGCTGGGCCACCGCGCGTTCCTGGCGGAGGTCGTCGCCCTGGCCGACAAGGTCACGGGGATGGCACCGCAGTAGCAGGCGGCGCAGTAGCCGGCGGCGAGGTCACCCGGCGAGCAGGCGCAGCGGTTGCCGCAGGAGCCGGTCGATCGTGCGCAGGTACTCGGCGGCCGGGGCACCGTCCACCGCCCGGTGGTCGAACGTCAGGCTCAGCGTGAGCACCCGCGTGCGCAGCGGCCGGTCACCCTCCCAGGCCACCCCGTCCCGCAGCCGTCCGACCCCCAGGATCGCGACATTGCCCGGATAGATCACCGGGGTGAACATGTCGACGCCGTAACTGCCGAGCGAGGTCACCACGAACGTGGCGCCTTCGAGCTGGTCCAGGCGCAGCGTGCCGGCCCGGGCGGCGCCGGCCAGCTCGCGGGTGATCCCGGCCAGCCCGGCCAGCGAACGGCCGGCGGCGTCCCTGATCACCGGGACGATCAGGCCGTCCGGAACCGCCACGGCCAGCCCGACGTGGATCTCCTCCAGCAGGTGGACGCCGTCGTCGCGGACGGTGGCGTTCAGCAGGGGATGCTCGCGCAGGGCCAGCGACGCCGCCCGCACGACGAAGTCGTTGAGGGTCGGCACGGGCTGGCCGGTGCCGGCCCACTCCTCCTTGAGCCGGGCGCGCAGGTCGGCGACGCCGTCCATGCAGACCTCGTAGCCGTGGGTGAGCTGGGCCATCTCCTGAAGGCTGGCGTGCATGCGCTTGGCGATGGCCCCGCGCATTCCCTTGAACGGGATGACGCGTGTGCCCGTCGCCGTGGGGCCGGTGGCAGCCTCGGCCACGGCGGCGTCGGCCACGGCGGCGTCGATCACGGCGGCGTCGATGTCGGCGCGCCGGACGCGCCCGCCTACGCCGGTGCCGTTGACGGCGGCCAGGTCGACGCCGCGTTCGCTGGCGTAGCGGCGTACGAGCGGCCCGGACACCACGGCGCCGTCGGCCTGTGGGGCGGGGGCGTCCGCCTGGGCGGCCACGTAGTCCTCGACGTCCTCGGAGACCACCCGGCCCCCGGGCCCGGTGCCGCGCAGCGCGGCCAGGTCCACGCCGTGGGCGGCCGCGACCCGGCGGGCGTTGGGTGAGGCGAACAACCTCCCCACCTGCACCGTGACGGAGTCCTGTGGCTCCTGCGGGTCCTGGGCGAGCGGTGGCACGGCCGAGTCCAGGGTCCCCGAGGCCGGGGTCGGCGACGCCGGGATCGGTTCGCCGCCGGCCAGCAGCCAGCCGATGACCGTGCCGGGGGCCAGCGTGACACCGACCTCCACGGCCGGGTGGAAGACGCCCTCACCCTCCGCCTCCACGTCGATGTCCACCTTGTCGGTGGTCATGCGCAGCAGCGGGTCACCCACCCGCACCGGATCGCCCGGCGCGGCGAGCCACTCCTCGATCGTGCCTTCCTGCATGGTCAGGCCCAGTTTGGGCAGCAGCACCTCGGTCGCCATGCGGTCACTTCCGCTCAAGGAGGCGGCGGCAGCCGGCGGCGATCCGCTCGGCGTCCGGCACGTACGCCTTTTCCAGCACGGGGGCGAACGGCACCGGCGAGAACGGGGCGCCGAGCCGGAGAACCGGGGCGTCGAGATGGTCGAACACCTGGTCCTGGATCTGTGCGGCGATCTCCGCGCCGATACCCCCGAACGTCACGGCCTCGTGGGTGACGAGCACGCGGTTGGTCTTGCGCACCGACTCCAGCACCGTGCCGATGTCCAGCGGCTGCACGGTGCGCAGGTCGATCACCTCCGCCTGGACGCCGGTCCGGGCCAGTTCCTCGGCGGCCTTGACGGCCTCGTCCCGCATCCGGCCGACGGTGACGATGGTGACGTCGTCTCCGCCGCGCACCACGTCGGCCTTGCCCAGCGGCACCTCGTAGATCTCCTCGGGTACCTCGCCCTTGGCGCCGAGCAGGACCTTGTTCAGCATCACCACCACCGGGTCGCCGTCGCGGACGGCGGCGACGATGAGCCCTTTGGCGTCGTAGGGGGTGGCGGGCATGCACACCTTGAGACCCGGGATGTGCGCCAGCCACGCCTCCAGGCTCTGGCTGTGCTGTGCCGCCGCACCCAGGCCGGCGCCCGAGGCGGTGGTGATGGTCAGCGGGACCGAGACGGCGCCGCCGTACATGTACTTCATCTTGGCCGCCTGGTTGACCACTTGGTCGAGGCAGACGCCGAGGAAGTCCATGAACATCAGGTCGATCACCGGCCGCAGGCCGCGGGCCGCCGCGCCCACGCCCAGCCCGACCAGCGCCATCTCGGCGATCGGGGTGTCCACGACGCGGCGCGGCCCGAACTCGCCGAGCAGGCCGTCGAACATGTGGAAGACGCCGCCGTAGCCGGCCACGTCCTCCCCGGCGACGAAGACGTCGGCGTCCTCTCGCATCGCCTGCGCCAGGCCCTCGTTGAACGCCTTGACGTAGCTGAGCTGACGCGTGACGACGGGTGCGGCGGCGGGGGCAGCACTGCCCGCCGAGAGGGTGGTCATGAGGCGTTCCCCGTGGTGTCAGTGGTGTACGTCGTGTAGACGTCGCGGAGCAGGTCGGTGTCCGGATCGGGGTCGGGACTGCGCTCGGCGTACTCGATCGCTTCGGCGATCTCCCGCCGGGTCCTGTCCCAAACGGCCTCAAGGTCCTCGCGGGTGGCGCGCCCGTGCTCGACCAGCCAGGACTCCAGGGCGTCGATGGCGTCGCGCGCCTTCCAGGCGTCGATCTCCTCCTGCGGGCGGTACGGGATGCGCAGGCCCTTGACCCCCTGGTGGTCGTAATAGCGGTAGGTCTTGGCCTCCAGCAGGGTGGGGCCGCCGCCGGAGCGGGCGCGGTCGACGGCGCGCCGGGCGGCCAGGTGCACCGCGACGGCGTCCATCCCGTCCACGATCTCCTTGGCGATGCCGTAGGCGTCCGCGCGGTCGGCGACGTCGGTCAGCAGCATGTGGCCGGCCTGGGCGGTGAACTCGGCGTAGCCGTTGTTCTCACAGACGAAGACCACCGGCAGCCGCAGCACGGCGGCCATGTTGACCGCCTCGTGGAAGGCCCCGATGTTGCTGGCGCCGTCGCCGAAGAAGGCGACCGCGACCCCGCCGTCGTCGCGGTAGACGCTGGCGAAGGCGGCGCCCACCGCGATCGGGATGCCCGCGCCGACGATGCCGTTGGCGCCGAGCATCCCGATGGACAGGTCGTTGATGTGCATGCTGCCGCCGTGGCCGTGGCAGTAGCCCGTGGCCTTGCCGAACAGCTCGGCGTACATCTCGCGGAACCGCGCGCCCTTGGCGACCGCGTGCCCGTGACCGCGGTGCGTCGAGGTGATCTGGTCGGTGTCGGCGAGCGCGCTCATCACCCCGGCCGCCACCGCCTCCTGCCCCACGTACAGGTGCAGGAAGCCGGGCAGGCGGCCGGCCTCCATCAGCCGGCCCGCCTCGGTCTCGAACAGCCGGATGCGGACCATGCGCTCATGGACGTCCCGGGTCACCTCGGCTGGCGGCGCCTGCCCTGTCAGGGGGTCGGTCGTTGCTGGTGGCACTGGTGGAAGCTCCTCACGCGGGGTGGCCCCGGCCCGGCGGCGCGAGAGGCGCGCGTCGTGCGGAGTGGGCGGACAGCCCTGACTTTTTTGTAGTCGACTTCAGTAAGTCTTGTCCAGAGCCTTGTCCAAGTTTGTTAACACTGAATACAGTTACTTCGCGCGGCCGGAGTGGCCGGCACGCCGTCCGACGAGGAGGGGCCATGGCAGGCGCACGGCGGATCCTCGCCATCACCGGCGGCCATCGCGTCGATCTCGACGCGTTCGGCGCCATGATGGACGCGGTCTGCGCCGAGCGCGCCTGGGCATGGGCCCACGCCGTGCAACCGTCCGCGCAGGGCTGGCTGAGCCCCCGGCATGCGGACGCCTTCGACGCCGTCGTCTGCCACGACCTGCCCGGCCTGCGTCTCGAACGCGGCCGGGCCCCGGAGCCGTCCGGCCCCGACCCCACCACCGCCCGGACGCTGGCGGAACTGCTCAACCAAGGGCAGGGCCTGGTCATGCTGCATCACGCGCTGGCCGGATGGCCGGGCTGGGAGGGCTGGGCGAACGCGCTGGGCGGACGTTTCCACTACGCCCCCGGACGGTTGCGCGGCAAGGACTGGCCGTCCTCGGGGACCCGGCTCACCCGATACACCGCCCGCGTGGCCGCCCCCGACCACCCCGTGTGCGCGGGCGTCGGCGACTTCGAGCTGGACGACGAGCTGTACTGCTGCCCGGTCTTCGCATCCGAGGTCGTCCCGCTGCTCCGCGCCGACGCCGATCTCGATCCGGCGCTGTTCGTGCGCACGTACGAGCATGTGCTGCACGGGGAGGAGGCGGCCCCCGACTGCACGGGCCACCCGCCGCCGTCCGATCTCATCGGCTGGGCGACCGTGGCCGGGCGCAGCCCTCTGGTGATGCTCCAGCCGGGCGACTCCGCCGCCACGTTCGCCCTCCCCCCGTACCGGCGCCTGCTCGGCAACGCCATCGCCTGGGTGGCCTCGAAGGCCGCACACCAATGGGCCGCCGGGCATCCGGCGCCCGTCGACCCTTCCCCGTGATCCCCGCAAGCCTCCGTAAGGCCCGCAAGCCAAAGAACGTCGGTGGCCCCGGAGGCCGCCGGGAAGGAGTCCGGTGTCCCGGAAAGTGATCGCCGAGCGCGCCCGCACGGCACCGGACGCGCCGGCGCTGGCCGACGACAGCGTGACGCTGACGTGGAGCCGGTTCGCCGACCAGGTGGAGCGGGTCGCCGGTGTCCTGCTCGGCCTGGCCCCCGGAGCCGGCGAGCGCGTCGCGGTGATCGGTGAGAACACCACCGCCACGCTCGTGGCGCACGCCGCCGGGCTGCTGGCCGGAGTGGGCACCGTCGCGACCTCACGCCAGCTCACCGCCCGTGAGATGGCCGACCAGTTCGCCGACGCCGGGGTGGTCGCGGCCGTCACCGGCCCGACGGGCCGCGAGGCCGCCGTCCGCGCCGGAGCCGAGCTGGGGCTACGCGCCGTGGCGGTGCAGGGCTCGCGGGCCGGTCAAGCCGACGGCCCCGTCGTCGCCTGGGACGACTGGTGCTCTGCGCCCGTACGCCCCGTGCCCGATGGGCGCCCGGCGCGGCCACCGCTCGTCTACACCTCCGGCACGACCGGCCGCGCCCGCGGGACCGAGGTCCGCTGGGCCGACCCGCGAGACCGGACCGCCGCCGACTACCTGACCGCGATCTCCGCGGGGTCGAATTTCCCGGACGGGCCCCATCTGGTCGTAGGTCCGCTCCAGCACAACGGGCCGCTCACCGCGCTGCGCCACCTGGTGTCCGGCCAGCCGGTAGTCGTGCTCGGAAGGTTCGACGCCCAGCGGTGCCTGAGCCGTATCGACGAATGGCGTGTCACCTCCTCGGTCATGGTCCCCACGCATTTCCAGCGGCTGCTGGCGCTTCCGGAGGCCGAGCGCGCCCGCCACGACGTCTCCAGCCTGCGGCTGGTCGCGCATACCGGCTCGGCCTGCCCGCCCGACGTCAAGCGAGCGATGATCGAGTGGTTCGGACCGGTGCTGATGGAGTCCTATGGGGCCAGCGAGGTCGGCACTGTCGCCAGGATCGACAGCCGTGAGTGGCTGGCGCATCCCGGCTCGGTCGGCCGCGCCGTCCCGCCGTTCGAGGCTGTCGTGGTGAACCAGGACGCGCGCCCTCTCCCCCGGGGCGAGATCGGCAGGCTCGCCTTCCGCGCACCTGACGGGCACGGCGTCCGCTACCACGCCGACGAGGCCAAAACCCGCGCGGCGTACCTGGCGCCGGGCCTGTTCACCCTGGGCGACATCGGATACGTCGACGAGGACGGCTACATCCACATCACCGACCGCTCCGCGGACATGGTGGTCTCCGGCGGCGTCAACCTCTACCCGGCCGAATGCGAGGCGGTACTCGCCCAACATCCCGGTGTTGCCGATGTAGCGGTGATCGGGGTCCCCGACCCCGACATGGGGGAGGCGCTGCGGGCACTGGTGGTGCCAAGTGACCCGGCCCTCTCCCCCACAGCTCTCGACGCGCACTGCAGGGAACGGTTGGCCGCCTACAAATGCCCCAGGACATACGAATTCGTAGAGGAACTGCCCCGCAATGCCATGGGCAAGCTCGACAAGCGCGCGCTGCGCCGCCCGTACTGGGCATCCGAGCGGACCATCGCAGGCTGACCCCGGATAGGAGAAACAAAAACGCATGACCGAGCTGCTACTCGTGAGGCACGCACTGCCGGAGGGTGGGGTGATGGATCCGGGGCTTTCGCAGACCGGCGTCGCACAGGCCGAGCGGCTGGCCGGCTGGCTGACCGGTGAACGTGTCGACGCGGTCTGCACGAGCCCCTACCAGCGCGCCCGCGACACCGCCGCGCCCGTCGAACGGCGGCTGGGCATGATCGCCGACGTGCTGGACGACCTGCGGGAATGGGACGGCGAGACCGTCCAGCCCGTGGTCTACACGCCACTCGAGGAGTTCGACCCGGGAGATCCGCGGGCCGTCGCCCTCGCCGAGGGACGGTTCGAGGACTTCGTGCCGGAGCTGGACCTGCCCGCCTTCCGCGGGCGGATCAGCCGGGTGATGAACCAGATCATGGACGCGCATCCGGGCGGCCGGGTCGTGGTGGTCTCGCATGGTGGACTGATCAACGCCTATCTCGCGATGGTGATCGGCGCGCCCCGCGTCTTCTGGTTCCACCCGGGCTACACCTCGGTGTCACGAGTCCGCCGGGTACCTGCGGGCCGGGTGGTCGTGGAGTCGGTGAACGAGACCGCCCACCTGGTCGCCGACCGGCGCGTCCCGGCCGCCGAACCCGTCCCCGTCCCCGGCTCCTGATCTGACTCCCGCCCCGGTTCGTGATCCGGCTCCTGCCCCGGGTCGTGTTCCGGGGCGGGTCAGCGCTCCTCGCCGACTTGGACGAGCATCTTTCCCACGTTGGCACCGCGCAGCATCGACAGAAGCGCCCCGGCGGCGTTGTCCAGCCCCTCGACGACGGTCTCGCAGGCGACCAGTTCGCCCGTGGCGAGCCAGCCCGCGGCCCGCCGCTCGAACTCCGGCCGCAGGTCCTCGTGGTCGCGGACGATGAATCCCCGCAGGGTCAGGCGCTTGAGGACGGCCTGAACGAGGTGCTGAAGGTCCTGCTGGTCGCGCCGGTCGCCGTACTGGGAGACCATGCCGCACAGCGCGACCCGGCCGCCCTGCCGCAGGGCGTGCAGGGCCGCCACGAGCTGGACTCCGCCGACGTTGTCGAAATAGAGGTCGACGCCGCCCGGCGCCAGCCGGGCCAGCGCGTCCTGCGGCCGTTCCGCCCGGTAGTCGAACGCGGCGTCGTAACCGAACTCCTCGACGACCAGACCGCGCTTGCGCTCGCCGCCCGCGCTGCCGACGACCCGTCCGGCGCCCAGCAGCCGGGCGAACTGGCCGGCCGCGCTGCCCACCGCGCCGGCCGCGGCGGAGACGAACACCGTGTCACCGGCCCGCAGCTCACCGGCCCGCACCAGCCCGACGTAGGCGGTGAAGCCGGTCGAGCCGAGCACGCCCAGCCATGTCCGCGGCGGCGCGACCGACACGTCCACGGTGGACGCGTCCACGGCGTCCACCACCGAGTGCTCCCGCCAGCCGAGATGGTGACGCACGTACGCGCCCGGCTCGATGCCGGGCACGCGGGCGACGATCACCTCGCCGATCGCGCGTCCGTCCAGCGGCTCGCCGGGCCGGAAGTTGTGCGTGTAGTGCTTCTCGGTGGCCTCCAGCCGCCCGCGCATGGACGGGTCGACGCTCATGTAGACGTTGCGCACCAGAAGCTGCCCCTCGCCGGGCTCGGGCAACGGCCGCTCCTCCACGGCGAAGTCCTCAGGGACCGGATCACCGTCGGGGCGCCGCACCAGGCACACCACGCGGGTGCGCGGCACGGTCACGGCTCCTGGGGGAGAGGGTTGCGCTTGGCCAGCCGCCCGACCCACCCGGCGACCTGCATGTCTGCGTGGCGCAGCTCGCCGGACTGCCACTGTGCTCGCTCGTCGAACAGGCCCCGCAGGCCGGTGGCCGGGTCGTACACCTCGACCAGGCCCTCTGAGGTGAGCCGGTACACCTGCTTGGTCAGCGGGTGGACGACCTCCTTGCCAGCCGACACCCTGTTCTCCCTGTCAGCCGACACCTTGTTCTCCTCGTCAGCCGACACCTTGTTCCCCCTCGGTCCGGCGGCGTACGCCGCGTTTGGTCACGGTCACGGGCCCGCCGGTGACGCGCAGCTGGCAGGCCAGCCTGGTGCGCCCGTCGACCGGCCTGCGCAGCGCCGCGATGCCCTCCCGCTCCAGCCCGCCGATCCCCGAGCAGTGCGCCAGGCCGTCGTCCACCTGCACGAAGCAGGTGCGGCACGTGCCCTGGCCGCCGCAGATGGTCGGCCACCGGTAGCCCTGGCGTTCGGCGGCCCGCATCAGCGACTCGCCGTCCTCGACCACGATCTCCAGCCCGGCCGGCTGGACGACGACCGTCCTGGTCACCTTTCCGTCCAGCGTCCCGGTCACCTTTCCATCCAGGCGTCCAGAGTGCGGTTGAAGTGCCGGACGCGGCTTTCCTGGTAGTTGCTCAGCGTGATGCCGGGCTTGCGCAGGGACTTCAGGCCCGTCTGCACATGCGGCAGGTTCTCGATGTCCTGGTCGAAGACCGGGCCGACCAGGCCGAGCTCGGGGATGTCGGCGAACAGCGCGTCATCCGGCACCCAGCGGATCTTGGCGGGCTTCGGCTTCGGCCCCTCCGGCGGGTAGGCGGACATGTAGATGATCTCCGCGATGCAGGAGTCCGGGTCCAGCCCGTGGGGCCGGAACCGGTAGACGATGTTGCTCTTCACGCCGCCCCACGGGTGGAAGTTGGGGAACACCAGATGGTGAACGGCGTCGAGCAGCTCGCTGTCGGATGTCGCGGAGTGGTCCCGCCCGGTCGCCGCGGCGAGCTGCGTGCGCATCTGCTCGGCCAGCACCGCGCGGGCGGTGCCGCCCTCCGGGACCTGGGGCATCTCCCCGTCCGCCACCTGCAGGTCGCGGCCCTGGGAGGCGGCGTAGAACGAGCGGGAGAAGTAGAACGTCTCCAGCACGTCCTGCTCGGTCACCGTGCCGGCGACGTGCGGGCTGGGCGCGCCCTGCACGTTGATCATCCGGCTCCAGTTGGGCTGGTCGGCGGTGGCGTCGTACTGGGAGTTGGCGTCGGCCAGCCAGGGCAGCAGCTGCGGATGCGTCGCGATGACGTGGAAGGACTCGATGAACGCGTCCTGGGCCACCTTCCAGTTGCACGGAAGGACCTTGGCGATGTGCAGCGCCTTGTAGCGGTCCTCCAGCGGCCAGACGAAGTACTCGGGGAACGTGCCCAGGAAGTCGGCCAGCGGCTCGGCGGCGGTGTCCATGTTGATGAACACGAACCCCCGCCAGGTGTCCACCCGCACCTCGGGCAGGGTGAACTTCTCCGGCTCCACGTGCGGGAAGTCCCAGGCGCAGGGCAGGTTCTTCAGCGAGCCGTCCAGGTTCCAGGTGAAGCCGTGGAACGGGCAGCGGAACTCCGGCACGTTGCCGCCCTCGGTGCGCAGCTTGCGGCCGCGGTGCAGGCAGACGTTGACGAACGCGCGGATGTCCCTGCCGTGCTCGTCGGGCCGGGTGCGCACGATAAGGACCGAGTCAGTGCCGATCTCGTAGACCTCGTGGTCGCCGACCTCGGGGATCTCGTCCTCCAGGCAGGCGAACTGCCAGACCCGCCGCCAGAGCCGCTCTTGCTCCAGCCGGGCCCACTCGGGGGAGACGAACCGCTCGACGTCGATGTCCTCGCTGCCAAGAAAGTCATTGGCTTCGTAGCGCAGCACCGCGGGCACCGGGCGGCTGTCCCGGTCGAGATAGTCCTGGACGCTCGGCCCGGGGCAGCGGGCCGAGCCCGGCGCCTGCGGAGTGTTCATCGGTTCTCCTTCGCCGAAACAACTATAGATTGATTCTAGTAAGTAGTGGCCATCCAGTCGACGCACCGGGCGAGCACCGTCTGGAACTGCGGGACGTCCCAGCTCCCCCGGTCGGTCCGCCCGGTGTCGTCCACGCCGAGGTCCTGCACGTCGAACCGGCCCCGGCAGTGCCCGAGGGTGAGGTAGCAGACCGTGCCGGCCCCATGTCGCCGCAGGTAGAGGACGGGCCGCAGCGGATCGCCATGGTGATGGCCCTCCTCGAAGCCCGGGCACGGCCCGTCGAAGGTGGTGTGCAGCAGGATCTGGAGCGGCCCGTGCAACCTGCTGACGTACAGCTCGTCTCGCACCTCGAAGGGCTCGATGCCCGCCACCAGGGGATGCGCCGGGTCGGTGACCTCGACGCGGTAGGGGACGATCTTGGGATGCCCCAGAAAGCGGCTGCCCAGCACCGTCTCGACCTGCCCGAACTCCGGAGGTGTGCGGAAGATGCGAGGGCCGCCGTCCGGCGGGGCGTCGATGGCCGCGTTGGTGCCGTGCAGCGCGAGCCAGCGGCCCCCACGCGCGACGAACTCGGTGAGGGCGTCCTGCTGCGAGGGCGTCGGCCGCACGTCGCAGGTGTAGGTGACCAGGAGGTCCGCCGTGTCCAGGGGCGCGTTCAGGGCTCCGCCGAAGCCGTAGTCCTCGAAGACCCTGGTGCGCACGCGTTCGTGCCGCGCCAGCTCCGCCAGCAGGCGGAGCCGGGCGTGGTCGAAGTCGTGCCAGCGCCCGCCGCACACCAGGACCGCGTCGAGCCTGCCGCCGGGACCCACCGGGCCGTCCTAGTACTGGACGCGGGTGAGGAGCCCGCCGTCGACCACGAAGTTCGCCCCGACCACGAAGGCGGCCCGGGGGCTGGCCAGGAAGGCCACCGCGTTGGCCACGTCCTCGGCGGCTCCGTACCGGCCGATCGGCAGCTTGCCCAGCACTTCCTCGTACACCGCGGGCCTCGCCTGCCTGATCTGCTCCCACGGGCCGCCGGGAAAGTCGATCGGCCCCGGCGAGACGGTGTTGACCCGGATGCCCTTGGGGGCGAGCGAGTGCGCCAGGGCGGAGGCGTGTTGCACGACCGCCGCCTTGACCGCCGAGTACGGGGTGGGACCGGCCGGGCGGGCGGTGTCGGAGGCGTTGGTCGTGCCGATCGCCACGATGGCGGCCGAATCGCTGCGCTCGAGATGCGGCACGGCGGCCGCAGCGAGCTCGGCGAAAGCCAGCAGGTCGGCGCGGAAGCTCTGCTCCCAGGCATCCTCGCCCTTGGTGTTGCCGGCCGACACGTTGGACACCACGATGTCGAGGCCGCCGAGCCGATCGGCCGCGGTGTCCACGAAGCCTCTGAGCGCCGCGACGTCGCTCACGTCCACGGCCTCGGCCACGATCGCGGCGCCATGACGCTGGAGAGGGCCCGCCTCAAGCTCGGCGCGCGCCTTGTCCAGGTCCTCGGGCCCCCGGGCGCACAGGGCCAGCGAGCATCCCTCCGCGGCTAGGGCCTCGGCGATGGCGCGGCCGATGCCACGGCTCGCCCCGGTCACCAGCGCCCTGCGGCCGGCCAGTCCGAGATCCATCGTCGCCTCCTCGCTAGTTACTTATGAGAGACTCTAGTAACTAGCGGGGCAGACGTCCAGCCCCACAAGTTCATGCACTCGATCTCAGTCTTCACCGTTCCGCGAACGGCAGTCCTCACAGGTCAACGCGACGAATTCTCGATCAGTAACTAGATACTGGATTTAGTTTCTAGTGCTTCAAACCGTTGCACAGTCGTTGTGACTGAGGTCATACTCATCGCCGACGCGCCCCGCACATTCCGCCCGACGTGGAGAACCGTCCCCGCGCCCGACGTGGAGAACCGTCGCCGCTCACCGCACCGCTAGGGAGCCATCCGTGCAACTACAAGGACAGGTCGCCGTCATCACCGGGGGCACCCGGGGAATCGGCTTCGGCATCGCCCGGGCGTTCGCGGCCCAGGGCGCCAAGGTCGTCATGGGCGGCCGGTCGGAGGACAAGGGCAAGCAGGCGCTCGACGAGCTCGACGCGGGCGACGACGCCGCCTTCCAGCGCTGTGACGTGCGCGTCCGGGAACAGGTCGAGGACCTGGTCGACTTCGCGGCCCGCCTCTACGGGCGGCTGGACATCATGGTCAACAACGCCGGCGGCTCCGATGGCTTCGCACTCGTCCACGAGCTCGGCGACGAGGCGTGGGACAACGCCCTGGCCCTCAACCTCAACGCGACCTTCTGGGGCACCCGCCGGGCCCTGCGCCACATGGTCGCGGCCTCCCACGGCCGGATCATCAACATCTCCTCCGTGGAGGGCAAGCAGGCCACCAAGGCGGCGATCAGCCACTACATCACCAACAAGCACGCCATCAACGGCTTCACCAAGGCGGTCGCGTTCGAGTACGGGCCGATGGGCGTCACCAGCAACGCCATCTGCCCGGGGGCAGTGGAGACCGACCTGATGAAGGAGGCCGGACCGGTCGCCGCCGAGGCCCAGGGCATCACCTACGAGCAGTTCCTGGACGGGTACGCCCAGGAATCCATGATCAAGAAACTGAACACCGTGGAGCAGGTGGCCGCCATGGCGGTGCTGCTCGCCGGTGAGACCGGCGCGGGCATCACCGGCGCGCTGGTCAACGTGGACGGGGGGACCTCCGCATGGTGACGCGCCCTGAAGAGACCGCCGACTCCTTCGTCACCGACTGGCGGGTCAGCGAGCGGCTGCCGCACTACACCCGCGCCAACGCAGGCGAGGTCCTCCCCGACCCGGCCAGCCCGCTCGGCTGGACGCTGGTGTTCGAGCAGGGCCTGCTCAAGGGCTGGCGGCGCGGGTTCATCGACTTCGGGGTCGACCTCCCGCACGAGCTGGACGCCGACCGGCCGCAGGTCGCCGGGATGTTCGGCGGCTACTTCTACCTCAACCTGTCGCACATGCGGCTCATGGCGATCCGGATGGGCTCCACCGTCGAGGCGTTCGACGCCGCGCTGCTGGGCAGCCACCCGGACGTACCGCCGTACGAGCCGCACCCGGACGACCAGTCCGCCGAATGCGCCGAGAAGGCCGGCGCCGGGATCGCCTGGGCGATGACGGCCGAGGCGTTCCCGGAGATCGACGCTGACCGCGAGAGGGCCCAGGCCGCCCGCGACGCCCGGCCCGACCTTGAGGGGCTGTCCGACGCCGAACTGGTCGCCCGGATGCGCTCCTTCCTGCCGGAGCTGGACAACGCCTTCTACCGGCACGACTACAGCACGCTGGCCTCCACCGTCGCCCCCGCGGTGATCGGGCAGATCCTGGCCGGGATCGGACGCGAAGACCTCCTGCTGGAACTGCTCTCGGGCTGGGGCGAGGTCGATTCGGCCGCCCCCTCGTTCGCCCTGTGGGACCTGGGGCGGCGGATCGCCGCCTCCCCCGCGCTGACAGCGCTGATGGACGAGGGTGCCAAGGCGTTCGCCGCGGAGTTGGAATCGGCCGAGCCGGGCTCGGACGCCGCGGTGTTCGGCGAGGAGCTCGACCGGTTCCTGCACCGCTTCGGCTGCCGCGGCCCCAACGAGTGGGACATCCACTCGCCCTCCTGGGAGAGCGAGCCGGCGCTCGTGCCGGCCTTGCTGGACAGGCTGTGCCGTTCACCGGAGGACGCCTCCCCGCACGTCCGGCACGAGCGGCTGCGGCAGCGCCGGGAGACGGCGGCGAGCGAGGTGCGGGCGGCGCTGGAAGCCGACCCGGAGGCCCTCGGCGGGTTCGAGGCCGCGATGCGGTCGGCGCACCTGTTCATGCCGGCCCGGGAACGCACCAAGACCAACGCCGTCACGTTCATCAACGAGGTGCGCATGGCCGCCCTTGAGCTCGGCCGGCGCGGCGTGCGGGCGGGCCGGTTCGCCGAGCCGTCGGACGTGATGATGCTGCTGGAGTCGGAGCTGGACGACTATCTGACCGACTCGGACGGCCTCGCCGAGGTGATCGCACGGCGGCTGGAGCAGCACCGGTCGCTCCACGAGATCGAGCCGCCGTTCATCATCTCCCGCGCGGTGCCGCCCCTGTCGTCCTGGCCACGTCGCGACAGGGCCGTCGCCACCGCGCTCGCGCAGGGCGACCTGCTCACCGGCGTACCCGGCGGGCACGGCACCTACCAGGGCCGGGTGCGCGTCGTTCGCGACCTGTCCGGCCTGTCGGCGCTGCAACCCGGTGAGGTCCTGGTGGCGCCGCTGTCGGACGCCGCGTGGACGCCCCTGTTCATGGTGGCGGGCGCGGTCGTCGTCGACGTCGGAGCCACCAACAGCCACGCCGTGGTGGTCTGCCGTGAGCTGGACCTGCCCTGCGTCGTCTCGGCGACCGGCGCCACCGAGCGCCTGCGCGACGGGATGCTGGTCACGGTGGACGGCGACACCGGCCGGGTCACCGTGGACGCGCCGGCCCCCCAGCCGGCGACCGGCGCCCCGCTGGTTTGAAGGAACTGCTGGTCTGAAGGCACGCGCGCCGCGCCCTGGTCAGAGAACCCTGCAGGAGGACGGACTGAGATGGAAGCCCCCACCCCCGCCGCGCGGGCGGAACCCCGGCAGTCCGGCGAAGAGGTCATCGTGGCGGGCTGGATCGACTGGGCGCCCGAGGACCGGCATCGCGCGCTGGAGTGCTTCCTCGAGGCGACGGGGCCGACACTGGCCGAGCCCGGCTGCCTGGCCTACACGGTGACCCCCGACCCCGGCGATCCGCGACGCCTGCACGTGTTCGAACGCTGGCGCAGCGCCGCCAGCCTCGACGAGCACCTGGCGACCGAGCACATCGCCACGTTCCGCGCCCGCAGTGCGTCGCTCACCAGGATCGGACGCGGCCTGTACCGCTACCGGGTGGTGGACGGCGAGCCGATGAGCTCGTCCCGGCAATCCCACGCGAAGGAGTCGTGATGACCACACCGACCTATGTCCCCGGCACCGAACTGGACGGGGCCGCCCACGAAGACGCCCTGCGGGTGATGGAGCGCCTGGTCCGCCACTACCGGGACAAGACCACCGATCTCGCCGACGGGCAGTGGCGCGAGCCGGTGCGCAACTACGCCGATCCGGACCTGTTCCGCGCTGAGATCGAACAGGTCCACCGGCGGATTCCGCTTCCGCTGGCGCTGTCGTGCGAGCTGCCCGGACCGCACTCCTACAAGGCGATCGAGGCCGCCGGCATCCCCGTGGTGATCACCCGGGACGGCGACGGCCGGGCACACGCCATGGTCAATGCCTGCCGGCACCGCGGCGCCGAGATCGTCGGTGCGGGCACCGGCAGCGCCCGCCACCTCACCTGCCCCTACCACGCCTGGTCGTACGACCTCCGGGGATGCCTGACCGGCGTGTACGGCGAGAAGACCTTCGGCTCGGTCGACCGCGCCGAGCGTTCCCTGATCGCGCTGCCGGTGGAGGAACGGGCCGGCATCATCTTCGTCTGCCTCACCCCCGGCCTGGACCTGGACCTCGACGCCTGGCTGGGCGACGCGCTCCCGCTCCTGGAGGCGCTGCGGCTGGAGACCCGCCACCACCACTCCACCCGGCTGATCAAGGGCCCCAACTGGAAGGTGGTCGTGGACGGCTACCTGGAGGGCTACCACTTCGCCTCCCTGCACCGCACCACGGTCTTCAAGACGAACCTGTCGAACATGGCCGCGTTCGACGCGTACGGCCCGCACCAACGCAACGTGTTCGCGCTGCGGCCCATCGCCGAGGCGGTGTCCCGGCCCTCCGAGGAGTGGGATCCGGCGACCTGCACCGGGCCCATTCTGTGGTTCTTCCCTGGCCTGGCCATCGCGGGCGGCCTGCGCCACCAGACGGCCGTCTCCCTGGTGTTCCCGGGCCGCCACGTCGGCGAGTCCCACACCCACCAGCTCTTCCTGCTGAACGAGCCGCCGTCCAGCGAGGAGGAGATCAAGTCCGCCGACCAGGCCCGCGACTGGTTCCACGACGTGGTGCTGGACGAGGACTACCTGACGGGCGAGGGCGTCCAGCGTGGCATGGAGGCGCTGTCCGGCACCGACTACGTCTTCGGCCGCAACGAACCCGGCGTCCAGCACTTCCACCGCGCCCTCAACGGCCTCATGGAGAGCCGGTAACTGGACGGCACGCAACTGGACGGCACGGGCGCGCATTCGTCATGATGCGCAAATGTGGCGCGAACTGATCGAACAACACACCTCCCAGGCCCGGTTCGCCTCTCCAGCCACGGAGCAGGCGCTGCACCGGACCGAGGAGACGCTGGGACACCTGCTCCCGAACGACCTGGTCAAGCTGCTCAGTGAGACCGACGGAGTGATCGACGCCAACGGTTACAACCTGGTCTTCTCCGCCGAGCAGCTCCTCCAAGGCAACCTGGAGATGCGCACCTACCCCGCGCTGAAACGGCTCTATATGTCGTTTGACCAGCTGCTGTTCTTCTCCGACGTGCCAGGAGACGGCAGCCTGTTCGCCTACGCCCTGGTGCCCGAGGGCAGGCCGGACATCTTCGTCTGGGACCACCGGACCGACAATCGCCGCCCCATCGCGCCGTCGCTGGAGCAATTCATCGAGGCATGGCTCACCGGCCGCATCCCGTTGTGACGCGTACTTCTCCTGCTTTTCTCCTGCTTGGGCGACTGGCATGTTCACGCAATCACTCTGATTGGGCCTATTGACCCGTCGTCGTGCTGCGGTAATACTCCAGTCACTTGCTTCTGAATGTTAGCGCTAACATTCGCCCACCCCACCGGAGAAGCTCATGCGTGTACGCATGGCCGCACTCGTCTGCGCTGTCGCCTCGTTCGCCTTGCCCGGCCTCCCCGCCGCCCCCGCCCAAGCCACGGCCGCCGCCAACGCCGACGCCAACGCCAACGCCGAAGATGTGGCTGAGGGCCTGGTCCTCCATTACAAGCTCGACGAAAACTCTGGAACGGTCGCCGCCGACTCCTCCGGCAACGGCCGGAACGGGAGCGTCAACGGAACGGCTGCCTGGGGCGGAGCACTCGGACTCAACGGGTCCGATACCTACGTCAAGATGCCCGACAACGTGCTGAGCGGCCTGACCGACGTCACTGTCTCCACCGACGTGCTCGTCGACTCCTCCCAGGCCGCGCCCTATTTCATCTACGGAATGGGCAACACGTCCCCTTCGACCGGGCACGGCGACGGATATCTGTTCACCACGGGCAACGCCTACCGGACGTCGCTGGCAACCGGGAACTGGTCGACCGAGCAGACCGTCAACGGCGGCGCGAACCTGATCCGGGGCGTCTGGAAGCACCTCGACTTCACCCTGGCCGACGGCACAGCCGTGCTCTACCTCGACGGTGTCGAGGTGGCCCGCAAGACCGGCGTCACGATCACACCGGGCTCGATCGGCGGCGGCGTCACCACCGCCAACTACCTCGGCCGCTCCCTCTACACCGGCGACAGGTTCTTCAAGGGCAAGCTCCGCGACTTCCGGATCTACAACCGGGCGCTCGCGGCCGATGAGGTCCAGACGATCGCCACCCCGGTCACCGAGACCGTCGTCACGCAGGACCGCGCGTCCCTGACGCTGGGCGACACCAGCGCCGTGACCGCCGACCTCACCCTCCCCGCCACCGGAAGCGCCGGCTCAAAGATCACCTGGGCGACCGGCGACGCCTCCGTCATCACCGCCGCCGGGAAGATCACTCGTCCGGCTGCGGGTGAGCCCGCCGCCCGTGCCACTTTGACCGCGTCCCTCACCAGCGGCGCGTCCACGGCGACCAAGACCTTCGACATCACGGTCGAGCCCGCTCTGACCGATCAGGGCAAGGCGGACGCCGCCGCCAAGGGCCTGGTCGTCCACAACATCGACGACGTGCGCGGCAATCTCACCCTGCCCACGACCGGCGCCGACGGCGCGACCGTCACCTGGACCTCGGAAAAGCCCGCCGTCCTCGATGCGACCGGTGTCGTGCACCGGCCCGCCCCCAATGCGGGTGATGCCACCGTCAAGTTGACCGCGACGGTCACGGTCGGCACCGCCACCGCGACGCGGGTGTTCACCGCCAAGGTCCCCGAACTGCCCGTGCCGGCGTCCAAGACCGGCTACCTGTTCAGCTACTTCACTGGCGAGGGCACCTCCACCGGCGAGCAGGTCTACAACGCGCTCAGCAAGGGCAACGACCCGCTCCGCTACCGCGAACTCAACTACGGCAAGCCGGTCCTCACCACGGACATCGGCACGAAGGGCGCCCGCGACCCGTTCATCATCCGCTCCCCGGAGGGCGACAAGTTCTACCAGATCGCCACCGACCTGAAGATCCACGGCTGGGGTGACTGGGACGCCTCGCAGCGCGTCGGCAGCAAGTCGATCCTCGTGTGGGAGTCGGCCGACCTGGTCCACTGGTCCGAGCCGCGCCTGGTGAAGGTCTCGCCCGACACGGCCGGCAACACCTGGGCCCCCGAGGCCTACTACAGCGAGGAACTCGGCGCGTACGTCGTCTACTGGGCGTCCAAGATCTATGCGGCGGACGACCCGAACCACACCGGCAACACCTACAACAAGATGATGTACGCGACGACCCGCGACTTCCGCACCTTCTCGGAACCGAAGGTCTGGAACGACCCGGGCTACTCGGTCATCGACTCCACGATGATCAAACACGACGGCGTCTACTACCGCTTCACCAAGGACGAGCGGAACAACAGCTCCTCCACCCCGTGCAGCAAGTTCATCATCGAGCAGAAGTCGACCGACATCCTCGACACCTCCTACGACTTCGTCTCCGACTGCATCGGCAAGGGGGCGATCAACCAGGGCGAGGGACCGACGATCTTCAAGTCGAACACCGAGGACAAGTGGTACCTGTTCATCGACGAGTTCGGCGGCCGCGGCTACATCCCGTTCGAGACGACCGACCTGGCCTCGGGCAAGTGGACGGCCTCGACGAACTACTCGCTGCCGTCCCGGCCCCGCCACGGCACCGTGCTGCCGGTCACCCAGGCCGAGTACGACCGGCTGCTGGCGGCCTACAACCCGTACGAGCCGGGGACTCCCGACGACATGGTGCTGCGCTATGAGTTCGACGAGGGCACCGGCAACACCGCGTACGACGTGACCGGCAACGGCAACAACGGCACCTACGTCCGGACACCCGCCTGGGGCAAGGGCGTCCACGGCGACTCGTTCAAGATGGCGGGCGGCCCCGGCAGCTCGACCACCGCGCCGTATGTCTCCCTTCCACGCGGCGTCCTCAACGGCCTCGACAACGTCACAGTCGCGTCGTGGGTGAAGTGGACATCCTCCAGCACCCTCAACCAGTGGCTGTTCGGCCTCGGTTCCGACAGCAACAAATACCTGTTCATGACGCCGTCCAACGGCAGCAGAGTGCTCAGAACGGCGATCACGACGGGCAGCTGGCAGGCCGAGTCGGGCGCGGCGGCCTCCACAGCACTGCCCGGCGGCGAGTGGAAACACGTGGCCGTCACCATCGACTCCACAGCCAAGACAGCCACCCTCTACCTCGACGGCGTCGCCGTGGCCAAGGCGACCAACGTCACCGTCAAGCCGTCCGACCTGTACAACTCGACCGCCTCCGCCGGCGGCTACATCGGCAAGTCCCTGTACGAGGCGGACCCGTACTTCGCGGGTGAAGTCGACGACTTCCGCGTCTACAGCCGCGCGTTGACCCCGTCGGAACTCCTCACACTGGCCGGGAACACCACGGGCCTGGCCGACGTCAGCGTCCCGGAGCTGAAGGCCCCCGCCGTGAGCTCCGGCGACCGGGGCGACCGGGTCGTCCTGCCGGTCAAGCCGGGCACCGACGTGGCCCGGCTCGCGCCCGTCCTCACCCTGGCCAAGGGCGCGACGGTGAGTCCCGCCTCCGGCTCGGTCCAGGATCTGTCCCGGCCCGTGACCTACACCATCACCGGATCCGACGGCGCCACCCGCAAGGTCACCATCGAGGCGCGCGTCATGAACAGCCCGCTGCCTCCGGGCCTCAACGCCGACCCCAACATCGCGGTCTTCGGCGACACCTTCTACCTGTATCCGACCACCGACGGGTTCCCGGGCTGGAGCGGCACCCAGTACAAGGCCTACTCCTCCAAGGACCTGGTCAACTGGACCGACCACGGCGTGATCCTCGACCTCGGACCCGACGTGAGCTGGGCCGACGACAGCGCCTGGGCACCGGGGATCGCCGAGAAGGACGGCAAGTACTACTTCTACTTCTCCGGCGGGCCTGCGGGCGGTCCCAAGAGCCTCGGCGTCGCGGTCTCCGACTCCCCGACGGGGCCGTTCAAGGACGCTCTCGGCAAGCCGCTCGTCCCGGCCGGAACGTACAGCGGCCAGATGATCGATCCGGCTGTCTTCACTGACGACGACGGCAGGTCCTACCTGTACTGGGGCAACGGCAACGGCTACCAGGTGCCGCTGAACCCCGACATGGTCTCCTTCGACGCCACGAAGCTGAAGACCTACAAGCCGTCCGGCTACAACGAGGGCTCGTTCGTCTTCAAGCGCGACGGCGTCTACTACTGGATGTGGTCACAGAACGACACCCGCAGCGAGGACTACGAGGTCGCCTACGCCACCTCTACCTCGCCGCTCGGCCCCTGGACCAGGCAGGACGTCATCCTCAGCAAGGACCTCGCGCTCGGGATCAAAGGTCCCGGCCACAACTCGGCGGTCCGGGTCCCGGGGTCCGACGACTGGTACATCGTCTACCACCGCTTCGCGATCCCCGGCGGCGACGGCACCCACCGGGAGACGACCATCGACCGCCTGACGTTCAACGCCGACGGAACGATCAAGAAGGTGGTCCCGACACTGGAGTCGGTGGCCCCGGTGGGCATCGCGCACGCGGGCGCCGACCTGTCCGGCACCGAGGGCGCGAAGATCGCGCTCACGGGCCGGGTCACCGGTTCCGGGACCGCCACCTGGTCGACCGGCGCGCCATGCTCCTTCGCCGACGAGCATGCTCCGGCGACGACCGTCACCTGCGCCGACGACGGCACGTTCACGCTCACCCTGACGGTGGGCAAGAGCTCGGACACCGTGAAGCTCACCGTCGCCAACGCCCTTCCGCAGATCACTTCGGTCTCCACCGGCGGGCGGCCGGTCAAGGCGGGCGCCGTCACCACGCTGAAGGCGCCGTTCACCGACGCGGGCTCGACCGACACCCACACCTGCGAGGTCGACTGGCGGGACGGGACCGTCAGCGAGGGCAAGATCGCCGACGGCAAGGTCACCGACGCTAAGGTCGCCGACGGAGTCTGCACCGCAAAGCACACCTACGCCAAGGCGGACATCTACCGGCCCGTAGTGACCGTCGCCGACGACGACGCCGGGCGGCAGCGTGCCACCGCCCCAGAAACGATCGTGTACGACCGGTTGGCCGGCTACCCGTCGGGCAGCGGCTGGTACACCTCACCGGCCGGGGCCTACCCGAAGAACCCGGCGCTCATCGGGAAGGCCCGCTTCGGCCTGCTGGTGAAGTACCGCAAGGACGGCCGTACCGTTCCTGAAGGCCACATGAACTTCACGTTCGAGGCCGCCGGGATCGACCTGTCGTCCAAGACGTTCGACTGGCTGGTCGTCACCGGTGGCCGCGCCGAACTCCAGGGCACTGCGGGCGCCTACACATACCGCCTGTCCGTCGTCACCGGCAGGACGGACACACTCGCCATGCAGATCAGGAACACGGCCACCGGTGAAGTCATCTACAACCTGCCCGCCGGCACGGCCGTGACCGGTGGCGACGTCCGTATCAACCGTGCCACCTGAGCCCGGCTCGCACTTGTTCCAGTCCCACTTGTTCCAGTCCCACTTGTTCCAGTCTCACTTGTTCCAGATCTTGCGGTAGGCCGTGCGGTAGCCCTCGGTGTCCCACGAGAGGGCGCCGCCGCTGTTGGCGGCGGTGGTGACGTGGACGGGGGCGACGTATCCGCTGGCGCGCTTGCCGGCGAAGGCGCGGTTGAACTCGTCGATGATCTGCCAGCCCTGTTCGGACAGGGGCTCGGGCACCGTGGCGGCCTGGAACTGCCGGCCGTTGATGCGCTGGAAGGCCGACGGGTCGCCGTCACCGGCACCGATGTTGAACGGGGCGCCGTCACCCCGTTTGCGGGCGGCGCGCAGGGCGGGGGCGGCGTCGTCGAAGTACAGATCGTTGATGGCGGCGGAATAGGTCCACCTGTCGCCGAAGCGGGTGAGAAGGGAGGAGACCGACGTGATGGTCCGGGTGTTGGACTCGGCGATGGGGATGCTCTCGTAGTTCAGCACCTTGACGTCGGAGCAGGTGGCGAGCTCCCTCCTGATCAGATCCGACTTCTTCTTCGCGAACGGGATCGAGGCGTCGGTGAACAGGACGACGCCCGCGTGGCCGTTCGACCGGGCGATGATCCAGTCTGCGCTGATCTTGGCGACGTCCTCGACCCTGGTGGTGATGTTGCTGAAGAGCTTCGGGTCCTTGCTGGGGCCGGGGGTGGCGACGGCGTGCCAGCCGATCAACGGGATGCCTGCGGCGTTGGCCCGCTGGACCTGCTGGGGGGCCGACGTGGGGTCGAAGCCGCCGATGACGATGCCGGCCGGTTTGAGGGCGATGGCCTGGCTGAACGCGGCCCGGATGCCGCCGGGGGTGCCGCGGCCGTCGATCGTGCGCAGGTCCCAGCCGATCACCTTGGCGGCTTCCTGGACGCCCTTGGCGACGCCGGCGACGCCTGGATTGGTCATGGTCTGGGCGACGTAGACGATGGACTTTCTGGGGGCGGCCTGGGGGCCGGTGGTGGGGCCGGTCCAGCGAGCGTTGACGTCTTCGGCCTTCTCGACCGCCTGCTTGGCGGTGGCGAGAACGGCGGGGCAGCCGGGTTCGGAGGATCCGGTGGGGGACCCGGTGGTGGGGGACGCGGTGGTGGCCGAGCCCTCGCAGCCGGCGACGGCGGTGATGGCCACGACCAGGAGCGCGGCGGATTTCAGGGCTGCCCTGCCGGCAGGTTGCATATCGGGCTCCTAGCGGGCACGAGGGGGTGCGTGGTCGGGGTGCGTGGTCGGGAGAGAGCGTTCGGGGGACGAGATGAGGTTAGGCCTGGAGAGAGTTCTAACAGACGAAACACTGCAGTCTGTAGATAATCCACGAACGATTCGTAATCAACTCTTGATGGGACATAACACGTGAACAGCCACGTGACGGATGGTGCAAACGGTAATCTACGCACCCTGCACCCCCGTTCCGGACACGTGGCGCACGATCCCGTTCGTCCCCGTTCGTTCGCACTGGGGCGCAGTTGCCGCTCGAGAGCACATCGAAGGAGGCCCGGGTGTCTGCGAACACAGTGGAGCCGCAGCTCACACCCGACCCGCCCGCACCTGAACGCCCGGCGCCGCGGTTCCGCCGTCGCATGGGCGCCGTGCTCGACCGATGGCCGTTCCGGCGGAAACTCAACGTCCTGGTGGTCGTTCCCATCGCGGTCGTCGGCGTGCTTCTCGGCATCGGTGTCAGCAGCCAGGTGGAGCAGGCCCGGGCCGCCAGCCGGATCGCGGAGCTGGTGCGTGACAGCGAGCAGGTCGCGAAGCTCATCAACCACGTGCAGGCCGAGCACCGGCAGGCGCTCCTGCTGTCCGTGCAGTACGAGTCGGCCCGCCCAGGGATCGCCCCGCCGTCGACCGCCGCCTACCGCCGGGTGCAGCGGGACACCGACGCGCAGGTCGCCGCCGTGCGTTCCGCGTTCGGGTCGAGCCTGGGCGGGGACGAGGCACAGGCGCTCGCCTACATCGGCGGCCTCTCCGTCCTGCGCGAGAAGCTCGAACGGGGCTACGTCCCCGCCCCCAACATCGACCCCGCGTACGCCGCCGCGGTCGACTACCTGATCGACGGCATCGGGCTCGGCCGCTTCTCCGACAGCTCGTCATCCTCGGTCATCGATCTGCTCGACTCGGTGCTGCGCGCCGACGCCGCCCACGCGGCCTTCGAGAGCGGCGTGTTCTCCGCCCAGACGCGTGACGCCAACGCCATCACCGAGTTCACCCGCGCGGTCGGCGCCCACAAGCTCTACGACCACCAGGCGGACCGGTTCGGCAGGATCGCCACCCCGGAGCAGGTCCTGAGGATGGACGGGATCGAGCGCGCTTCCGAGCAGAACGGCATCGAGTCGCAGTTCGCGGAGCTCCAGATCGATCCGAGCTCTCTGCAGGGCCAGACGCCGCAGCAGCTGGCCAAGTCGCTCGCCGCCGGAACGCAGATGGGCCAATCACGCCTCCGCATCACGCGGTCGCTGATCGGAGACATCGCCGCCGAGGCCGACACCCTCTCCCAGAACGCTCTGCAGAAGGCAGCGGTCATGCTCGGCCTGGCCCTGCTCGGCTTCGCCGCTTGGCTGACCTTCTGCATCCTGGTCCGGCGCTCGGTCGTGCGCCCCCTGGCCACCCTGACCGACACCGCCCAGCAGGTGGTCGACGTGGCGGGCGAGGAACTCGCCCGGATCTCGGACGACGAGTCGGCCGACAGCTCGCCGCTGCGCCCGCGGGCGATCCCGGTCCCGGTCCGCGACGAGATCGGCAAGCTGGCCGAGGCGTTCAACCAGGTGCAGGTCACCGCCGCCCAGCTGCTGGAACGGCAGGTGCTGAGCCGCCGGAACGTCGCCGAGATGTTCGGCAACGTCGGGCGCAGAGTCAGCAACCTGACCTCACGTCAGCTCCTCCTGATCGACGCGATCGAACGCGAGGAGACCGACCCTGACGTCCTTGAGCAGCTCTACCGCATCGACCACATCTCCGTACGCCTCCAGCGCAACGCCGACAGCCTGATGTTGCTCGCCGGAATCCGCGAGACCGGCGTCGAGGCCGAGCCGACCACCATGGCCAACGTCATCCGGACGGCCCTCGGGCAGATCGAGGGATACCAGCGGGTGTCCCTGCGGTCCGAGACAGAGGTCACGATCGCGCCCGACATCATCGGCGACCTGACGCTGATGCTCGCCGAGCTGCTGGACAACGCCGTCACGTTCTCCCCGTCCCACGCGCCCGTCGAGGTGGTCGTCCGGCCCGGCACCGATGTCACCTCGGACGGCGGCGCGCTGATCGAGGTCATCGATCACGGCCTCGGCATGAGCGGGGAACGCCTCGCCGAGGAGAACTCCCGGCTGATCCGCCGGGAACGGCTCGACCTCGTACCGACCAGGGTGCTCGGCCTCTTCGTGATCGGCACCCTCGCCCGGCGCTGGGGCATCCAGGTCGCCCTGAGCCGTACACCGGGAGGCGGTGTCACCAGCACCGTCTGGATCCCCTCCGCACTGCTGCTGACCATGAACCCCGCGGACCCCACGCCGGGCCCGACCGGGACCGTCACGCCGCTCTCGTCGAGACCCGAGCGCACGGCGGCGGCCGAGCCCGCCCTCCTGGCCGTACCGGCCCCCGCCACAGAACACCCGTCGACGGAAGGCGGCCTCCCCAGGCGCGTCCGGGCCCACACCGACGCAGAGCACACCCCCGCACAGGAGAGTCCCCGGCCACTGCGGCGGAGGGTACGGGGTGCGACTCTCGCCATGACCACACCACCGGCCGACGGGGGGATCGCGGACGTGCGGCAGCCCGTCGACGCCGATGCGGTCCGTTCGGAACTCGAGGAGTTCGAGGCCGCCGTACGCCAGGCAGAACAGGACAGCTCCCTTCCTCAGACGGAACCGGCACCATCACCACACCAGGACCCAAGGAAGGAGTCGGGCAGTGACCATGTCGACCGGTGAAGGCAGGCCCGAGTGGGCGGAACGCGACCTGCGAGCCGCCGCAACCGACTTCACCTGGCTGCTCAAGCAGTTCGCCACCGAGACCGCAGGTGTCGTCGACGCCATCGCGGTTTCGTCCGACGGGCTACTGATCGCGGTCTCCCAGCTGCGTGACCAGGCCGATTCCGATCGGCTCGCCGCGATCGTGTCCGGCATCATCAGTCTCGCCTCAGGCGCCTCCGGCAACTACGGCCTGGGCAGCCTCAACAAGGTCATCATTGACCTGGAGGGCGGCCATGTACTGGTGTCGGCCATCGGCAACGGCGCCGTCCTCGGCGTGGTGGCATCGAAGGAGGCGAAGCTGGGCAACATCGCCTACGAGATGGCCCTCTTCGGCAACCGCGCCGGAGCTGCGCTCACCCCCCAACTGGTGCTGGAGCTGAAGAACAGCGTCGGCGCCACGCCGGCCGGCTGATCCGCCCACGGGTACAGGCACGGAGGAGGGATCGTGATGGCCGACGGTGGACCAGAACCGGCATCACACGAAGCAGCAGGGGACACCTGGGGTTCGCCAGAGCCGGTCGGCCGCGCCCCTGCGATCAGGCCGTTCCTGCTGACCGCGGGCCGGGTGTCGGGAGGCGGCACTACGCCGCCGCTCCCGCTCGAGACCCAGATCGTGTCGACCCCGGCAGGGCTCTCGGCCCTCAACTCGCTCACCTTCGAACACCACGACATCGTCGCCGCCTGCCGGTCGCCGCTGTCGGTGGCGGAGCTCGCCGCCGGGCTGCGACTGCACCTCAACGTGGTCCGCGTGCTGGCCGAGGACCTGCGCGCCGCCGAATACCTGGCCATCTACGTGCCGAACCTCAGGGCAACCCACGACGTCTCTGTACTGCGAAGGATCATCGATGGTCTCCGTGCCGTCCCCGACTGACAGGGCACACTCCGCGACAGCCACCGAACGGCCGCCGCTCCCGGTCAAGCTGGTCATCGCCGGCGGCTTCGGGGTCGGCAAGACCACGGCGGTGGGCGCGATCTCCGAGATACGACCGCTCACCACGGAGGCCGCGATCACCGAGGTCGCGGCGGGCGTGGACGATCTCACCCACACCCCTGCCAAGACCACGACCACGGTCGCCATGGACTTCGGCTGCCTCACCATCGACCCGACGCTGAAGCTGTACCTGTTCGGGACACCGGGCCAGGAACGCTTCGGCTTCATGTGGGACGACCTGGTCGAGGGCGCCCTCGGCGGTCTCGTGATCGTGGACACCCGCCGCCTGGACGACTGCTACGCGGCGGTGGACTACTTCGAGTACAAGGACATCCCGTTCGTGGTCGCGATCAACGCCTTCGACGGCAAGATCGAGTACGACCTGAACGAGGTCCGCTGGGCCCTGGACATGGCCGAACACGTACCACTCATCGTCTTCGACGCCCGCAAAACAGGCTCAGTCCGCGACGCCCTCCTATCCGTACTCCAACTCGCCCTATCCCGAGCCGAAGCAGCCGCAACAACCTGACTCCCCCCTGCGGCGCCAGTCGCCTTCACCTCTCGCTTCCGAGCTCAGTGATCGCGGCCGGGGCGACGTCGAGCCCTTCCAGGGTGTCGCGCTCGGCTGCATGCTGTACGAGATGCTCACTGGGGTCCTTCCGTTCGTCGGCGAGAACCCGCGGGAACTGGGCAACATGCACCGCACCGACACGCCGCTCACTGACGCAGAGCACTTTCGTCGCTCAGCCCGCCTCCGGGCCACGGTCCCCCGGCACGACTGAGTCACCGCCACCAGGGGGTGGCCCGGAGTGGTGGAGCCTTCATTCCGTCGCGTGGACTCACGGCTCCAGTACGGCGAAGACGACCTTGCCCGCGCCGCCAGCCAGGGGACGGGTGCCCCAGCAGCGGGTGAACTGCTCCACGACGAACAGGCCACGGCCTGATTCGCTGGTGAGCTCCACCGGCCGCATGCACGGGCCTATGCAGCTGGTGTCCTGCACCTCCAGCCACAGCGATCCGTCGTCGGCCAGGCTCAGACGCATGGTCACGTCATCGTCGGCGCAGGTGGTGGCGTGCTGGATGGCATTGGTGACGAGTTCGCTCGCCACCAGGCAGGGCACAAAGTCGTCGATCTCCCAGCGGCCCAGCGTGAGCCGCACGAACCTGCGTACCTCTGCCACGGATTCCAGGCGCCGTTTGATCACGATCTCGCCGTGTGCCGTCTCGATCACGAGATTCTCCCTCACGTTCCGCGGTCTTCAGCACACATTGAGTCACTTTCTGACTTACGATGCGCTTGCCGCGCAGATGTGGCAGACAGAGGAAGAACGCCGGTGAGAATCGGCACATGTCACCGAGAGGCAGAGCCATGCCCCCACGGCGCAAGCGCACCCGAGAGTCCCCGGCGCTCATCGCCTTCGGCCGCCACATGCACAGGCTGCGCGACGCCAAGGGCGTCAAGCAGGAGACCATCGCTCACCTCACGAAGGTCAGCGGTCCTCAGGTGAGCAAGATTGAGAACGGCAAGAAGCGCGCCACGCGATCGTTCGTGGAGATCGTGGACGACTTTCTGGAGGCAGATGGTTCCCTCCTCGACCTGTGGGAGGACTTGAACAAAGACGGTCACCCGGTCCCGATCTGGTTCGACTGGCCAGAGATAGAAACCGATGCGATCGAGTTGACGTTCTATCAGCTTTCCGTGATAGCGGGACTGGCCCAGACACCGGCCTATGCCATGGCGGTTCTTGGCAAGGAAAAGTCCGTCGATGCTCGACTGGAGCGACAGAAAATCCTCGACAAGGGGGAGTCTCCTACCGTGACGCTCCTCGTCGATGAGCAGGCGCTCTATCGACCCGTGGGCACCCCCGAGACAATGCGCGAGCAGTTGGAACACCTCTTGGCACTGAGCGAGCGCCCCAACGTGACGGTCCAGGTCGTGAGGGGCAGCGGCGAACATCAAGGAAACGGCAGCAGTTTTGTCATCGCTACGATGGGCGATATGAGCCGGATAGCCTATGTGGAGACGGCTATACGCGGGCTCACGACAGATGACCCTGTGGACCTGGTTGAGCTGTCGCGGGTCCTGGCCGGTCTTCGGAACAGGTCGCTCCCGGGCGACATGTCGCGCGACCTCATAAGAAAGGTGGCCGAAGAGCGATGGAGCTGACAGACGTCAGGTGGCGTAAGGCATCGCGAAGCTTGAGCAACGGCGGCGAATGCGTCGAGGTCGCTGGTGCGCGGGGCTTGGTGGCGGTGCGTGACAGCAAAAACCCTGACGGCCCCGTGTTGCTGATGACTCCTCAAACACTGCGTGCGGCCATCTTGCCGACCCTCGCAGCAGGCTGAACCTCCTTGGATCAACCCCCGCCGAGTCGACCGTCACAGCGCCCGCGCCCACCTCGTGGACGCCGCCACCTCCGCAGGTCGTCAACTGCGGACCCTACGACGACCCCGATTACATGCTGTTCATCGGCAAGCAGTGCATGTCCCCTGATCCCGAGGACGTTGCCTGGGAACAAATGCTCGCGGAGATGCAAAGCAGATGCGCAGCAACCCGCCGGCGCCAGTGGTACCGACATCTCGGCTCGGCTACCCACCCCTGGTGGCGGCACCGACGGTTCCTGGTCGACATCATCAGGCCGCGGAACGTGCTCCTGGCACGGCGATCAGGCTCGTCCTTGAGGGAAGACCGTAGAGTTGACGACATAGTCGATCTGCTTCCGACCGAACGAGAGCTGGTCGAGGGAGGACCGACGAGGACTTCTTCGAGGACTCCTGATCCCATCGAGCCGTCGTCGGTCTGATAACGCAACCGCCCACTGGTCATCAGGGCTGTGGCGGCGGGTTGATCGGTGGTCGGCCTTGACCTTGCTTCTCGATCGTGAATTCGCGGTGGAGGTGCTGGCGGAGCAGCCAAAGCAGGCGTTCGGCGTCGTACAGTTCGACGCCGAGCCGGGTGGCTTCCTCGCGGGCTTGGTGGGTGAAGCTGGAGGTGGTGATGACGATCGCCTTGTTGAATTCCCGCTCGGTGATCGATCCGATGATCTCGCGTACGGTGTCGACGCCTACCTTGCGGTGAGGCGCGTACCGTTTGGCTTGGATGGCGACGCGGCCGCCGACGAACGGGGTCGTATTGATCGCGACCAGGTCGATGCCGCCATCGCCGCGTGATCGGGTGGGTCTCACCTCGGTGAATGCCGGGATCTCCTGGAACAACTGGACCATCAGCCGCTCGAACTCGAAGCCGTCCAGTTCCAGCAGATTCTGGGTGGTGTCCAGGTCGATCGCCGCGTCCAACTCGTCGGCGTACGGAAGGTCGTCCCACGGGTACTCGAGGATCGGCTGGACGGGATGGTACTGGTGCGGCGTTCGGGAGATTTTGGCGTGCAGGTAGGCCAGGCAGTCCAGCGGGTCGACTCGCGACAGGTCGAGACCGTCGAATAGTTCGCGGGTCACCTCAACGCTGATCAGGCACCAGTGCACCTGTTGGCCGGTGGCGGTGTTGATGGTGTCGACGAATCCGTTGCACACCATCGATTCCAGGCGGCGGTCGCGGTCGGCCAGGAACACCGACCGAACGGTCCGCAGCGCCATCTGGGCGATCGTCTGGTGGTACAGGGCGTTTCGTTCTTGCTGCTTGAGCTGCTTGTACTTGAACGTCTTGCGGGTCGTCAGATACTCACACGACGACTGCTCCGGCATCGCTTCAAGCAGCGGCAGGTCGAGGTCGACCATCAGCCGGTTCTCCACTGGCTGGTAGGCGACCTTGACGCCGGTCGGGAAGTCGGCCGGGTACCGGCGGGCGCCCAGCACATACAGGAAGTAGTCCGCGACGGCCTTGCGCTTGCCAGCCGCGTAGTCGGCCGCCCACCGGTCCACCGCCTCGTGCTGGCGCTCGACGCGAATCCGTTCCCGGAGGAGCCACTGCTCGTGCGCGGTCCTCGCTCGGGCCAACTCGGCCTGGCGTCCGTCCTCGGCCTCGGCGTACTCGGCAACGGCCTGCCGATATCGTTCTCTCCCCTCCTGCTCAGCCTGTGCGTGGGCGCGCTTACGGCCCGGGGAGAGCAATGCCAGTCCTGACAACGGCTCCGGGAGGAAGGAACGCTCGTCTGGGGACGGCGCCGGGTCCGCCAAGTGGGCAGGCGCATGGAAGCCTGGCGTCTGCAGCGTCTCCTTCAGCGCTTCGAACGGAATGTAAGGGTCCTCGTCGAGCGTGCCGGTAAGGAGAGTCTCCATCCCAGTGATCTGTGCCTGCAGCGACCGGGTGATCGCCTCGGCCTCGGCGAGGCCAGCCGCCAGCTCGTTCTCCTTGGCCATCTGCCGGTCACGCGCAGCCTGCTCTCGCTCCCGCTGCGCGGCGACCTTGGCGGCCTCACGCTCCCGCGCAGCCGCAGCCTGCATCTCGATCCGGCGAGTGCGCTCTCTGGCCTTCTGCTGATCGGCAACCGCACCACCGACCAATCCGGACAGACCTGCCGGTTTACGCTTGCGTTGACCCATGACACCCGCTCCCCGCCAGCATCCCGTTCTACGGTCTCCGAGGTGCCTGACGAAGACAAGACCCCCGTGATACTCAGTGCACTCACAAGAAGGCATGACTCGTTTCAACCCCCGGACCACAAGCGGTCGATGGATCGCTTCAAGTCCCTGGCATGCACCTGGGGGAGCGGCGCCTCGGTCTTACCCGCCGCGACGTCGTGGGGATTCAGCACCGACCCGAGGTCCATCTGCGCTGGCGGGCGGAACCTGACATCGGCGACAACCTCGACCTTGCAGCCCCGGCCGCTCCAGGGCTCGGAGACCCACAGCCGCCCGTACTGCTGGGGTGCTCTGCATGACCTCGGCCTCGATGCCAGCCGCCCGATACGCCCCGGCACCTGTCGATGGAACAGATCCACCTACGCCACCCGACCTCGCAACCGGGCGATCTTGCTCGTACACCACCCCGGTGGACGCAACCGGTTGCAGGCCTGTCGCGGGCTCCAGTCCAGCCACCCGAACAGCACGATGGGCGCCCTTCCCGCAGGAAGAACGCCCAGTCCAGAGAGGGATTCTAGGTGCGCTGATTGGGTTCAGGCGACCCTGACGCTCCAGTCGCCGACGTGCGCGACGACGTCGAGGGTTCCGCCGAGCGCGACGATGTAGTCGCGGACCAGGTCCATGGATGTGATCTTGCCATGCTCGATCTGCGAGACGCGTGCCTGGGAGATGCCCATGAGCTTGGCGAGTTCGGCCTGGGTCAGGCCGCACTGCTTGCGGAGTTCGGCGAGCTGGTGGCCACGCTGCTCGGCGCGCATCTGCTCGCGGCTGCGCTGGCGTTCGGCGACGCGGTCGGGAGAGTCCCACTCCGGATCGATCTCGCGGATCTTACGCTTGGTGTCCTCCCATCGGACTGCCTTCATGACTCCTCCTTCTTGGTCTCCTGGTAGGCGTCGTAGCGATGTTCTGCGAGCGGGATCGCCTCGGTGTACCAGCGCTGCCAGCGCCCAGTCTTGTCGCCCGCGACCAGGATGATCGCTTCGCGGCTGGGATCGAACACGAACAGCATTCTGATCTCCGAACCGGGTGGCGTGCGGGGTCTGAGTTCCTTGAGGTTGTGCAGCTTCTTGCTGGAGTGGATCCGGTCGGCCAATGGCCGCCCAAGTTCGGGGCCGCGTTCGGCGAGCTCATCTAGGGCTTCTTCGACCTTGTCGGCGATCTCAGGATCGTTCTTGGCCAGGTCTAGGAACCACTCGTTGACCGGCTCCAGCAGCAGGATCTCCCATCGCACCGGACGAGTATAACGAATCCTTATGTCTGTCGAGTGGCTTGCTCAGGGTGTGCGAGCCACAGCAGGACGGAGTCGCGGCGTAGGGCGGCCTTGCGGCGCGGTAAAGCGCCGGTAGGCGTCGAGCGCACCATGGCGGTCAGGTGGTGGTGGGCGAGACGATCTGCCGCCGAGCAGGCCGCCTGCGGGCCGGTGCCCGGCTGGTGGCCGCCCGATGGGGCGGCTGGCTGCACTTCGAGCTGACTGCCCCACAGACCAGAGTTCAGTCCTCGCATCACTCCGTTCCCCTCCCTGACCTCGCCATGCCGCTCAACTCCTACGCGATCAGTCTTGCCCGGCTCAGCTTCGGCAATGAAGCGCTAGCTGCGAGTCTGGAGGCCGCCGACATCCATCGCGCCCTCGATGCTGCAGATCCAGGCCTCCTGTCTGCCCCAGCGCGGCTCGCCCCTCGTAGCGACTCCACGTGGTGGCCGGTCAGCCCCGGCCGAGTGAGGAGTGTGGACGTACTGCATAGGCGCGCACAGCGGCCTTCACGGCGGTGATGCCCGTCGAGGTGAGCGCGAACGGCGCGTCGAACGGTCTGGCGGGGCGATGACAATCCAGGGCCCAGAGCCGGTGCCGCAACGCGTAATACTCGTCTCGGACGGATCCGGCGATCCCGCCAGGCGCACCCCATTCCCCGTCCATGATCTCGATCACTTGATGCTGGAGTTTCTCGGCCGGGGTGGGCCCGTTGACGATGAGCAGGGCCAGCATGATCTCTCTGGCCGTAACGGTGAAGAGGTGTCCCTGGCCGATGATCGAAGCGACCGCTGTTTGCCACAGCAACGCCTGATCTTCACGCATGCGGCGCCCCGACGGCGTCAGCACGAGCCGCTTCCCACTCCGCCGGACTGCCTTCATCTCCCGCGTGGCAAGCTCGCGGATGCTCTGCAACGGGAACACATCGAACTCGCGGGTCAACGTGCCCACCAGGTCGGCACGCCAGCCGAACAGTTCTACCGCCTCGGTCACCAACCGCGGGCTGATGTAATGCCGGTCGGTGAGTGGCAGTCCGTCGACGGCCTTGTCCAGCAACCAGCGCAGCAGCGGGAACGCATCCGGCGCCAGTGCAATGGGCTCCCGCAACTGTCCGACGGCGGCCCTGCACAGCAAGGCCTTGCGCTGGTTGCGGGGCTGAGTCCAGGTGTCCAGCCGTTCGGCCTGGACCCGCTCCAGCCAGGTCCCTCCCGGTCTCGGCGAAACCAAATGTTCTTCCACCACCCGTGCGCGGGCCTTCTCCAAGCCGCGTTCCCCCACCCGTAGATCTCCAGCGGTGATCGCCGCCGCACACGAACGGTAGGCGGCGGCCTCCTCGTCTCCAGCGAAGACACCCCAAGCAAGGAGCGGCGAGTCCGGCGGGATCAGGCTCGTCTCTGGTGGCGCCTCAACGGACCGGGCAGCCCGCTCGGCCCGGCGTTCGTCCCGCTCCATCCTCATCACTCCAGTGTGCTCAACCTCGCTTATGGCCTCGTGACACTCCAAGTGTGGACACGGAGATCACGGGTGGGCAGGAGGCCGGCACGGCTTGCTCTCAGGAGCGACCGATGGCCCCTCGACCTGCGTGGGGCGTCTTCGATGTGGGCCGCCCACTCGGGCTCTAGGATCAGCGAGATGTCACCCGACCTCAACGCGTTGGTGTCCGGTTGCCAGGTCATGTCCCGCGCCAAGGCCCTCGCTGATTGGGTCGGCCGGGGCCGTGCGGTCACGGCGTCGGGTGTGCTTCGGCGCGCTGATGTGCATGACGTGGCCCAAACGCTCGGTATCTCACTGCCCGGCCAGTTCCGTTCCGCCGCGGACGTAGCCGCGCTTCACCGGCCGTGGATCGTCGCGCAGGCGGCGGGATTTCTCACGGTCAGTCAGGGAAGGGCGGCGGCCGCACCGAACCCGCCCGTTGCGACACCTAAGCTCTGGCTCGCGGGCCTGGATGCGGTTTGCCGCGCCGAATCAGACGAGCGCCACCAGCATGGCGCGGCGATCGCGTGCCGCCACGTGCTGACCGTCCTGGCCACCGGCGCGCCACCAACGGCCGATGTTCTGGAGGACACCGTTCACCAACTGCTGGAGGCCGACGGAGACACCCTCGCGGTATTCCAGGCGTTCCAGCGCGGGCTGATGCCCGTGGAAGCCGCCGTCGGTCTGCTCCAGGAGTTCGGCGCCATCGATCAAAGGCAGACGATCACTGACCTCGGCCGCTGGGGACTCGACCAATTGCGCAACCGGATCCCAGAACCGATTCTCCCTGACCTCTCCCCACGCCAGCTCCTGACGCGCCTGACGGACCTACCCGATGAGGAGATCTGGACGCAGGGCTGGACATGGCTGCGGGGACGCCGAGCCGATGAGGCCGCAGAAGCGTTGCTCGCGGCCGCTGCCGATGCCACACCGCGAGAACGAATCACCGCGGTGAACCTCCTCACGCAGCTCGGAGACCAGGCCCTACCGGCCTGGCACCAAGCCCTCCATCACCCCTCCTTGGCCGCCCACGCCCGAGCCGTACTGGCCGACTGGGATCAAAGCCCAGGCCCTAACGAAACCGACCAGCGGTGGTTGGCCACCGAATACGCGCTGGCAGCGATCGAGGACGACGACCCGTACGACGCCGGGCACACCGTCCACGCGGCTGGCGGCCTCGAGGCCGCCGAGGCCAGCGGTCACCCCGGAGCCACCGAGCTAGCCCAGGCCTTGAGCGCCTACGTGGCCGGTGGCGGCGGACAGCCCCATATCCAGCAGCTCAAGATCTCCCTCAGCCGCGTACGGCCGCCGGTCTGGCGTCGCGTCCAGGTTCCCGATCACGCCACCCTTGCCGACCTGAACCACATCATCAAGATCGTTATGGACTGGGGTGAGGAGCATCTGCACATCTTCACCGTCGGCAGCACCCAATATTCCGACCCACTCTTCGACCTCGAGGAATGCAGCGACCAAGGCCGTATCCGTCTGGCCCGGGCGCTCCCTCACCTGGGCTCAAAGATCGCCTACCGATACGACCTCGGCGATTGCTGGGACCACGAGATCATCCTGGAGAAGAGCCTTGCCGTCTCCGACACCGTGGCCTACCCGTTCTGTGTCACCGGCCGCGGCGACGCCCCCATCGAAGACTGGAATCCCGACGATCCCGAAGAACCGGCCCCCTTCGATCGCGAAGACCTCAACCGGCGCCTCAGCAAACTCGCCATGAACGCTTGTCCCACGGCCCCGGTAAAGGAGATGCGGTGACCGATTACCTCGCTCCGTTCCGGTGGCTGGAAGCAAGCGGGAACCGGCTGGGCCAGATCTTCTGCGTCTCGTTCTTCCATCGGCTCGGTCCCGGCGAAGTGTTGCGCCGGTTCGGAGCTGAGGAATCCTCCGGGCGATTGATGACCTTCGGTGAACTCAACGAAGCAGCCGGAGAGTTCATCGAAGACACCGGCGCTGAATTCGGCGGCGGGCACATCGGGGTCCTCCAGGCTGGCGACTGGAGCGTGGCTCTCGAACTGCACGGGTGGCGGGCCGTCCTGAGCAAGCCTCTGGCCAGGCTTTCTCAGCAGTGCGAGGTGGTGGCCGTCGGGCGGCACGACTATGCCGAGCATGGTTTCATCTACGCGGTCGACGGCCAGATCGTCACTGGCTTCACGCCGCACCGGCCGGACTTTCGCTGGGGCAGTGACCCTGATCGCCTCAACGAGTTCATGAACGAGGTCGAGTTGTCTTTGGACGCTGCGGCAGGGCAGCACATCCACACCAGCTCGATCGCGTGGGCGTTGGCCCTGGCCGCCGAGATCACCGGCGTGGTGCTCACCCCGGACACCTTCGACGAGCCCATGCTCGTCGGATTCATCGGCCCATATGCGCCATCGGTCGATGATCGACAGGGCAGTGGCGCCTGAATCCGCGGATGCGGGTTCGGATCAGGGAGGCGCAGGTGCTTGTGGCCGACGCGTTCCGGGTCACTCATGGCCGGCCCCACAGCTGCTTCGGCCTGTGCCTAAAGTTACGGACGAGCGCACACGTCTTTAGTCTGCGAGCACTGTTGCGCACAGGCTGCAATGCGCTGGGGTGAACTCCATTACGGTGCGGGGCCGATGTCCCTTTTCTGAGGTGGCGCAAGGACCGTGGCGCCACGGATCTTGGGAGGCCACGCATGGGGTTCGAACGAGGTACGACCCACAGACGAAGGGCGGTGGCTACCGCTTCCCTGATGGCTGCCGCGATGTTCTGCGGTACGGCCGTTGCGCACGCCAATCCACAGGCGCCGATCGGCCGTACGTGGGCGTCGGCGATCAACAACGGCGGGGTCGCCGTCGGGTCGTCGTCCGAGCGGGCGGTGCGATGGGAGACCGATGGGCGCATCACCGTCCTCAACGGCCTGTACGAACCCGCCGGCGCCTATGCCAACGAGGTCAACGAGTCGGGTGTCGTCGTCGGGGACTCTGACGTCGAGCACACCGTGAATTTCCACGCCGTGCGCTGGAGCGCGAGCGGCCAGCTAACCGATCTTGAGCCCGGCTCCTACGACCTCTCCAGCGCCAGCGACGTCAACGCCTCCGGTGACGCGGTCGGCTGGACGTGGCACGACGGCGAGGCGCTTCGCTGGAGCCTGAACGGGCAACGGACCGTTCTGCCGCTCCTGCCGGGTGGTGACAGCGGCGGCGGGTGGGGCATCAACGATGACGGCTACATGACCGGATGGAGCGACGATGGCGCCGGCACCCGCGGGCGAGCGGTGCGCTGGGCTCCCGATGGGACCGTCACGCGACTCGGCGCCGTTCCTGGAGAAGAGGCCTCGTGGGGAGGCGACATCAACGGGTCCGGCACCGTGGTCGGCACTGTGACGATCTCCGGTCAAACGCAGGCCGTGCGGTGGTCGCCCAACGGGGCACCCACGATGCTCGGCACCTTGCCGGGACACGTTGCCGCCTCGCCCTACAGGATCAACAGCGGCGGGGTGGCGGTGGGCACGTCCACGGCCGCCGACGGCACCGGGAAGGCGGTGCGCTGGGACGCGAACGGCACGATCACCGCGCTTCCCCTGCTGCTCGGCAGCACGCACAGCAACGCGGTCGGCATCAACAGCGCGGGCGTCATCGTCGGCGATGTGACCATCAACGGCGTCCCACACGCCGTCCGCTGGAACACGGACGGCACAGTCGTCGACCTCGGCGGCCTTCCCCCACGTTCGGCACGCGCAGCGGCACGTGGCCAGAGCCCCTCGTGCTTCACCGGCCCGCGCCTGCCCGGCACCTGCCCTAAGCACGCTCTCCTCCCCTGACTCCTCCGGCGACCTCCGCCGCGTCGTGCTCGTCCAGCCGGATGTGCACGGCGCGGCGGAGCCCGCTCGGCGCCGAGAACCGCTTCCTTGGGCGGACTGCAGGTCGCGATCTCGAAACCCGCCGGGAGCACACCAAATGTGTAATAAGGTGCCCAAGCTCCCCTCTTGCGATCTTGCTCCGTGCCGCCAGGAGTCACTCCATGCCAGAAACCACACCGCTGCGCGCCGACGACCCGGCCGTCGTGGGCCCTTATCGGCTGACCGGCAGGCTTGGCATGGGCGGGCAGGGAGTGGTCTACCTCGGAACGACCGCGGAGGGGACGACCGTCGCGGTGAAGCTCCTCCGCGAGGAACTGGCCGCCGACCCTCGGGTCCGTGAGCGGTTCATGAAGGAGATCGACGCCGCCCGCCGGGTGGACCCGTTCTGCATCGCTCAGGTCCTCGACGCCTCCGTCGTTGAGGGATCCCGGCCGTACATCGTCACCGAGTACATCGAAGGACCCTCACTGCAGGAGGCAGGCCCGCGCCAGGACAGGGCGACGCTCCAGCGGCTCGCTGTCGCCACCGCCACGGCGCTGGCCGCGATCCACCAAGCAGGCATCGTGCACCGCGACTTCAAGCCGTCGAACGTCCTGCTGGCCCCCGACGGCCCACGGGTCATCGACTTCGGCATCGCCCGCGCCAGCGAGGCACCGTCGACCCTGACCAGCAGCATCATCGGCACCCCGGCCTACATGGCCCCCGAGCAGTTCGACGGGAAATATGTCGGCCCCGCCGCCGACGTATTCGCTTGGGGCGTGGTCATGGTGTTCGCCGCGACCGGAGAGCCCGCCTTCGGCGCCGACACTCTCCCGGCCATCATGAGGCGCGTCCTGTCGACCGACCCCGATCTCAGCGCTCTCCATGAGCCGCTCCGGTCGACGGTCGCCGCGTGCCTGGCGAAAGAGCCCGGCGAGCGGCCCACCATGGAAGCCGTGCTGCTCCGGCTGCTCGGCTCCAGCTCCGCACCGGCGACCGGCGCGCCAGCCTTCCAAGCGCCCGCCCGCGCCCCGCAGATGCCGGTGGCAGCACCACCCCCGGTCGCCGCCACACCGCAACCGCCCATCCCTGTAGTCGGTCCCGGGTCGGGCAAGCCGCACACTCCTGCCCGGCAGGGACCACCCCGACGGCGCCCCGCCCTCATTCTGGGACTTGGGACAGCGGGCACCCTGTTGGCCGCCGCCGTGGCAGTGGTGCTCGTTTGGACGCAGCTGGCCGGCGAGGCCGACTCCGGAGACTCAAACACCGGCAGAACGGTTGGAACCTCCAAGGGAGCCCCGGGACAGCCCGGCTCCCTCACCTCGCCGGGAAACCCGGCCACAGGGGGGTCGCCTTCACCGGGTACGGCTAGCAACAAACCGGGCTCAGGTAAAAGCCAACCTGGCAACAAGCCAGGCTCAGGCAACAGCCAAAGCCCCAGCCCTGGCGCCTCCCCTGATGACGGTCCCGGATCAAAGCCCGGCGGTGGAGGCGGTGGCGATACAAAGCCGAACCCCCCGAGTGGAGCGAAAGCGTATATCGCAAGCTTCACACTGGATTCGGAGGGAAAACGGGGCGATTGCTACTACCGGTACGCTCAATCCTACGGCCGAGTCGCTTTTATCAGGAGTCACCTCGTCATCAAGACGAGCGCCAGTTCGGCGAAGGTAGTGTTCAGCTTCTACGACGACAGCTACGCCCTTAAGCCCGATCCGTCCAGTGAAGTTGCCCAGCCCAGTTACTCCACCTCCGTTTCCCGTTCCCACAGCGATCCGGGCGTCCATAAATTCAGGGTTGTCTTGCGCAGTCCCAGTCGCGACGAGAAGACCCTCACGTTCAAAGTCTGCAACTGAGCCTGGGCCGACACGGTCGAGCGGCGCCCTCAGGTCGGGCTGAGGATGAGCATTCCGTCATGTTCGGCACGCGCAGCGGCACGTCATGTGAGGTGTGGGGGGCGGCGGGTGGGCCAGCCGTCCAGTTCTTCGAGGGCGGAGGCCAACCGCACGAGCACCGCCTCGTCCCAGGGGCCGCCGATCAGGTGTGCGCCGATCGGAAGACCGTCGGATGAGGTGTGGACCGGCAGTGTGACGGCGGGCAGGCCGGAGATGTTGCAGACGGAGGTGAACGAGATCATCTGGACCTCGGTGAGCCGGAATCCGCCCGGGTTCGCGTTGGCCTCCTCCAGGCACGCGCCTGCCTGCGGGGGCGGGCAGGCGAGCGTCGGGGTGAGCAGGACGTCGAAGTCGCGGCCCCACTGGGCGCGGACCTCCACCGACTCGGTCTGCATGAGCGCGGCCGCCCGGGTGTAGATCCCCGAGTGACGGGTCGCGGCGCGCTCCATCCGGTACCGCAGGTGCGGCTCGGCCTTCTCGGGATTGTCGTACGGCACGGCCCACAGTGACGCGTCGAGAACGGCCTGCGCGTAGCCGGACATCGCCTCCTCCGTGTAGAAGCGCGGCGAGGCCGGGAAGACCGTGTGACCGAGGGATTCCAGCAGTCTGCCCGCCCGCTCGGCCGCCGCCACGCACGCCGGGTCCACCGGCACCCCGGTCGGCGCTTCCAGGAGCACACCGATCCGCAGCGGACCCGAGTCGCGTCCGACCTCGTCGGAGAACGGCCGTTCCGGCTCGGGCGCGCGGTACATCACCAGATCGTCGGGCACGCTCATGACGTCCAGCAGCGCTGCCGCGTCCCTGACCGTGCGGGTGATGGCGCCTTCGACGGTGGCGTGCTCCCAGGCCGCCAGATACTGCGGCACCCGGCCCCGGCTCGGTTTGAGGCCGACCAACCCGCAGCACGAGGCCGGCATGCGGATCGAGCCGCCACCGTCGTTGGCGTGAGCGACGGGTGCGAGCCCGGCGGCGACGGCCGCCGCCGCTCCGCCGCTGGAGCCACCCGGGGAAAAGGCCGGATTCCAGGGATTGCGTGTGATGCCGTAGCGGGAGTTCTCCGTGGCGGTGAGCATTCCCATGTCCGGGGTGCTGGTCCGGCCCATCAACAGGAAGCCCGCGTCCAGGAGCCGGGTCACGACCGGGTCGGTGGAGGTCCGGGGCGCGTCGGACATTCCCCGGCTCCCGAACGTGGCGGGCTGCCCGGCGACCATGGTCAGGTCCTTGATGGGAATGGGCACTCCGTGGAACGCCGCAAGCTCCCCGCCGTCCATGACCGCCTGCTCCGCCCACCGGGCGGCCTGGCGCACGTCCTCGTCGTTACGCCAGACGAAGGCTCCGATCTCCGGATCGAACCGGTCGATGCGCTCAAGATACGCATCGACGATCTCGACCGGGCTCAGTTCGCGCTTGCGCACGGCCTGCGCCAGGCGTACGGCGGAGTCGAACGGGTCCATGAGGGCTCCAATCTGAGGGGGTTGCGGGGGTCAGCCGACTGCCAGAAGCCGGTCGAGTTCTTCGCGTGTTTCCGGGGTGCTCGGGCCGTCGAAGACGATGCGGCCCGCCTCCATGACGATCGCGCGGTCACACCGGTCGAGGAGCAGCCCGGCGTGCTGGTCGACCGTCACCACGCAGACGCCGGTGGCGGCGATGCGGGCCAGCGCCTCCAGCACCGCGCGCACGAGGGACGGCTGCAGGCCCTGGGTGAGCTCGTCCACGACGATCATCGACCGCCCGGACAGGATCGTGCGGGCGATGCCGAGCTGCTGTTTCTGCCCGCCGGACAACGTTCCGGCAGGCTGCCCGCGCCGTTCGGTCAGCAGCGGGAAGATCTCGTGGGGATCGACCGCCGGGACGAAGCCCCGCCGCGCGGCCAGGCGGAGGTTCTCCGCGACGGTGAGAGTGGGGAACACGCCCCGGTCCTCGGGCATCAGCGCGGCGCCCCGGCGCGCGAGCAGGTCGGGACGTCCGGGCGGAACGGGACGTCCGGCCAGGCGGACGTGCCCGCCCTGCCGGTCGGCCAGCCCGAAGATCGTGCGCAGCAGGGTGGTCTTGCCGGTGCCGTTGCGGCCGAGCAGGGCGACCCGTTCGCCCTCCGCGACGCGCAGGTCCACGTCGCGGACGACCTCGGCCTGCCCGTACCCGCCGCGGATCCCGTCGAGTTCCAGCATCAGTGCACTCCTTCCAGCATCAGTGCACCCCCAGGTAGGCCTCGCGCACGGCAGGGTCGGCGGCGATCTCGTCCATGGGCCCGTGGGCGATCACTCGTCCGTCGTGCAGGACCACCACGTCGTCGGCCAGTTCGCGGACGATCGCCATGTCGTGTTCGACGACGAGCAGTGTGCAGCCCGTCCGGCGCGAGACGTCCTTCAGCTCGCGGATGAGCGCGCGGGCGTCGTCGGGGCCAAGTCCGGCCGCCGGCTCGTCGAGCAACATCAGCCGGGGCGCCCCGGCCAGCACCATGGCCAGTTCCAGCCGCCGTCTGTCGGCCAGCGGCAGGGCTTTGGCCTCGCCGGTGTCGTCGCGGGCCAGGCCGTCGTATTCGGCGGGCAGCTCGATGCGCCGGGGCGCGTTCAGGCGGGCCAGCCGGGTGTTGTCGGCGGGCGACAGCTCCGTCAGGACGCTGGGAATCTGGAACATGCGGCCCACGCCCAGGCGGACGCGGTCGTGCACAGCGAGCCCGTCGGCGGCCACACCGAAGATCCGCACCTCTCCCGTGTCGGCGGCGAGCTGGCCCGCGACGATGCCGAGCAGCGTGCTCTTGCCCGCGCCGTTGGGGCCGATCAGGCAGACGCAGCGGCCGTTCTCGATCGTCAGGTCGACGCCGCGCAGCACGTCGACAGGACCGAAGGTCTTGCGGATTCCCTGGAGCGACAGCGCCAGCGTTTCCGTGCTGTCGCCGTCGGTCTTGCGATGTCGGGGCACCACCGTTTCCTCCGCGTCGCCTTCGGTCTTGCGGTGTCGGGGCACCGCTGCGGCCGGGGGCAGTTTCAGCGAGGGTCCACGCGTCCAGACCTGGGAGATCCCCGCCAGACCCGCCGGGGCCACCTGGACGACGAGCACGAACAGAGCGGCGAGCCCGAGCACGTACCAGCCCTGCCAGGAGCTGCCGAGCATCTGCGCGCCCGCCGTGATCAGGATCGCGCCGAGGAACGGGCCCAGAGTCGAGTTCCGCCCGCCCAGCGCAAGCCAGACGAGCACGCTGGTCGACAGGCCGAGGCTGAAGATCTGCGGTGACACCAGCCCGGCGGCGGGCGCGTAGAGGGCGCCCGCGACCGTCGACACCGCCGCGCTCGCCGCGAAGGCCGCGGTGCGGACACGCACCGGGTCGATGCCGGTCTGGGCGGCGCGCTCCGGATTGCGGGACGCCGCGATCAGCCGCGCGCCGAACCGGCTGCGGACGACCGTCATGCTGGTCAGGGCGACCGTGGCGGCCACCACCAGGAGGGTCAGATAGTACGTCGAGACCGTGCCCGAGCCGCTGATCGACAGCCCGTTGGACCCGCCTGTCAGGTCGGTGAGGCTGGTGGCGGCGTGCTGGAGCAGCAGGCTGACACCGATCGTCAGCAGGATGAGCGGCGCGTCCGGCACCCCGGACGCCAGCCCGATCCGGACGACGGGCACGGCGATGCCGATGGAGGCGAGCAAGGCCAGCGCCAGCAGCGCGACCGACGGCCAGCCGTGCTCCTCGCTGAGCGCGACGCTGTACGCGCCGAGCCCGAAGAAGGACGCGTGGCCGACGCTGAGCAGCCCCGCCCGTCCCCAGGACAAGTCCAGGCCGTAGGCGAACAGCCCGTTGCACAACCCGAGCGTCAGAGTCGCCACCGCGAAGGTGCTCAGCCCGAACGGAGCCGCCGCCAAGAGAACGAGGATCAGGACGAACGGCACCGCCACGCTCAGACGCAGACCCCGCCCACCGGCCCGTGACACCGCCGCGTCATGGCGGACCTGCGTGATCACGAGCACCCCGGCTTGGGCGTGGTGTCGAGGATCCGGCCGAGCTTGCGGCCCACCTCGTACTCCCGGCCCGGCTTGATCACCGCTTCCAGCATGTCGGCCTGGAACACGTGGTTGGCCGGGTCGAAGCGGGTGCCCTTGCCGAGCGGCGAGTCGAAGGTCAACCGGCTGATCTCGGTGTTGATCGCCTTGCCGTCGGCGCTGTTGGCGTTGGCGCCACTGCCGCTGCCGCCAGCGCCGCCGCCGGCCTTCTTCGCGGCGGCCAGGAAGAACTGGATGCCGAAGTAGGCGTTGCCCGCCACCTCGGGCAACGGGGCGTTGAACTTGTACGCCGCCCGGTAGTCGGCCACGAACGTACGGCTCTCAGGGTCGTCCAGGCCGTCGGCCCAGCGCACGGTGTGCGTGCGGCCGTTCACGAGGGCACTGAGCGCGGGGTGATAATCGCTGTCCAGTGGCGCGCCCTCGTAGCCGAGTTCGGGGGTGAGCAGGCCGAACTGCTTGGCCTGCTGGCTGAACGCCACCGCGTCGGCGCCGACGACCATGGACATCAGCACCTGCGGCTTCGCCGCCTTGAGCCGCTTGATCACCGGCTGCCAGTCGGTCTGCCCGATCGGGCTGTACTCCTCGGCGACGACGGAACCGCCCTCCCGTTTCACCAGTTCCTTGACCACGCCCGCGTAGAAGCGCGGGTAGTTGTAGTCCGATCCGACGATCGCCACCTTCGTGCCGTACTTCTCGATCAACTTGGGCATGGTCGGCGTGAGGAGCTGACGGGTGCTCTCACCGAAGCCCCACCCGTAGGGGTGGCACCGCTCGACGTCACCGAGGATGGCCGTGCCGAACGGGACCTTCGCGTCCCCAGCGACCTTCGCCACCGCCTCGGCGGTGTCCCCGGTGATCGTGCCGAACAACATCGACACCCGGTCCTGCTGGATGAGCCTGCGCGCGAGCTGCGTTGAGGTGGCCGGGTCTCCCGCGTCGTCGACGACGACGTACTGCACCCTCTCGCCGCCAACGCCGCCCGCGGCGTTGACCTTCTTGACACCCAACTCGAAGCCGTTGCGTAGGGCCTTGCCTGTCGAGGAGACGGGTCCGGTGAGCGGCACGATGACGCCGATCTTCAACGGTCCCTTCCCGTCGTCCTGGGCGTCCGAGACCGCCGATCCGCCGCAGCCGCTCAGAGCCAGCAGCACGACGGCGGTGGTCAGGACGCCCGTGCCGGCGCGCGAACGCGTGTGAGCCATCGTGTGAGCCATGACGAGTACCTCCGAATCCAGGGGCGCGAGCGCAGCGCCGCGATCGCAACGATGATCAGGTAGAACAGGACCTCGGCCAGGACGTCGCTCATCCAGACGCGCAGCAGCACCGACAGGGCGGCGATGAGCAGCGCGGCGGCCGCCGCCGTCGCGAGCGCGCCGGGCCGGCTGAACAGCAGGCCGAAGAACACCGGGACCAGCAGGCCGAAGCCCATGGTCGGGCTCACCGCCAGCAGCGGGCTGTACAGGGCGCCGGCCAGCACGGCCAGCAGCCCGCCGAGCACGAACGCGATGGTGCGGAGCCTGCGCGGGTCGATGCCGAGCAGCGCCGCCATGGTCGGGTTGTCGGCGACGGCGCGCAGGGTGAGCCCCCAGCTCGTCCGGTAGGCCGCCAGCAGCACCAGCCCGATGACCGCGACGGCGACCAGGCCGCAGACCAGCCGGTACGCCGGATAGGGAGCGGTCAGCACCGTCACGGTCCCGGCGATCGGCGGCTTGACGGAGCGGGCGGTGGAGGTGAACTGCAGCTCCGCCACCTGACGCAGTGCCATGCCGACACCCCAGGTGACGAGCATGGTCGCCAGCGCGTCCGAGAGGGGACGCCGCAGCAGGAGCCGTTCGACCAGCAACAGCAGCGGAGCGGCGCCCAGCAGGGCGAGCATCACCCGCCAGCCGAACGCCGGCCCGGTCGCTACCGCCGCCGTGTACGCCCCCACCATGACCAGGTCGCCCTGCGCCAGGTTCACCACGCGGGTCGCCGCGAAGGTCACGGCCATGCCGACGGTGACGAGCCCGTAGAGGCCGAACAGGGTGATGATCGCCAGGAGTACGTCCACGTGGCGACGTCCTTCCTCTTCCGCGAACAGGAGATGAATGGCAATATCGGCCACGCCGGAGGGTCGTGTTGGCACGAGAGCGCAGACTTCTGGTACTGGAGCGCAAGAGGAGGAGCTCATGCCCCTCGAAGCCCGCCCGGACGGCACGATCGTCTACGGCTACATGGACCCCGACGTGCGCGACCCCGCCAAGGCGTTCGACGCCGTCCTGGTGCGGACGACGACTCCCTACGCCGCCGACACCCGCCTCCACCGGTTCGGCGCTCTCACCGCATGCGACATCGCCGGCGAGCAACCGGCACAGGTCAGCCCGCACACGGCGCCCTTGGCGCAGGACTTCGGCATCGCGCTGGGCCTGATGCTGGAAGGTGACGGGACGATCGAGCAGGACGGCCGCCTGTGCCCCTTGTCTCCAGGCGATGTCGTCTTCTACAGCGGCGGGCACCCGTACCGTCTCAACCTCGGCGGCTCCTACCGCTGGCTCGTGGTGCGGCTGGACCCCGGGACGATCTCGCTCGCGCAGCGGGTCCCGAACACCGTGGCGAACCAGGAGATCAGCGGCTCTCCCTGCGGCCGGATCCTGTCCTCGATGCTCGTCGAGCTCGCCCACCGGGGCCACCGCCTCGGACCGCTGTCGAGGGGAGAGATGGGCGAGCACGTCACGGGCGTCGTCCGGACCCTCGTCCGCGAGTACGGCGGCCGGCCCGCGCAGCCTGCTCACACGCGCACGCTGGAACGGATCCTCGAGCACATCGACCGCCACCTGGACCGGCAGCTCTCACCAGCGCAGATCGCAGCGGCTCACCACATCTCGGTCCGCACTCTGCACGCCCTGTTCCAGAAGCAGGGGGAGACACTCGGCGATCACATCCGGCGAAGGCGCCTGGACCGCATCCACCGGGACCTTGCCGACCCCGCCCTGGCCCACCTTCCGTCGTATGCCGTGGCGGCCCGCTGGGGTGTCCACGACCCCAGCCATTTCGGCAAGCTCTTCAAGGCCGAGTACGGCTTGTCTCCCCGGGAGTTCCGCGCCCGGTTCCGTCCCGGCAACGCCGGGACGTGACGGCCCGCCCTATATTCCCATTTCAACCCGGCAATGGCGACGCCGCGTCACCTTCGATGCACTCAGCCAGCTGACAAGTAAAAGGCGAAACTTTGTCGAGTAAGTAGTTCATTACGTTTTATGGGTGAATAGTCTCTCGCTTGCTTTCCATCGCTCCATACCCCCCGCAAGCGAAGAGGTGAAAGCTCGATGCGCATTTCCCTGCCCAGAAATCGACGACGCGTGAGCACGCGGATCGCCACCGCGTCGGCAATTCTGGCCGGCGGAGGCGGGCTCGCGATCGCCGCGGCGGCTCCCGCGCAGGCGGCGGAGTGCACGACCGTCGAAGTCGTCTCCGCACGCGGAACGTTCGAGCCTGGAACCGCCGGCCTCATCGTCGGTGACCAGGTGTTCAACACCATGAAGCGCAAGCTGCAGCCGCTCAGGTCGACCAGCCTGTACTCGGTCAAGTACCCGGCCAGCATCGATCTCAGCGGCCCCTCGAAGGGCACGATCGACCTGGTCAACCACGTCAAGCAGCAGGCCCAGTCCTGCCCCAACCAGAAGTTCGTGCTCGTCGGCTACTCCCAGGGCGCCTTCGTCGTCGACAACGCGATCGGGCTGAAGAGCCTGGGTGACGCCAAAACCACAATTCCATCAGCGCTCGAATCCCGCATCGCCGCCGTCATGGTGTTCGGTGACCCGAGCCACCTCGTCGGAAAGAACATCACGGCCCCTCTCAGCACCCCTTACTGGAACCGGGCCAAGGACTTCTGCGCGGCCGGTGACCCGGTCTGCGGAAATGGGTTCAACGTCCTGGCGCATCTGAGCTACGGCGGTAACGCCAACGAGGCCGCCGATTTCGCCATCGGCAAGCTCTGAACATAAACAAAAAGAAAGGGGAGCGACCAAAAGGCCGCTCCCCTTCTCATTGACGCTCAATGCCCCAGGAAGGGCACCACCCCCTCGCTCGGCAGCCACCGCGGCCGAAAATGCAGAAGATCGGTGGGCGGGCTGCGCATTACAGTGGCGGCATGGCAGAGGAGCAGCTGAGCGCACGCGTCGACAGCTGGATCTGGTCAGTACGGCTGGCCAAGACCCGCTCGACGGCCTCCACCGCTTGCCGTGGCGGGCACGTCCGGGTGAACGGCGTCCGCGCCAAGCCCGCCCAGACGGTGCGGGTGGGCGACGAGGTGCGGGTCCGCCAAGAGGGGTGGGAACGGGTCGTGATCGTCTCCCGGATCATCACCAAGCGTGTCGGCGCTCCCATCGCCGCCGAATGCTATGTGGACAAGAGCCCGCCGCCCCCGCCACGCGAGGCGACCATGCCGATCGGGCTCCGTGACCGCGGCGCGGGCCGTCCCACCAAGCGCGAACGGCGCAGCATCGAGCGCCTTTTTGGCCGCCGCCCACCACCCTGACCTGTCGATGGCGGCACAGCCCGTGGACGACCCGTCCCAGCCCGTGGACGACCGGCCCCAACCCGTGGATGACCGGTTTGCCGTACGATGACGCACAGGTTGATTAGTCGACTTTTTGACTAGGCGGGAGCTTCATGTCCTACCTGCGGTATGTCGCGATCGGAGACAGCCAGTCCGAGGGGCTCAAGGACGGTGACGAGCTGACGGGCTACCGGGGATGGGCGGACCGGCTGGCCGAACTGCTCGCGGCGTCGGAGCCCGCGGTGACCTACGCCAACCTCGCGGTGCGGGGCAAGCTCGCGGGCCAGGTCAGAGCCGAACAACTGGCACCCGCACTGGCCCTCAAGCCGGATCTCGTCTCGGTGATGGCAGGGATGAACGACCTGGTCCGGCCGGGCTTCGACGCGGCGACGGTGGCGGATGACCTGGAGGCGATGTTCGCGGCGCTGACCGGCGAGGGTGCACGGGTGGTCACGTTCACCTTCCCCGACATCGCGAAGATCGCACCGGTCGTGGCGCGGCTGCGTCCGCGGGTGCTGGACCTCAACGCGCGCATCCAGGCCGCGGCGGAACGGCACGGGGTCGTTGTCGTCGACACCTTCCCGCACGCGGTGTCCTGTGACGCACGGATGTGGAGTCCCGACCGGATACACGCCGCACCCCGCGGGCACGCCCTGATGGCCGCCGCCGCGGCCCACGCACTCGGCCTGCCGGGCAGCGACGACTCGTGGACCAGGCCGCTCCCAACCGCAAGGCCCGTCGGTACCCTGCGCCGCGTCGGCAACGAGGCGGTCTGGATCGGCAGCTTCTTGGGGCCCTGGGTGGTGCGCCGCCTGCGCGGCCGTTCGTCCGGCGACGGCCGGGTGGCGAAGCGCCCCAACCTCCTTCCCGTGCGCGACGCACAGCCCGCTCCCTGACCGAGGACGTCCTAGGATCGTCTTTTTGGAGGGGGAACGATATGTCCGTTCTTTCCGCAGAGATGTTCTTTGGCCGCGCGTTCAACCAGGACCCGTACGAGGTGTACGCGGACCTGCGCGCTCAGGGGCCGGTTCACGCGATCGAGTTCCCGGCCGGTGTCCAGGCGTTCCTTGTCGTGGACCACGAGCACGGGCGCGCGGCGCTCAGCGATCCGCGGCTGGCGAAGGACACCCGGCACAGCGAAACGCCCGTGCGCGCCGAGGAGTTCTTCGGCGAGACGCTGCTGGGGTTGGACCCGCCAGACCACACCAGACTGCGGGGGCTGGTGGCCAAGGCGTTCACACCGCGCCGCGTCGAGGCGCTGCGGCCGCGCGTGCAGGAGATCACCGACGGGCTGCTCGACGGGCTGGCCGGACGGGACGAGGCGGATCTCATCGACGCGTTCGCGTTCCCGCTGCCGATCATCGTGATCTGCGAGCTGCTCGGGGTGTCCGCGGACGATCAGGCGGACTTCCGCCACTGGACCGCGATCCTGACCGTGCCGGTGGTCTCCCGGGAGACGGCCGAGCGACGGCGGACGGCGGCGATCGCGTTCAACGACTACCTGATGGGTGTGTTCGCCGAACGGCGCGCGGCACCGGGCGACGACCTCATCAGCGCGCTGCTCGCGGTGCGGGACGGCGGCTCCCGTCTTTCCCACGGAGAGCTGCTCGACACCATCGCGCTGCTGCTGATCGCCGGGCACGAGACCACGGTCAACCTGATCGGCAACGGCATGCTGGCGCTGCTGTCCTCGCCCGCCCAGCTCAAGCTCCTCAAGGAGCGTCCGGAGTTGCTGCCGGGCGCGGTCGAGGAGTTGCTGCGGTACGACGGCCCGGTCGAACGGGCGACCCAGCGGATCGCGCTGACCGACATGGAGATCGCCGGAGTCCCGATCCCGAAGGGCTCCTGGGTGCACGTGTCGATCGGCGCCGCGGGCCGGGATCCCGGGGCGTTCGACGAGCCGGACTCCCTGGACGTGACGCGCGCCGACAACCGGCACGTCGCGTTCGGCCACGGCGCGCACTACTGCCTGGGTGCCCCGCTCGCACGGCTGGAAGGGCAGGTCGCCATCGGCACACTGCTCGCCCGCTTCCCCGAGCTCGCGCTCGCCGTCGCTCCCGCCGACCTCACGTGGAAACGCTCCGGCTCGATCGTCCGCGGCCTGTCCAGCCTCCCCGTTCGCCTCCGGTAGAGCTCGACCGCCGGATCTGACGCGGATCCCGTCACCGGGTGGCCCGCAGGATGACGAACTTGGGATTGGCGGCCACGGTCGTGCAATTACCGAAGATCCGCCGGAGCTTCACGTGGTAGCCGAGGTGCCGGTTGCCGACGACCCAGAGTTCGCCGCCCGGCCGGAGGACCTTACGGGCGCCGGTGAACATCCGCCAGGCCGTCGCGTCGGTGGTCGCCTGGTGCGAGTGGAACGGCGGATTGTTGAGGACGAGATCCGCCGACTTGGCCGGAACGGTCGCGAGCCCATCGCTCGCGAGGAACTCGGCATCGCGGGTGCCGACATTATTGACGTTGAACGTGGCTTCGGCGGACGCGACCGCCTGAAAGGACTCGTCCACGAAGAGCACGTCCGCGCTGGGGTGCGCCAGTGCGGCGGCCATACCCACCACGCCGTTTCCGCAGCCAAGGTCAACGATGCGGCCGTAGTCACCACCTTCTGGGAGGTGCTGGAGGAAGAAGCGAGTGCCGATGTCGAGGCGGTCGGCGCAGAAGATCCCGGCATGGTTGACCACCGCACGTCCCGATGCGATGCCGATGCCGTCCGGCAAGGCGTAGGTGTGGGGCCAAGGGCTGGGGCGCCGGGGGATGCTCGGATCTGGCGTGCAGAAGATGAGCCGGGCCTTCTTGACCGCCAGCGATGTACGGGTCGGGCCGAGGACCTTCTCGATGAGCTGCAGGGTCGAAGTGTGGATCTCCTTGACCATGCCCGTGCCGACGACCACCGTCCGCTCGTGGATCGCGGGCGCGAGACGGTGCAGCTGGTCTTCCAGCAGCGCGAGGCTCTTGGGGATCCGGATCAGCAGGACGTCGATGCGTTCGGGCGGCGCATCCCTGGTGGTCAGGAGCTGCACAGCACCCGCATCGACGGCGTTCCGCTCCAGATTCGCCCGGGTGGCCGACTGCGCCAGGAAGGAGTCGGAGATCTGGATGGGACGGAACGCAGCCAACGCGGTGGCCAGGGCACCCCAGCGATCACCGACCACGACCACCGCGCCCGAGAAATCGACTCGTTCATCGACCAGGTGCCGGAGCATGTACTCGTCGGAGGCGTCCCAGGCCCGCAGGTCGTCCCGCGGGTTGTCCGGGAAGCGCGCGAGCGTGAAGTCGCCCCAGGCCGTCGCCAGCTGATCCATAGCGTGACCAGGCTAACGGCATCGTTGAGCCGCCTAAGCTACGGCTTGCGGGCCAGGCCTGTGGTCCTAGGTCCAACTACCGTCGGGTCCTGGTCCCCCTGGCCGACGCGGACCCGGGCAGGCCACAGCCAGCATGAAGACCATGACCACGACTCAAGATCCCGGGCTCACCGGCGAGTCCGCAGCGCGCACGACCGGATCGGCCTCCTCCACGCCGGCTTGGGCGGCGCTCCTCGCCGCGAGCATCGGGCAATTCCTCGTCGTCCTGGACATCTCCGTCGTCAACGTGGCGTTGCCCGGCATGCGCAGCGGACTCGGACTCGGCGCCACCGGCCTGCAATGGGTCGTCAACGCCTACTCGCTCACGTTCGCCGGCTTCCTGCTGCTCGGCGGCCGCGCCGCCGACCTCTTCGGACGCAAGCGGATCTTCATCGTGGGACTCGGCGTCTTCACGGTCGCCAGCCTCGCCGGCGGCCTCGCACAGGACGCCGGAACCCTGATCGCCGCCCGCGCCGCGCAGGGCCTGGGCGCCGCGATCCTGGCGCCCGTCACGCTGTCGCTGATCACCAGCACGTTCCCGGCCGGTCCGGCCCGGACGAAGGCCATCGCCACCTGGACCGCCGTCGGCACCGCCGGTGGCGCGGCGGGCGGCCTGGTCGGCGGGCTGCTCACCGACTACCTCGACTGGCGCTGGGTCCTGCTGATCAACGTGCCGATCGGCATCGTGGTGACGGTCATCGCCGCGGCGTGGCTGCGCGGCGAGCGCGACGCCACCGGCCGCCCGCGCCTCGATCTGCCCGGCGCCGCGCTCGTCACCGCTGGGGTCGGGCTGCTCAACTTCGGCATCACGCGTACGGAGACGTACGGCTGGACGTCCGCCGACTCGCTCGTCCCGCTCATCGCCGGGCTCGCCACCCTGGCCGCGTTCGTCGCAGTCGAGGCCCGTACACCGCAGCCGCTCGTGCCCCTGCGGCTTTTCCGCCTCCGCAGCGTCGCGGTCGGCAACCTCGCCACCATGGTCAGCATGCTCGGCGGATTCGCCCTCTGGTACTTCCTGTCGCTTTACATGCAGAACGTCCTGCACTACAGCGCGGTGCGCACGGGCCTGTCCTTCCTGCCCCACACGATCGGCATCATCGTCGGCTCCAAGCTCGCCCCCACGCTGATGAACCGCATGGACGCGCGGCTGCTCGCCGCGTTCGGCGGCCTCCTCGCGGCGGGCGGCTTCGCCTGGCAGAGCGCGGTCCTGCACGCGGACGGCACGTTCCTCGGCTCGATCCTCGGCCCCGGCGTGACCATGGCCGTCGGCTTCGGCCTGCTGATGACGCCGCTGGTGGAGGCGTCCACCACCGGTGCCTCCGCCGCGGAGGCGGGAGCCGTCGCAGGCATCGTCAACACCTCGCGGACGATCGGCGGCGCCATCGGCCTCACGATCCTGGCCACCGCCGCCGCCAAGTCCGGCGCCGATCTGGCCGCCGGTTACGCCACGGCCTTCCTGGTCGCGGCCGTCATCACCGCGGCGGGCACGGCACTGGTCGCCTTCCTCCCCCGCCCTCGTCCCCTCGCGGCTACGTGAAAAGCCGGCGCACAGCCGCTACGACCAGACCGCCGAGGTTGCCATCTGGCTCATGGAGATCGACGCCGCACTCTGATCACGACTCTGTCCACACCCCCGGCGGATGCGCGTCCCGCGCCAGCCAGGCCTGCGGCTGCATCGCCTGGTAACCCTCGGCGGTCTCCGCGTCCCAGGGGAACCGTCCGTCCAGGTCGGGCCACACCAGCTGGATCACCGGCAGCGGCGGCCGCCGGTAGAAGGCCATGGCGACCCCGAAGAACGTCTGATACCAGCCGCGGTCGATCTGCTTGAGATGTATCGGGTAGTCGTTGATGAGCCCGTGTCGCTCCTGCCCGTCCGCCGCGGCCCGGCCGTCGGCGATCTCCCGGCCCAGATTGTTGATGACGGGCTGCGTCACGTCCATGTCCAGGCCGAACATCGCCAGCTCCGGCGACCGATGGCTGTGCCACAACCCCACGCTGAACGACCAGCCCGGCCCCGCGTCGTCGGCCGGGATGTTGATGACGCCCCACCCGTGCGTCCGCACGTTCTCCATCGTCTGACGGTCGATGTCATCGAGCTCGCCGTGGTCCTCGCACAGGATGCAATGGCAGTCCGACATGCGCGCGAGCGTACGCCATGCGATCTTCCGCCGTCGCGCCGGCCGCCCGGACCGCGGGGGCGGCACATCGGGCGCGCGGATGCGGGTGATCCGACCGCGGTCGGGGTGGAAACCGACTTTCGTAGGGGGCGGCGGCGCGCGGTCCGCGGCTACTGTGGGCCCGGTGAACAGCGAGGTCAGAGACGTGAAGACGATCCTCGGCGTGGCCGCGGTCGGTGTCCTGGTCGCGCTGACGATCGTGAGCAGGCATGGCGCGGCGGGCGGTCTCCTCTGGCTGGACATCGCCGTCGGCGTCGCGGGTCTTGCCCTGCTGCCCGTTCTGCTGCGGTGGCCCGTCGCCGGCGCGCTGGCGCTGAGCCTGCTGGCGGCCCTGTCACCCGCGGCCACGCCGACCGCCACGCTGGGCGCGCTGCAGGTCGCGCAGCGGCGGCGCCTCCCGGTCGCCGTCGCGGTGGCCGCGTCGGGTGTCGCGGCGCACGCGGTGCAGGGATGGTGGCGGCCGAGCGGCGGCATCTCGTACGGCTGGTGGCTCATCCTGATCACCGTCGCGTACGGGGCACTGCTCGGCTGGGGCGCGCTGGGCCGTTCCCGCCGGGCGCTCCTGGAGTCGTTGCGCGAACGGGCCCGCCGCGCCGAGGCCGAGCAGGGACGGCGGGTCGCCGAGGCCCGGATGCTCGAACGGACCCGGATCGCGCGCGAGATGCACGACGTCCTGGCCCACCGGCTGTCGCTGTTGGCCACGTACGCGGGCGCGCTGGAGTACCGGCCGGACGCCCCGCCCGAGCAGCTCGCCCGTGCCGCCGGTGTGATCCGGACCGGCGCGCACCAGGCACTCGATGAGCTCCGCGACGTGATCATTCTGCTCCGGGACGACGATGAGGACTCCGGCTCCCGCCCGCAACCCGTGCTGGCCGACATCCCCCACCTGGTCGAGGAGTCCCGCGACGCCGGGACGCAGGTGGAGCTCCGCGACGAGGTGACGCAGCCGTCCGCTCTTCCAGCCGCCGCCGGCAGGACCGCCTACCGGGTCGTCCAGGAGGCCCTGACGAACGCGCGGAAGCACGCCGCGGACCGCCCGGTGCACCTGACGCTCACGGGACGTCCCGGCGACAGCCTCGTGATCGACATCCGTAACCCGCTGCCGGTGGACCGGAGCACCGGGCCGGCCGTGCCCGGCTCCGGTACCGGCCTGGTCGGCTTGACCGAACGTGTCCGGCTGGCCGGCGGGAGGCTCGACCACGAGGCGACCGGCGACGAGTTCCGCCTGCACGCGTGGCTACCATGGCCGGCGTGAGCTCCGAGCTGCGCGTGCTCATCGTGGACGACGACGCACTCGTGCGCGCCGGGCTGTCCATGATGCTCGACGGTATCCACGGGATCGTCGTGGTCGGCCAGGCCGCCGACGGCGACGAGGTGTCCGCGGCAGCCGACCTGCACGCCCCGGACGTCGTGCTCATGGATCTGCGGATGCCGCGCGTGGACGGCATCACCGCCACCCGCCGGCTCCGCGGTCGCCACGACCCGCCCGAGGTCATCGTCCTCACCACGTTCGACACCGACGAGAACATCCTGCACGCGCTGCGTGCGGGTGCCGGCGGCTTCCTGCTCAAGGACACCCCGCCCGCGGAGATCGTCACCGCGGTACGCCGCGTCGCGGCCGGCGAGCCGATCCTGTCCCCGCAGGTCACCCGGCGCCTGATGGACCGCGCGGCCACGCAGGCCGACGCGTTCGAACGTGCCCAGGCCGCGCTCGCGACCCTCAGCCCGCGCGAGAACGAGGTGGTCCTCGCCGTGGCGCGAGGTCGTTCCAACGCCGAGATCGCCGCCGAGCTGTACATGAGCGTCGCCACCGTCAAGGCGCACGTCTCCTCGGTGCTCACGAAGCTCGGCCTCGACAACCGGACCCAGATAGCCCTCCTGGCCCACGACGCCGGCCTCGCCTAAGCCGCAAACATCGTTCGAACTTGCGCACATGCCGCCCTCATGCGTACAGTGTTCGCAAGACGAGAACGACGTTTGCAAGGAGAGAGTCATGACGGAGAACTGGGACGCTGAAGGCAACTGGACGGCCGAGGGTCCGTGGGGCACCAGGACCTCAACCGGCCGGGACTTCTCCCTCCACCGGTGGCAGGCACGCCTGGACGAGTTGCGGGCCACCCATCACGTTCCCGGCGCGCAGCTGGCCGTACTGGTCGACGGCAAGATCCACGAGCTCGCCAGCGGCGTGCTGCACAGGGCCACCGGCGCGGAGGTCACCACGGACTCGGTCTTCCTGTCCGGTTCGATCGCCAAGATCTACACGGCCACCCTGATCATGCAGCTGGCGGACCAGGGCCTGCTGGACCTGGACGCCCCCGTGGTGGACGTGCTGCCGGAGTTCGCCACCCCCGACCCGGAGGCCACCAAGGTCATCACCACCCGTCAGCTCCTGTCGCACACCGGCGGCCTGACCAACGACTTCACCCACGACACCGGCCGTGGCGACGACGCCCTCGCCAAGTATGTGGAGATGGCCCGCGATGTGGCTCTGGACTGCCCGCCGGGGACGGCCGTCTCCTACGGCAGCGTCGGCTACGTCGTCCTGGGCCGGATCATCGAGGTCTTGACCGGAAAGACCTGGGACCAAGCCCTCCACGACATGCTGGTGACGCCACTCGCCCTCGAACGCACGATGACGCTCCCCGAGGAGGCCCTGCGGTTCCGGGTGGCGATGAGTCACCTCGGCGAGCCGGGCCAGGACCCCGATCCGGCGCCGGTCTGGGACATGATGCCCCGTTCGGCAGGCCCGTACGGCCGGGTCATCGTGTCCGCCGGCGACGTGGTCCGGCTCGCCCAGCTGCACCTGAACGCAGGCACCGCCCCCGACGGCACCCGCCTCATGTCGCCCGGAGCCGTCACGGAAATGCAGCGCCGCGAAGTCGACGTCCCCGACAAGTGGACGGTCAGCGCCGACGGCCAGGCCCTCGGCTGGGTGCTGTACGACTGGGACGGCATCACCGGCTATGGCCACGACGGCGCCGCGATCGGCCAGTACGGCTACCTGCGCGCCGTTCCCCAAGCCGGCGTGGCCGTCGTCCTGCTCACCAACGGAGGCGGCGCGCGCCAGCTCTACGCCGAACTCTTCCGTGAGCTGCTCCGCGACCTGGCCGGAGTGCGCATGCCTGAGCCCTTCGGCCCGGCGACACCCCCTATCGCCGTGGACGTCACCCCGTACATCGGCACGTACAAGCGAGAAGGCGTCGTCATCACCGTCAGCGAACGCGACGGCAAGCCGCACATGTTGTACGAGTTCGTCGACGGCATGAAGGACCTCTCCCCGCCCCTCGACATGGAACTGACCCCGGTCACCGACACCGTCTTCGCCGCCTCCGGCGCGGGCCCCTCGTTCAGCGAGGACTACATGCCCGTGGTCTTCTCCACGCTCACGACCGGCACCCAGTGCGTGTACGTCGGCATGCGCGCCACCCCCAAAGTTGCCGGCCCCTCCCGCGATCACTAGCATCGGCGCCCGGACGAGGGAGGTTGATGAATATGGCTGCCACGAGCCGTCATCAGCATGCCCTTGTCCGGGCCCATCGCGGGCCCGGTCGTCCCTGAACGACCAGGAGCTTCACCGTGACTTCTCTCAAGACCGAACGCCTCATCCTGCGCCCGTGGCCCGCAGACGACATCGCCGCCATCACCCAGGGCACCCGATCCACTGGCTGGGCGGACGACTTCCCCGCCGAAGGTGACAGCGTCATCGCCGGCATCCTCGCCGAGCACCCCGAGATCCTCGGCCAAAGCCAGATCATCGAACGCGCCAGCAGCCTCGTCGTCGGCTCGATCGGACTCTTCTGGCCGCCCACCGATGGAGCCGTCGAGATCGGATACGGCATCGTGGCATCTCGCCGAGGCCGCGGCTACGCCCCCGAGGCAACCCGCGCCTTGGCCGAGCACGCCCTCACCGAACCCGGCGTTCACACCGTCTTCGCGAACGTAGAGCTCTCCAACCCGCCCTCCGTCCGCGTCCTGGAAAAGGCAGGCTTCAAGCGCTGGAGCTCCGACACCAGCACAGCCCGCTACCACCTCCAGTAACCCCACCCCTGGCCGCCGTGATCAGCAGCTTCACGGCGGCCAGGCCGCGGCCCGATCACCCCGGCTTACTCCTCCAGCGTCTTTTCGAACCAGTGATGGGCGTACGGCTCGTCGCTGAAGACGTCCACCTCGCGATAGCCAGACGCACGGTAGAGGCCGATCGCCTCGGTCAACGCCTTGTTGGTCTCCAGGCGAACGACTCCGGCTCCCTGGGCTGCCGCCCGCGACTCCAGTTCGGCGAGGAGGCGGCGGCCCAGCCCTAGTCCTCGAACGGAAGGCGCCACCCACATGCGCCTGATCCTCGCGGTGGCGTCGGGGCCGGGTTTCAAGGCTCCGCAGGCCACGGGCTCGTCGTGCAGTGTCGCCACCAACAGCAGGCCGCCGTCGTCCTCGGCCGCCACGTAGGCGCCGGGGTCGAAGCCGCCCTCGAAACGTTCCGCCAGCTCGGCGAAGTACGCCTCTTCGCAGTAACGGGCGTGCGGGTGGGCGGGGTCTGTGACGGCGATGTCGACCATCGACGCGGTCAGCAGCCGTTCCACCTCGCCCATCGCTGTGACGAGCCGCTCGCGCTGCCGGTCGCTGAGCGGATTGAGGATCGCGGTGGCGAGTTCGTCCGAGCGCCGGTCGAGCTCCGCGCGTTCCGCGAGTCCGGCCGATGTCAACCGGACGGTACGAACGCGAGCGTCGGACGGGTCCGGCTCGACCACGATCAGTCCGTCTGCTTCCAGAGCACGGAGGAGACGGCTCAGGTACCCGGAGTCGAGGTCGAGCCTGGACCGCAGTTCCCGCACCCGCTGCCGGTCGGCGGTGCCGACCTCCCAGAGCAGCCGGGCCTGTCCCAGCGGGCGGGCCCGGGAAAGGAACGAGTCGTCGAGCGCGCCGATCCGCTGGGTGACCGTGCGGTTGAAGTGCCGCACCTGGTCGATCGCCGGGGTCATACCTCTGACTTTAGTCAGAGATAATCAGGAGGACCAGACCCTGTCCAAGAATCCGGCGATGAGCGGGGCGATCTCGGGGAGGTTCTCCTCCAGGGCAAAGTGGCCGGTCTCGAAGACGTGCAACTCCGCCTGGGGAACGTCGCGCAGGTAGGCATGCGCGCCTGGCTCGGGGAAGAACGGGTCGTTGCTGCCCCACGTGATGAGGGTCGCCGGGCTGTGCTTGCGCAGCCATTCGTGCCACTCCTCGTACAGCTCGACATTGGAGTGGTAGTCGAAGGCCAGTGCGACCTGGGCCTCCTTGCGTCCTGGCAAGTCAAGGAAGTGCTGGTCAAGGGTCCAGCCGTCGGGCGCGACGAGTTCGGGCTGACTCGTTCCGCCTTCGTACTGCCCTCGCGTCCCCTCCAGAGTCAGCAGGCCGCGGATCGTCTCCTCCGCGCCCTCAACCTCAGGCCGCAGAGCGATGAAGTCGCGTGCGCCGTCCGACAAGCCCTCCTCGTACGCGTTGCCGTTCTGAACGACGAGCCCGGCGATCCAATCGGGGTGCCGGGTGGCGAGCCGGAAACCGACCGGGGCACCGAAGTCGAAGACGTACATCACGAAGCGCGTCAACCCGAGCCGCTCGACGAAGCTCTCGGTGACGTCGGCGAGACGGTCGAAGCCGTAGTCGAAGTCCGCGGGGGCCTCGGTGTGGCCGAAGCCCGGATAGTCAGGCGCGATCAGCCGGTATCGCGCGCCGAGCACGTCGATCAGGCGGCGGAACTGGTGCGACGCGGACGGGAAGCCGTGCAGCAACAACAACACGGGCGCGTCGTCACGAGCCGGCTGCGACTCCCGGTAGAAGACCTTCACCCCGTCGACCACCCCGTCGACCTCAACCTCAATGTGGCGGTGAACCGTGCGGGCGACCATCGGATACGTCATTTCACATGCCTCTCTGACGAGATGATGCATTAGTTTTACCTGCCTCGAATCTAATGCGTCAACCCCGGCATGTAGCATTAGATCCATGTCCATGAGCGACACGACGCCGCTGACCGGTGAGCCGCTGGCGCTGGACCTGGTCAACACCCGACCGTCCACGGGCGACCTGCTCGACAGCCCTGCGCGGCTCAAGGCCTGGCTCGCTCTCCAGGCCGACCGGCTCCCGGCGGAAGAGGCGGGGATCATCGAGGCGGACAACACCGAGGTTGAGATCACCGAGGCGGACGTCGCCGCCGTTCAGGCCGTGCGCGAGCAGATCGCAGCCGCCGTGCACGCCGTACTGCACGATCAGGCCCCGCCCGCCAAGGCCTTGCGAAGCCTGAACGAATCACAACGTGCGGCCCCTGCCGTACGGGAGCTGGCATGGAACGGGTCCGGAGTCGTCGCCGCGCCGCGCCGCGACGGTCCCCTGGGGACCCGGCTGGCGGCGATCCTGGCCGAGGCGGCCGCAGACCTGCTGACCGATCCCGCGCTGGGCAAGGTCCGCCAGTGCGAGGCCGAGGACTGCGTGATGGTCTTCCTGCCCGCCCACCCGCGCCGCCGCTGGTGCTCCCCCGCCCGGTGCGGCAACCGCGCACGGGTGGCCCGCTACTACCGGCGGCACAAGGCCGGCGAACCGGCCGGTGGTCACCTCGATGATCAAGCCGGTGACCGAGAGGTATAGACCATGTTGGAACTGGGGCGGGGTATCCGAGAAGATCTCCCCCTACCGCGGCGCGACAGCCGCTTGGGATTTCTTCGGCCGCAGGCCGCCCGCAGGAGGACGACACCGAAGATGAGTGACTCTCTGGCCAACCCCCGCCGTACCAAGCTCGACGCCTGGCCCTCGCGACAGGTGGACCAGGAACCGGCGCAGGACGACCAGTCCACCGGAACCGTCACGGCCAAGCCCGAAGGCGACCCAGAGTAATAAGAGACTCAGAGTAATCAGGTGTTCCTGAAGCCCGTCCGGTGGACACCGGGCGGGCTTCAGTAGTTCCAACTCTCGTTTCTGGGTCAGTCAGGCAGCTTGAGGTCTTCGCGGGCCTGGCTGAGGTCGTCCTTCCAGATCCACAGGCGGCGGGAAGGCGGTACCTCGTGGTAGCCGAACTCCCCGACCACGCGCAGGTCCCGCACGTCTACGCAGATCCGCTGGTACGCGTCTTCCACGGCGGCTTTGGGATCTGGAAGCTTCCGGTCGCCCAGCTTGATGCAGGCGCGGTATTCGTACGCCAGCAGCAGGTCCTCGCCGAACTCGGCCCACGCGCCGCGCCGTTCGTTCCACGCCGTTTCCGCGTCCTCAACGAGCAGCTTCAGGTCCGGATCGCGCGGCAGGGACGGGTAGATGAGGAACATCGCACCCCAGCCTGCAGCGACCATGTCCAGGTTGAACGTGCGCCGGTCCGGGTGGTCGCGCGGCGGCACCGGGTCTCCGTCTCCGTCGAACCATGGCGCGAGATACGCCAGCAGCCGCCCGTACCGGTCGATGAGCTCCCCAGTGGGGATCACGGCGGTACGGCGGCGCGTGCCGCTCGGTTTGGTCAGCCTGCGTTCCTGCAGCGCCTCGAAGAACGCGGTGGCACGGTTGCCTGCGGCGATGTGCCGTTCGGCCGCGTCAGCGGTCAGCCGCGACAGCAGATGATCCCTCAGGCCATCCGGGATCATGTTGTCGAACGTGCCGTCGGTGAGCCGCGTACGGGTGCGATCGAGCTTGAGCTGGGCGGTCGTCGGCAGCCCGGCGTATCCAGCCTTCTCCGGGGTGTCGACGGACACCATGCGGATCGGCTGCTCCACCACCGGGGTGTCGCCGTCGGATGTGCGGATGAGGCGCCGCGGAACGGCGGACCGGATGACACGAGGAAAGTCGAAAGCGAGCATGTCCACCCCCAGAGGACGATGACGCGTCGCCCTCAGTGTTGCACCATTTACCCAGCTCGCCCCGTTATTGACCGGATGAGGGCATTAGTCCAATGCGCCCAAAATAGGAGGCAAAACAACTGATGTTGCGCGACATGCAAGAGCTGACCCAGCGTCTCTGGCCCTCTCGCTGGCACATCGGCGACATGGCCTGGATGTGGTTCCAGCACACCGGACGTGAGTCGGAGCGGCGCACCGCACTGTGGGAACGAGGAGGTCAGACGGTCGCGTGGACCTGGGCGAACCTGCCCAACGGCTCCCTCGACCTCCAGCTCGACCCCGCCCACCCCGAGCTGGCGGACGAGATCCTGGCGTGGTTCGCCGAGACCGGTGGCCGTGCGGTCACGGTCCTGGAGGACGAGACAGCCATGATCGAAGCCCTCCTCCGCCGCGGTTACCGCGAGTGGACCGGGCTGTTCTTCATCCACCTCTCCCGTTCCCTCGCCGACCCGCTGCCCGAGCCCGCGGTGCCCGACGGCTACACACTCCGCCCCGTACGTTCAGAGAACGACGCTGAGGCCCGCGCGGCCGTGCACCGCGCCGCGTTCACCCTGCCCGACGGACCGCCCTCCAGGGTCACCACCGAGAGCTATCGCAACATCATGCGCGCCTGGCCCTACCGGCCGGAACTCGACTGGTTCGTGACGGCGCCCGACGGCACGCCCGCCGCGTCCTGCCTGGTCTGGCTGGACGAACGCAACAAGGTCGCCATCCTCGAACCGGTCGGCACCGACCCCGGCCACCGCCGGCTCGGGCTCGCGAGCGCCGCCATCCTCGGGGCCCTCCGCACCGCCCGCGACCTGGGCGCCGAGACCGCGCGGGTCTGCGCCCGCGGCGACGACGCCTATCCGTCGGCACGCGCGACGTACATGTCGGTGGGGTTCCGTCCGTACGCGCGCAACCGCACCTACGTTCTCACCGAGCCCGAGCCCGAGCCCGAGCCCGGGCCCTAGCCCAAGTCGCTGCACCGGTTTTACGGCTCGCGGAGGATTTCCTCGCGCGGGATGGCGTGGAGGGCCTGCAGGGCCCTGAGGAAGGCGTGGCGGTCGCCTTCGGGTAGGCGTTCGAGGAGCCGGTTTTCGCGTTCCTGGATCCCTGCGCGGACCGCGTCACGCACGCGCCGTCCCTCCGGCGTCAAGGAGAGCAGGTGAGCCCGCCGGTCGGCCGGGTCGGGCTCGCGGCGGATCAGCCCGCGCTCCTGCAAGCCGTCCAGAACACCGATGATGCGGGTCTTGTCGGCTCCGATCGCCTGGGCGAGCGCGCTCTGGTTGCGAACGGGGCGTTCGTCCAGGGCGTGCAGCACCGCGTACGCCCACATCGACACGTCATGGGCCGCCAGCACCGGCTCTTCGGCCGCCATCAAGATGCGCCCGAGCGGGATCATCATCGCCGCCAGGTCGGGCCGTTCGTCGTCCACGGCATAACGATATGCTCCGGCAAATAATAAGCTTGCGCGTACGATATGCACGTGCGTACAGTCTGGGCATGACAGACATCCGGGATCTCGACCGCCATGCGGTGCAGACCAGCGTGGACATCGTCTCCACGCTGGCCTCCGCCGACCTCGACCGTCCTACGCCGTGCGAAGGCTGGACGGTGCGCGACCTGCTCGCGCACATGACCGCCCAGCACCACGGCTTCGCGGCCGCCGCCCATGGCAAGGGCGGCGACCTCGCCGTGTGGGCCGTCCAGCCGCTCGCCGACGACCCGGTGAAGGCCTATGCCGAAGCCGCCGAAACGGTCATCGCCGCCTTCGCGGAGCCGGGGGCGCTCGACCGCACGTTCACGCTCGCGGAGTTCGGGGACCATGCCTTCCCCGCCCCGATGGCGATGAGCTTCCACTTCATCGACTACGTGGTCCACGGCTGGGACATGGCCCGCGCGCTCGGCCAACCCTTCGAGCTCGCCGAGGACCTGACCGACACCGCCCTGAAAATCGCGCTCTCAGTGCCGGACGACGAGCAGAGCCGCAAGCCCGGCACCGCCTTCCGGCATGCCCTCCCCGCCTCCGGCGAGACCCCGCTCGATCGAATCCTCACGCACCTGGGCCGCTCCCCCGCTTGGCCTGCCTGACCCTCACACGGGCTCCGGCACCCACACGGCGCGTTCGCCGTCGCGGCGGACGCGCCCGAACACGACGTCGGCGAAGTGCCCGCCGAAGCCGATCGTGTCCGGGGCGTCCGCGAGTTCGGCGACAAGACTGCGGCGGAACGCGGCGGAACGGGCGGAGTCGAGGTCAGGGGCGGCGGACAGCTCCGGATGGCCGACCTGGGCGGGGGTGTGCAGCGCGTCGCCGAACGCGATCAGCCGCTGCCCGCCCGAGGTGATGCTGTACGCGGCGTGCCCGGCGGTGTGGCCCGGGATCAGCCGCACCCGTACCCCCGGAAAGATCTCTTCGTCGTCCGTGGTCGTCCGCACCTGGGGCGCCATCGCCTTCAGGATCTCGGGGCCGGTGCCCTGCTCGGCGGCGAGCTCAGGAGCGGCCCACTCCGGTTCGGTGATGAGGATGTCCGCGTTCGCGAAGGGCGGCCGGCCGTCGTCCCCGGTGTCCCGCCAGAGCCAGCCGAGGTGATCGATGTGCAGGTGGGTGATCGCCACGGCTTCGATGTCGTCCGGCGTGCGGCCCAGCTTGGCGAGGTTGTCGAGCAGCGCCCCGCCCCGGATGGCGCCGTGCGCGTTGCCGGGCTCCGCCGGGAACGTCCGCGGGCCGAACCCGGCGTCGATCAGCAGCGCACGGTCGCCGTGCTCGACGAGGAGCCCGCCGATGCTCGCGATCAGATCGCCGGCGCCGTCGACGTACGCCGGGTTCGCCGCCCAGAACTCCGCGGTGGAGCTGGGCAGCCAGCGCAGCGCGTTCAGGCGCACGACCCCGTCCGGGACATAGCTGACCTTGAGCTCGCCGAGCTGGATCGACCGGAGTTCACCTTCGCGGGTGGTTCGGGACGCCGAAGCGGAACTGGTCATGGGGATGCCCCTTCGTGAGCAGTGATCGATTCAAGGGAAACTTACAACTAGAACTATTCAAGTTGCAAACATTAGAGCTTGATGCATCCTTTGCTAGGATCACCACCATGACCTCCGCCGAAGACGAGCTCGTGATCGCCGAACGCGTGCTGTGCGGGCTGGTGAACGGGTTGTCCCGGCAGATCGAGGAGCACGTCCGGGTCCGCGCCACCAAGCTCGACCTGACCGGGCCGCAGGCCACCGCGCTCCGCGAGCTGACCGGTCCGATGACGATGCGCGAGCTCGCCGAACGCATGAGCTGCGAGCCGTCGAACGCGACGTTCGTCATCGACAAGCTCGAAAAGCGCGGCCTGGTCGAGCGCCGCCCGCACCCGAGCGACCGCCGCGCCAAGCAGCTCGTGCTCACGCCCGAGGGCGAGGTGCTCCGCGAGCAGCTCCTGAAGTTGCTCACCGAGGAGTCCCCTCTCGCAGGCCTGTCCCGGGATGAGCAGGACACCCTGCGCGACCTGCTCCTTCGCGCCGTCCCGGGTGGCAGCCACTGACCTCGGGGTAGGGAAAAGCCCACCCGCGCTCTAGAGAAAGGCCCAGTGAGCGCGAGGCCGCGCACCGGAATCGTTGGAGCCAAGCCACTCCAACGAAAAGAGAGCGTCATGGGCAACAGCAGGAGCAAGCGACAGGTGCTGGGTGCGGCGCTCGCCGTGACCGCCGGAACCGGGCTGATCGCGACCGGGCTGGCCGGGACGGCGTCGGCTGCGGGCGGGCCGGTGGTCCTGAACGGAAGCGGACAGGCGGCCGTGAACGGAAGCGGGTCGGCGGCCACGTACGGCAGCGGGCCGGTGGTGGTGACCGACAAGGGTGCGGTGCGCGGCGAGGTGACCGAGGGCGTCCGGGAGTTCGAGGGCATCCCGTACGCGGCGGCGCCGGTGGGCGAATACCGATGGGGCTCACCACGACCCGCCCAGCCGTGGAGTGGCGTGCGCGACGCGACGAGACCCGGTGCCTCATGCGCGCAGAACGAAGGCATCTTCGGCGAGAAGCGCAGTGTCAGCGAGGACTGCCTGTTCGTCAATGTCACCAGCCCTCGGCGGGCCGGGAAGCTGCCGGTCATGGTGTGGATCCACGGCAGCGGCTACCGGAACGGGTCGGGTGCGCTCTACCGGCCGTACGACCTGGTGAAGCGCGGCGACGTGGTCGTGGTGACGATCAACTACCGGCTCGGACTGTTCGGGTTCCTCGACCATCCGGCGCTCGACAAGGGAACGGCGAAGAAGCGTTCGGGCAACTTCGGGCTGGAGGACCAGCAGGCCGCGCTCCGCTGGGTCAAGCGCAACGCCACCGCATTCGGCGGTGACCCGCGGAACGTCACCGTCTTCGGCGAGTCGGCGGGCGGCATCAGCACCTGCTCGCAGCTGACCTCCCCGGCGGCCGCCGGGCTCTTCCAGCGGGCGATCGTGCAGAGCGGGCCGTGCACGGTCAGGAACTGGCCCGAGTGGGACGGCACACCCGATCCGACCGGTGCCTGGCTGCCGCGCCCGCGCGCGATGGCGGAGAAGCAGGGCGTGTCGGTGGCCGCCGATCTGGGCTGCGCCGATCCGGCCACGGCGGCGAAGTGCCTGCGTGATGTCCCGCCCGAGACGCTCCTGAAGAAGTCGGAGTTCGGGTTCGCGCCGGTGTACGGAGGCGGTGGCGTCCTGCCCTTGTCACCGGCGGAGGCGATGTCCACCGGGCGGTTCAACAAGGTCCCGGTGATGCACGGCATGACACGCCACGAGTACCGGACGTTCGAGGCCGCGCAGCAGATCTACGGGGTGCCTCCGATCAAGGATGAGGCCGAGTACGCCCAGCGGATCGTCGCGTACGTCGGCAAGGAGAAGGCGCCGAAGGTGCTGGCGCGCTACCCCGCCGGGAACTACGGCTCGTTCAGCGAGGCCTGGGCCGCCGTCGTCACCGACGCCAACTTCGCCCGTTCGGTGAGCGACGTCAGCCGGACGCTCGCCGGCCAGGTGCCCACGTACGCCTACGAGTTCGCCGACGACAAGGCCCCCTGGGTGGCGAACTCGCCGCAGCCGTCCTTCCCCACCGGCGCCTTCCACGCGGCCGAGCTGCAGTACCAGTTCGACACCGACTACTTCGCGGGGCGGCGGCTCTCTCCCTCGCAGGAGCGGCTCGCCGACCAGATGACCCGCTATTGGACGCGCTTCGCCCGGACCGGCGACCCGAACGGCCCCGGCTCGCCGCGCTGGCGCCCGACCAGCGGCGACACCGCCCAGAGCCTGGCGCCCGGCAGGGGCGGCGTGCGGCCGATGAACTTCGCGGGCGACCACGGCTACGAGTTCTGGCAGTCCATCTACCGCTGAGGCCGTCGACCTCTGAGGCCCTCTACCGCTGAGGAGGTACGGCCCGGCGTGAGGACTGCGCCGAAAGACCGAGGCCGAGTGCCGCCCCCGGACCGATGTACGACGGTCCGGGGGCGGCCATTGTTGGTTCCAGGCGAAAACGACCGATGCATCCGTACTAAGGAACATCGAGAGGAGAACGCCATGAAGAGCCAGGACCAGGGCCGCGTTCAGATCCGTCGGCGCCCCGCCACCCGCCGCCACCGTCGCGACACGCTCGACCTGCGAACACCCTCAGGGCGCAGGCTCCCCTACTGAGACCGGCCCCGCCCCATGCTCCGGATCACGGCCACCGGTAGTCGGACTCCCGGGAGGGCACGTGATAGGGCAGGTAGCACATGGTCGTCACATGCTCGTCCTTGCAGCTCAGGCACAGGTACGTGCGGTGTCCCCACAGTCCCCGGCCTTGCTCGGTGCACGGCGGGCACGTACACGGAGACCAGCCGACGATGACACGCCCCGCCTCCAGCCGATGACCCTGCGGGCACACGAACGGCACGTGATCGCGGGTCTGCCCCGCCCGTTGGGTCTGCACGATCCGACTCTACTCGAACACATGATCGAGAAATAGTCAGTAGTCGCGCTGGGTCACCAGGTGCGCGAGGGAGCGGAGTTCGGCGCCCGCCTGGAGGACGGGTGCCGCGGCGTCCAGTTCGGTGAGGGCCTCGGCGAGGGCCTCCTCGGCCCGGCGGACCGTCCAGGACCGGCCGCCCGCGACCTCGATGAGACCCGCGGCGAGGGCGGCCTCGTCCTCGGTCAGGGGGCGGCTCCGGTGGTAGAGCGCGGCCAGCTCGCCCCCAGCGGGGGTGCCGGAGGTCAGCGCTGCGACGACGGGCAGGGACTTCTTGCGGTTGAAGAGGTCGGAGTGGACGGGCTTTCCGGTGACCGCGGGATCGCCCCAGATGCCGAGCAGGTCGTCGACGAGCTGGAAGGCCAGCCCGAGGCGTTCGCCGAAACGCCGCAGCCGGTCGACCTGGTCGGGTGTGCCCTCGCCGTAGGTGGCGCCGAGGGCACAGGCGGCGCCGAGGAGGGCGGCGGTCTTGCGCTGGGCCATGTCAACGCACTCGGGGAGGTCGACGTCGGCGCGGCGTTCGAAGTCCATGTCCCGGCTCTGCCCCTCGACGACCTGCACGACGGCCCGCGAGAGGTCGGCGACGGCGAGGAGCGAGGCGGGATGGGCGTCGGCGGCGAGGATCTCGAACGCGAACGCCAGCAGGGCGTCGCCGCCCAGTATCGCGAAGTTGGCGCCGAAGACCCGCCAGGCGGTCGCACGGTGCCGCCGGGTGTGGTCGCCGTCCATCACGTCGTCGTGCAGGAGCGAGAAGTTGTGCGCCAGCTCCACCGCGAGCGCGGCCGGCATCGCGGTGGCCGCCGCGCCGCCGACCGCCTCGGCGGCGAGCAGGGTGAGCGCCGGCCGGATGGTCTTGCCGCCGCCCACCCGGGTCGGCCTGCCCTCCTCGTCCTCCCAGCCGAAGTGGTAGGCGGCGATGCGCCGCATGCCGCCGGGCAGCTCCGCGATGGCGTCGCGGAGCGCGGGTTCGACCAGGCAGCGGCTCCAGGCCAGCACCTCGGTCGCGGTCCGGGCGGACACGGTCTCCTCCTGTGCGGCGGTCATCGTCGTGCGATCTCCACGTTCTCGAGGACGCCGAGGGCGTCGGGGACCAGTACGGCTGCGGAGTAGTAGGCGCTGACGAGGTAGGAGAGGATCGCCTTCTCATCGATCCCGTTGAACCGGACGGACAGGCCGGGCCGGACCTCGTCCGGGATCCCGGTGCGGTGCAGCCCCACGACGCCGTTGTCCTGCTCGCCGGTGCGCATCGCCAGGATGGACGTGACGCCGGCGGAGCTGATCGGCACCTTGTCGCTCGGCAGGAGCGGCACGCCGCGCCAGGCGTGCACGCGCCGCCCGTCCACCTCGGTCGTGGCCGGGTAGATGCCGCAGCGGTTGCACTCGCGGCCGAACGCGGCGATCGTGCGGGGATGGGCGAGGAAGAACTTCGTGCCCCGGCGCCGGCACAGCAGGTCGTCCATGTCGTCGGGGGTCGGCGGGCCTCCCCGGGTCTGGATGCGCTGCTTGAGATCGGCGTTGTGGAGGAGGCCGAACTCCCGGTTGTTGAGGAGCTCGCGCTCCTGCCGCTCGCGCACCGCCTCGATGGTCAGCCGGAGCTGCTGCTCCAGCTGGTTCATCGGGCCGTTGTAGATGTCGGCGACCCGGGTGTGCACCCGCAGGAGGGTCTGCGTCACGCTGAGCTCGTACTCCCTCGGCGCGGCCTCGTAGTCGACGAAGGTGCCCGGGAGCTCCGCCTCACCCTCGTGCCCGGCTGAAAGGTCGATCGACGCCTCGCCGTGCCGGTTGCTCGGGTGGACGGGAGCCGACCGGAACGCCTCCAGATGCGCGCTCAGCCTCTCGTTGCGCCCGATGAGCTCGTCGGCCGCCTCGCGGGACAGCGCCAGCACCGTGCACGGGGTGAGCGCCTTGAGCCCGAACTCCCAGTCGGCCGGCGGGTCCGCACCGGGCGGATGCGCCAGCAGGTCGGCGCCCACGAAGTCGCCGCCGTCCAGCACCGCCAGCTCGGTGTCGCCGCCGTACTCCCCCGCGCCCAGCTGGGCGGCCTTGCCGTGCGCGATCAGGACGACCTCGTCCGCCGGCCGCCCGGCCTCGACGAGCAGATCCCCCGGCCGGTACTCGCGCTGGACGAACCGGTCGGCCAGCGCCTCCAGCGCCTCGTTGTCGTCCAGGCCGCGCAGCGGCGGCAGCTCCCTCAGCTCCTGCGGAACCACCCGCACCTCGGCGCCGGTCGACAGGAACGTCAGGCGCCCGTCGCCGAGCTGGTAGGTGAGCCGCCGGTTGACCCGGTAGGCGCCCTTCGTCTGGACCCACGGGAGCATCCGCAGCAACCAGCGCGGTGTGATCTCCCGCATCTGCGGGACGGACTTGGTCGTGGTCGCGAGATTGCGCGCCGCCGCCGTGCTGAGGCTCAGCGTGGAAGCTTGCGGGCGGGCGGAATCCGGCGTGCCGGGGCCCTCAGGCACGGTCACCGCCCTGCGCGATCTCGACGCTGTCCAGGATGCCGAGCGCGTCCGGGACCATGACGGCGGCGGAGTAGTAGGCGCTGACCAGGTACGAGATGATCGCCTTCTCGTCGACGCCCATGAAACGCACCGACAGGCTCGGCTGGAACTCGTCCGGGATGCCCGTCTGGTGCAGGCCGATCACGCCCTGCGCGCACTCGCCGGTGCGCATCAGCAGGATCGAGCTGGTCCGGGTCGGGCTGATCGGTATCTTGTTGCACGGATAGAGGGGCAGGCCGCGCCAGGCCGGCAGCCGGTGCCCCTGGACCTCGACCGAGTCCGGGTAGACACCGCGGCGGCTGCACTCGCGGCCGAACGCGGCGATCGTCCGCGGATGGGCGAGGAAGAACGCCGGGTCCTTCCACACCGTGGACACCAGCTCGTCCATGTCGTCGGGGGTCGGCGGGCCGGTGCGGGTGTGGATGCGCTGGGAGAGGTCGGCGTTGTGCAGCAGCCCGAAGTCGCGGTTGTTGATGAGCTCGTGCTCCTGGCGCTCGCGCAGGGCCTCGATGGTCAGCCGGAGCTGCTGCTCGACCTGGTCCATCGGCTCGTTGTAGAGATCGGCGACGCGCGTGTGCACCCGCAGGACGGTCTGCGCCACGCTCAGCTCGTACTCGCGGGGTGCGCCCTCGTAGTCGACGTAGGTGCCGGGGAGGTCGGGCTCGCCCGCGTGCCCGGACGCGACCTCGATGTTGGCCTCGCCGTGCGGGTTCTGGGCGCGCTCAGGCCGACTGCGGAACTCCTCCAGGTGGGCCTGCAATTCGTCGGAACGCTCAGCCACCTCACGGAATTGTGTCACCGGCATGACGAGCAGCGTGCAGGCCGTGACCGCGCGCAGCGACTGGTCCCATTCCCGGCTGGAGTCGACGAGTGACTCGTGGCCGAAAAAGGAGCCGTTGGCGAGCACCCGCAGCACGGTCTCGTCACCGAATTCGCCCTGGCCGACCTCGTTCAGCTTGCCGTGCGCGACGAGGTAGACGCGGTCGACCGGGGTGCCCGCCTCGACGATCACGTCGCCGGGCCGGTATTCCCGCTGCTCGAAGCGGCCGGCCAGCGCCGTCAGCACCTCCTCGTCGTCGAAGCCGCGCAGCGCCGGGAGCTCGCCCAGCTCACGCGGGATGACCTGGATGTCGGCGCCGGTGTTGACGAACGTGACGCGCCCGTCCCCGACCGTGTAGGTCAGCCGCCGGTTGACGCGGTACGCGCCGCCGGACGCCTGCACCCACGGCAAGAGTTTCAGCAGCCAACGGGAGGAGATGCCCTGCATCTGGGGAACGGACTTGGTCGTCGTCGCGAGATTGCGCGCCGCCGCCGTACCGAGGCTCAGCTGCTGCTCAGTCACGATCCACACACCACCAATCGGTTTTTTCGTATCGCCCGGGAGAGGCCGGCTTCAGGAAATGAAAAAGTGAATGGAGGTACCAGGAGAGGGCGTCGGCATTTCCGGACCAAAAACTCCTTTCATTGATTCGCCCTCACTCGCAGTGAGATTACATAGCGTAGTCACGTGATCGCAATATGAGACTAGGCTTACCTTGGCATTACCTTCTGCAACCGTTCCGCTACACCACGAGCGGCCGAGGGGGATGGCAGAGCCGGTGTAGCGGCCGCTACACCGGCAGGCAGCAATCAGAATGGCCTCGTTGAACTGCGACGACAGACCGGCGGCGGCGCCATCGGGCGCCTAGGCACGAGGAAGGGGTCAGGCGTTAGCGGGCGCCTGGGCCCGAGGAGGGGTCAGGCGTTCTTGCCCGGGTAGTTGCCCGATGTCCGGGTCTTGGAACCGGCCGTCTTGCCCGCGCCCGTCTTGCCACCGGCGCGCTTGTTGCCGCCTGGCTTGGGACCGCCTGGCTTGGCACCGCCCGGCTTGTGACCGACGGTCTTGTTGCCGCCGGTGCCCACGCTCTTGCCGGCGCCGGTCTCCGATCGGGCTTGCTCTACCAGGGTGTCGTCCAGCGGCTGGGTCTGGTTGACCGGCCGGACGTCGCTCGCGGACTCGGCCTCGCTCGCGGACTGGGCTTCTCGCGCGGACTGGGCTTCTCGCGCGGCCCGTGCGTCGTCGACCGGCTGGGTCTTGCCCGCCGGGCCGCCGGTCTCGTCGGTCTCGTCGGTCTCGTCGGAGTCAGGGAGCTCCGGGAGTTGCTCCGTGCGCTGCGGGTCGTCCTCGGGCAGCTCTTCGGGGATGGCCACGAGCGCCTGGGTCACCTGCGACTCGCGCGTGATCACGCCGCTGCTGAGGACGGTGTTGCGGTGCCGGAGCGACCCGTTCTCCCGGAGCAGGTCGTCGACGTCGGCCCGCACCCGGGCGATCCGCTTGACCATGCGCATGTGCACCGCGAAGCCGCCGGCGGCGACCCCGAGGATGAAGCCCGCCACGGGCAGCCCGATCGCCGGCGGCGCGAGCAGCGCCGCCGCGGCGGCTGCGACCAAGGTGACGACCACCGCAAGTGCGCCGAAGTGCTGCTCCGCCCAGTCGAGAGCCACATTGACGCGCTTGGGAATCCGCACTCGTCCCTCTCCTCGATCACCGCGGCCCGGCCCGGACCGGCGGGGGTTGGTGTCCACGGTTGGTATCGACGCTGCAACTAACGACGCGGGCGACTCAGATTGTTCCGGGGAGCGCCGAGGTCTCCGTCACCCCGCGCGGTCACTCCGCGCACGTCCGCCGCATCCCAGTGGTTGCCGCCAGGAAGATCCTCAAACCATAACAGGCAGTGACAGAAACGTTCGAACGGACGCCTGTCCGTCACGCCCTGTACCTGCTACCGAACGGTACAGGCTCGCAGGTAGGGGCGAGATGCGAGCACGCCCTGCCGCCGAATATCGTCATTGATTATGAGCACTCACTTTGACACCGTGGTCCTGGGCTCCGGCCCTGGTGGATATGTCGCCGCGATCCGGGCCGCGCAGCTCGGGCTGAAGACGGCGATCATCGAGGAGAAGTACTGGGGCGGCGTGTGTCTCAACGTCGGGTGCATCCCCTCGAAGGCGCTGCTGAGGAACGCCGAGCTGGCGCACATCTTCACCACGGAGCAGGAGAAGTACGGGATCAAGGTCGAGGGGCAGGTCTCCTTCGACTACGGCAAGGCGTTCCAGCGCAGCCGTGAGGTGTCGGACAAGCTCGTCAAGGGCGTGCAGTTCCTGATGAAGAAGAACAAGATCACGTCCTTCGACGGGCGTGGCACGTTCACCGATCCCAACACCCTGCAGGTGGCGAAGGCGGACGGATCGACCGAGTCCGTCACGTTCGGCTCCTGCATCATCGCCGCGGGCGCGCACACCAAGCTGCTGCCGGGCACCTCGCTTTCCGAGCGCGTCGTGACGTACGAGGAGCAGATCCTCAGCGCCGAGCTGCCGGACAGCATCGTGATCGCGGGCGCCGGCGCGATCGGCGTCGAGTTCGCCTACGTGCTCCACAACTACGGCGTCAAGGTGACGGTCGTCGAGTTCCTGGACCGGATGGTGCCGAACGAGGACGCCGACGTCTCCAAGGAGCTCGCCAAGCGCTACCGCAAGCTCGGCGTCGACGTGCTGACCTCGACCCGGGTCGACGCCATCGACGACTCCGGCGACAAGGTCAAGGTGACGGTGACCGGCAAGGACGGCGCCCAGACGGTGCTGGAGGCCGACAAGGTCCTGCAGGCGATCGGGTTCGCGCCGAACGTGGAGGGCTACGGCCTGGAGAAGACCGGCGTGCGGCTGACCGAGCGCGGCGCCATCGACGTGGACGGCCGCGGCCGGACCTCGGTCCCTCACATCTTCGCCATCGGCGACGTGACCGCCAAGCTGATGCTCGCGCACGCGGCCGAGGCGATGGGCATCATCGCCGCCGAGACCATCGCCGAGGCGGAGACGATGGAGATCGACTTCATCATGATCCCGCGCGCCACGTACTGCCAGCCGCAGATCGCCAGCTTCGGCTGGACCGAGGCGCAGGCCAGGGAGCAGGGCTTCGACGTCAAGGTCGCCAAGTTCCCCTACAGCGCGAACGGCAAGGCGCTGGGCATGGGTGAGGGCGACGGCTTCGTGAAGATCATCAGCGACACCAAGTACGGCGAGATCCTCGGTGCGCACATGATCGGCCCGGAGGTGACCGAGCTGCTGCCGGAGCTGACGCTGGCCCAGCAGTGGGACCTGACCGTGGACGAGGTCGCGCGCAACGTGCACGCCCACCCCACGCTCGGCGAGGCCATGAAGGAGGCCGTGCACGGGCTGGCCGGCCACATGATCAACCTCTGACCCCAGGAACCCCTGAATCCCTGACGAAGCCCCCGTTCTGTGACAGAACGGGGGCTTCGGGCGTTCCCTGGCACGCCGATTTCGGGATGTTCCGGGCGCCGCTGTTTCGGGCGGATGAACGCGCAACGATTCGCTGAAATCCGCCTCGGAGAAGCAACGAAACACCAGGTCAGCGCAAGATCGGCGTATTGGTTACGCGGCCGTGGCTTCCTTAGGCTTTCGATCACCGATCACCTTTTGGGAAGCCTCTTCAGGAGACCGAATGACCGTGTCCTCGGCCATCGAGCCGACCGCCACCGCCACCGCCGTCCGGCCGATCCCGGCGCGCGAGGCCCTGCGGCGCCGATACCTCATGTGCCGCCCGGAGCACTTCGCCGTCACGTACGCGATCAACCCGTGGATGGACCCCGCCGCGGGCGCCGACGCGGCGCGGGCGGTCGAGCAATGGGAGGCGCTGCGGTCGGCGTACCTCGCGCTCGGCCACGAGGTCGAGCTGATCGACCCGCTCCCGGGTCTGCCCGACATGGTGTTCGCGGCGAACGGCGCGCTGGTGGTCGGCGGCCGGGCGTACGGAGCGCGCTTCACCCATGCCGAACGTGCGGCGGAGGGTCCGGCGTACGCGTCGTGGCTGCGCGCCAACGGGTTCCCCGAGTTGCTGGAGCCCGCCCACACCAACGAGGGCGAGGGCGACTTCCTCACCCTCGACCACGTGATCCTGGCCGGCACTGGCTTCCGTACGGACCTGGCCGCTCACCAAGAGGCCCAGGAGTACCTCGGCAGGCCGGTGGTGACGCTCCGCCTGGTCGACCCGCGCTTCTACCACCTGGACACCGCCCTCTTCCCGCTCGACGGCGACAACGTCGCGTACTACCCCGGCGCCTTCTCCACCGGCAGCCGCGCCGTACTGGAGCGGCTGTTCCCGGACGCGATCATCGCCGACGAGAGGGACGCGGAGGTGCTGGGCCTCAACGCGGTTGGCGACGGCCTCAACGTCGTCGTCAACGCCGAGGCCACAGGGCTGATCAAGCTCCTGGACGAGCGCGGCTACCGTCCCGTCCCGGTCGACCTTTCGGAGTTGCGCAAGGCGGGCGGCGGGCCCAAGTGCTGCACCCTGGAGCTCCGCACGGCTTGATCGCGGAAGCCAAAAACTGCGACGCGCCCAGGAGGGAACTTCGTAGGCTGGGATCCATGTGGGCGGACGTGCGGAAGAGGCTGAACGCGAGCCGGGCCGAGCTGGGCAAGGTCGCCGACGGCCTCTATCCGCAGGCGTGCAGGATCGGGTCGACCGCGCTGCTGACCAGGCCGGGATGGGTCATGGCCGAGCCGGTCCCGCTGGCTTCCGTACGGCTGGAGTGGGAGCCCGAGCCGGAGCCGCCCGCCGTGGCCGACCCGGCGGAGGGGCTTCCGGAGGGCTTCCGCACGTACGCGGAGGCCATGGCGGTCCTCGCACCGCCGACGGTCTTCGAGAACCGCCCGGCCTACCGGCTGCTCGACGCCGACAGGCAGGTGCTCCGCTTCGGCCCGGCGCATTACTTCGACGGAGTCAACGTGGGCGAGGCGGTGGCACACGAACTGGCCGCGAGGGTCGCGGACGGTCCGGACGTTGCCTACGTCGCGGACGGCGCGGACCTGCCGCTGAGGACGCGTGTGGGCGATCCGTGCGATCTCAGCCGGCGCACCACCCTGGTCGCGATCACGACGCTCACGATCCGGGACGGGGATCCGGCGTCGTACGTGCTGCACTGGCGTGACCCGGCGAAGGTCGCGCACGCGGGCGGGCTCCATCACGTCATGCCGGTCGGGGTCTTCCAGCCGCTGGCCGACGAGGTGGGCGACCTCGATCTCTGGCGCTCCATGCAACGCGAGTACCGCGAGGAGTTCCTCGGGAGCGACGAGGTCTCCGACTGGCACGAGCCGGGCTTCGCGTCGTTCGCCACGGCCTTCGCCGCGGCCCGGGACTCCGGGGCGGTGCGACCCTACGCCCTCGGACTCGGTGTGGACCCGCTGACGTTCGCCCTCGATCTGCTCACGGTGGTGATCATCGCGCCGGGAACGTTCGACCGGCTCTTCGGCGAGCTGGTCCGGGAGAACGACGAGGGCACGGTGGCGATGGCCGCGTTCGACGGGACGGTGCCCCAGCCGATGCAACCGGCCGGTGCCGCCGCGCTCGAACTGGCGTGGCGGCACCGGGACGCACTGCTCAGACAGGGGTGAGCTCGGGCTCCGCGACGGCGGTGGGGGTGGGGGTGGGGGCGGGCCTGGCGAGGTCCTTCAGCTCCGCCATGGCGTCCGTGAGGTGGTCGATGACCTCGGAGGGATTCGGTACGAGGTCGCGGCAGGCCACCACCCCGACGCAGACGCGGCCGTCGTACGAGAAGACGGTGATGTTGAGGCCGCCGCTCAGATCGGAGATGGCCGAGATCGGGTAGTAGCCGAGCACCTTGCTCCCGCCCAGGTAGAGCGGGAACTGCGGTCCCGGCACGTTCGAGATGATGAGGTTGATCGGCCGCACGCTGACGTTGGGGACCGACTGCAGCGCCGGCAGCGCGTTCATCGCCAGGCGCGTGAGGGCGCCCGCGACCGGGGCCGGGAAGATGCCGCTCAGCTCCTGCACCCAGGTGCCGGACGACGCCACGAACCGGCGCTTGACCATGTTCATGTCCTTCCGGACGGCGGCGTAGCGTTCGGCCGGATCGGCCACGTGGACCGCCAGCGGCGCGCCCATCAGCGAGACCTGGTTGCCCGGGTCGCCGGCGTCGTCGCCCTTGCGGAGCGACACCGGCACCCCCACCGCGAGGGGCCGGTCGGGCAGCTCGCCGCGCTTGTCGAGCCACTGCCGCAACGCGGTGGCGCAGAGGGCCATGACCACGTCGTTGACACTGCCTCCCAGCCCACGGCGGATCTCCTTGATCTCCGCGAGCGACAGGTCGCCGTAGGCCACCGAGCGGTGCCGCCCGATCGGCAGGTTGAACGGGGTGGGCGGCGCGCTCGTCCGCAGGGCCTTGGGGAAGTCGTCCAGCCGTAGCGCGCCCTGGACGACCTGCGTCATGAGGCCGACGCCGGGAATCCCCGAGACGCCCGGGATCTCGTCGAGGTACGGGGCGGTCCGGGCCATCGACAGGGCGCTGCGGACCGGGTACGTCGCAGTCTTGAGGAGGCCGGTGCTCAGCATGCTCAGACGGCCGGGCGCGCGGGCGGGTTCGAGGTCGTCGGCGGGGAGGTCGCGCGGTTCCGGCGTGAGGTCGAGGAGGGCGGCGAGGGTCTCGGCGGCCATCACGCCGTCGATCGCCGCGTGGTGGGCCTTGACGTAGACGGCGGTGCGGCCGCCCGACAGTCCCTGGATGATGACCAGCTCCCAGAGCGGGCGGTGCCGGTCCAGCGGCTGCTCGTGCAGCATGGCCACCGCGTCCGCCAGTTGGTGGTCGTCGCCCGGGGCCGGTAGCGCGATCTCGAAGATGTGCCGCCGCGGATCGAAGTCCGGATCATCCTCCCAGTACGGACGGTCCAGGCCGAGGGGCACCCCCACCAGCCGCTGGCGCAGAGGCCGTGCGGCGAGGTGCGAACGATCCCTGATCAGCTCGACCATGGCGTCGACGGTCAGCCGCCCGCCGGGGCACGTGCTCGCGTCCACTACCCCCAGCCCGGCGATGTGCACATGCGTGGTGCTCGTCTCCGCGTACAGGAAGTTGGCGTCCATCGCGGTCAGCTGTGTCATGCTCGTCCGTCCCCATTTCTGCTCCGCCTGCGATGCCTCTCCCCCAAGGAGTAAGAAATACCGTGAAGTAGGTCAATGCAGGCTGTAAGGAAGTAACTGCGACTTAACAGGGCGTTTCACCGCCGTCATCAGCACGGCCCACTGGTGGAACGTTGGAAGCTTTCCCCACTTACCGTCCGCTTGTGGTCAATGACCTTCCATCATCTGGAACGGACTCCGTTCGGCGAACGCCACCAAGATCGCGGCACTAGGGTGGACGTCCATGACGGGACGACCACTCTCGGAAATCGTCGAGGCCGGCTGGGCGACGGCGCTGGAGCCCGTGGCCGACCGGATCGCCGCCGCAGGCGACTTCCTGCGCGGCGAGGTCGCGGCCGGCCGCCGCTACCTCCCCGCCGGGGACCGCATCCTGCGGGCCTTCACCCAGCCCTTCGACGACGTGCGGGTGCTGATCGTCGGACAGGACCCCTACCCCACCCCCGGGCACCCGGTCGGGCTCAGCTTCTCGGTGGCGCCCGACGTACGGCCGCTGCCCGGCAGCCTCATCAACATCTACCGGGAGTACTGCGCCGACCTCGGCCATCCCGAGCCGTCCAACGGCGACCTGACCCCCTGGACCGAGCAGGGCGTGCTCCTGCTCAACCGGTCGCTGACCGTGGCGCCGCGCAAGCCCGGCTCGCACCGCGGCAAGGGCTGGGAGGAGGTCACCGAGCAGGCCATCCGCGCCCTCGCAGCCCGAGGCCGCCCGCTGGTGGCGATCCTGTGGGGCCGCGACGCCCGCAACCTCAAGCCCATGCTGGGCGCCGTCCCGTGCATCGAGTCCGCACACCCGAGCCCGATGTCAGCCGACCGCGGCTTCTTCGGCTCCCGCCCGTTCAGCCGCGCCAACCAGCTCCTGGAGCAACAAGGCGCTCCGCCGGTCGACTGGAAATTGCCTTAACTGGTTAGCTGAAAACTGCTCTAGCTGGGAAGTGCCCTCGCTCGGTCAGGCCTCGGGGAGGCGGCGGAGCAGCGCTGCGAACTCGCCTGAGCCGTTGGTCTGCTCCAGGGGCGGCAGCGGGGTGAGCCTGCGCTCGCCGTGGCTCCAGTAGACGCCGTTCGCGCACGGGTCTTCGGCGTCGGCATGCATCTCGGCGACCACGTCGGCGAAGATGGGCAGAACGTCCCGGACGGCGGTGGACGTGATCGGGTACAGCAGCAGGGTGCTGTGGCAGGGCACCCCCACTAGCGCGCCGTTCTCGTTGTGGCGCGGCAGGAACTGCTCGACCTCGCTGAGCAACGCCGACACGTACCGGCTGCCCGGCTTGGTCACGACGCGCACGTTCTCGCCGGGCAGCAGCGGCTGGTCGCGGACCTCGACGTCGGCCAGCTCGCGGTCGTGCGTGTTGGTCATCACGTAGCCCAGCTTGCGCAGTCCCAGCAGGCCCGCGCGGGCCTTGGTGAGCGGGCCTCCGTAGCGCGGGTGCTCGATCATGACCATCGCGTCGAAGTGGTCGCCTGCCGGGACCACCACCAGGCCCTCGCGGTCGCGCGGCGCGAGCTTGGGCACGATGCGCAGCCGCAGCAGCTCGCGCACGTCACCGAACAGCTCCATCTCGCCGACCGCCAGGAAGGCCCGGTCGCCGACCTCGCGGAGCCAGTCATCGATCACCCGGGGCCAGATCTCGCGCGGCTCCCGGGCGCATCGTTCCAGCACGGTCCAGCTGGACGCGCGCGCCTCCGACCGGCCCACCGGCAGCACGACCTCGGAGGTGCCCGGGTCGAACCAGGCGCTCGGCGCCACCACCGGCAGAAGGTCCCGGATGAGCGCATGCACGTCCACGGCCGCGTCCAACGGTTCCATGCTCATCCCCTCTCCTCACCGGATCACAGATCACATTCCTGGCGATAACAGCCCCCGCCCAACCAGCCTTTCAAAGGACCGGCTTCGGCGGGGAGCCGCCCTAAGCCTCTCAGAGATCGGGCCCGATGTGGGATGCATCGCGTCTGCTCGCTGATCATCGTGTGCACGGGTACGGTTCATCCATGTCCGAAATCGTGTATCCACCGGTGATCAAGGCGGCGCTGGGCTTCTTCAAGGCGCTGAATCTGAAGTTCCGCCTCGAGGGGACCGAGAAGATCCCGAGCACCGGTGGCGCGGTGCTGGTCAGCAACCACGTGAGCTACCTCGACTTCATCTTCGCCGGGCTGGCGACGCACCCGGCGGGCCGGCTGGTCCGGTTCATGGCGAAGAAGGAGATCTTCGACAACCGGATCGCCGGGCCGCTGATGCGCGGCATGCATCACATCCCGGTCGACCGGCAGGCCGGGGCCGCCTCCTACAAGGCGGCGCTGACCGCGCTCAAGAGCGGCGAGATCATCGGAGTCTTCGCCGAGGCCACGATCAGCCGGTCGTTCACGGTCAAGGAAATCAAGAGCGGCGCGGTACGGATGGCGGTCGCCTCGAAGGTGCCGCTCATCCCGATCGCCATCTGGGGGCCGCAGCGGCTGTGGACCAAGGGGCACAAGAAGCGGCTGTTCCAGCGCAACGTGCCGGTCACCATCCTCGTCGGCGAGCCGATGTATCCCAAGCGCGGCGACGACTACGACAAGGTCACCGAGGAGCTGCACGCCCGGATGTCGGAGCTCCTGGAGAAGGCGCAGCGCGAGTATCCCGAGGTCCCCAAGGCCGAAGAGACCTGGTGGCAGCCGGCCTACCTGGGCGGCTCGGCCCCCACCCCGGAGGAGGCCGCCGAGCTCGACGCCAAAGAGGCCGCCGACCGGCAGGCCGCCCGCGAGGCCCGCGAGGCGCAGAAGGCCGCCGAGGCTGGCGGCCCCAAGGGCAAGGTCGAGGAGTCCGGCTCCTGAACGGCAGGTAATTCGTTGGACGCGCGCCTCCTCCTCGCCTGATCATCGATGCATGACCACGTCACGGGAGAGGCCGCAGGAGATCCTGCATCTCGTCGAGCCCCACGAGGAGCAGACCGCCCCGGGGGCCGACCTGACGCTGCCCGTAGTGCTCAATCTTTCCGACAGCAACTCGCCCGCCGACGTCATGGACGTGTTGTCGCTGCGCCCGTTCGCGTCCGGCGTGCAGCCCTGCTCGCGGTCCCTCCAGCTGGACCACGTCAAGGCCGACGCCCCGCTGCGCCCCGCCGCCAAGGGCAAGGTGATCCGCGTCGCCCACGAGAAGGGCAAGGAGTCCGTGCTGTACGAGGGTGACGGCTGGACGCTGCTCACCAACCGGTGGAAGCACGGCTCCGCCTACCTCGCCGTCTCGGCCGTCTCCGCCGAGCTGGCAGAGTCCATCATGGCCGAGTGCACGCTCGACGCCACCGAGCCGCCCAAGACCGACGACACCAACGTGCAGATGGGCTTCTGGCACACGGGGCAGCGCGGCCCGGTCCGTACCGAGCGGGCGATCTCGGCCGACCGCTGGGAGGACATCCGGGTCAACTACACCCGTCGCGTGGCCGAGGCGTTCGACCAGGTGATGAGCCTGCGCCGGGACGAGGTCGCGGGCCGGCTGCTGCTCCTGCACGGCCCGCCCGGCACCGGCAAGACCACGGCGCTGCGGGCGCTCGCGCGGTCGTGGGACGAGTGGTGCCAGGCCGACTGCGTGCTCGACCCCGAGTCGCTGTTCGGAACGCCCAGCTACCTCATGCAGGTCGCCGTCGGCTACGACGAGGACGAGGACAACCGGCGCTGGCGGCTGCTCATCCTGGAGGACTGCGACGAGCTGATCCGCGGCGAGGCCAAGGACGCGGCCGGGCAGGGGCTGTCCCGGCTGCTCAACCTCACCGACGGCATGCTGGGCCAGGGACGTGACGTGCTGGTGGCCATCACCACCAACGAGGACCTGGCGCGGCTGCACCCGGCGGTCGTCCGTCCAGGACGCTGCCTCGCGCAGATCGAGGTCGGGTCGCTGACCCAGGCCGAGGCCGTCTCCTGGCTCGGCGGCGACGACGCCGACCATGCGTCGGAGATCGGCAGCGGCGGTGCGACCCTGGCCGAGGTGGCCGCCCTGCGCAAGGGTGAGAAGCGCCCCGTCACCGAAAGCGCTCCCACCTCTGCGACCGGCTTCTATCTGTAACCGGCTTCTATCTCTGACCGGCTTCTGTCTCCGACCGGCTGTCTCCGACCGGCTGTTTCTGACCTGTTTTCTCTGACCTGGTTTCTCTGGTCGGCGGATCAGCCGAGCTTGGCGAGGGCCTGCTCGACGTCGGACCAGAGGTCGTCGGCGTGCTCGATGCCGACGGCCATCCGCACCGTCCCCTCGCCGATTCCGGCGGCGGCCAGAGCCTCGGCGTCGAGCTGCCGGTGCGAGGTGCTTGCCGGGTGCATCACCAGCGTCTTGACGTCACCGAGTGAGGGCGTGAGCGACACCAGCCGTACGGCCTCGATGAACGTACGGCCGGCCTCGCGCCCACCGGCGAGCTCGAACGACAACACTCCGCCGCCGCGTCCGCCCAGCAGCCGCTGCGCCACCTCGTGCTGCGGGTGCTCGGCCAGGCCGGGGTAATTGACCTGCGTCACGGCGGGGTGGGCCGAGATGCGGCGGGCCAGGTCCAGCGCCGTCTCGTTCTGCCTCGCGACGCGCAGCGCCACGGTGGCCAGGCCGCGGATCGCCAGCCAGGCGGCGAACGGGTCGGCGGTGGCGCCCAGCTCGGTGGCGTGGTCCCAGACCCTGCGGTGCACGGCTTCGTCGGCGAAGACCGAGACGCCGCCGACGATGTCGGAGTGACCGCCCAGGAACTTGGTGGCGGAGTGCACGACGATGTCCGCGCCGTGCTCGATCGGGCGGCAGAGCAGCGGGGTGGCGAACGTGTTGTCGACGACCGTGCGCACGTCCGCGGCGTCGCGCACCTCGGCGATCAGCGCGGGCAGGTCCGCGACCTGGGTGGTCGGGTTGGCGATCGTCTCCAGGTAGAGCATCCGTGTCTCGGGCCGCAGCGCCGCCCGTACCTCGGCGGGGTCCTCGCCGGTCACGTAGGTGACCTCGACGCCCCAGCGCTCGGTGAGGTCTTTCAGGAGGGCGTACGTGCCCCCGTACAGGCACGACTGCGCGATCACATGGTCGCCGGACTGCAGCAACGACATCAGGACGGCGTTGATCGCGCCCATCCCGGACGCGGCGGCAAGCGCACCTGCGCCGCCCTCCAGTTCGGCGATGGCGTCTTCGAACGCGCGGACCGTGGGGTTGCCCAGGCGGCTGTAGAAGAAGGCTCCCTGAGGCCCGTCGAACGCGGCGGCCATGTCGTCGGCGGAGTCGAAGGCGAACAGGTGACCCTGGTAGATCGGCACGCTCAGCGGACGGCTGCCTACGGGCTGGACGACGGAGGTGTGGACGACACGGGTATCTGCGTGTTCGGTGCTCATGGCTCCACCCTCGGCCAGGTCAGGGAAACCGCACAGGTCCAATTCCGGAATGTGGCTTGGAACGGGACCGGGGCCTTGAACGGGACCGGGGCCGCCTCCGCACCCCGCAGCAGAGGCGGCCCACAGCCGAAACCCGAGCATCGCGCGGAACGCGCCGTCTCCACATCCGGGAGACCACGGCATCGCACCACGCAACCGGACCGCCGTCCGGCATCGTTCACGACGCCTGGGGCGCGAGCATCCTGCGGTAGACGCATCGGAGGGTGTGGAGGTCCCGGACAGGCTCGGGGAAGACCACGCGCAGATCGAACGGCTCGCCGGTGTCCGGCCGGGCGACATACGTACACCGGAGCCACATCCCGTAAGAGTCCAGCGCGAGCGGCCGGATGACGGGCGTCTGCCCGCCGGGGCCCGGCGTCGGCCCTCCGGTGCCGACCCGGTCGCCGACCAGGGCCGCGAGCTCGGGCCGGTGCGCCTCGTCGAGGTGTTCGAGGATGCCCGCCTCGATCGCGACGAACGGGTCGGGCGCGGCGGCCTCGTACTCCTCCGGCTCCAGAGTCGCCGTTCCCCACGGGTCGTCGATCTCGACTTCGGCGATCTCCAGGGCCAGGACGGTCCACTCCTTGTTGCCGGCCAGATCGAGGAGTTCAGGGCGGGGATGCAGTCTGGACAGTATGAGTGCCGCGTCCCGGCGCCCCTCCGCAGGGATCTCGGTGAGCCAGCCGTGCAGCCATGCCCGGCCACGCACGCGGTCGGGCAGCGCCACCGGGGCGACGTCGGAGATCCGGAGGGTCGCGGGCAGGTCCGGCTCTCCCTGCAACGCCACGGCGACGGGCGAGTTCGCGGGAATGAGCAGCAGCGGACGGCCGTTCTCATCGGTGGCGTGCGCCGTGACCGGCGCATACGGCACGCCGGGCACCGCCAGCACCCCGTCGGCCACCCCATAGGCCAGGGTTCGCGCCCTCTCCGCCGCGCCCGGACGTCCCGCCCCCGGACGTCCTGCGCCCGAATGTCCTGCGCCCGGCCGTCCCATCGAGCGTTTCACGCGCGCCTCCCTGCCGCTGAATGACCTGAGATTGTAGGTTAGGCTCACCTAACTAAGGTTCACCTAACCATCAAAGGAGGACAATGAACAACCCCCGCCCGAAGGTCCGGCTGTCCCGGGCCCTCGGCATCCCCCTGACCCCGAAGAGCGTCAAGTACTTCGAGGCCCGCCCGTATCCGCCCGGCATGCACGGCAGGGCCCGCAAGAACGAGTCCGACTACAAGATCCGTCTGCGCGAGAAGCAGCGCCTGCGCGCGCAGTACAACATCCGCGAGGTGCAGCTGCGCAACGCGTTCGCCAAGGCCACCAAGGTCAAGGGCGCCAAGACCGGCGAGGCACTGATCGTCGACCTGGAGCGCCGCCTGGACGCGCTGGTGCTGCGCGCCGGCTTCGCCCGCACGATCTACCAGGCCCGCCAGTTCGTCGTGCACCGGCACATCCTGGTGAACGGCCGCCGGGTGGACCGCCCCTCGTACCGCCTGCGCCCGGGCGACGTCATCACGATCGCCGAGCGCAGCCGTTCCATGGAGCCGTTCCAGGTGGCCGCGACCGGCGTCCACACCGAGAAGGTGCCGGGCTACCTGGACGTGCGCCACGACGCCCTCGCCGCTCAGTTCACCCGCCTGCCGGAGCGCTCGGAGATCCCGGTGATCTGCGACGAGCAGCTCGTCGTCGAGCACTACTCCCGGTAACGACGGGCAGGGTGCTGGGTGGGGGTGTGGCGGGCGGGCCTCCATCGGTTAGCATCAACCTAGCGATTGCTTGGCTGCATCCGATGGAGGCCTCAGGACAATGATCGAATTCCACCCCGTCACCGCGAACATCGGCGCCGAGGTCACCGGCATCGACCTGGCCAAGCCCCTCGACGAGGAGCAGGTCCAGATCGTCCGCCAGGGTCTGCTCGACCACTGCGTGCTGTTCTTCCGGGACCAGCACATCGACGACGCGCAGCACGAGGCGTTCGCGATGAACTTCGGGACCCTCGACATCCCGAAGATGAACCTCGACGGCGGCGCCATCCACATACTCGACCAGACCGCGCCCAAGGGCGAGGGCGGCGACCAGTGGCACTCCGACAACACCTTCATGAGGCGCCCGCCGACCGGCTCGCTGCTGCGCGCGGTCATCCTGCCCGAGGTCGGCGGCGACACCAACTGGGCCAACATGTACATGGTGTACGACTCGCTCGCGCCCTGGCTCCAGCGCCTGTGCGACGAGCTGTACGCCGAGCACGACCTGACGATGTCCATCTCCAAGGCCATCGACAAGGGCCACCGCTTCGACCTGCGCGAGATGCAGGACAAGAATCCGCCGCAGGTCCACCCGGTCGTCCGCGTCCACCCGGAGACCGGCCGCAAGGCGCTGTACGTCAACCGCTCCTCGGTGACCCGCCTGATCGGGCTGTCGCGCCGTGAGAACGAGGCGATCCTGCCCCTGCTGTTCGACGCCGTCCGCGACCCGCAGTTCCAGGTGCGCCTCAAGTGGCGCGTCGGCACCCTCGCCTTCTGGGACAACCGGCCCACCCAGCACTACGCGGTCGCCGACTACACCCAGCGCCGCAAGATGCACCGCGTCACCTTCATGGCCCCCACCTCTATCGACAGCGGTGTCCCAACGGGCCCGAACGGCGTCACCGGCGACGACGCGCCTGCCGAAGCCGCCGCAGCTCGGTATCTGTAGTTGGCGGCTATCTGTAGTCGGCCAGGGCTTAGTGGAGTGTGCCGAGTTCGTCCCGCGCGTGGCGGCGGAGGGTGGTGAGGGCGTCAACCAGGTGGCGGTAGGCGTCGTCTTCCAGCGGTCCTGAGAAGTGCCGCCGGAGCGTCTCAGTGTGGACGCGGACGGCCTCCGCCAACTTGGCATGCCCGGCCTCGGTCAGCCCTACCAGCTGGCGGCGGCGGTCGTCCGGCGCGGGAGACCGCTGGACGAGGCCTGCGTTCTCCATGCGGTCGATCAGCCGTGTCATGCCGCCGCTGGTCAGGATCAGCCGGTCGGCCAGCTCGCCCATGGTGGGCAGGTCCGCGCCGGCCCTGGACAGGTTCAGGAGCACCTCGAACGCGGCGTGCCTGAGCCCGCAGCGCCGTTCGAGCTCGCGGGCCGCGATCCGCTCCAGCGCCGCCGTGGCGCCCAGGAGCTCGCCGAACTCGTGGACCACGGGGTCCCAACCAACGCTCTCCATGCGCCACCCCCTTGAGCGGAACGTGCGAACGCCCCGTACGGCTTCCAGTTATGCCGTACGGGGCGCCGCTTCGAGGTCAGAACTCGCCGCGCCGGGCGATCAGTTCTTGGGCTTCTCGGTCGGTTCGCTCTTGGGCTGCGGGGTCTGCTGCCCGCTGGGCACGCCTGGCAGTGAGCCGGATCCCGAGCCGTCGTCACCCGAGGCGCTCATCTGGCTGACCTTCCACTCGCCGCCCTCCTTGACGAGGGACAGCCGGATGAGGCTCTGCGGCGCCGAGTTCTGGCTCTTGCCGTCGCTCACCGTGATGTCGACGGCGACCACGACGGTCGCGAACTTGCCGTCGACGCTCCCCACATAGACCTGCTTGGTCTTGGACGTGAGGGCGGCCTGGGGGCTGGTCTTGAACGCCTGCGGCAGGGTCTGGGCCGTTGAGCTCTTGTACCTCTCCAGCAGGTCGCCCGCCATGAGCTTCTGGATCTTGTCCATCTGGCTCTGGTAGTTGGTGGCGTTGTAGGAGGTCGCGAGGTCCCCGAAGGCCGATGCCCGGGCGACGACGGCCGCGCGCTCGTCCTTCTCCCCGGCCGCGCCGCTCGCGCTGCGCCACTGCCAGATGGCCACGCTCGCCAGCAGCGCCACCAGGACGACGACCACGATCGCCGCGTTGCGGGGCAGGCCGAGAAGGGCCGGCTCTGCACTGCTCGCCGCTGCGGACGTGCGCCGGGCGGGTTTGGGCTCGGGCTCTTCCTCGGCTTCCTCGGCCTCCTCGTCCTCCGCCTCGATGATCTCGACCGGCGGCTTGGCCTTCTTGGCCGTGGCCGTTTTCGTGGCCGTGGTCGCCTTCTTGGCCGTGGTCGTCTTGGCGGCGGGCTTCTTCCTGGGGGCGGGCTCTTCGTCCTCGTCCTCGTCCTCGTTCTCGAGGGACTCGAGCACCTCGTCCAGATCCTCGTCCTCGAGCACCTCGATGACCCGCACGCGGCGCTTGCGCTTGGCGGCCGGCTTGGGGGCCGTCTCCTCGGTCTCCTCGGTCTCCTCGACCTCGCCGGCCACGGTCTCGTCCGCCCCGGTGCCGTCGCTCTCCTCGGTGACGTCCTTGGAGGTCTTGGCTGTCACTTGGGGTACTCCTCGGGTCGGAATCAGTCGTCTCAGGTCGGAATCAGTCGTCCTGGTCACCGCGGCGGCGCAGTCTGCCGATGCGGGACACGACGGGCACCGAGCCCATCATGACCTTGATCAGCACCAAGAGCGCAAGGAGCGGGGGGACGTAGATTAGCCAAGCGGGCGGCCCGCCGTCAGAGTCCGCCGACTGATTCGCGGCATTCTTTGCCTTCATGTCCGCCGCCTTCTGCACCGACGGGTCATGGGTCGGGATCGTCTGGCCGGGGTTCTTGGACTTGTAGGGCTTCTGCTTGGTCTTGATCGGGTCCCGCCCGTCCGGGCAGTTGGGAATCTTGTTCACGGTGGGCTGCGGCAGCGGGTACTTGTACTCCAGCGTGGCCGTCTTCCTGAGGGTGACCAGGAAGACCACGTTGAGCACCGGCTTGCCCTGGTCGGTGCCGATGATGTTGTCGAGCACGTTCTTCAGCGCGGGCGCCTGGCGGAGGGTGTCGCGCAGGTCGGGGAGCGCGGTGGGGTTGTGCTTGGTGATCCCGAGGGTACCGAGCGAGTCAATGGAGCATTCGAGGTCGTTGCCCGACTCGTCCAGCAGGGCGTTGAAGGTTCTGAGCAGCTGCGGGCCATCGTCGCGCAGCTGCGTGAGCTCGCCGCGAACCTCGCTGAGGGCGGCGGTCAGGGCGGCGACGTTGTCGATGCCGGCGGCCAGGCTGCCGCGGTTCTGCGCGAGCACGCGGGTGACCCTGCCGAGGTCCTTGGTGAGACCGTCCAGGAGCTCGCTGTTCTCTGCGAACGTGGCGGAGAGCTGGTCGCTGCCGGCGATGATCTGGCGGAGCGAGTTCTCGCGGCCGGACCAGCCCTCGGCCAGCTCGTGCGTGAGGACCTGGGCGTCCTCGGGCTTGATGGCCTTCAGCGTGTCGATGACCGCGCCGAAGAGGTCGCCGTACTTGGGCGGGACCTTCGTCTGCGACACCGGGATGACGGTGCCGGCCTTCATCTTCGGCCCGTCCGGATTGACCCCGGCCGGCGGCGTGAGCTCGACGACGGGCTCGCCGACGGCCGATTTGCGCGCCGCCTGCGCGGTGACGCCCTGCGGGATCTCGACACCCTTCTCGATGTCGAGCTTGACGACGACCTTGTCCTTCTGCAGCTTGACCGAGTCGATTTTGCCGATCCGGGTGCCGAGATAGTCGACCTCGAAGTTGGGATGCAGGCCGGGCGAGGACTGGAACTCGACGGTGATGTGGTACGGCCGGTCGATGAAGTCGAACCGGATGACGTTGTTGAACGCCCAGACCACCATGACGACGGCGAGGAGGGCGAACACGCCGAGGTTGATCGTGAGGCGTCTGGTCATCGCGGCGTCCTCAGCATCTTGTCGAGGTCCGGCAGGGCGCCCCGCAGTTCCTTGGGCACCTTGGTCGCCCCGGTGTTCTCGTTGTTGCCGGGCAGCCCTGGAATGACCGGGCTCCCGTCCGGCCACACGAGCCGTAGCAGCGGATAGAGCAGCAGCTGGCCGTCGTAGCTCGCCTTGGGGAGCTTGTCGGTGAAGACGACCAGGCCGTTGACGAGGTCGGTCAGCCGCTTGCGGTTGTTGCCCAGCTGGGCCAGCACCGGGTCCAGGTCGCGCAGCAGGCCCTTGAGGCGCAGCACGCGGCCTTCGAGGACCTTGTCGTTGAGCTCGCGGGCCATCCGGGTCAGCCGCGCGACGACGCTGAGGATCTTCTCCTTGTTCTCGCGCAGCAGCCGGGTGGTCTTCTCCAGCTCCACCGGTGCCCGTTCCAGATCGTCACTGCCCTTGGCCAGCGAGTTGCCGAGCTTGGCGAACTGGTCGACCGCCGTGCCCAGCTGCTGCCGCTGGTCGGCGAAGACCTTCAGCAGGTCTCCCGACTTGGCGATCAGGGTGTTGAGCTTCTGGCCGTTGCCGTCCAGCGCGGTCGCCCCGGCGTTGACCACGGTCGCGACGTCGTTGCCGGCCAGCGCCTTGAGCAGCGGGCCGGTCTGCCCGACGACCTCTTCGAACGCGGGCTGGACGCTGGTCCGGCCGATGTCGTTGCCGCTGGCCAGGTACGGGCCCTGGTCGAGCCTGCCGCCCGGCGGGAGTTGCAGGTCGACGAAGTTCTCGCCGAGCAGGGAGGTGACCTTGATCTCCGCGTTGATGTTCCGCGGGACCTGGATGCCGTCCTTGATGGACAGGGTGACGCGGGACCGGTAGGTCGCCTTGTCGAGCTCGACCTTGGTGACGCTGCCGACCTTGACGTCCGCCATCTGCACGCTGTGCCCGGCGACCAGACCCTGGACGTCGGTGAACGTGGCGTGCAGGGTGAGCCCGCCGCTGGGCGCACCGGCCGTCTTGTACGAGCAGCCCGTCAGCACCAGCACGGCGGCGAGCACGACGAACGGCAACCTGCGTGTGAACGGCCGCCTCATCAGTTGCCTCCGTTCCGCTGCTGCCCGTTCTGTTGCTGCCCGTTCTGCCAGGGACAGTTCGAGTTGGGCTTGGGCAGCGGGCAGTTCACGTCGTCCGTCTTGAGCAGGCCCTTGAGCCAGGTGCGCAGGAACGCGTCGGTGGCGAAGCGGATCTGCAGCGACTTGTTGCCGGGGTTGTAACCGCCGATGAGCGCCTCACCGATCCCCGGAAGGGCGTTGAGCAGGAGTGCCAGCTGCTTGGAGTTGCCCTTGAGCACGAGCGCGACCTTGGTGAGCACCGCCAGGTCGTACGGCAGCTGGCCCTTGTACTTCTGGATGAGCTTGTCGCCGTTCTTGGACAGCTCCAGGATCCCGGTGATGAGGTCCTGGATGTCGCCGCGTTCGGCGCTCAGCACCCGGGTCGCCTCACCGAAGTTGCGGATCAGCTGGCCGAGCACCTGCTCGCGGCCGCGGACCACGCCGGCGAGGCGGTCGAGGTTCTGCGCGACCTCGATGAGCTGCTTGTCCTGCCCGGCGACGTTCTCCACGAGCCGCGCGCTCTGCTCCAGCGTCGCGTTGAACTCCTTGCCGTTGCCCCGGAACGAGTCCGCCGCCTGGCCGAGTGCGTCCTGCATCTTGGTCGGGTCGAGCGCGTTCGCCAGATTGGTGAACGAGGTGAGCGCGTCGTCCACCTCGATCGGCACGCTGGTACGGGTGATCGGGATCTCGTTCGAGGTCTCCTTCGCCTGCCCCGGCTTCCACGCCGGGTGCAGCACCAGGTTGCGCTCGCCGACCAGGTTGAGCGGCACCACCGAGGCCTGGACGCCCTGCGGGAGCGGGACGTCGCCGCGGATGTGGAAGGTGACCTTGACCTTGTCGCCCTGGTTCTCGACCGAGTCGACCAGGCCGACGTCGGCGCCCATCACCTTGACCTTGGAATCCTTGTAGAAGGAACGGGCCTTGGGCAGGTAGACGGTCATCTTCCGGTCGCCGCCGGACGCGCCGGGGAGTGCCGAGCAGCCGCCGAGCGAGGTCGTCAGGACCGCGCACAGCCCCACGATCCCAAGCTTGCGGAATCTCATCAGTTGCCTCCGCCCTGGCCGCCCGAGCCACGCCGGGTGGAGATCGGCCCCGGCGGCTGGATCGGCCCGAGCCCGGTGAGCAGGCCCTCGATCCAGCGACCGTTGCCCTTGAGGTTGGCGACCTGGGTGAACGTCGGGCCCAGCAGCGAGAAGTCGGTGTTGAGCGCGTCCAGGTTGGGCGCCAGCCGGGTGGTCAGCAGGTGCAGGTTGTCCAGCAGCCTGTTGAGGTCGGTCTGGTGTTTGGAGATCACGTTCGACAACGTGCGGACCGTGCTGCTGCCCTGCCCGATCGTGGCCGCCAGCTCGTTGCGCCGCTCGATCAGCGTCCGCAGCAGGATCTGGCTGTCGGTGATGATCTGCTTGAGCTTCTCGTCCTTGGCCGCCAGCACGCCGGTGATGTTCTTGCTGTTCTCGATCAGCTTCTGGATCTCGGGCGTCGCGTCGTTCAGGGTCCGGCTGAGGGACTGCACGTTGACGAGCATCTGCCGGAGTTTCGGCGCGCTCGGCGACTGGATCTTCGTGATCTCGGTGAGCAGCTTGTCGATGCTCCTCTGGTCGAGCTTGCCGACGATGTTCTGCGCGCCCTCCAGGGCGTCCGGCACGGTGAACGGGACCTTGGTGCGGTTGAGCGGGATCCGCCGCCGCGGCTCGGGCACATCGGCCATGTACGGCTTGGCCACGGGACCGCTGAGCCGCAGGTAACGGCCGCCCAGCAGGGTGGTGGTCGCGATCTCGGCCTGGGTGGCCTGGCCGAGGTCGATCCCGGCGTTCACGTGCCACTCCACGATCACGTTGCCGTTCTTGAAGTCCGGCTCGACCGCGGTGACCCGGCCGGCCTTGACGCCGGCGACCCGGACGTCCTGGCCCTTCTTCAGGCCGGCGGTGTCGGCGAACACCGCGCTCATCGTGTAGCCGCGTTCGAACAGGTGCAGCTGCCCGACGGCGAACGCGAACACGCAGGCCGCGGCCAGCACCGACAGCGAGACAATGGCGACAAGCTTCTGGTTGACGTCGCGGAGGGACTTGAGCGCCATCAGCTGCCCCCCTTGCCCGTGAGCATCGCCTTGAGCTTGGCCAGGTCCGCCTGGGACGGGCCTTGCGATTGCGAGCCGGTATCCGACTTGGGGAACTCCATCGGGAAGGGACACGGTCCCTGCACGATGTTGAGGCACAGCGCGTTCGTGCGCAGGTAGTGCCCGCCGTTGGCCGCGGCGAACAGCTGGCGCAGTGTCAGCGGGAGGTTCTGCACCATCTTTTCCAGGTTGTCGACGTTGATCCGGAACGTCTCGGCGAACTTGCCGAGGTTGCCCACGATCCGGGCGAGCTGCGCGTCGTTGCCGCCGAGGACCTGGTTGAGGTTGGTGGTGACGCCGGCGACCTCGACGACCGCGTTCTCGAGCAGTTTGTGGTTGTTCGCGAACACCTTCGTCAGCTCGGCGAGGTTGTCGACGCTCGCGGCGATCTGGCGGTCGCGCACGGCCACCGCGCCGCTGACCGTCTCGTAGTCGTCGATCATCGACCGGATGGTCGCCTTGCGGGCGGCGAACGTCTTCAGCAGGCCGTCCAGGTTCTGGATCATCAGGTTGATGTTCTGCTCGTTGCCGTCCAGCGCCTGCGAGAACGAGAAGAGGATCTTGTTGATCTGGACCGGGTCGAGGTTGCGGGTGATCGGGCCGAGGCTGTTGACGATGTCGCCGAGGTCCACCACCGACCGCGTCTTCGGCACCCGCGCGCCGGGGGTCAGCTTGGCCTGGCTGTCGCCGGGTTCGAGGTAGACGATCCGCTGGCCCACCACGTTGCGCCAGCGGATGGCGGCGGTCGAGTCGTCGGGCACCCGGACGTCGTCGTCGATCTCCATCCCGACGACGGCCTTGCCCCGTTCGACCTTGATGCTCTTGACCTGGCCGACCGGCGTGCCGGCCACCTTGACGATGTCGCCCTCCAGCAGCCCGGTGACGTCGTCGAAGGTCGCGGTCAGCTCGTAGCGCTTGTTGAAGCTGGTCCCGAGGATCTGCTGGCCGATGAAGAACGTCAGCAGCCCGGTGAACGCGACGAAGACGGCGAACTTGGCCGTCACGCCCCACTGGGGTCCGCGCCCGGTCTTGCGGCTGAACAGGCTCATGGCCGGCCCCCCGTTCCCGCCCCGCCGTTGGCCGCGTTCGGGTTCGTTCTCTGGTCGAACGCGGTCTTCGCCGGCTTCTGCGGGCACACGTCCACGAAGATCCCGCACAGGTCCAGCGGCAGCGACGTCCTGGCCTGCGCCAGCAGCGACCCCTCCGGCCCGGGCACCCGGATGATCTGCCCCAGCAGGCCGAAGAACCCGTTCAGGCTGTCGAGCAGGACCGGCACGTTGCGGCGTTCCCGGGCCATCACCCGGGCGGCGTCGCTCGCCCCGTCGATGAAGGTGCCCAGGTTGCCGCCGTGCTGGTCGGCGAACGTGCCGACCCGGTCGGCGAGCTCGCCCGACTCGTCCAGGAGCTGCGAGACCTTGTCGGGCCGGCCGTTGAGCGCCGGTGCGAGCTGGTTGAAGTCACGGGTGAACGTCGTCCAGGTGCCGCCCTGGCCGCCGAGCGTCCCGCCCAGCAGCCCGATGTCGTTGATCAGGCCCTGGATCACCGCGCGGTTGGCGTGCGCCGCGTCGATCACCTTGCCGCCGTTGTCGATCGTGCGGCGCAGCGCCGGTCCCTGCCCGGACAACCCGGCGCCGAACGTGCGCACGATCGCGGCGACCTCCTGCGCGTTGATCGCCTTGGTGAGCCGGTAGGCGGGCCAGGCGGTGTCGGAGAGCTCCTGGGGGTCCTTGGTCTGCGCGATCGTGCCGCCGTCGCGCAGATAGGGTCCGTTGACTTCGTGCGCGCCGAGATCCAGCGCCAGGTCCTTGGGGCCGAACACCGAGACCGGCTCGATCCGGGCGCTGGTCGTGTCGGCCACCTTGACGCCCTTGTCGACCCGCAGCCGCACGGCGACCTTGCCGGTCTTGTCGAGCTGGACGCTCTGCACGGTGCCGACCGTGATGCCGCGGATCTTCACGTCCGACTTGCCGGGGTCCAGGCCCTGCCCGGCCCGGCCGAAGGTCGCGGTGTAGTAGGTGGAGCCCCCCGTGGCGGGCTGCGAGCCGACGGCCACGAAGATGGCGGCGGCGGCGATGACTCCGCCGCCGACCAGGCCGAAGGCCAGCCGGGAGGTATTGGAGAGTGCTTCCTCGCTCATCCGGTCAACCTCACTGTGCTGCCGTGCCCCCAGAAGATGTACGAGAGGACGAGGTTCATGAGGATCATGAGGATGGTCGACTCCCGGATCGCCCGGCCCGCCGCGACTCCGACGCCCACCGGCCCGCCCACCGCGTAGTAGCCGCGGTAGCAGTGGACGAACATGATGATGAACGCGAACACCGCGACCTTGATGACGCTGTAGAACACGTCGATCGGCGGCAGGTAGAGGTGGAAGTAGTAGTCGTAGATGCCGGGCGAGAGGCCGAAGTACTGGATGGTGATGAACCGGGTGGCCCAGAAGGCCATGAACAGCGAGACCAGGTAGAGCGGCACCAGCGCGATGACCCCCGCCGCGACGCGGGTGCACACCAGGTAGGCCAGGGAGTTGATGCCCATGACCTCCAGCGCGTCGATCTCCTCGGAGATCCGCATGGCCCCGAGTTCGGCGGTGAATCCGGTGCCGACCTGGGCGACGAGCGCGACCCCGGCGATGATCGGGGTTACCTCGCGGAGGTTGGAGTAGCTGGCCACCAGCCCGGTGAACGCCTCCGCGCCGATGCGTTCCAGGCCCGGATACCCCTGCAGGCCGACCATCGCGCCGGTGGCCAGCGACATCGTCGAGACGACGAAGATCATGCCGCCGCCGATCACCAGCGCGCCGACGCCGATGGTGATGTCGCTGACGTGCTTCATCAGCGTCTTGCCGTACTTGCGCCGCAGGATGATGTCGAAGAACAGGTGGTAGAGCACCCGGCCGAGGAAGATCGGGAGGTTGGCCGAGGCGATCAGGCCCGCCGACCGGTTCGAGACCGCCCGGCCGAGCTTGCGTACGGGGGAAATGGCGACCATCAAAACCTCGGGGGGAAGAGGACCTGGTAGAGCATGGTGAGCACGTAGTTGGTCGCGAACACCACGATCGAGGTGACCACCACTGCCTGGTTGACCGCGCGCCCGACGCCGACCGGGCCGTAGTCGCAGTTCATGCCCATGTAGCAGGCCACCGCCGCGGCGATGAAGCCGAAGATCCAGGCTTTGAACAAGGTGATCAGCAGGTCCGAGAACTGCAGCAGGGAGGTGGCGCCGTCGAAGAAGGCGCCCGGGCTGACGCCCTGCTGGATGACGTTGAAGTAGAAGCCGCCCATGACCCCGGCCAGGATCACGACCGAGCAGAGCAACATCGAGACCGTGCTCGCCGCCCACAGCCGGGGGGTCACCAGGCGGTGGACGGGGTTGATGCCCATGACCTCCATCGCGGCGAGCTCGTCGCGGATGTTGCGGGCTCCCATGTCGGAGGTGATGGCCGAGCCGCCGACGCCCGACACCAGGAGCGCGGCGGCGAGCGGGGCGACCTGCTGGATCATCGCGGCGACCAGCAGCGCGCCGGTGCCGGAGGCGGCGCCCAGCTGGCGGGCGATGTCGCCCACCTGAAGCGAGATGGTGGCGCCCAGCGGGACGGCGATCAGCATGACCGGAACGCTCGTCACCCGGGCGAGGAACCAGCACTGCTCGATGAACTCGCCCCACCACTGGCGGATGTCCCACGTCCTGCGGATGCCCTCCAGGAAGGTCACGGCGAGCAGGCCGGTCTCGTCGAGCGTGCGCTCGACGCGTCTGCGTGCCAGATCCGGGGCCTTGTTAAGGCCCTGCTTAACAGGCTTAACAGCAGGCGGGGCCATCAGCCGGAACCCTCCCCATCGGGGGCAGGTGGAAGGGTCACTCCAGCCTCCTTCTGTCTCGGACGTTGGCGCCCATCCGATTACCACAGGCCGCACTTTGGCATCGCTTGACAACTTCAGGCGCTGCCTGTGATCTGGAGCACTCTATTGGAAGAAGGTCTAGGAAGCGAGTACTTACATCCTGATTTGTCCGAAGCTACGATCAGCCAGTGCGAACCGAGACGCGAGGCCACGTAGATCCCCTGGTCGAGGGCATACATGACCGCTGGGAAGGCCAGGGGCTCCCCGGAGAACCCTGGGCCTTCATGACCATCTGCTCCCTCAGCCGCCTGAACCAGCTCGTGAAGAAGGCCCTCGACACGGAGCTGAAGAAGCTGGATCTGACCAGGACCGGCTACTTCCTGCTCACGACTCTGGCGCTCACCACCAACGGCCGGGCCCGGCTGAGCTCACTCGGGCGGATCCTGATGATGCACCCCACGTCGGTCAAGCTGACCGTTGACCAGCTTGAGGCAGCGGGCCTTGTCACCCGCGCCCGGCATCCGCATGACCGCCGCGCCACGCTGGTCCAGATCACCGACGCCGGCCTCGACCGTGCGGGAGCGGTCAACAAGGCACTGGAGGCTCCCGACGGCGCGCTCGCCGCACTCGGGGGGATGCATGAGGACGTCTTCACCGCACTGCAACCGGCGCGCCTCGCGATCGGCGATTCCGAGCTCTAGGCGATCAGCGATTCCGAGTTCTAGTGCCGACACGGGTGTGAGCATCTGCGTTCGGGTGTGAACCGTGTGTGACGTCGCATGCGTATCAAGTCGTCGACGGCATCACATTTCCGGCGATAAGGCACTCTATTCCCATGCCTCAGAGTCACCGCACCCGTGGACGCCCCCCGGCGTCCTCCTCCCGGCGGCGCTCCCAGCCGATGCCCTCGGAGCCCCGGGGGCCCGGCGTGGTCCGCCGCGTGCTCACCAGCAACATCACGATCACCGTGGTGGCCCTCGGCGTCATCCTCGCGGCGGTGCTGCTGGTCGACCTCGAAGAGCTGAGCGGCCAAAAGAGCACCCCGAAGGGGGCGGCCGACGGCCTGACCGCCAACGACATGCTCGCCAAGCTGAGCTCTTCCGACATGGACCCGATCGCCGCCGACGCGATCGCCATGGCCAAGAAGCGCGCGTACGAGCAGCAGCAGAAGGAACTCAAGGAGCTCAAGGAGAAGGCCAAGCGCGACGCCGCCGCCCGCAAGAAGCTGGAAGCCCAGCGGGAGCGCGAACGGCTCGCCAAGTCCAACCCCAGCGCCGCCCAGAACCGCGCTTTCGGCAAGAAGATGAACGCGCTCAAGGGCTGGGATCGTTGCTGGCCCTCGCTCAAGACGCTCTGGGAGCACGAGAGCAACTGGAACGAGCGTGCCGAAAACCCGTCCAGCGGCGCATGGGGCATCCCGCAGGCCCTCCCTGGAGACAAGATGGCCAGCGCGGGCTCCGACTGGCGCACCAGTTCCCCCACCCAGATCGCCTGGGGTCTCGGCTATATCAAGGCCCGCTACAAGGACCCGTGCGGTGCCTGGGCCTTCTGGCAGTCGCACAACTGGTACTGACGTGCGTACTGAGATGTTTGCGTACTGACATGGCCACGCGGATGTGGCGCTGATGCCGCCGCTCATGCGAGACGATGGAGAGATGCGGACCAGCAAGACGGGCCAGCCGAACAGCGCAGGTGAGGCGTCCGGCGGGCGGCAGTGGGCACGGGCGGACGCGACCCGGCAGGCGCTGCTGGCCGCGGCGCAGGAGGTCTTCGCCGACCGGGGCTACGCCGACGCAGGCATAGCGGAGATCGTCGAACGTTCCGGGATCAGCGTCGGCAGCCTCTACCACCACTACGGCGGCAAGGCCGGGCTCTACCTCGCGCTGTGGGAGGAGCTCACCAGCGAGCAGGAGGGCAGCGCCGCGAGCGCGGTGGCCGCCGCCCGCAAGGAGGGCGAGACCGACCCGATCACGCTGTTCATCGCCGGGGCCCGCGCATACCTGGAGGTCTGCTGGGAGCAACGGGAGGCGGCCCGGCTGTTCCACGGCGGCGAAGGGCCGTCCGGGTTCTCGCTGATGCGCCGCAGCCGCGCCCGCCAGTGGATCGGGCAGAACACCAAACTCCTGCGGGGCCATGACGGTGACCGTGCCACGCAGGTGCTGAGCCTCGTGCTCACGACCGTCATCGGCGAGGCAGGGCGGGAGATCGCCCTGGCGGACGACGAAGGGGAGGCGACAGAGATCATTGACGAGGTCTGCCGCATCCTCATCCGCCTCGCGCGCTAGGCTCGTTACCCGAACGCTCCCAGACAAACGGAGAATCCCCGCTCCCATGCCGACGTCCACCTGGTTCCGTCTCAACGTCGCCAAACGGGAACGCGTGCTCGAGGTCGCGATGCGCGAGTTCGGGGACCACGGCTACTCGACCGGAAGCCTCAACACGATCGCCCGCGAGGCCGGCATCGCCAAGGGCTCGCTGTTCCAGTACTTCTCCGACAAGCTGGAGTTCTTCGCGTTCGTCTGCGACGAGACCTCCCGGCGGATCCGGGAGGAGATGGAACGGCGGATCGCCGGCCTGGACTTCGACCAGTCCTTCGAGGAGTGGCTGTTCGACGTGCTGTGCGAGTGGACCGAGTACATGGCCGACCACCCGCTCGAACGGGCCGTCACCGCCGCCACCAACTTCGAGCTCGACAACGCGGTGCGATCGGTCGTGCGCGACACGGCCAACCAGCACTACCTCCAGGTCCTGCACCCGACGTTCGAGCTCTGGCAGCAACGCGGCGACATACGCGAGGACGCCGACCTGGACGTGGTGGCGACGTTGATGCTGATGGCACTCCCCTTTCTGGCGCTGGCGCCCTACTACGACGGACTCGATCCGATCATGGACCTGCGCGGCCGTACGCCCGCCGAGCAGCGTCCGGTGATACGCCAGTTCATCGCCGGGCTCCGGCCGCTCTACGCGCCGGTCAAATAGCCCGGTCGATATCGGCGACGAGCACGTCCATGTAGCGGACGGCGTATTGGGCGAGCCCTGGAAGCTCATCGGCGTCGGACTCGTCGAGCACACGCGGGTTGCTGATACGGCTGACGCGCCCCATCCGTTCGACGCCGCCGCGGCCTTCCGCGAGCAGGTTGCGCACCCAGTCGCTGTCGGCGCCGTACGGCAGGCCGATCACGAGCCGGTCGCCGCTCCGGAACGCGTTGACGGGCGTCCGGTACTCGCGTCCCGACCGGCGGCCCCGGTGCACGATGACCGCCCATGGCGGAAGGTAGGGGGCCCAGATCCCCTGGACGCGGTTGTTGACGGCTTTGTTGAACCGGGCCACCGATCTTGGCAGCAATACTCTGCTCATATCCCCTCCCTAACACTTCATCCCCTCCCTCACTACTTCTGGACCGATGATGACGATCAGAGAGACCTATCTCGGGGCGGCGGAGAGCGCCGTGGGCCTGCTGGCCGACCCGGCGGTCGCCGCGGAATGGCAGGAGCCGAGCGCACTTGCGGACTTCACGGTGGGCGGCCTCGCCGCGCACCTGGCGTTCCAGATCTTCTGCGTGCCGTCCGTCCTGGCCGAGGCGCCCGGCGACGAGGAGCCGATCGGGCTGCTGGACCACTACGCCCGCGCGGCCTGGGTCGACGCCGGCCTGGACGACGAGCCGAACGTGGCGCTCCGCAGGCGGGGTGAGGAGCTCGCCGCCGACGGCGCGGAGCAGACGACCGCACGCGCGGAGAGAACGGTGGCGGACCTCCGGGACGTGCTGGCGGACGAGCCCGCCGACCGCGCCGTGCTACTGCCGTGGAACGGCTGGTCGTTGTTCCTCGACGATTTCCTCGTCACCCGGACCATGGAGCTCACCGTTCACTCCGACGACCTCGCGGTCAGCGTCGGCGTGCCGACACCGCCCGCCTCCCCCGAGGCGGCCGATGTGGTGGCGGTGCTCCTGACCCGGCTGGCGGTGCGCAAGCACGGGCTCACACCGGTGCTGCGCGCGCTCAGCCGGGCCGAACGAGCACCCGAGACGATCGCAGCGTTCTAGCCGAGCCCGGCAGGCGAGGTGCCGCAGCAGCCCTGCTCGTTCTCCCTGCTCGCGGCCGTTCCAGAGTCCTGCGAGATTTTTCCGCGAGCATGTCGTATCGGCGTCGTCGGCTCCGACCAGTAGGTAAAGGCACCCGCCCGGGGGGCCACCCCGAAGGGAAGACGACGATGACCGCGACGCACTCCGCCGCCACGACGAAGACCGCCGGCCGCAAGGCGCACATCGCGCTCTGGGTCCTGCAGGTACTGATGGCCCTCGTGTTCCTGATGGCCGCGTTCACCAAGTTCAGCGCGAACGCCCAAACCGTTGAGGGATTCGAGAAGATCGGATTCGGCTCGTGGTTCATGTACTTCATCGCCACGGTCGAGCTGGCGGGTGCGGTCGGCCTGCTGGTGCCCGTCCTGTGCGGCCTGGCCGCGACGGGCCTGTCCGCCCTCCTGGTCGGCGCGGTCATCACCCAGCTGATCGTGGATGAGCCCGCCACCGCGCTGATCCCGGCCGCCTACCTGATCCCCATCGCCCTGCTCGCCTGGGGCCGCCGCCGCAACACCGAGCAACTCCTGCGTCGCGTCGGCCGCGCATCCTCCTGAGGCCCGGACAGGCCGATGCCGGGTCGCCCTAGGGCGACCCGGCATCCGCGTTCGTTCGTTCAGGGGATCAGAACGGTCTTGCCCTTGGCCCTCTCCGTCTCGGCGAGTGTGTGGGCCTTGGCGACCTCGGCTAGCGGGAACTCCCGTTCAACGTGGACGCGCAGCTTGCCCGCCTCCGCCAGCACTCCGAGGCTGACCAGGTCGGCGCCGGAGGGTGTGACGGACACGGTCTCGAAGCGCATTCCGTGGCGCTCCGCCTCGTCCGCGGTCAGGCCCGGGTTGTGGCCGATGGCGGTGACGAGAAGACCGCCGGGACGGAGCACGCGCAGCGAACGGGGTGCGTACTCGCCGCCCACCAGATCGAAGACCACGTCCACCGGACCGGCCGTGGCGGCGAAGTCGGCCGCCGTGTAGTCGATCAGCTCGTCGGCGCCGAGATCCTTCAGAAACGGGTGGTTGGCTTCGCGCGCGGTGGCGATGACGTGGGCGCCGCGCGCCTTGGCGATCTGCACTGCCAGGTGACCGACCCCGCCGGCGGCGGCATGGATCAGGACCCGCTGCCCGGGCTGGACGGCCGCGATGCCCACCAGCGCCTGCCAGGCGGTGAGCCCTGCCAGTGGCAGGCCCCCGGCCTCGGCCATCGACAACGCGCGCGGCTTGGGTGCGAGGTCCTTGTCCGGCGCCGTCATGTACTCCGCATATGCACCTGCCTCTGCGGGGAAGCTCGCCAGGCCGAAGACCTCGTCTCCCACCTCGAACCGGGTGACGCCCTCCCCGATCTCCTCGACCGTTCCTGCCAAATCCCAGCCGAGCACGGACGGCGGCTCGGGAAAGGGCGGGAAGTACCCGGCGCGGACGGCCGCGTCGACCGGGTTGATCCCCGCCGCGCGCACCCGGACCAGCACCTCCCCACGTCCGGGCCGTGGGCGTTCGATCTCGGTGCCGACGAGCACTTCCGGGCCGCCGAACGAGTGCTGCGTGATGGCGAACATCAGTCCTCCAAGTTAGTTGACGTGAGGAATATCTACTGAACAGATGAATATCTTAGATATATTCCTCGCGTCAACTATCCGCGCATCAAGTAGGCTCATCCCGTGACCGAGGACCTCTTCGACGACCCGCGCCTGACCACGATGGGCCTGCTCTTCGAGGCGCACGAGGGGCTGGTGGGCAAGCTCGAGCCCGTCTGGCAGAAGAGCGGGCTGTCAGGCCTGGACTTGAACGCGATGATGCGGCTCAGCCGCTCGCCTGAGCAGCGGCTGCGCATGAGCGACCTCGCCGCGCAGACCGCGCTGTCCACCAGCGGCATCACCCGGCTGGTCGACCGGCTCCAGCGCGCCGGGCTGGTACGCCGCGAGTCGTTCCCCGGCGACCGGCGGGCCACCTACGCCGTCCTCACGCCCGACGGCGCCGAACGGCTCGAGCAGGTCCTCCCCGACTATCTGGCCACGATCGAGCGGTGGTTCACCGGGCTGCTGACACCCGAACAGCTCGACGGCCTGCTCACCGGCCTGCGTGTCATCCGCGACGCCGTCCACCCGGACGCCGCCGCCCACGATTGACCGCCTCCTACGACTGACGGTCGGCGCGCCTGCCGGTGCACGGCATGCGCGTCCGGCACGTACAGCCGGAGGAACGCGGGCGTCGCCGACCAATTCCTAGATGAGGCCGGTCAGTAGTAACCCTCGACGGGGACGCGGGCCTCGTCGAACAGGGCCGGGCCTTCCTGGGGTACGGACGGGAAGCCGCCGCCGGGCTTGAGGGATGAGAGCTGCTCGTTGGAAAGAGCGAAGACGACACGGCCGAGGCCGGACCGTTCGATGGCGCCGGTGCACATGTTGCACGGCTGGCAGCTTGTGTAGAGCGTGGCGGCCGCCGCGGTTTCGGCGTCGAGCTCGCGGGCTGCCCACTTGGCCAGCTTCAGCTCGGGGTGCAGGCTGATGTCGGCGTCGGTGATGGTCGAGTTGCGTTCTTCCTTGAGGATCGTGCCGTCCGCCGCCGCGAGGAGTGAGCCGAACGGGGGGTTACCGGACGCGCGGGCCTCGGCGGCGAGCGCGATGGCACGGCGGAGGAGCTTCTCGTCGATCACGTCGTGTCCGTTCGTACGTTGGCGGCCACGGTCGCGAGGGCCTGCCAGGCGTGTTCGGGGTGGAGGGTCTCGTCCGGGTCGCCGTTGAACGGATCGAGCAGGACGGTCCGGGCGCCGAGTCGGCGCAGGTGCTCCAGGTCGTCCATGACCTGGTCGATCGTGCCCTCACCGGCCTTCCGGTCGGCGCCGGTGACCGGCGTGCCGGTGAGCCGCAGGCAGATGCGGGGAGCCAGCGGCGGGACGGGCTTCTCTTCCTTGTCCGCGATGGCCTCCAGCCGCTCCAGCGCCTCTTTCAGCCAGGGAATCGTGAAGCGCAGCGGGTGCCATGCGTCACCGAGCCGGACCGCGCGGCGAAGGCCGGCGTCACTGTTGCCACCGACCCAGATCGGGAGCGGTCCGCTGCGGTAGTCGTACTCGTCGTCCCAGGCGGCGCGCACGGCCTGGAGGTACTCGTCCGTCAGCCGTCCGCGCTGCTCGAACGGCACGCCGAGCGCCTCGAACTCCTGCCGGGCCCAGCCGACGCCCACGCCGAGGATCAGCCGGCCGCCGCTGAGCTGGTTGAGGTTGGCGGCCATGCGGGCGATGAGCAGCGGATGGCGGTACGGGACGATCAGCACGGTGGTGCCGAGCTGGACCCGCGAGGTGACGCCGGCCAGGTAGGAGAGGGTCGTGAAGGGTTCGTAGAACGGCGCCGGATACTGCTCGGCCACGTCGGGCGTCACCGCGACGTGGTCGGAGACCATCAGCAGCCCGAAGCCCATCCCCTCAATCGTCTGCGCCCAGCTGCGCAGCATGGCGGGGTCGGTGCCGGGACCGAAATTCGGGACGTTCACTCCAAGAAGCACCCGTTCAGGCTATCCAGGTGATCCACACGGATTGAAGGGTTTTCTCACGGTCGGCTTCGCTGCCGGCCGTGAATCTGCCGGTAAATTCGAGAAATGGCCGAGAATCTCGACGCGACGGACTGGGCGATCCTCGCCGAGCTCCAGCGCGACGGCCGCCTCCCGCTGACCGAGCTGGGGCGCCGGGTGAACCTCAGCGCCTCCGCTGTGACCGAACGGGTCAAGCGGCTGGAGTCGGAGGGCGTCATCACCGGCTACCGGGCCGAGGTCGACCTGGCGAAGGTGGGCTACAGCGTGCTCGCCGTCGTGCGGCTAAAGTACCCCGGCAACCAGCACCAGCCCCTGCACAGGCTCCTGGACGAACGGCACGAGATCCTCGAATGCCTCCGCACCACCGGTGACGACTGCTACACGCTCAAGGTCGCCGCGACCTCCATGCCGCACCTCGAAAACATCATGGACGAGCTGGCGCAGTTCGGCAGCACGACGACCAATGTGGTCTACAGCCAGACGCTCCCCTACCGAGGCCCTCAGGAGCCCTGAGCGAAGCGGGCGACGACCGCGGGATCGAGGAACGCGGTGATCTCGGTGATCAGGTTGTCCTCGTTCAGCGTGAAGACGTTGAGGGCGCCGAGGTTGAAGCGGCCGTTCTCGTCGCTCTGGTAGCACAGCAGGGCGATTTGACCGTTCGCGCGTGTGGGGACCATCCGCCAGGGCGTGGCGAACACACGTTCCCTGAGGAAGGCGCCGACGTCGTCCCGGCCGTCGAACCACGCGGGCAGTGGCGGCATCGTGAACCTTACGTCCCGCGTGAGCATCCCGAGGATCGTCTCCACATCCGCGCGTTCCCAGGCGACCACCATGGCGTCAACGAATTCTCGTTCGGCCTCCTCACCGAGAGCGCGCAGCGTCGCCTGCTGGCTCCGGGCGGGCACACGTTCGTCAACGGTCTTGCGGGCCCGCTGCAGCGCGCTGTTGACCGAGGCGACGCTCGTGTCGAGGGACTCGGCGACCTCGGCCGCGGAAAACCCGAGCACCTCGCGCAGGATGAGCACGGCGCGCTGGTTGGCGGGCAGGTGCTGGAGCGCGGCGACGAACGCGAGCTCCACGCTCTCCCGCAGCTCGTACCGTGTCTCCTCGTCGGGATAGGCCTCCAGCCACACCGGGCCGGTCACGGGCTCACCAAGGTCGCCATCGGGCGGGATGGCGGGACCGTAATCGGCGGAGAGGATGCGACGGGGCCGCTTGTCCTGGAACCGCAGGCAGGCGTTCGTGGTAATTCGGTAGAGCCACGTACGCAGCGAGCTACGCCCCTCGAACGTCGCCAGTCCGCGCCACGCCCCGAGCAATGCGTCCTGGAGGGCGTCCTCCGCATCCTGGACCGAGCCGAGCATCCGGTAGCAGTGCGCGTGGAGCTCAGACCGGTAGGGCGCCACAAGCCGGCCGAACGCCTCCTCGTCGCCACGGCGTCCCGCTTCGAGCAACTCCGTCTCGTCCCCCATAACCGCAGCTTAGGGCCGCTCCGCCGGCGGCGGGGCGGATCACGATGAGACGGTGGTCGGTTCCGTGCGGGTTCTGGTCTCCAGGAAAGCGAGCACGGCCATCGAGGCTGCGGCGAGCAGGAGGAGCACGACATGGACCCACAGGTTTTCGAGTGGCTCGGTTCCCTGATCGTTGCGGATGACGGTCTCCACCTTGGCGGTCAGCAGGCCGTGTCCGCCGAGGACCGCGGGCACGACCAGCGCGCCGAGGACGGCCGGTGAGGACGGGTCCGCCCATACGCCGACGGAGGCGATCAGGGCCGTGACTCCGGCGACGAGAAGGCCGAGGAGCAGCGCGTTCGCCGGGTTGGTCCGCTCGGCCATCAGCGGCAGGAGCAGCGCGGCGGCCCCGCACCCGACGGCCGCCGACCAATTGCGCCGGGAGAAGTAGACGGCGACACCGCCGGCCACGACGCCGAACGCGACCCAGAACCACATCCGGACAGAGTGGAAGCTCTCGACGTTGATGAGTTTCGCCGCCGGGCTCGACATTCCGATGAGCGCCACCGTGGCAATGGCGGTGCCTATCGCGGCGCGCACGCCTGCGGCAATCGCGCAGACGATGGCGGTCGCGAGCAGCACCAGCGAGCCGGTGACGGTGTAGGTGCGGTAGTCGGCGAGCAGGGCGGCCGGAATCAGGGACACCATGGCCACCGATCCGGCGAGCGTCACGCGAAGGCCGGGATCCCTGTCGGGGCCGGCCAGTTCGGGCCGGTCGCCATAGTTGCGGTGCAGCATCACCAGGAGGAACGCCCCGCCGATCGCCGCGAGGATCATCCCGTCGTGCACGAGCTGTTTGAGGGCCTCCCCCGCATTGGGCAGATTGCCGCCGGGCCCGAGGATCAGAATGCGCGCGAACCACACGTCCGTGCTCGCACCGAATATCTGCGCGCCGAATCCCGCGCCGATCAGAGCCGCTCCGACGCCGCGTTCTCCGATGTGGCAGAGGCGGATGCCCGCGCCCAGCGTGCCGATGAGCACGAGCTGCGCGGCGCCGGTCGCCAGCGCCGAAACCGTCCGGTAGAGGGCGCCGCCGGGCGGCAGGTCGTACGGCGCGATCAGATGGGCATACTCGTTGGGCAGAGTCAGAACGACTCCGGCGAGCAGCAGCCACGGCCAGGTCCGCCGCACCGACCAGCGCAGGGCCAGGAGGCCGAGGACCGCCGCCAGCGCCATCGCGACCGCGGCCGCCACGGAGATCCGCCCCGCGTTAATCCGGAAGAGGTCTGCGATACCCGGTGCGCGGCCGCCCTTGTCCAGGGGAGCGGAGGCGTTCGACACCACGCCGAGCGTGCCTATCGAGCAGAGCAGCACGGCGCCGATCATCAAGAAGCGCCCCACGTCCGGGGCCGGCACGTCCTGGGTCGGCACGTCCTGTGCCACGCGACCACCTCGGCTCAACGGATGACAATAATGTCCGTCACCTACGCCCTCGAATACTCACTTCAAGGGAAATGGAGCAGCCTCTCAAATCGAGTTGGCTGCTCCATTCTCACGAATGACAATTCTATGGTCGGCTGCCATTCGGGACGAGAAGCGGGACGTGGCCGGAAGCGGCGATCAGAGGCGCTGGCCGGGCTTGTCCACGAAGCCGACCTTGACCAGGCCGCCCCAGCCGAGGATGTCTCCCCTCTTCCGGGGCATGTTCCCGTCGTCCGCCTTGCTGAGGTGGTTGCGGACGGCGATGGCGCGGAAGCCGAGGTACTGGTGGGTGACCGGGTCGACCATGATCTCGTTCCGCAGGTAGCCCTCCTCGATGCGGAAGAAGGTCACGCCGGAACGACCCGCGATGTCCGCGGCCTTCCCCTCGTACTTGACGCCGGGAATCTGCCCGAGCGCGCGGTACATCGCGGACCGCAGCTTCGCAGGCAGGGCCACATCCCGCATCCAGATCTCCATGATCTGGAACATCCGGGACGCGCGTTGTTCGGCGGTCGCCTTGGTCGGACCGTTCTCCTTGTCGATGTTCCGGCCGACCTCGGCGAGCAGCGCGGCGGGTTCGGCCGGCAGGGACAGCAGGTACGGGTAGTCCGAACGCGGCGACGCCGACGGCACCGCCCCCACGGCCCCGGTCTGGGTCTGCAGCTTGCCCTTGTCCATGAACGCCGTCTGCTTGCCGTCGACGCTGCGCCACTCTTCGCGGGTGACGCGGCGGTCGGGCGGGCCGAAGAGCGATCCACCGGCGCCCTTGGAGGACGAGGCGTGCAGGGACTTGGTGTACGACCACTGGCCGGGGCGGGGGCGGTCATCGGTGGCGCCGGGCCCGAGGGCGTTGGTCCTGTTGCCGGTGCCCGTCGTGCGGTGCGTCTTGCCGTCGAGGTTCTTGATGAGCAGGGTCGGCCCGGCGATCAGAACGGCCGTGGCGGCGCCCACGGCGAGCAGGCCCTGGGCGGAGGTCAGCCGCGGCAGGCGGAACGAGCGGCCGGTCCGTCGCGTCCGGGCGTCCAGCAGCCGGGAACGGGCGCGGGCCTTGGCGGCGTCGTCATAGGGCGGCACCTCGGGACGTGCCTTCCGGAAGACAGTGATCTCGTCGTCGTTCATGCCAGGGACTCCTCGTTCGTCGCCATCGGGTTGTCGCCGCCCAGCGCGCGGCGCAGCTTCTTGCGGATGCGGTGCAGCCGCGAGCGGACGGTGCCCAGCGGCACCCCGAGCGCCTGCGCCGCCTCCTCGTAGGTCAGGTCCGCCCAGGCGATGAGCAGCAGCAGGTCACGGTCGGCCGCCGTCAACTGGGCGAGCACGGCGGCGAGCCGGGGCTGCAGCCGCTCGGCCGTGACCCGGGCGGCGCTGCGTTCGTCGAACGACTCGGCCGCCTCCCGCTCCCTGCTGCGGGCCAGCGCGCGGTTGCGGCGAACCTCCGTGCGGCGGTGCGCGCGGACGAGGTTGGTCGCGATCCCGTACAGCCAGGGCCGGGCGTCGGGGCGGGCCAGGTCGTAGCGGCCGCGCTTGCGGAACGCCGTCAGGAACGTCTCGGCCACGACGTCCTCGGCCGTCTCCGGTCCGAGCCGCCGGGCGACGTACCCGTAGATCTCGTCGCTGTGGCGGTCGAACAGCGCCGCGAATCTCTCCGGTTGCGACAACGACTGCCGCAGCAGCGCGGCGTCGCTCTCGTCCTCCGGAGAGGCGGCGGGGGTATCGAGAGGCGCGGTCAACATGAACCACGTCCAGTCATAAGGGTCCTCCGTGTGGGCTCATCCACGTGGGTTCACCCCTACTCAGCCGGACGCGGCGTCATGGTTCCCACTTTCGCGGGTCTCCATATCGTCCGCCGCCGTGGCGAAGCGGGTGGAGAGCTTGCGGAGGTGGGCCTTCAGCTCGGGTGGCGACTCCACCTCGAAGCCGACGTCGAGCATGCCGATGACGAACACGACGAGGTCGAACGAGTCGGTGGCCATCTCGACGCGGCACCGCTGCTCGTCGATCGGCGTCACGGTGCCGTCGATCTGACCGGCGAACCGTTCGGCCGGTGCGTGCAGGATGACGCGGCAGTGGTAGGGCCACATGTCGCGGCCCATCGTCCGCCGCATGTACGCGGTGACGTCGCCGTCGGGCGGCTCACGATGGGTGAAACGCGGGCCGTTGGGCGTGCGGAGGGCCATGCGGTCGGCCCGGAACGTGCGCCAGCCGGCCCGTTCGGTGTCCCAGCCGACCAGATACCAGCGACGGCCCCAGGCGACGAGGCGGTGGGGCTCGACGTCCCGGCGTGTCTCGGCGCCGTCGTGACGGACGTAGTCGAAACGGAGTGTCTCGGCCGCGCGGATGGCGGCCGAGATCGTGGTGAGCACGGTCGCGTCGACCGTGGGCGCGTTGCGGGGCGGGATCGCCACCATCGCGTTCTCCAGCGCGGAGAGCCGGTGGCGCAGGCGGGTGGGAAGGACCTGCTCGACCTTGTTGAGGGCGCGGAGCGAGGGCTCCTCGATGCCGGACACGCCGCCCGACGCCCCGGTCCGCAGGCCGACCGCGACCGCCACGGCCTCGTCGTCGTCCAGGAGCAGCGGCGGCAGCGCGGCTCCTGCACCGAGCCGGTAGCCGCCCAGCGACCCCATCGCGGCGTGCACGGGGTAACCCAGTTCGCGGAGCCGGTCGACGTCCCGCCGCACGGTACGGGTCGTGACTCCGAGGCGTTCCGCGAGTTCCGTGCCGGACCAGTCGCGGTGCATCTGGAGCAGGGACAGCAGCCGCAGAAGGCGGGCCGAGGTTTCCAACATTTCTCTAGATTGCCATCGATGTAGGAACGAGGTTGTCCTAGCTGCGCCGGAGAGTGGGTGGTATGGACGAACCACAACCCTTCCGAATCGACATCGCACAGGCCGACCTCGATGAGCTGGCCGAACGGCTGGCGCGCACACGATGGCCGGACCAGCTGCCAGACGTCGGCTGGTCGTACGGCGTCGAACGCGGCTACCTCACCGAGCTCGTCGAGCACTGGCGCACCGGCTATGACTGGCGCGAGCACGAGGCGCGGCTCAACGAGGTGCCGCAGTTCACCACGACGATCGACGGGCAGCAGATCCACTTCCTGCACGCACGGTCGCCGGAGCCCGGCGCGACCCCGCTGCTCATCACGCACGGATGGCCGAGCACGGTGTACGAGTTCCTGGACATCATCGGGCCGCTGGCCGACCCGCGATCGCACGGCGGGGATCCCGCCGACGCGTTCCATGTCGTCGTGCCCCCCTGCCGGGCTTCGCGTTCTCCGGGCCGACCCGCGAGACCGGCTGGGGCTCCCGCCGGATCGCGCGCGCCCTCGACGAGCTCATGCGGGGGCTCGGGTACGAGCGGTACGGCACGCAGGGCGGCGACTTCGGCAGCATCATCTCCCCCGAGATCGGCCGCCTCGCCCCGGAACACGTCATCGGCGTGCACGTGAACGCGCTGGCCAACGCCTCGGTGCCCACCGTGGCGGGCGATCTGGACCGGCTCTCCGAGGCCGAACGAAAACTCGCGCAGGAAGCCGAGGCGGCATGGCAGGGGATCTCGGGCTACGCCACGCAGATGGCCACCCGGCCCCAGACCCTGGCGTACGCGCTCAACGACTCCCCCGCCGGGCAACTCGCCTGGAACATCGAATGGTACGTAGACCACGACCCGGCCAAGACCGACCAGACCCCCATCGACCGCGACGTCATCCTGACCAACGTCACCATCCTCTGGCTCACCGGTACCGCCGGTTCGGCCGCGCGCCTCTACCGCGAGGCGGGCGAGGAAGGCTGGGGTGAACGGCCCGCGCCCTCACCTGTCCCGACCGGTATCGCCTGCTTCAAGGGCGACCTTGCGATCCGCGGGCTCGCCGAGATCTCCAACACGATCACGCACTGGTCGGAGTACGACACCGGCGGGCACTTCGCCTCGCTGCAGGCGTCGGACCTGCTCGTCTCCGACATCCGCGCGTTCTTCCGCGGCCTGCGGTCGTGACCCGGGGGCCCAAACCGTCTGGCGGAAGGCCTTCCTAGGCTGGAGACATGCTCAAGGTGACGGTCACTGAGACGATCTCGTGCACGCCCGACGAGCTCCTGGAGTTCGTGATGGACGTCGAGAGATACGCCCAGATCGACAAGAAGATCAGGCCGATCCGGTGGGTGCGCCGCGACGGCGACTTCACCGAGTTCGGCTTCCGGCCGAGCGTCGCCGGGCTCCCCGGGCCGCCCACGGTCTCGCAGATGCGGCGGACGCCCGGAGAGCGCATCGACATCCGGCTCGCGCCGCCGCCGGCGAACCGGCTGTCCCGGTTGACGACGGATTTCGACGCCAGTTTCGTCTGCACTCCCGTCAAGGACGGGACCAGGCTGGTCCGGACGCTGAACTACCGCTTCAAACCCTGGCTGGGCTGGCTGGCCGAGCCGCTCCTCCGCCGCCGCCTGAACGCGGACGTGCGCGAGGAGGTGCGGCTCGCCAAGCAGCACCTGGAAGGGTCCTAGGCGCCTTCGCTCGCGCTCTGAGCCGACGGAAAGCGGGCCACCCATCGGCGCTGCCACGGAGTCTCGACGGCCCGGTGGTTGTAAGCGGCACGGGCCCAGGCGACGGCTTCCGCCGGGTCCGTTCCGGCGAGCACGGCCAGGCAGGCGATGACGGTGCCGGTCCGGCCGACCCCGCCGCCGCACGCGACCTCGGCCGCCGCGCCCGCGCGTGCCCGTTCGTACAGCGCCCGGATGTCCTCGATCGCCTGCTCGCGGTCGCGCGGCAGGAGGAAGTCGGGCCAGTCGATCCACGTGTGAGACCACGACAGTGCCGCCTCGTGGCGGCGGCGGAGGCGGTCCGACCCCAGGTAGAGGCCGAGGTCGGGCGCCGGGCCGTCGGGGCGCGGCTTGCGTAGTCCCCGGCCGCGTACCCAGGTGCCGTCGGGCAACTGGATCGCGCCGGGGAGCGGCGCCCCGCTCACAGGCTCGCGAGGGCGGCGGTGAAGAAGTCCTCGGCGGCCGCCTTGTCGATGCCGAGGCCGGAGAGCGGTCCGGTGCCGTCCTCCAGTTCGAGGAGCGCGAGCAACATGTGCTCGGTTCCGATGTAGTTGTGGCCGAGGCGGAGCGCCTCGCGGAGTGTCAGCTCCATCACCTTGGTCGCCTGCGCGCTGTAGGGGATGGGCTCGGGTGCCTCGTCGCCCGGGTCCGGGAGCACCGCGGCCTCCCGTACGGCGTCCAGCGACACTCCCTGCGCGACGATCGCCTTGGCCGCGAGCGCCTCCGGCTGGCTGAGCAGGCCGAGGAGCAGGTGCTCCGGCAGCACTTCGGCGTTCCGTGCTTCGGCGGCCTCCCGGTGTGCGGCCTTCACGCAGCTCTTGGCGCGGGGGGTGAAGCGGTTGAGACCTTGTTCGACATCGGTGGTCTTGGCCACGAAGCGTTTCTGGGCGGCCTGCTTGGTGACGCCCATGCTCTTGCCGATGTCGGTCCAGGAGGCGCCGGAACGGCGCGCCTGGTCCACGAAGTGGCCGATGAGATGGTCGGAGACCTCGCCGAGGTGTTCCGCGAGGAGCACCGCGTCCGACAGCTGTCCCAGGGCGTCCTGGGAACGCCCGCTCTTGATCGCCTCGATCAGCTCGTCGAGACGTACCTGATTCGCCATGCGTCAACCCTAGGTTGACGCACCCCGATCGTCAACCTGTGGTTGACGATCCTTGGCGTGGTGGTCATTGAGGCGCTCCAGGAGACGGATCAACTGCTCGCGCTCCATCTCACTGAACGGCTCGAGCAGCTCGTCCTGGAGGGTCGCGATCAGCCCGTCAAGCTTGCGGAGGTGCGCACCCCCCTCGCCGGTCATCGTGATGACGTTGCGGCGACGATCCTCGGGGTCCGGGGCACGTTCGACCAGGCCTCGTCCGGCGAGCTCATTGATGACGGCCACCAGGTCACTCCGGTAGATGCCGGTGCGGCGGCTCAGGTCCGCCTGGCTTGCCGATCCGAACTCCTGAAGCGAGGCGAGCACGGCGTAGTGCCATTTGTGCGCGTCCTCGCGCGCGAGCCCGTCGGCCGTCAGCCGGTCGGCGTGCATCGCGGCCTGCGTCAGGAGCCTGCTCGGCAGGCCGCGCAACCGCGCGGGCGCCTCGTGTACGGCACTCATGACGGCAATCCTATCTCTTGCGTTAGTCCGACTAACGAAGTAAGTTCGTTAGTGTCACGAACGTTTATAAGACTAACGAGTTGGGAGGCACCCCATGAAACTCCAGGAACTGGCCGACCGTGCTGAGCTCGCCGACCTGATCACCCGGCAGGGCCTGTGGCTGGACGAGCAGCGCTTCGACGACGCGGGCACGATCTTTACTGCGGACGCGACGGTCGAGACGCAGAGCGGGCGGTCGCAGGGACTCGAAGCGCTCGCCGCCCGGGCACGCCGTGTCCATGGCCGGTACGAGCGGACGCAGCACGTGATCTCGAACGTCCTCATCGACCTGGACGGCGATGAGGCCTCGGTCCGCGCGAACCTCGTCGCCACCTTCGTCCGCGCCGCCGCCTCCCCTGAGCCGGACCTGACCTTGGGCGAGCGCTACCGCTTCGGCGCGGTCCGCACACCGGCCGGGTGGCGGTTCTCCAGCGTCGCGGTGACCCCCGTCTGGAGGTCCGGCGACCTTCCCGTCGCCACACCGGACCGTGACGCCTAGGGCCGGCCACGGTTCGCGGCCCGAGTGCGGGCTCGGGCCGCAATGGCGCGATCAGAAGTGGAAGACGTGCCCGCCGGTGCCCAGGTTGGCGTAGCAGTCGTTGGTGAAGGACTGGCTGTACGAGACCTGCCTGCCTTGCCAGTTGCCGAAGGCCTTGGCGATGACACGGATCTCGACCGGCAGGCAGTTGCCCTTCGCCGGTGGGATCCTCTTGATGTCACCGTTCGCCTTGATCAGGTCCGCGCAGGCGGCCGCGGCGTCGGGGTGGGTGCCACCCGTCGGCTCGCAGATGAGAGTCACCGTCCTGCCGGGGCCGCCGGTCGACGACTCGGGTGTGATGCTGAGGGTCAGCCGGCTCGCCAGCGCGGTGGACGCATTCGCCGGAGTGGCCAGGGCGACCGCCCCGACCACGGCGAGCGCCGCGACGGCTTTCACGTGCCGCATTCCGTTCTCCTTACGTAGGGAATGACGCTCCATCAGCATGTGAGTCAAACATCACCAGGGCCGCTTCCCCGGGCCTACATCGGCCATGTCCTGAACCGGCATCGCAAAGGGCCGCGCCTTCGGGGTGGTCAAGCGAAGGCGCGGCCCAGTCCAGGGGCATGGCGGAGGCCGGGCGGCGGAGGAGGGGCGAGGATGAACGGACGGGGGCCCCGTCATCTGCCCTTCTCCTCCGCCGCCCGGCCAGCCGGCCCTGGCAGGCACGGGGGTGTGTGCGTGCGCGCGGATTCAGGGCCGGACCGGCCGCCGCGGACAGCGGCCGGAGTCGCGGATCAGCTGAGCTCGGAGTAGCTCCGCTGGCTCAGGTACTCGTTGAAGATCACGGTGTTCTTGCCGGCCACCGACGGGAGGCCACCCTGGCTGTTGACCAGACCGCTGACCAGGCGCAGCGGGGTGTCGAGCCAGCAGCCGCCGGCACCGGGCACGTCGAACGAGTTGTCAACGTGGGTCAGGCTGGCCACGTGCGGGTTGGTCGACAGGACCGTGTACTTCTTCCCGGTGATCGGCGTGTTCGGCGCCGGCGGGTTGGTGGTGCCGGTGATCAGCTTCAGCTTGATCGGGACGGTGTTGTTGCCGATCGAGCATCCGCCCACGAGGAGGAACGGCCGGGTGAGGTTCATCTTGATGTCCATGGTGATGTTGAACCGCTGGACCGTGAAACCGCCGACGTACTCGGGCTTCCCCCACACTTCGGTGAACGGGTCCTTGAAGATCCCGTCCTTCATCTTCGATTCCTTGGTCCGCATGGCGCCGAAGACCGTCTTGTAGGTGTTGTCGGCCATGACGACGCTCGAATAGGTGAGCTTGATCGGCTCGGTGACGTCGTTGGCAATGTTGCCCGTGACGAGCTTCCCGCTGGTGACGACGACGTTGATGCAGTACGACGCCTCCTTCTTGGCACCGTCCGGCAGCTTCGGGCAGTCCGAGAAGTCGAACGTCGGGATCGGGTCGTCGGCGGCCCGGACGGGCGCCGTGGGGGCTGCTGAGGCAGCGGGCGCCAGGCCGGCGGTCAAGGCGGCCGCGGCGCCGGCGGCGAACAGAACAGTGGCGGTTCTCTTCGTCCGGAGTTTCATGGGGGCGGTCCTCCGTTTTTCTCGTGTTACCTGCGGGTAATTCATTGAAACCCGGCACAACAAAGTGCCACAAGGCCCCCAATTAGGATTGCTGGCCGAAGGTGGACAACAATTCCCTCGAAGTGACAAAGTGTGTGCGGGAATTTATCAAGAGCGATTTGTCAGGCAGTTAGTCAGGTGATTGTCAGGCGCCGAAAGTATCGATGCCGGTTATCTTCCACATTCCGTCGTCCCGGACGACCTCGACCGCGAACACGGCGGCCGAGGCAGCAGTGTTGCCACCCCCTTCGGTTTTGCTCTTGGCGTCCTTTTTCCCGGTGTCGCCGACGGTCGTGTTGCGCTGGTCCGCGAACACCAGCAGACGCCCCGAGTCCGGCCTGAGCGTGACGACGGCCGCATCGGTGACGGTGGTGGTCAGGACCTGCTTCATCTGCGGAGCCTGCTGGCGGACCCGGGCGAACATCTGGTTGTACTGCTGCACCGCCTTGCCCGTGAGGAGCTTCTGTGCCGCCCGTTCCGTCTTGGCGGTATCGGCGTAGCTGTACGAGAACACCGTGGACACCGCGCTGGCGACTTGGCCTTTCACATCGCTGGTACGCGCGGTATCGGTCAACGCAAGATTCTGCGACGCACCCGTGGCGGACAGGTCGTTCTTGGCCTTCGCCGCCCATGCCGTCGTGCCGCCGCCACCGATGACAAGAGCGGCCAACACCAGCATGCTGAAACTGAACCGGCCGCGGCCGGACGAGGTACGGGCGGAATTCGATTCCGCACTCTTCTCGTCACCGCGTGTCGCCTCTTTTGAATTCTTCATTGCACACCCCTGCTCTGTGTCGTCACGCGTCTCAGCCGCCGCTGGGTGCCTGGCCGAGCGACGCCAGCTTCCAGCCCTCGGCGGTCCGGGTGAGCTGCCCGGTCTGCCGACTCGTCCTCGTGGTCGCCGCCCCCGTGGGAGGGGTGACGGTGACGCGGACGGCCGCGATCATCGTGGCCTTTCCGGCGGCCGCGTCGAGCTCGGTGATCGCGGCTTCGAGGATCTTGGCTGAGGTGACGGTCTTGTTCCGGTTGACGTCGGCGGCCAGGCCCTCGCGCCCGGCCGCGATCTGGTTGTAGAGCTCGCCGGTCGAGGAGTCCTGCCAGACCTTCAGATCGCGGTCGGTGGCACGGTGGTCGAGCGTGTTGAGATTCACCATCGCCTGGCGTCCCTGCGCGAGCGCCTGGTCCCGGGCCGCCGCCACGTCGCGGGCCGGGTCGTCCTTGGCCGCGTTCCAGTCGTACACGAACCAGCCCGCCGTCACGACGGCGACGAGCGCCAGCACGGTCAGCGCCGCCTTCAGCGGATCCGTGATGACGATCACCGGGATCCGGATCCGCACGGCCCGTTCTTCCTGCGCCTCGTCCGGTGCTTTGGCGGACTTCTTAGCCGAAGCCTTGACCGGCTCCTTGGCCCGCTTCTCGGTCGGCTCCTTGGCCGAAGCCTTAGCCAACGGCTTGGCCGGTGTCTTGGCCGAATTCTCATCCGGCGTCTCGTCCGGCTCCTCGTCCGGTTTCTTGGTCGCCTCGGGCTCTTCCGGCAGCTCGGGCTCCTCCGCCTGTCCGGTCGGCTCGTTCGGCTCCGCCGTCTCGCCGGACTGCTCCGGTGCGCCGGCCGCGAGCTTGATATCTGCCATCTGGGCTTCCTTGCTCGTCATCGGTGGAACGCGGGTCACGTCGAACGCAGGTCGCTGATGCGCCACCGCCCGTTCTCCACCCGGGCGGTGGCCTTCAACGCGGTCGCGGCGAACGACGGGCGGCCGCCCTGCCGCGTGGACGTCTGGTCAAGGAAGATCAGCACCGTGGCGGTGCTCGCCGCACGTTTGATCACGCCGATCCGGAGGACCTTGCTCGTGACGGTGAGCCGCTGTTTGGGCGCCTGGTCGGCGACAATGCCGAACATCTTCTGGTACTGCCCGGCCGCGGTTCCGACCAGCGCGTCACGGGCCGCCTGCTGGGTGGCGGCCGGGTCCTGGTACCGGTAGCTGAAGACCGCCTCGGCCGCTTTCGTCACGTCGGTGAGGATCGCTGCGTCCTCGGCCGCCGGTGCGGGCGGCGCCGGAGCGCGGCCGGTCTGCTGGGCACCGGTCGGCTTCTGCGCGGCGCTCGCCGGCACCGGCAGCAGGAAGAGCGAGCTGGTCCGCCAGCCCTGCGGCGTTCTGGTCAGCCCGGCCTGGTAACGGCGGCTCTGCTCAGTGCGCCAGTCCGCCGTGCCGACGAACTTGACGCGGACGGAAGCGATCACCGTGGCCGACTCCCCGTTCAGCGCGGTCACGGCCAGCGAGCCGACCGTGCCGGTGGCGGCGGCGCTGATCGCGGCGAATCGTTTGCGGTTGGCCGCCCGCTCCCGGGTGAGCTCCGCGCGCAGCATGCCGGTCGAGGCCTGCTCCCACCATCCGAGGCGTTCGTCGACGCGGGCAGGATCCATCGAGCTCAGCGCGGCCAGCTGCCGGCTCGCCGCAGCGGTGACCTTGTCGCGTTCGGTGAGGGGCGGGGAACCGCCGTCCTCGCTCGGGACGAGCTGCCACCCTCCCCAGGCCGACGCGGCCACGGCGACGATCGCGGCCGCGACGATGAGCTTGCGCCGCTTTGGGCGCTTCCCGCCGCCGTCTCTCTCCGTGGCGCTCCGGGCCTTCGCCCGCGCCACGGCCGCGTTCCGGACCTTGCTGTCGGCGGTCATTTCCGCAGTCCCAGCAGCCGTTCGAGGTCGCTGTACGCGGCGGGGCCCTGGCCGGAAGCGCCCGTGGTCGCCGGCCAGACGCCGGACAGGCCCACGGCCGCCATGACACCCGCGGCGCCACTGGCCACCCCGGGTTTGGCGGGAGCCGGAACGCCGCCGCGCGGGGCGTTGGCGGCACCGCGCACGTTCACTCCGGTCGAGGGGCTGAGCGTGCATCGGGCTCCGGCGTTGAACGGACGGCTGGCGCCATGGACGTCCAGGCCGTCGCGGTAGAAGGTGCCGCTGTATCCCGAGACGCACGGCAGCGGGTTGAAGAAGGTGTTGATGAGTCCCATCTCCAGGCTTCCGCCACGCACGATGGTGTTGCCCATCGCGGCGACGGCCGGCAAGTCGGAGAAGAACTGCCGCATGCCCGCCGTGCGGGTGTCGGTGATCCGGGAGACCGTGAGCAGGTTCGCCAGCAACCTCGGCAACCCCGGATCGACGCCGCGCAGGAACTCCGACAGTTCCGTGGAGAAGGCCGGGGCCGCCGTGATCAGGCGCCGGATGTCGGCGTCCGAGCCCTTGAGCGCCGCCGCGAACTTGCGGCCCTCGCGGGCGAACTCCCGCAGCGACGCGGCCTCCTGGTTCTGGGTGCGCAGGACCGCGTTCCCGTTCTCCAGGAATGTGGTGGTGGTGTCGATGTTCTCGTAGGAGGTGTTGATGAACTGGTCCGAGGCGTCCAGCAGCCTCTGCAGGTGCGGTCCCTGCCCGGTGAACGCCTTGCCCAGTTCGTCCAGCGTGATCTGCAGCGAGTCGGTCGGAACGGACGCGTTGAAGTCGTTGATCGCCTTGAGCGTCTCGCTGACCGGCGGCGGGGTGGTCGCCGCGGTGCGGGTGATCGTCGACCCCGCGCTCAGGTACGGGCCGCCGGCGGTGGCCGGCCGCAGGTCCACGTACTGCTCACCCACGGCGGAACGGTTGGCGACGATGGCGTTCGTGTTGGCCGGGATCTTCGCGTCGGAGGTGATCCGCAGGTCGGCGACGACCCGCGTGCCGTTCTGCCCGTCGCTCTCGGCGAGGTCGAGGGCGTCGACCCGGCCGACGGTGACGCCGCGGTAGGACACCGCCGATCCCTTGAACAGCCCACCGGTCTCGGGCAGCTGGAGCTTGACCGTGTAGTAGTCGCGCAGGCCGACGTGCCGCCCCAGGTCGGCATAGGTCATCCCGATGTAGGAGATCGTGACCAGCGAGATGATCACGAATGCGACGATCTTGATCCGGGTGAACGTGGTCAGCATCGTTCAGTTCCCCCCGTCGATGTCGGGGAGGACGCCGCCTCCGCCGGACCTGGCGTCGATGCCGGGTGGGATGGTGACCGCCGGCAGCGGCAATGGCGGCGTGCCGGTCTGCGACGGGCCCGTCTGCCCGCCGGTGCCTGCGGGCGGGCAAGCGCCCACCGGACCCTGCGGTGCAGGATCCTGCGCTTTCAGGCGAACGGTCGTCTCGGGTTTGACCGGTGCGTTGACGCAGTTGCTGCCGGGCTTGGCGATGACCGTGGCGTAGACGTTGAGGTAGTCGCCGCGTGCACCGGTCAGCACCTGATCGGTGAAGGGGAACGTCATCAGGATTTCCAGTGACTTCGGCAGATCGCGACCGGCGTCGGCGAGCTTGCGCAGCGACGGCTCCAGTGCCCGCAGACTGGCGGCGATGTCGTCGCGCGACGCGTTCGAGATCCGGGTGGCGACCTCGGAGAGCTCGTCGAGCTGTTCCAGCATCCGGACGAAGTCGGCGCGCTGCGCCTCCAGCACCTTCAGGCCGGGAGACAGGTCGGTCAGGATCGTGTCGACCTGCCCCTTCCGGGACGCGACCGTGGCCGAGAGCCGGTTCAGGGACTCCAGCGCGCGCACGATGTTCGTCCTGTTGCCGTCAAGGGAGGAGGTGAGCTCGTTGAGCCGCCGCAGCGAGTTCTTGATCTGCGGCTCCCTGCCGTTCAGCGCGGAGTTGAGCTCGCGGGTGATGGTGCGCAGCTGCGGGAGCCCGCCGCCGTTCAGCAACATCGACAGCGCGCCGAACACCTCCTCGGTCTCCGGGTCGCGGCCGGTGCGTTCGATCGGGATGCGCGAGCCGTTCGCCAGCGTCCCGCTGGGCGCGCCCGGCGCCGGGGCCGGGGCGGCGAGCTGGATGTACTTCTCGCCGAGGAGGCTTGACTGCTCGATGTTCGCCGTGGCGTTGGCGGGCAGCCGCACCTTCCCGTTCACCTTGACCGTCACCTCGGCGGTCCATTTGCCGTCGGGAAGCCGGATGCCGGTGACCCGGCCGACCGGGACGTCGTTCACCTTCACCGACGCCTGCGGCACGAGCGACAGCACGTCGTTGAGCTCGATGGTGAGGGTGTACGGATGCGAGCCGAGGTCGGCGCCGCCCGGCAATGGGATCTCCTGCAGGGAAAGCCCCTGCTGGCCGGAGCATCCGGCGGCCAGCGCCGATCCGGCGATCAGCGCGGCGACCAGGGCGTGACGCTTCATCGCGATCCTCCGCCCAGGTTGACGGCGCCGGTGAAGACCGGTCCGGCCGCCGGGAGCGGCAACGGTGGGGAGTCGGCGGGCGGCCGCTCGGACGGGTTCAGGCCGCCGGGACCGGCCTCGCAGGCCTTCTTCAGGGCCTTCGAGCGCGGACCGGCCGTGCAAATCGGGACCGACACCGCGGCCTGCCCCTTCCCGGCGCCCTTGCCGTACGCGGCGGTGATCTCCAGGAGGTTGCCCCGCGACATCATCGTCTGGCTGTTCGGGTCGTAGGACTTGAGCGCGTTGGACGCGGCCAGCGGAGCGACGTCGAACAACTCGGAGAGCTCCTTGCGCCGGTCGACCAGGACCTTGGTGATGTCGGCGAGCTTGTCGATGTTGCCCTTGAGCTTCTTGCGGTGCTTGGCGATGAAGTCCTTGACCTTGATCAGGGCGAGGCCGAGATCCTGCAGGGCGCGCTGGAGATTGCCCCGGTCGGCCGCGAGGAACGCCGAGACGTCGGCCAGCCGGCGCTGGAACTGCCTGACCTCGGTGTCGTTCTCGCGCAACATCCCGGTGAACTTGTTGAAGTTGGCCATGGTGCCGAAGAAGTCGTCGGCCGAGTGGTTGAGCGTCGCCGAGGCCTTGCCGAGGTCCTCGATCATCTGGTTGAGCTTGGTGCCGTTGCCCTTCAGGTTGGCGGCGTTGGCCTTGAGGAACTCCGACAGTGCCCCGTTCTTGTTGACGCCCTGCGGGCCGAGGTCGGCGGTGAACTTGCGCAGCGCCCCGTACAGCTGGTCGAGCTCCATCGGCGTGGCGGTGCGGGCGACGGGGATCTGGCCGCCGGACGCGAGCGTCGGCCCGCCGGTGTACGCCGGTGACAGCTGCACGTACCGGTCCGACACGAGGTTGGGCGCGATCACGACCGCGGTCACCTCGGCGGGGATCCGCGCGTCATCGTCGGTGATCTCCATCCGCACGGTGACGCTCTGGCCGGTCGGCTTGATCGAGGTGATCGTCCCGATCTTCACCCCCAGCACCCGTACGTCGGAGCCGGGATAGATGCCCTGCGAGTTGACGAAGTGGGCGGTGATCGTACGGCCGCCACCGTCCGGCATCGTCACCAGCACGCCCGCCACGATGATCAGCGAGAGTCCGACGGCGATGATCCAGCGCACCGTCCGCGGTGAGGAGGGTCCGGATGCCATCAGCTGCCTCCCTTGCGGGTGGGGGTGCACTTGTCGGGCGGCGTGTAGTTGGGCGGCTTGGGATCGCTCACGTACTCCTTGGGCACGGCGCCGCACAGGTAGCCGTCGACCCATCTGCCATTGCCGGACGCGTTGGCGATCAGCCGGATGTAGGGACCGGCCAGGGAGAGCGCCTTGTCCAGGTTGCGCTGGTTGTTCTTGAACACCTCGGTGACCGCGTCCAGTGAGTCGAGCAGGGGGCGGAGCTCGCCGTCGTTCCTGTCGACGAATTCCGACAGCTCGCGCGACATGCGGATGATGCCGACCAAGAGCGAGCTGATGGCCTCTCGGCGGCGCTGCAACTCGGCCAGGAGCAGGTTGCCGTCCTTGAGCAGCGCGCGGAACTGGTCGTTCTGGGAGGCGATGGTGCCCGACAACCGCCGCGTGCCGTTCAGCAGTTCGGCGAGCTGCGCGTCCCGCTTGGAGATCGTCCGGGACAGCGCGGAGAGCCCGTCGATCGCGCTCCGGAAGTGTTGCGGGGTGCCGGAGAACGCCTGCGAGACGACGGTGAGCGATTCGCCGACCTGCTGCGAGTCGATCTGCTCGATCGTGGCGCCGAGATCGTCGAACGCCTGCGTGACGTCGTACGGGGCGATGGTGCGGTCGACGCCGATGGGCTCGCGGGGATTCTGTGCTCGGTACCCGAGCGGGTCGAGGGCGAGGTACTTCGAGCCCAGCAACGTCTTGATCATGATCGTGGCGGTGGTGGCGTTGCCGATCCAGGTGTCCTTGACGCGGAACTCGACCTTCACCTTCGCCTCGCGGGGCGCCAGCTTCACCGAGGTGACCTTGCCGACCTTGACCCCGGCGACGCGTACCTCCTGACCGGACTTCAGCCCGGCCGCCTCGGTGAAGTACGCGGTGTAGGCGGTGCCGCCGCCGATCACCGGCAGGTCGCCGGCACGGTACGCGGCGCCCAGCAACAACGCGATGAGCAGCAGCCCGATGATCGCAACCCCGATCGGGTTGCGGTCGCGGACCGGTTTGATGTGCGGCAACAGCCTCCGCTTCGCCGGCAGTAGCCGGGGCAGCTGGTTCGTGGCGTTGGGGTGGGGTCGAGTCATGGATCAGCCTTTGCACCGGTCGTCGGTGAGAGGGATGCCGGTGGGCGCGGGGCTGCCGTCGTTGTAGCGGACGCCGGTGAGCCTCACCTCGCATCGGTAGAAGTTCACCCACGAGCCGTACGACGCGGCCCGGCCGAGGACTTCGAGCTTGGTCGGGGTTCGCTGGAGGAACCGTTCGAGCAGCGGCTTGTCGGCTTCGAGATTGCCGGTCAGCCGCCGGAGCTGGGTGATGGAGCGCGCCAGCGGCTCCTGGTTCACCTTCAGCAGGTTGGCGGTGGAATTGGTCAGGTCGTCCAGTGCGGCGATCGCCTCACCGATCGGCTGCCGGTCGGAGGACAGGCCCGACACCAGGGCCCGCAGGGTGCGGATCAGGTCGACGACCTGGCGGTCCCGGTTGTTGATCGTGACGGTCACCTCGTTGAGGTTGTTGATCAGATCGCCGATGACCTGGTCCTTGTCGGCGAGCGTCGAGGTGAGGGAGCCGACGGTGCGCATCAGGGATTCGAGGGTGCCGCCCTCCCCCTGCAGGACCTTGATGATCGACTCGCTGAGCTTGTTGACGTCGCCGGGCGACAGAGCCTGCATCAGCGGCTGGAAACCCTTGAACAGCTGGGTCAGGTTGAGCGGCCCCTGCGTTTGCTGCTCGGGGATCGTGCTGCCGACCGAGAGGTAGGCGCCGGGCGCGGCCCCTGGGGCCCCGGGGTCGAGGTCGATGTAACGGCCGCCGACCAGGTTCAGGTACTTCACCGAGGCGGTCACCGAATTGGGCAGCCGCCGGTTCCGGTCCACGGTGAACGTCACCAGGGCCAGCCGCCGGTTCGTGATCTCGATCTTCTTGACCTGCCCGACCTGCACTCCGGCGATCCGCACCGAGTGCGCCGGGTAGAGCCCGGCGACATCGGTGAACCGGGCCCTGTAGGCGACCCGGTCGCCGGTCGTGGTGTTCATGATCGAGGCGGCGAGCAGCGCGGTGGCCGCCAGCGTCGTGGCGATGAAGATCAGAGACTTGATCAGCGGGGAGATCGTGCCGCGCGTCTTGCCCCGCAGATTGCCGAACACGCTCACTGGCCCGCCCCCTTCCCACCGGAGGTGTCCATGCCCGGGAAGGTGACGCGGGTGCCCCGGTAGATCGGACCGAGCAGCGCCCCGGACCAGTCCGGCAGCTCCTCGGGCGCCTCACGGAGCGCGGGCGCGGTCAGCTCGTTGATCAGCCGGGTCTCGCCGGGGGATCCGGCGAGCGTGCCCACCGGGAGGACGCCCGGCTTGGTGAGTTTCGGCGTCGAGCCGCCGCCGGGATCAAAGGGCACGCCGTAGCAGTGCGGGCCGGCGTCGGCGGTGTAGCGCGGCCGGTCCACGCCCGGCAGGTAGCGGCCCTTGTGCTGGACGGTGTTGATGTTGACGTGCACGCCGGGCTTCTTCGTGCCCTTGCCCAGGGCCTTGTCCATCAGGGGAACGAACTTGGCGATCGACGCGAACGTGCAGGGGAACTCCGGCGAGTACCTCGCGAGCGTCTCCAGCGAGTCGCGCGAGACCCGGGGAAGCTGGATCAGGTTGTCCTCGTTGCGGCGCAGGAAGTTCGTCAGGTCCCGCGCCGCCCGGGTCACCGACTCGTGCGATGCGGCGAGGTTGGCGCGCTGGTCGGCGATGGTGCGCGAGGTGCTGACGAAGTCGCTCAGCCCGTCCAGGATGTCGGGCGTCACCTCGCTGTAGTTGTCGGCGAACTGCGCGACCTCGACCAGGTTCTGGTTGAGGGCGGGCAGGTGCGGGTTGAGCTCTTTCAGGTACGCCTCCAGGGTGACGAGGTTCCGGCCGAGCCGGTCGCCTCTGCCTTCGAGGGCCTGCGCCATCGCCGTGAGGGTGGCGGAGAGCTGCGCGGGCTTCAGCGCGTTCAGCAGTCGCATGGTGCTCTTCAGCAGGTCCCGCAGTTCGATCGCGTTGCGGGTGTTGTCCTCGGAGATCACCGACCCGTCCCGCAGCGCTGCGGCGACCACATTGGCCTGCGGGTTCATCCCCCGGCCCGCAGGCGGGACGAGCGCGACGTAACGGGCACCGAACACCGTCGTCGGCAACAACTGCGCCGCCACGTCCTGCGGGACACGCTTCGCCTGGTCCGGCCGCAGCGCGAGTCGCAACTGGGCGCCGGAGCCGTCCGCCGTGATCGACCGGACCTCCCCGATCACCACGCCGTGCAGCTTGACGTCCGCACCCCGGTGCATCTCGAACCCGGCCGTGGACGTCCGCAGCGTCACGAACGTCACGTCCGTGAACCGCTTCTGGTAGAACGCGACCGACAACGTCACCAGCAGGACCGGGACGAGCAGGAACACGACGCCCAGCAGCCGGCGCCGGAGCGTCTCGTACGGCTTCACCCTGGCCATCAGCCGGTCACCTTCACCGTGGTCGTGGCGCCCCAGATCGCCAGGGAGACGAAGAAGTCCGTCACCGAGATCACCACGATCGCGGTGCGGACCGCGCGGCCGACGGCGACGCCTACCCCAGCCGGTCCGCCGACCGCGCGGTAGCCGTAGTAGCAGTGCGCCAGGATCACCATGACGCTGAAGATCAGCACCTTGACGAACGACAGCACCACGTCCTCGGGCGCGAGGAAGATGTTGAAGTAGTGGTCATAGGTGCCGGCCGACTGCCCGTTCAGCAGCACCGTCACCTGTCTGGACGCGAAGTAAGAGGACAGCAACCCGATCCCGTACAGCGGGATGATCGCCACCACGCCCGCGATGATCCGCGTCGTCACCAGATAGGGCAGCGAGGGGATGCCCATGCCCTCCAGGGCGTCGATCTCCTCGTTGATCCGCATCGCGCCCAGCTGGGCAGTGAATCCCGCGCCGACCGTCGCCGACAATGCCAGCCCAGCGACGAGCGGAGCGATCTCACGCGTGTTGAAGTAAGCGGAAACAAAGCCGGTGAACGCCGACGACCCGATCTGGTCGAGCGCCGCGTACCCCTGCAGGCCCACCACGGTGCCGGTCGCCAGCGTCATGCCGATCATCACGCCGATCGTGCCGCCGATGACGCCGAGCGCGCCCGACCCGAACGCCACCTCGCTCAGCAGCCGCAGCGCCTCTTTCAGGTAGCGGTGGATCGCGCGCGGCGTCCACAGCAGCGCCTTGATGTAGAAGCCGAGCTGGTCACCCGGCTGATCCAGCCACCGGAACAATCTCGACGGATTACGCGCGTAGTCGCGGAAGGTGGTCGACGCCATGCGTCATGCCCCCTTCGGCGGGACGACCTGGATGTAGATCGCCGTGATCGCCAGGTTGACCATGAACAGCAGCAGGAACGCGATGACCACCGACTGGTTGACCGCGTCCCCGACCCCCTTGGGCCCGGCCCCCGGGTGAAGCCCCCGATAAGCCGCGACGACCCCCGCGATGAACCCGAAGATCACCGCCTTCGTCTGCCCCACATAAAGATCCGGAAGCTGCGCCAGCGCCGAGAACGAAGCCAGATAGGCCCCAGGCGTCCCATCCTGAAGAGCAACGTTGAAGAAGTAGCCACCGGCCACGCCCACAACGGACACCAGCCCGTTCAGGCAGAACGCCACCGCCATACAAGCGATCACTCGCGGCACGATCAGACGCTGGATCGGCGAGACGCCCATGACTTCCATGGCGTCCATCTCCTCGCGGATCGTCCGCGACCCCAGATCGGCGCAGATAGCCGACCCCGCCGCACCCGCGATCAGCAGCGCCACGATCAGCGGCGAGGCCTGCTGCACAACGGCCAGCACCGACGCGCCACCCGTCAACGACTGCGCGCCCAGCTGCTTGGCCAGCGACCCGACCTGCAGGGCAATGACAGCGCCAAACGGAATCGACACCAAAGCAGTAGGCAGGATCGTCACGGACGCGATGAACCAGAACTGCTGGATCAGCTCCCGCACCTGGAACGGCCGCTTGAACGTCATCCGCAGCACACTCGCGGCCAGGGCGAACATCTGCCCGGTCTGCCGCAAGCCCCCAGCGAGCGGCATGTAGTCGGACGGATTCACCTTCACTGGCTGCACCCGCGACCGCACGGGCTCGGGCGCCGCGGGCGGCGGCGGTGGCCCTTGCGGTGGGGGCGGCGGCCCCTGCGGCGGGGCAGTCACGCCCCACCTGCCAGGTGGCCGACCATTGTCTTCTTCAACATCTGCTGCCTCGAAAAAAAAGGGGGTAGGTGAGGTTGCTAGGCCGAGGCCCATGGAACGGGCGGCGGTGGTCCTCCCATGGATCGCCTCCTGTGCGCGTTTTGAATGGCTTCCTGCGCCTCCGCCGGAAGCAGATGCAGGTTCGCCATCACCCGCTGGCTCCGGCGAACGGCGCCCATACGTTCGGGCAGGCCAGGGGAAGGCTCCAGCTGCGGCGGGAGCTCCATCTCACGCACCTTCAAAGACCCGAACCGCTCAGCTTCAGCCGCCAACGTGGCCGCGTCCTTCTCTTCGCTCATCCCAATGGGCCCATGCCGGTTGCCGCGCAAAAATTGAGCGACCACCGGATCCCGCGACGTCAGCAGCACCTCCCGCGGCCCGAACGTCACCAGATCCCGCCGGAAGAGCATCCCCATGTTGTCCGGCACGGTCGACGCGATCTCGATGTTGTGCGTGACGATCAACATGGTGCAATCGGTGCGCGTATTAACGTCGATCAACAACTGCGACAGATAAGCCGTCCGCACCGGATCAAGCCCCGAGTCCGGCTCGTCGCACAAGATAATTTGTGGGTCCAACACCAGCGCCCGCGCGAGCCCAGCCCGCTTGCGCATGCCACCCGAGATCTGCCCAGGCAGCTTGCGTTCCTCGCCCCCGAGCCCGACCATGTCCATCCGCTCCAGCACGATGCGCCGGATCTCCTTCTCCGACTTCCGCGTGTGCTCCCGCAGCGGGAACGCGATGTTGTCGAAGAGGTTCATCGACCCGAACATCGCGCCGTCCTGGAACATCAGCCCGAACTTCTTGCGCGCCGCAAAAACCTTCCGGTCCGAGTCCCCAACCATGTCGACGCCGTCAACAAGGACCCGTCCCTTCTCAGGCTTCAACAACCCGATCAGCGACTTCAAAAAGACGGTCTTCCCCGTCCCTGAAGGCCCCAGCATCACGCTCACCTCCCCCGCCGGCAGCGTGAGCGACACATCCCGCCAAATGGTCTGTTTGCCAAACGACATAGTCAGACCCTCGACCGTGACCTCAAACCCCATTCAGCACACCCCCATCACTGAGCAGTCACCGTCTGAATCGGGTCCGCCTTGAATGTTCCCGTCACGCCGAGCCGGTCGCCGGCCTGAAGAGAAACAGCGGGACAGAGGGCATTCACGTTTACTGCCACCAGATTGGTGTCCTCGATCGTGACTTCGCCGGTGCGATTGCTGTAGGAGATATCGATATGGCCAGGCGTCCCCGCAGGGCCGGTCCAGTCCGCCTCACAGCCGTCATCGAGTCCGATCACCTTGGCAGTCACTCCGGGGGAATCATTGATCAACTTGCCGCGCGTCGTCCCACTGGAGGCGTCATAGGACTCAGCATTGAATTCAAGGGGCAAGTCATTGATGACGACTTGCATGGCCAAATGAGAAGGCCCCTCACAGATGTCCGGATCTCCCACATATCCGCCTAGGTGGACTTCATCGACCGACACCAGGCCGATACCAGACAAACCCGAACCCGTTTTAGCCGTGGCCTTCACCTCGGCTGCCGAACACGTAATGAGCGATCCTCGGGTCACATTTCGAGGGATGATGTTTCCCACGTTGGTGGCCACAATCTGCCCACCTGGCGAGAACGTCCAGGTCAGAGAACTCGCAACCGCTACGGAGGCGGCGACGAACGTCGCCGCGACAGCGAAGGATCCGCCCAGGACGCCCCGGGCGGTCCTGCTCATTCCACGATGGTCGTCATGGCTCACGGACTCGTCACCACCTGATCTGAACCAATGAGTAGAGGACCTTCGAAAGTCAGCCTGTCGCCGTTCTGGTAGAAGTTCGCAGGGCATTTATTGTTCACGTTCTTGGCGACGATGTTGCCCGTCGCCGTCGCGACCAGCCTGCCCTTGGAGCCGCCGCTCGGATTTGTGTACGTGACGCCGATCTTGCCGGGCTCGGAACCCGAACCGCCGAAAGAGAGTTCACAGCCGTCGTCGAGCCCGACCAGAGATCCAGTGATTCCGACTCCGTCTGGAGCGTCACCGTTGACCAGGAATCCCGTCGTGACGCCGGTCGCCGTGTCGTGGGAAACGGCGTCGAATTCCACCGGCATGTCGTTCATGAAGACCTGAAGAGCGCCGAAGGGGTAGTGACAGATCTCCGGATCACCTGTCCAGCCACCGAACCTGACGAAGTCGAACGCCATCAGCGATTGCCCGGGCAGACCCGTCCCTGACTGGGCCGTGCCGGAGACCTCCGTCTCCTGGCAGTAAGCCAGCAGACCACGGGTGACATTACGGACGATGAAATTCTGAGTGGTGTTCACCGACGCGATCTGGCCGCCGGGGCTTACTGTCCATCCAGCGTCGGCGGTCGCGGCGGACGCATTGGCGACGATCGACGCGAGTACCGCTCCGGCCGCGCCCACGGCGATGGCCGACCGCTTGAGGCTTCTCATCGGCGATCTCCTAAGCTCTCTCGCCGGTGATCGACAGCCGGGGTTCGGGGACCGCGATGTCGGAGAAATCGAGCGAGATCACGTCGTCCTTGGCGAAGAACCGGTCACAGCCGGGGTTCGTCGTGGCGACGACGAGGCTTCTGGGCTTGACGGTGAAGGTGGGCGGGTTGGCCCTGTTCTTGAAGTAGGTGTCCCACGAGGAGGCGGCCGTCGTGCTGATATTGCAGGTCCGCGTCACGGCGCCATCGAGGAAGCGGAACGAGAACCTGATCTGGCCCAAGGGACTGTAGATCCGGGTCACTCCGGTGGCCCGGTCGTAGTCCTGCGTGTACAGCGTCAGCGAGGGCATCCCCGTGACGTTTCCACTTCCGGTGATCGCGCCCTCAGGAGCGGTGCAGGTCTTGGCGCCGGACATGGTCATTCTGCCGAAGGTCCCGCTGATCACTTCCTCGACGGTGTTCAGCCGCACGTTGAAGGACTCGCATTGGATGACCGCGCCCTTCGCGCCCCTAATGGTGAATCTGCCCGCGGCGATCTGCCAGACGGTGCCGAGCGGCGACACGATCCACCGGAGCGGTGTCTCGTTGCAGTTCTGCGGTTCGTCGAACTTCTTGCAGAGCTGGCCTTGGAAGATGGACGCGATGTTCCCTTCCCCAGAGGTACTGGCCGTGATGAGCGGACTCAGGTCCTCTCCCACACCGCACCCGGTGAACGGCGGGATTCGCAGGAGTTTGTCCTTAGGGGTTCTGTAAGTGCCACCCGCGTAGACCGGCGTGCCACCGGGGAAGTCGCCCTCAAGCTGGAGGAAGACTTTCCCGTCGGCCCTGCACCTGCCTCCCGGGTCCACGGGCACACCGTTCACGCTGATGCTCGACACGCCGACGGTGATCAGGCTCTTGGCGACATTATGGACTTTGCCTCGGAAAGGTCCTGGCGGGTCGCGCGGATCATAGTCGGAGAAGCTCGCGATGTTCGCCACGCCGTCCTGGCCGACCTCGGTGACCACGGTGGTCGGCATGAAACCGAAGCCCAGCATGGTGGCGGTGCCGGGATGCAGGTCGGTCACGCCATAGCTGTCGATTCTGATCCAGTCCCCTTCCGGGCTCTGGAGGTCACGCTGGCTGAGCTGGGCGGCGAGTTTCCCTCCGACTGGCGCGGCCGCTCCCAGCTTGCGAACGTTGGTGTAACCGACCAATTGGCCGCAGTACGGGTTTGGCGAGCCGATCTGTTCGCGGGTGGGATGGTCGGTGGGCTTGTCGAACTCCAGTTCCTTGGCCGGGTTGAACCCCGTCTCCGGTGGATTGCACCGGGCGACCGGCTCGGCCTGTGCGGCTTTCGGCTGCGGCGTGGGGCGTCCGTCAGCCGGACTCTCCTGGACCGCGATCGAGGCGATGGACGTCTCTCCATTGGGTTCGCACACGAGCTGGGTGACGCTCGCACCGGCGGTCTCGCTACGGAGCGCCAGGGCGAGCGAACCGGCATCGAGCTTGATCGCACCGCCCGCCGTTGGAAGCAGTCCCGGAACGGGGAAGGAGCCGCTGAGCCGTCCGGGCGCGGAGGGTGCCTGGGTGAGTTCCGCGGCCGGCCATCCGGCGTTGACGGTGCGTCCGCCCTGCCGGGCGTTGACCGTGAGCATCGCCGTGCCGCTGATCGCGGTGTCCACCGGACCGGTGACGGCCTCGCTGAGTGTGCCGGGGAGTTCGACCTGCATCGAGATCCGGCCGAGTCCTATCGCCTTGCCCGCACTGCCGCGCGATGTGGCCGCGCCAGCCAGCCGTACCTTGATCCTCTCATCGGCCCGCTGGTCGACCGCGCCCCTCATCTGACAGGTGTAGGAGATGGTCCTGCCGAACACCTTCGCCTCCGCGGGCACCGCCACGATCAGGCCGGTGAATGTGATCGCAGTGGAGACCACAGCGATCCGTGCGGTACGCCTTGCTGTCAGATGCATTCAGCACCTTCTGCTTAGGGAGGAGTCGGATACGGGGAGAGCCGCGTTCCCCACCGGAGGAGTGGGGAACACGGCCGTCGCAGTGCGGTCCCGTCAGGTCACGGGCTGGTGAGGGTCTGGTCCGAGTTCAGCTGGAAGGTGCCTTCCAGCGCGACCACGTCGCCGTTCTGGATGAAGTTCGAGGGGCAGTTGCCATTGACGTTGGTGGCCACGAGGTTGCCGCCGCTCGTCGTGGCCAACCTGTCGGTGCTGTTGGTGAACGTGCCGGGAATCGCACCGGGCTGGCCGTTCGCGCCGACGAAGTCGGCTTCACAGCCGTCGTCGAGGCCGATCAGCTTGCCGGTGATGCCGCCCGCGTCGGCGTTGGTGAGCGCACCGGTGGTCACGCCGGTGGTGGGGTTGTAGGAGACCGCGTCGAGTTCAAGCGGAAGGTCGTTGACGACGATCTGGACGGCAAGGCCGGACGGGCCTTCACAGATCTCCGGGTCGCCGGTGTAGCCGCCGAAGCGCAACGTGTCGACGCTGGCGATTCCCGTGCCGTCGAGGCCGGAGCCGGACTTGACGGTGCCGGAGGCCTCGGCGTCGGAGCAGGACACGATCGCGCCGCGAGTCACGTTGCGGCCGATGAGGTTTCCGACGTTGGTGCCGGTGACGGCGCCGCCGGGCGTGCTGGTCCAGGTCGCGTCCTCAGCGCTGGCCGAAGGTACGACGGCCAGGGAGAGGACGGTGGCAGTGGCGGCGGTGGCGAGTACAGAGGTACGGAGGAGCTTACGCAAGGGATTTCCCTTCTCGGGGTGGAACGCGCTTGTTCTAAATGAGGGACGCGGAGTAGGGAACGGTGGGGTGGTGTTGCGCGAGGCGGCTTCTCCTTACTGCGAGAACTGTTTCCTTCACTCCGGCGGGCGGCTTTCTCGGGCCGCCGTGCCGGAGGCATGGGGTGCCTTCTCACCTGGGACCACCCTTGTCCAGGTGAGCACCCACGGATGCGGTGGTACGGCTCGTACGTTACGGCCGAGTAGCCCCCCTCAGCAATACCTATTTGACAGAAACCAAGGGGAAAACCAGGCGATGTTCTCGCGCTTTGTCACAAGTTAAGTGTTCGATCGACGCGAAAACGTACGAGAACGAGTACTGGCGAGTAACACAGATAACGAACTGGTAAACACCGGAGGGTAGTCACGTGTGGATAGGGCCACCTGGACCCTTTTAGGGCATCCGTAAGGCCCTATGCCGATAAGCGCTGTGATCAGCGAAGACGGATGGAGAAGCCCAGGAAGGAGCGCGGTCCGGAGCGAGGCTCGCGGCGCTTGGGGAGGCTCGGGAGCTGGGGCTTCGGAGCACGCCGTGCGCGCGACTGCTTTGCCTGCTTCGGCCGGCGGCGTAGGGCGGGGACGGTCGCGGGCTTCAGGGCTCGGCGGGTGCGCATGAAGACGGCGGCGACCATGCCCAGGAGTGCAGCGAGCCAGGCACTTTGGGCGCTGGCGAGCAGGCCGAACACGTCGACGGCGTCGTCCGTTCCGGCGGTGAGGTGGGCGGTCGGGCCCAGGCTCATCTGCTGTGCGACCTGCGGGTTTTGGCCGGGCGCGACCTGCGGTAGCTGCACCTGCTTGCCGGGGAGCCGCTGGAACGGGAGCGCCTGTGGGCTCGTGTTCGGGAGCGGAGTCTTGGGCGCCTTGGGCGATGGCAGCTTGACCGGCGGCTTCGGCGGAGTCGGATACGACTTCGGCTCGCCGGGCTTGCCTGGGAGCTTCACGATCTTCGGGACGAAGCTGACCGAGGTGGAGTCGGACACCGTGCCGGTTGCCGAGGCAGCGCTCACTCTGAGAGTGACAACGCGGGCCTTGCGGGCGTCCGAGGGGACCGAGACGACGAAGGCGACTGTTTGTGGATCGGTCAGGTTGCCGAGAGTGCAGCCCGTACGGCACTGGCCCGAGACGGAGCCTCCGGTCACGCGGGCTCCGGTGATGCGGGCCTTGGTGACTGTTCCGCCGGTGGCACTGAGGGTCGCGGTGATGGCGACCGGTGTGCCTGCTTTGGCGCTGGCTTCCGTGGCCGACACGCTGATGGACAACTTGCCTTCGGGCTCGCCACTCGGGGTCGGCTCGGGCTCGCCGGCGAATGCGGGGAACGCGAGCATGAGTGAGGTAATCGCAGCAAGGACGGCCAGAAGGGTCCGCGTGCCGGTTGTTCTGAGCACGTGACTCCCTTCCTGGTCGGCCCGGCTGTACGCGAGGACATTACGACCAAGACCAACAACACTCAATAGGAATCGGCAGGATTCTCGCCGAACGGCCCTGACCTGCAGTTCCTCGTTGTCGAATGCTGAGCATTCGATCTTTCTGAACTCGTCGCCAACGAGTACTGGACAGTAATTGCAGCTCAGAGGCACCCATGGCGGGTCGTTATCACTAACTCAGCGCCGCCAAACATTTGTGTTATCCGAATCCGAGTACTCGCGGGTAATGTCTGCCTAAACCCTTGTCAGAACTCGCGAGTAGACCTATGTTTCACGTGCTCCAGTGCACGGTTTCGGGTGTGAGCTCCCCCCGCATGGCGCGCTCCCTACCGTCGTTGCTGCCCGGTCGCCGCCGAGGGCCTGGTGACCGGTCGTACGCGTTCAGCGGCCCCGACGCGGAGAGGTGTGTTTCATGACGCAGGCGCTCGAGCTCCCCGGTTCGGCGGAGCCCGACCCCGTGCAGGTCCCGCCGCAGTTCGCCCAGCTGATGTGGGCGGAGCTCGAAGACGTCATCAACGAGGTCGTGCAGGAGATCCGGCGCGCCATTCCGGAGTACGACCGCCCCGAGAACTCCGCGTACGACCAGATCCTGCGGCTGGGCGCCGAGAAACTCCTCACCGCGTACATCGAGCGCATCGCCGACCCGACGGTTCCGACGACCGAACGGGACGAGACCTGCCGCGCGCTCGGTCATTTCGAGGCCGTGGAGGGTCGCGGTCTCGACCACATGCAGGCCGCCTACCGGATCGCATTCCACATCGCCTGGCGGAGGACGGCGGCCATCGCCGAACGGGAGAAGATTCCGTCGGTCATCGTCACCACGATGGTCGAGTCGATGCTCACCTACATGGACGAGGCCATCACCCAGACCCGGCACGGTCACCGGCAGGCGATGGAGCACGCCGACCTGCGGCGCCGCGAGCATCGGCGGCAGTTGCTGCATCTGATCCTGCAGCAGCCGGCGGTCGTGCCCGAGGCCATCGAGGACCTGGCACGGACCGCGTCGTGGCCCCTGCCGGAAGAGGTCACGATGGTGGCGATCCATCCGGACGCGCCGTGCACGCTCTCCGCGCTGGACGCCGACGTGCTGATCGATCTTGATGCCGCCGCGCCATGCCTCCTTGTGCCCGGGCCGCTGAACCGCAACCGGAAGAGCATGCTGGAAGCGGCGCTGTCTGAGGCCAGCTCGGTGCTGGGTCTCACGATGCCGCTCGACAAGGCGACGCATTCGCTGCGCTGGGCGCGACGGGTGCTGGAGCTCGCCGAAGAGGGCATCATCCGGGACGGCTCTCTGATCCCCTGCGAGCAACATCTGATGACGATGTGGCTGCTCTCCGACGTCACTCTGATCGAGGAGCTCACCCGCCGGCACCTGGCCCCGTTCGACGACATGTCGGACGGCCACCGCAGGAAGCTCACCGAGACGCTCGCCGAGTGGGTCACCACGCGCGGCAACGCGGTCGAGCTGGCCGAACGGATGAACGTCCACGCGCAGACCGTCCGCTACCGGCTCCGGCAACTGGAGAGTTACGTCGGCGAGAGTCTCGCCGACCCGGACACACGCTTCTCTTTGGACGTCACTCTGCGGGCAGCCAGCCTGCACAGGCGGCGTCACCTGGGACGACGCGGAACCCCCGGCGACCGTGGCGAGTGACATCAGAGAACGGTGTTGCGAACAAGCGCTTGGGTAGACTCAGTGGATTATCAACTCGCGATTGTCGAAAGTGAGTACCCGCCAGGACTGATCACTCGTTACGGACCGCCACGCCGTGATCACGAGCGACGATTTTACGTTTGCTTTAACTTCTGGCGGTGGTATCCCACTTAATGTCAGTGTGCTCCAACTCACAACCAGCGCTCGGGGGACGCGCAGGGGTCCCCCGCTCGGCGCGTCCCTTCCGGGACCAGATGCCGTACTGACACACGGCCGCATGAGACCGGGTGACCCCGCCAGGTCTCGGTCCGGCCGTGCCGACGGTGTTTCCTGGAGGTGCCCACCGATGCCCCGAACGCTCGAGACGGGGACGCTGGAATCAGCGCCGCCGCCGCTCCCGCGGCGGCTCCTCACCATCCTGCGGCCGGAGTTGCCCAGCCTGGCCGAGGAGATCATCGAAGAGATCCCCCGAGCGCTCCCCGAATACGACCGGCCGATGCAGGGCCCGTACGTGACGGCCCTGCAGATCGGCGTCGAACGAGCTCTCGACCAATTCGTCGCGCGGGTGGCGGACGCCGCTCCCGATCCCGGCCGACATGCCGACACCTACCGCCGTCTAGGCCGCTTCGAGGCGCATGAGGGCCGCTCCCTCGACAGCCTTCAGGCCGCGTACCGGATCGGTGCGCAGGTGGCCTGGCGCCGCCTGATGGCCATCGCCGCACGGCATGACCTGTCGTCGTCGGTGATGGCGCAGCTCGCCGACGCGCTGTTCGGCTTCATGAACGAGTTGGCGTCGCTCTCTCTCGCCGGTTACATGGACGCGCGCCCGACCGAGATGGACGACCAGCGCCGGCGGCTCCTGCACCTGATCCTGTCCAGGCGCCCGGGCGCAGGCCGCGCCATCGCCGAACTCGCCGAGCTCACTGAGTGGAACGTGCCTGACGAGGTGACGCTGGTCACCGTCCCGCCCGGCGCGCGCTGCGTACGCGAGGCCCTCGACGACGACGTGCTGGTCGATCTCACCGCGGATGAGCCGCGGCTCCTCGTCCCGGGCCGCGCCCCGGGCGGGCAGCCCGAGCCGCTGCCCGCCGAACGCCGCAAGATGCTCGCCGAGGCGTTCCCCGACGGCGGTGTCGCGGCAGGGCTCACCGTGCCCCTGGAGCACGCCGCGGACTCACTCCGATGGGCCCGGCAGGCGCTCACCTTGATCGAGGCCGGAGTGCTCGACGACGGGCCGGTGACCTCGTGCGAAGACCATATGGTCACGCTGTGGCTGCTCTCCGACTGCGCCCTGGTCGACCAGCTCGCGCGCCGGCACCTCGGCGGGATGAACGACCTCGAACACGGCCAGCGAGAACGGCTCGTGGCGACGCTGCACACCTGGCTCACGACCCGCGGAACGGCCGCGGAAATGGCCGATGAACTGCACGTCCACCCGCAGACCGTCCGGCACCGCATCAAGCGCCTCGAAAAGGAGCTGGGCGGCCGCCTCACCGACCCCGACGCACGCTTCGCGATCGAGATCGTGCTGCGTGCGATGTGGTTGCGGGACCGCGTCCAGCCCGAGCCCCAAGACCAGCCGGAGGATCACTGAAACACTCACTCGATGACAATTTATCGATCATCGAGAACGGCGATTTCACCTTCGGCAAGAACTCTGCAGGCAAGGGTTGATAAACACCTCCGGTCCATGTTGATATCAAATCAGACGCTTCTTTTATTTGATATTTCTGCCTGGTCCGGAGGTGTGGAGGAAGTGCCCCTGCGCACGGCACGCGGCGCGGTCCTGGCAGGGCTCGGCGCTGCAGCGATCCTGGCCGCGGGCTCGGCGGCCCCGGTGGCCGCCGAGCCGACGCCCAGCCCGTCGGGAACGGTCTCGGATCCGGCTCCCAGCGATCCGCCGTCCGACCCGCCGTCGAATCCGCCCTCAGATCCGCCCTCGGACCCGCCGTCCGACCCACCCACCGATCCCCCGACGGACCCGCCGACCGATCCGCCCACGGATCCACCGACCAAGCCGCCGACGGATCCCCCCACTGACCCGCCCTCGGACCCGCCGACCAAGCCCCCGACGGATCCGCCCACCAAACCGCCGCCTTCCAAGCCTCCGACAGACTCGCCCACCAAACCTCCTGGCAAGCCACCCGGCAAGCCTGACCCGGCGCCCGCGCCTCAACTGTCGGCGGGGTTGACGATGAGTTACCCGGTCGCGGCTCCCGGCGGCACGGTGACCGCCACGGTCCGCGTGACGGCGAGCAAGGCGAACGCCAGCGGCACCAGGGTGAGCCTCTCCGGCGCCGGTGTCTCCATCAGTCCCGGGTCGCAGAGCCTTGGCACGGTGACCGCGTCCGGTATGGGCGCGTTGGCCACCGTGAAGATCCCGGCGACCGCCAAGCACGGCGTGATCACGATCGTGGCCACCGTGACGGCCAACAAGGCGGCGAGCACGTCCGCGCGTGCCACCGTCGTCGTCACCGCGCCGGAGAACATCACGCCGCCGCCCGGCCTCGGCCCCGGCTCGCCCGGATCCCCAGGCGGCTCGGCTCCAGGAGGCGGGTACAGCCCGTTCAGCCTGCCGCCCAGCCAGGTCGCGCTGCCGCCGGTCGCCTCACCGCAGATCGCCCCGGACGCCCAGCCGATCCTCTCCATGGCCGCACTGCGGGCGGGCGCCGAGCCGACCTTCGAGGCGACGACCCTCGCCGCCCTGCAAGCTGGATGGCTCGCTGGGTTGGTGACCTCTGTGGCGTTGCTCCTCGCCAGGCTGCAGTTGCTTCACCGGCGCCGGACCGCTGGTCGGCAGGCCCGGCGCGTCCTCTTCCTGCCGTACAAAACCAAGCTGCCCGACGGCGTGAAGCTCCCAGACGGCGTGAAGCTGCCGAAGGGCAAGAAGCTCACCGCCGCCCGCCTGCGCGCTCTACCGCCGCAACCCTCGCAGTCCACGCGGCCTGCCAAGCGTGAGCGCGCCGTACGGGTGGTGTGGGTGCCGTTGCGGGCTCCCCGCATCGCTCGTCCTTGAGCCATCGCTCGTCCTTGAGCGCCGCGCCTTGAGGCCGTTCGCCATCCGGCCTCATGACAGCCCGGGGACTATCTGGTGATCAGGTAGTCCTCGGGCTTGGCCTTGCGCGAGCCCGCCCAGAACTCGAAGGTGTGCCCAGGCCAGAGCGTCCGGTTGACGCCGTTCTCGTCGAGGTACCAGCTCTGGCAGCCGCCCTCGCTCCACACCGCCTTGCGCAGTCGCTTGTGCATGCGGTCGTTGAACGAACGCAGCGCGGCGGGCTTGGGCTCGATGGCGTCGCCGCCAGTGTCCTGGAGCAGTTTGAGGCAGCTGAGCACGTGCTGGATCTGCACCTCGATCATGAAGACGACCGAGTTGTGCCCCAGGCCGGTGTTGGGGCCCAGCAGCGTGAAGAAGTTGGGAAAGCCGGGATAGCTGGTGCCCCTGTAGGCCTCGATGCCGTTCGCCCAGAGCTCCTGGATCTTCAGCCCGTTCCGGCCGACGATGGTCTGCTCGTTGAGCGCGTCGGTCACCTTGAAGCCGGTGCCGTAGATGATGGCGTCCACCTCGTACTCCCGGCCGTCCCCAGTGACGATCGAGTGCTCGCGTACCTCGGCGACGCCAGCGGTCTCCACCTCCACATTGGGGCGGGCTAGCGCCGGATAGTAGTCGTTCGACAACAGCACTCGCTTGCAGCCGATGGTGTAGTCCGGGGTTACCTTGGCACGCAACTCGGGGTCGGAGATCTGCCGCTCGATGTGCCAGCGGGCGAGCCTCTCCATCGGCCCCGACAGTCGCGGGTCGATCGTGAAGCCAACGGCGCGGGCCTCCAGCGTCCAGTAGATGCCGCTGCGGAACGCGCGCGCCGCGCCCGGCACCTTCTCGAACGCCTTGCGGACGGGCGCGGGGAACGTGCGGTCCGGCTTGGGCTGGATCCATGGCGGGGTGCGCTGGAAGAGAACGAGTTCGTCGACCTGCTCGGCGATCTGCGGGACGAACTGGATCGCGGACGCGCCGGTGCCGATGACGGCGACGCGCTTGCCCCTGAGGTCGTACGAGTGGTCCCAGTCGGCGGAGTGGAAGGCCTTGCCCTTGAACGTCTCCATGCCGGGCAGATCGGGGTACGACGGGACGTGCAGCGCGCCGGTCCCGGAGATGACGGCCTTGGGCGTGAAGACGGTGCCGTCGGCGAGCGTCACGTTCCAACGCTTGGCCTCGTCGTCGTATTCGAGCGCGTCGACAGTGCTGTTGAAGCGGATGTGCTCGCGGACGCGGTACTTGTCCGCGGTCTTCTCCATGTACGAGCGGATCTCCGGCTGCGGGGCGAACATCCGCGACCAGCCCGGGTTGAGCTCGAAGGAGAACGAGTACATGTGGGATGGGACGTCGCAGGCACAGCCGGGATAGGTGTTGTCGTGCCAGGTACCGCCGAGGGCCTCGCTCTTCTCCAGGACGACGAAGTCGTGAAAGCCGTGCTTCTTCAGTTGGATCGCCATGCCGAGCCCGGCGAATCCGGAGCCGATGATGACGATCGCCGCCCGTTCGCTCATGCGCTTCCCTCCCACACTGACCTACTCTGGGTAAGTTACCGGGAGTAGGTTACTGACGATAGGTCCAACAGAGGGGATTCCGCTGTGAGCACCGCCACACCGCGCCGCCGCCGGATGTCCCGTGCCGAGCGGGAGCGGCAGATGCTCGAGGTGGCCGAGCAGGTGTTCGCCGACCGCGGTTACCGGGCCTCGTCCATGGACGAGATCGCCGAGCGCTGCGGTGTCTCCAAGCCGATGTTGTACGAGTACTTCGGCTCCAAGGACGGGCTGTTCCACGCGGCCATGGCCCGTTCGAAGGCGGAGCTCTACGAGGTCACGCAGAAGGCGATGGCGGGTGCGACCACACCCCAGGACATCCTGCGGCGCGGGATGCTCGCCTACTTCGAGTTCGTCGACTCGCACAGCGGCTCGTTCACGATGTTGCTCTCCGAGCCGTTGACGGTGCCGCCGGAGAGCGCCGACCTGGTCGAGGAGACCCGGCAGCAGCAGAGCTCCCTCATCGCCGGCGTGCTGAAGTCGTTCGCCCCGAACGCGCCGGATGCGGCCCTGCACGCCTTCACCGAGATCATCATCGGCGGCTGCGAACGGCTGTCCCTGTGGCGGGCACGCCATCCGGACCGGCTCAGCGTCGAGGAGGCCGCGAGCCACATGACCGACTTCTGCTGGCAGGGCCTCAGTCCGTACGTTCCGTGAGCTCCGTACGCTCCATGAGCCCCTTGTGCAGGGCGTCCAGCGCGTAGATGAGCATGTCGAGGCCGAACTCGAAGTCGGTCTCCGGGTCGTGCCGGGCCAAGTCCGGGGCGAACGCGATGACGTGCGGGAATTCGTCCGGGTCGAGGCGCGACAGCGACTCGGCCACCGCGGGCTGGTAGTCGAGCGCCTTGGCCTGGCCGATCTCGCGCATCTGGGCACCGAGGGCGTAGGCCATCAGCGCGCGCATGATGCGGACGGACGTCTCGCCGTCGAAGCCCGCGGCGTCGGCCAGGGCGAGCGCGCGCTCGGCGGGGCGCAGGCCCACCGGAGTGTCGATCTTGTGGGTGAACACGACCGTCATGCTGCGCGGGTAGTCGTGCGCGACCTTGCGGAAGGCCCGTACGAGCGCGCGGGCCCGTTCAGTGAACGGCTCGTCCGGGTCGTCGGCGAGATCGATGCCGGCCACCACGTGCTCCGCGACGCCCTCGAAAAGGGTCGCCTTGTTGGGCACGTGGTTGTAGAGGGACATCACCGCGACGCCGAGCTCTGCGGCCACCCCCCGCATGGAGAGCGCGTCCGCGCCGTCGCGCTCGATCAGCTCGACGGCGGCGCGCACGATGCGCTCACGCGTCAGCACCGGCCGTGCCGCTCCGGGCACGGCCTCCGCAGGAGTGACGGAACTCACTTTGCTGCCCATCGGCCCGTCCCTTTCCCACCGTTGACGCCTGTAAGTGGCTCGTGACACGGTACGTACATCGTACGTCTGACGTACAACGTACGTCAGCACCTCAACGCGGAGGGTGTACCCGTGTCGACTCATGACCTCTACACCGAGCCCGTCGACAAGTCCACCTGGCAGGTTCCGATGACCGGGGATGCCCGGTTCACCTGGGAGTACGACGACGCGCGGGACCGGCTGCTGGCCCTCTACCAGAAGGGCAAGGACAAGCAGTGGGACTCGGAGAAGCGGATCGACTGGGACCTGGAGGTCGACCCGCACAACGCGCTCGGCGTGCCCGACCAGTCGCTCGCCATCTACGGCACCAAATACTGGGACATGCTCAGCCCCGAGGAGATCGGTGAGCTGCGACGGCACTCGGTCTCATGGCAGTTCTCCCAGTTCGTGCACGGCGAGCAGGGTGCGATGATCACCGCCGCGCGGATCGTGGAGTCGGTGCCCGATCTGGACTCCAAGTTCTACTCGGCGACCCAGACGATGGACGAGGCGCGGCACGTCGAGATCTTCTCGCGCTTCCTCCAGGAGAAGATCGGGATGGTCTACCCGATCAACACCAAGCTGCAGGACCTGCTGAACGAGACGCTCACCGACTCGCGCTGGGACATGCCGTACCTCGGCATGCAAGTGCTGATCGAGGGGCTCGCGCTTGCCGCGTTCGGCGTCATCCGCGACATCACCACGAAGCCGCTGCCCAAGCAGATCCTGGCGTACGTGATGCAGGACGAGGCGCGGCACGTCGCGTTCGGGCGGCTGGCGCTGCGCGACTACTACAAGCAGCTGTCGGCCGCCGAACTCAAGGAGCGCGAGGAGTTCGTCATCGAGGGCTGCTACCTCATGCGCGACCGCATCCGCGGCCGGGAGATCTGGACCAACTTCGGGATCGACCCGAAGGAGGTCGACCACATGGTCGAGAACTCCCCGTACATGCGGATGTTCCAGAGCCTGCTGTTCAGCCGCATCGTGCCCTGCGTCAAGGACATCGGGCTCTGGAGCGAGCGCATCCAGCAGACCTACGACGACATGGGCGTGCTGGACATGTCCAAGGGCGACCTCGAAGCGCTGATGGGGCAGGACGAGGAGATCGCCGAGAAGCTCGACGCCGAACGATTCGCCGCCGAGGAGGCCGATCGCAAGGCCGAGGTGGACGCCGTGATCGCCGCGGAGGCGGCATCCTGAGTACCTTTTCCTGAGATCCGCATCTTGCTGAGATCCGTATCCCCCGGGAGGTACCCCATGCCCATCGCGCAGTTCGACGGAGCGCTCGCCGTCGTGACCGGGGCCGGCAGCGGCTTCGGCCGCGCCACCACGCTGGCCCTGGCTGAACGCGGCGCGAAGGTCATCGCGGCCGACATCGACCTGGAGTCGGCCGAACGCACGATCGTCCTGGCCAAGTCGCTGGGCGCGGACGGCACCGCCTACCAGGTCGACGTCGCGGATGCCGGCGCGATGGAGTCGTTCGCCGACGAAGTGCGGAGCACCCACCGCGTCCCGGACATCGTGGTGAACAACGCCGGGATCGCCGTGGCCGGCCCGTTCCTCGACACCGGCCTCAAAGACTGGGAACGGATCGTCGGCGTCAACCTCTGGGGCGTGATCCACGGCTCGCGGCTGTTCGGCAAGCAGATGGTGGAGCGCGTCAACAACCTGCCCAACAAGCCGGACAAGCCCAACAAGGGCGGGCACATCGTCAACATCGCCTCGGCCGCCGGGTTCACCCCGTCGCGCGAGCTGCCCGCGTACTGCACGACCAAGGCCGCCGTGGTGATGCTGAGCGAATGCCTGCGGGCCGAGCTCGCCGGATCGCGCATCGGCGTCACCGCCGTGTGCCCCGGCTTCGCCAACACCAACATCGTGCGCAACGCCACGTTCGTCGGCGTGAACGAGGCTGAGCAGGAGCGGCTGCGCGAACGCGGCCAGCGGGCGCTCCAGATGCGCCGCTACCCGCCGGAGAAGGTGGCGGAGAGGATCGTGGAGGCGATCGCGAAGAACAAGCCGCTCGTGCCCGTCAACTTCGAGAGCCACCTGCTGCACGCGCTCTCCCGCGTCTCCCCCGCCTCGCTGCGCCTGCTAGCCCGGATACCTGCACCGCTCCGTTAGGAGGCCTCCATGCCCACCTCCGGAACCGTCACCGACCGTCCCCGTACCGCGCAGATCCGCTGCAAGGACGGGAACCACACGCTCGAACTGACCGACCGCGAGGTGGTCGCCGACCGGCTCCTCAGGACCTCCCGGAAACACTCGTTCGACCCCGACGTGGACGTGGATTGGGATGCCCCGCAGGATCCGGACCGGTTCTATATGCCGCCGCAGCTCGTGTCGCTCTACGAGACGCCGCTCTGGGAGAGGCTGACGCACCGGCAGCGGGTGGAGCTCAGCAAACGGGAGATGTGCAGCATCGCCTCGTTCGGGATCTGGTCAGAGCTGCTGCTGATGCAGGGGCTGATCCAGCATGCCTACCGTAACCGTTACGACAGCGGGCACTTCGCGTACGCGCTGACCGAGGTCGCCGACGAATGCCGGCATTCGAAGATGTTCGGGCAGATGGTGAAGACCTGCGGGCTGAAGACCCACCATGTGCACCGCATCCCGTTCGCCATCGGCAAGGCCGTGAACGCGGTGTACGACCCGATGCCGATGTTCGCCGGGGTGCTCGCCGTGGAGGAGTTCACCGACGCCTTCCAGCGGCTGACGTTCCCGGACGAGGAGATCCAGCCGCTGATCCGCCAGGTCACCCGGATCCACGTGATCGAGGAGGCCCGGCACATCAAGTACGCGCGGGAGGAGCTCAAGCGGCTGGTCGCCAGGGCCCCGGCGGTGCAGCGGCGGCTCGCCGCCTACGGCCTCGCGCAGGGCATCCGCCTGATGAGCAGCCAGGTCATCCACCCGTCCTGCTACCGGGCGGTCGGGCTGGACCCGGCGTTCGCCCGCCGGGTCGCCCTGCGCAGCCCGCACCGCCGCGCCACGATGGCGTGGTCGTTCCGCAAGTGCACGGAGTTCTTCAAGGAGGTCGGCTACCTGGACGGCGCCGCCCGCAATATCTGGATCAAGGCTGGCCTGCTGGCCGGCTGAGCGGGTCGAGCGGACTGCGTGGGTCAGTGGGCTGTGTGGGTCGAGGGGCCTGAGCGGGTGGAGCTAGGCGAGCATGTCCGCGGCCGGGCGCTCGACCAGCGGCACATCGGCGGGATGGTCGATGAGCGCGAGGCAGGCGGCGTAGCCGGGGCCGGGGTCGAGGGTGTGCATGGCCATGCGGCCGGGCAGGTCCGGTTTGCCTTCCCAGGCCACCAGCCGCGGGGGCTCGGCGGGCGGCGACATGTGCAGGTGCGTGAGTGCGACCCGCAGGCCGTCGCCGGTCGCCTTGAGGGCGGCCTCCTTGCGCGTCCAGTACGCGACGAGCGTGCCGGGGCTCATCCCGGCGGCCGCGGCGTCGGCCTTCTCGGCGGGCGCAAGCAGGTGCCCCGCGATGGACTCCGTCGGGCGCCCGGCCTCCTCGACGTCCACGCCGAGCGGACCGTAGGGCGAGATCGCCACCGCCACCCGGTCGCCGGAGTGGGAGACCGAGACGTGCGGGCCGCCTTCGATGACCGGGCGCCCGTGCGGCTTGCCGCAGTCGTCGCACGCCCGGTCGATGAGAACGTGTTCTGGAGCGAGGTCGCGTGCCCTCCCCACGGCGATCCGGGTGATCGCGACGCCCAGGGTGAAGCGATTCCGGTCGGCGTCACGCAGATACCGTTCCCGGCGCCCGCGTTCGACCGCGTCGAGCAGCTCGGTGTGGACAGGACGCACATCTCCCAGGGTCGCCCACCAAACTGCAACCGGTTCCACCATCAACTCCCATCAATCGACGGACAAGGTCCGCTTGGCCGTCCGATTTCACATTAGGCGATGGCCACGCGGCGTCGGCCACGGCAATTCAATTGGTACACCTAATAGAACGCCGCAGGCCGCAGGGTGATGGTCCATCCTGCGGCCCGCCTTCTGAGGATCTCCGGTTTGCCCCCGGGGACTGCTACACCCAGGACACTCCTACCAATTGCGCATACACGCCGTCGACCTCCTCCTCCCCACGGGCCGACCGTACCGGGCATCGCCCTCCCACCGGGCGGGCCGGTACCGCCCTCCCCTATACCGAAACACCTTAGGAGCGAATGACAGCCCTTATCCCGCGTTCGGCCGAATTCGGTCAGAAATGATTCAACTGATACCGGCCAGCACTTCTCGCGCGACGTCCGTGGCTTTGGCGAGACACGTTTGCTCACGCGAATCCGTTTCATTTTTACTCTCGGCATATTCGCTGTAACTGACGGCTATCACCGTATTGCGAAGTCGCACGGTGACCTGTCCGACGACGGTCGGCTGCCCCTTGTCCACCTTGAACCAGCGGAACGCCTCGTCGCCGAGCCCGGAGTTCCGCTTGAGGCTCACCGTCCGCTCGAGCGTGGGCTTCTGCGCCTGGGTCCATTGGGCGTTGTAGTAGCCCTTCGCGTCATCGACCGGCGACGTGGACTTGTCCGGCGGGTAGAGATGGGCCTCCACCCGCAGCCAGCGCGAGTCCGCCCCGGTCGAGGCGTACGTGCATGTCGTCAGGGTGCTGTTGCGGCTCTGCTCCTGGCGGCGCGCGCCAGGGATGAGACGACGGACCGTGCCCTGGCCGACCGTGCTGCAGGGCTCGGGCAACGCGGTGATCGGCGGCGCGCCTGCGTCGCTGGGGCTCGGCGACGGCGAGGACGGCTTCTCCGAAGGTGTGTCCGAGGGCGACGGCGGCCCGGAGGTCTCCGTTCCCCCTCCGCCCGGGGGCGCGGGAGCCAGAGACCGCCCGGCCTTCTCCCGTTCGCCACCGCCCGACACGACCACGAACACCACGGCGGCGGCGATGGCGAAGGACACCACCGCGGTCACCACGGCGGCGACCCGCGGGCGGCGCGCCCGCGCCGGCGGGTCCGGCGCCGAATAGACGCGTTGGAAAGGCTCAGGCGGACGTGGACGCCCCACTCCCCGCTCCCTACTCACCCGACAACTGCCCCAACGGCCCCTATGCCCGAAAAGGTAATCGGGCGAACGTGCCTCTGGCCAGAGGCCCCGGTAGCGGCAAGTGTCAGACCTTACAGACACAATGGGAGATGTGCTGCTCGCGGAGATCGCTCGTACGTCCGACGCGGTGGCCGGCACGTCGGGGCGCAAGACCAAGGTGGGGCTGCTCGCCGAGTGCCTGCGCGCCGCCGGTCCCGACGAGGCCGCCATCGTGGTGGCCTACCTGTCCGGAGACCTTCCCCAGCGCCAGATCGGCGTCGGTTACGCCTCGCTGCGCGAGGTGCCCGAGCCCGCGGCGACCCCGTCCCTGAACGTCCCCGAGATCGACGCCGCGTTCACCGACATCGGCGCCGTGGCGGGCAAGGGCTCGGTCGCCCGCCGCCGCGAGCTGCTCTCCGCCCTCCTCGCCCGCGCCACCCACGCCGAGCAGGACTTCCTGATCCGCCTCCTGGCCGGCGAGCTGCGCCAAGGCGCCCTCGACGGCGTGATGGCCGAGGCGATCGCGGCCGCGGCGGAGGTCCCGGCCACTGAGGTTCGGCGCGCGGTGATGCTGCGCGGCGCCCTGGGCCCCGTCGCCACCGCCGCGCTGGCCGACGGCGTCGACGCCCTCCGCATGTTCGGTCTGGAGGTGGGCCGCCCCATCAAGCCGATGCTGGCCGCCGCCGCGCCCACGATGGAGGAAGCCCTCGACAAACTCATAGACGGCGACAAGCTCAAGGACGAGGTCGCCGTTGAGTGGAAGATGGACGGCATCCGCGCCCAGATCCACGTCACCCCGGCCTCAGACGGTCGCGGCGTCCGCGTCTTCACCCGCACCCTCGACGAGATCACCGACCGTCTTCCCGAGGTGGTCGAGGCCATGCGCACGCTCCCGGTCCAGACCGCGGTCTTCGACGGCGAGCTCATCGCGCTCCGGCCCGACGGCCGCCCTCACCCGTTCCAGGTCACCGCGGCCCGCACCGCGACCCGCACGCACAGCACCGGCTCCGTGCCGCTCTCGGTCTTCCTGTTCGACGTCCTCCACCTCGACGGCGACGACCTGCTGGACGCCCCGTCCGCCGAGCGCCACACTGCGCTGGCCCGGGTCGCCCCCGAAGACCTCCGCATGCCCCGGGTCGTCACGGCATCCCCCGGCGAGGCCACCGAGTTCTTCAAGGAGTCCGTCGCGCTGGGCCATGAGGGCGTCGTGGTCAAGTCGCTCGACACCCCCTACACCGCCGGCCGCCGCGGCGCAGGCTGGATCAAGGTCAAGCCACGGCACACCCTCGACCTCGTCGTGCTGGCCGTCGAATGGGGCCACGGCCGACGCCAGGGCCTGCTGTCCAACCTCCATCTGGGCGCCCGCGACCCCGAGACGGGCGGCTTCGTGATGCTCGGCAAGACGTTCAAGGGCCTCACCGACAAGCTCCTCGCCTGGCAGACCGAAAAGCTGCGGGAGCTGGCCGTCAGCGAAGACTCCTGGACCGTCCACGTCCGCCCTGAGCTGGTGGTCGAGATCGCCTTCGACGGCGTCCAGCACAGCCCGCGCTATCCCGGCGGCATCGCCCTCCGCTTCGCCCGCGTGCTCCGCTACCGTCCCGACAAGTCCGCCGCCGAGGCCGACACCATCGACACGGTGAAGGCCATCGCCCCGGTCATCGACTGATCTGGCGGTCTCATTTGATCATCTGGCTCACGTGCCGAGGAAGCGCAGGTCCAGGCGGCTGAGCCGGTCGGGGTCGGCGAGGATGTCCAGCTCGACGATCTTCCCGTCGGTGACGGTGAAGGCCAGGACGGAGAACGGCCGGCCGCCCACGGTGGAGACGACGCCCGCGGCCCCGTTCACCAGCGCGGGCGTGGCGGCATCCGCGATCCGGCCGTAGGTGATGGCGCCCCGGGCCACCGTCGTGGCGCCGCGGACGACGGTCATGCGGCCGCCCTTGCCCGCGTCCGAACGCAGCACGACGTCCGGATCGAGGACGGCGACCAGCGCGTCGAAGTCGCCGCCCCGGGACGCGGCGAGGAAGGCGTCGACGACCTCGCGCTGGCGGGCGAGGTCGGGATCGGGAGCCGGGGCGGTGCCCTGGACGCGGCGGCGGGCCCGGCTGGCGAGCTGGCGCGTGGCGGCCGGGGTGCGTTCCACGATGGGGGCGATCTCCTCGAACGGCATCGCGAACATGTCATGCAGGACGAACGCGAGCCGTTCGGCCGGGGCCAGCGTCTCCAAGACCACCAGCAGCGCGAGGCCCACGGAGTCGGCGATCAACACCTCATGCTCGGGATCGGCGCCCTCCTGATCTCGCACGATCGGATCCGGCAGGCGCTGGTCCAGCGGATCCTCCCGCCGCGCGTTGCGGGAACGCAGCATGTCCAGGCACACGCGGCCGACGACCGTGGTGAGCCAGCCGCACAGGTTGTCGATCCGGCTCGCGTCGGAACGGCTGAGCCTCAGCCACGCCTCCTGCACCGCGTCGTCCGCCTCGCTGAGGGAGCCGAGCATGCGGTAGGCCACGGCCCGCAGGTGCCCTCGGTCGGCCTCGAAGCGTTCGGCCAGGAAGCCGGTGTCGTTGATCAGCCGGTCGTTCATCGGTCGCAACCCCTTCGTCAGGTGCCGTCATGTGACTGACGGACCTGATCACTTGGTTGTGACCGCGCGCCGCGCGCTTCTGACACCCCCTTGCGGAGATGGCGAAGGTCGAGATCATGGCGTCCCGCGATGAACTCCTGGACCCAGATCTTCCCTCTGATGAGGGGACGCCGGAACCGTTCCTCGTGCCGCAGGGCGCGGCGCGCCTTGCGCGAGCCCGGCACGTACCTCCAGCGGGCCCAGGGCGAGCCGGGGCGGGCCAGGCGGATCGCGCCGATGATGAGGATCAACGGGACGAAGAGCCCGAGCAGCCCGGTCCAGATCTTGCCCTTGAGGAGCGTGACCACCGCGAGGCCCAGGTTGGCGGCCAGCGTGACGAAGTAGATGATGACCAGGCCGGTATGGCTGATCCCACCCTCCTCCGGGTCGGGCTGGATCCCCTCGAAGCCGAGCGGCCGGATGCCGAGCAGGAGCAGCCCGGTCACCGCGATCGCGACGAAGACCGCGTCCACCGAGGCCCGACCCTTCTCGGTCCAGTAGACATCGCTGAGATGCAGGATCAACGCGAACTCGTCCAGCACGAGCGCGGAGCCCATGCCGAAGATGATCGCGGCGCCGACGTCAAAGCCCCCGTAGTCGTCGGGAATGGCCATGCTCGCGACACCGCCGACGAGCATCAGGACCACACCGAAGACGACGTGGTGGATATGGATATCGCCGGTCTGGACGTTCTTGAACCACCAGCGCATCTCGGCCCGGATCAGCCGCACGTTCACCCTGGTCACGACGAACATCACGATGAACGCGGTGAAGAACGAGAAGAGCGGCAACCTGCCCGTCTCCACGATCCGGTGCGTGAACAACTCGAACATGACACCCCCGTCCCCTCATCATGCCTTGTGACGTGCGGGGATATCGTTAAGAGGGTCCCGATCTCGGGTTACCTGGGGACAACGAGGGAGAGTCCGGACATGAGCCGCATCGTGGACCGCTGCGATCCGGGGGGCCGTGCGTGGATCTCCGAGGCCATCCGCAAGGTCGAGGCCGACGCCAACCGCAGCGCCGACACCCACCTTCACGTGTTCCCGCTGCCGCCGGAGTGGGGCATCGACCTCTACCTCAAGGACGAGTCCGTCCACCCGACCGGATCGCTGAAGCACCGGCTGGCGCGCTCGTTGTTCCTGTACGGGCTGGCGAACGGCTGGATCCACGCCGGCACGACCGTCATCGAGGCGTCCAGCGGCTCGACGGCGGTCAGCGAGGCGTACTTCGCCCGGCTGGTCGGGCTGCCGTTCGTCGCGGTGATGCCGGCGACGACCAGCCCGGAGAAGATCGAGCTGATCGAGTTCTACGGCGGCCGCTGCCATCTGGTGGACGACCCGTCGTCGATCTACGACGAGTCGCGGCGGCTGGCGCAGGAGTGCGACGGGCACTTCATGGACCAGTTCACCTACGCCGAGCGGGCCACCGACTGGCGCGGCAACAACAACATCGCCGAGTCGATCTTCGAGCAGCTGTCGCTGGAACGGTTCCCCGAGCCGTCCTGGATCGTGGTCGGCGCGGGCACCGGCGGCACCTCGGCCACGATCGGGCGGTACGCGCGGTACCGGCGCTTCCAGACCCGGGTCGCCGTGGTCGATCCGGAGGGCTCGGCGTTCTTCGGCGGGTTCGCGGACGACGACCGGTCCCGGACGGCCGTGGGCTCGCGCATCGAGGGCATCGGGCGGCCACGGGTGGAGCCGTCGTTCCTGCCGACCGTGATCGACCGGATGGTCCAGGTGCCGGACGCGGCGTCCATCGCGGCGATGCGCTGGACGAGCGAGGTCACCGGGCGCAGCGTGGGCGGCTCGACCGGCACCAACATGTGGGGTGTGGCCGGGCTCATCGCCGAGATGCTGGCGCGCGGCGAACGCGGCAGCGTGGTCACGCTGATCTGCGACGGCGCCGAACGTTACACCCACACGTACGGCTCGGACGCCTGGCTGGCGGAGAAGGGCCTGGTCGTCGGGCCGTACCTGGAGAGCCTGCGGGCCTTCCACAAGACCGGCGAGATGCCGGTGGAAGCCTGAGGAAGGGCCGGACGGCTCGGCTGGCCGGCCCGCCGGACGGCTAGCCCGTGAGCTTAATCGGATTGACCAGGTCGGCGTAGATCAGCAGTCCGCCCATGACGATCATGATGGCGGCCATCACGTACGTCAGGGGCAGTGCCTTCGCGACGTCGACGTAGCCGGGGTCGGGGCGGCCGAAGAGCCTGGCGAAGAACTTCTTCAACCCCTCCAGCAGCGCCCCGGCCATATGGCCGCCGTCCAGCGGCAGCAGCGGCACCAGGTTGAACATCCCGATCGCGAGGTTGATCGAACCGAGCAGGCCGATGAAGATCGCGATCTTGCGCTTGGTGGGCCACTCGGCGGCGACGACCTCGCCGCCCAGGCGGCTGACCCCGACGACGCCGACCGGCCCGTTGGGATCGCGCTTCTCGTCGCCGAACGCGGCGTGCCAGACGCCGACCATCTTCTGCGGCATGCGCACCAGCGCACCGGCCGTGTGCGCCGTCATCGAGCCGAACTGCTCGGCCACCGCGACCGGCCCCTGCCGGTCGTAGGTGTACTGCTGCAGCGGCGTGATGCCGAGGAACCCGACCGTGACGGTCTTGGTCTCGTCCTTGAGGTCGGGCATCTGGTTCTTGATGATCGGGACCTGCAGGGACACCTGCTGGCCGCCGCGGTCGACCACCACCGGCACGGTCTTGCCGGCCGAGTCGCGGATCAGTGTCTGCAACTGCGGGTAGTTCTCGATCTTCTGACCGGCGAACGAGACGAAGCGGTCGTTGGGCTTGATGCCGACCTTGGCGGCCGGGGTGGGCGTGGCGCCCGCCGGGCACTGCGCGGTCGCCTGGGCGGCCGGGACGACGCACTCGCTGACCGCGCTGACCACGGGGCTGGCGACGCGGTTCTCCTGGCCGATGCCCATGATCAGGATCGCGAAGAAGAGCACCGCGAGCAGCAGGTTCATGGCCGGGCCGCCGAACATGATGGTGAGCTTCTGCCACCATTTCTTGGCGTAGAAGACCCTGTCCTCGTCGCCGGGGCGGACCTCCTCCAGTGCGGCGCCGCGGGCGGACTCAATCAGCCCCTGCCACGGGCCAGTGCTGATCTGGCGCACCTGGCCGGGAGCGTCGCCCTTGCGCGGCGGCAGCATCCCGATCATGCGGATGTAGCCGCCCAGCGGGATCCACTTGATCCCGTACTCGGTCTCACCCTTGGTCCTGGACCACATCGTCGGCCCGAAGCCGACCATGAACTGGGTCGTCCGCACGCCGAACTTCTTGGCGAACGTGAAGTGCCCCAGCTCGTGCAGCGCGATGGACCCCATGAGGCACAGGAAGAACCCGAGCACACCTGCCACCCAGAGCAGCCACTCCATGCGTGCGCGTCCCCCTCGTGAGTTTCCGGCGGCTCGTGATCTCCAACGACCCGTTCAGCGTACGTTATGGGAAACGCACGGCGACCGCGTACGAGTTCACTTTGCGGCCCACAAACTTGGGCAAGAAGGCGCGGAGCACAACACCCGATGGAGCCCGCTGAGGTTAGGCGAGGAAGCCGCGGAGCAAGGCCGCGGTGCCCTCCAGATGCTCGGCGACGGCCCGGCGTGCGGCTTCGGGGTCGCCGGCCAGGACGGCGTCGACGATCGCGGCGTGCTGGCCGGCGGCGTGCTCGATGTTGCGTTGCAGGACCGGGATGGCGTTGAGGAGGTCGGTGACCCGCATCCGCGCGTCGGTGCAGGCGGCCGACAGCAGCTCCGAGCCGGTCAGGTCGGCGACCGTGAGGTGGAAGAGGGTGTCCAGCCGCCGGTAGTCCGCCTCGTTCGCCGTGTTGACCGCCTCCAGAGCCGCGCGCAGGCGAGCCGCCTGGGCGGGCTCCAGGCCGGTGGAGGCGAGATGGATGGCGGCCCCGGTCTCGACCGCCATCCGGAACGTGAGCGCGTCCGTGAGCTGCTCGCCGTGCCCGGCCGCGACCCGGGCGAGATCACCGCGGCGTGGCCGGGGCGGCCGGTAGGTCACGAACGTGCCGCCCGCGCGGCCGCGCCGCGACTCCACGTACCCCTCCTGCTGGAGCGCCCGGATCGCCTCCCGCAGCGTCACCCGGCTCACGCCGAGCCGTGGCGCGAGCTCACGTTCGGGGGGCAGCCGCTCGCCGTGGCCGACCACGCCCAGCTTGATGACCTGGAGCAGCCGCTCGACGGTCTCCTCGAAGGCGTTCCCGGCCCGGACGGGACGGAACACGGCACTGATCCCCACGGCGCCCGGTGCGGGTGAGGACTCCCCGGTGTCGCCCAGCATCGCCGCCCTCCGCCGCCCCCGAACGTCGGGAGCCACGTTACATGTCTGTTTCGCGTGGTCAGAGGTCTTGACGCGAACGTGCTCTTAACCACTAATGGTCTGACATTAGCCCAATCCCCCGCACGGCTTCGTACGGACTGCTAGGAGGCGCTCGTGAGCATCGACGAGCACAAGGCGTCCTCGCCCACGCCCGATTCCCTATCCGATGACGAAAAGCGGCTGCACGAGCTGGGCTACGCCCAAGAGCTCAACCGCTCGATGTCCGGCTTCTCCAACTTCGCGGTCTCGTTCACCATCATCTCGGTGCTCAGCGGCTGCCTGACCTCGTACACGATCGGCCTGTCCGGCGGCGGGCCCGTCGTGATCACCTGGGGCTGGCTGTTCGTCGGCGCCATGACGCTCCTCGTGGCGCTCGCCATGGCCGAGGTGTGCTCCAGCTATCCCACGGCGGGTGGCCTCTACTACTGGGCGGCCAAGCTGGCGCCGTCCAACAGCGCGGCGTGGTCGTGGTTCACCGGCTGGTTCAACTTCATCGGCCAGGTCGCGGTCACGGCGGCGATCGTCTACGGCTCGGCGGCGTTCCTGAACCCGCTGCTCGACCTGCAGTTCGGGTACTCGGTGTCGCTCGGGCACACGTTCATCCTCTTCACCGTGATCCTGGCGGCCCACGCGCTGATCAACCAGTTCGGCGTGAAGCTGGTGGCGCTGCTCGGCAACGTCAGCGTCTGGTGGCACGTCGTCGGGGTCGCGGTCGTCGTCGGGGTGCTGGTGGTCAAACCGGCGAAGCACCAGTCGGCGGAATTCGTGTTCACCGAGTTCGTCAACGGCACCGGCTGGCAGTACGGCGGGTACGCGGCGCTGATCGGCCTGCTGCTCGCCCAGTACACGATGACCGGGTACGACGCGTCCGCGCACATGACCGAGGAGACCCGGGACGCCGCGCGCAGCGGCCCCAAGGGCATCGTCAACTCGGTGCTGGTGTCGGTGGTCGCCGGCTGGATCCTGCTGCTCGGCGTGACGTTCGCGATCCAGGACTACGACAAGTCGCTGACCGGCGGCCCGGCGGAGATCTTCGTCGCGGCGACCGGGGAGACCACCGGCAAGCTGCTGATCCTCGTCTCGTTCGTGGCGCAGTTCTTCTGCGGCATGGCCTCGGTCACCGCCAACTCCCGGATGATCTACGCGTTCTCGCGGGACGGCGCGCTGCCGTTCTCGAGGATCTGGCACGCCATCAACAAGCGCACCCGTACCCCCACCAACGCGATCTGGCTGGCGGCGGGCGGCGCGTGGGTGCTGGCGCTGCCGGCGATCTGGAACAAGACCGCCTATCTGGCCGTCACGTCCGTCGCGGTGATCGGCCTGTACATCGCGTACGTGATCCCGACGTTCCTGCGGCTGCTGCAAGGCGACCGGTTCCAGCGCGGTCCCTGGCACCTCGGCAAGTGGGGACGGCCGATCGGGATCGTGGCGGTGGTCTGGGTCGTGTTCATCTCGGTGTTGTTCATGCTGCCGCCCGTCAACCCGATCACCAAGGACACCTTCAACTACGCGCCTCTCGCCGTCCTGGTGGTGCTGGGCGGGGCGGGTGTGTGGTGGCTGGTCTCGGCGCGCCGCTGGTTCACGGGACCGAAGGTGCAGGGCAGCGCGGCGGAGCTCGCCGCCATCGAGGAAGATCTGAAGTCCGTCGGCTAGACAGTTAGTCAGCTAGCCGGCTGGCCGACTAACGGAAGGTGGCTCCGTGCCCCCATCGCTCAGCCTGGAACAACTGTGGGTCGAGGCCGAGGCAGGCCAGATCGACACCGTCATCATCGCGATCACCGACATGCAGGGCCGGCTCCAGGGCAAGCGCCTGTCGGCGCGCTACTTCCTGGAGGAGGTCGCCGGGCACGGTTCGGAGGGGTGCAACTACCTGCTGGCCGTGGACGTCGACATGAACACCGTGGACGGCTATGACATGTCGTCCTGGGACCGGGGTTACGGCGACTTCGTCATGCGGCCCGACATGAGCACGCTGCGGCGCGTCCCCTGGCAGGAGGGCGCGGCGCTGGTCTTCGCCGACCTGGTCTGGGAGGACGGCGCCCCGGTGCTCGCCTCGCCCCGGCAGATCCTGCGGCGCCAGCTCGACCGGCTGGCCGAACGGGGATGGGGCGCGTACATCGGCACGGAGCTGGAGTTCATCGTCTACCAGGACTCGTACGAGCAAGCCTGGAGCAAGTCGTACAAGGACCTCACCCCGGCCAACCAGTACAACGTCGACTACTCGCTGCTCGGCGGCTCGCGGGTCGAGCCGCTGCTACGGCGGATCCGTAACGGCATGGCGGGCGCCGGGATGTACGTGGAGTCGGCCAAGGGCGAGTGCAACCTCGGGCAGCACGAGATCGCGTTCCGCTACACCGACGCGTTGTCCACGTGCGACAACCATGTGCTCTACAAGACCGGCGCGAAGGAGATCGCCGCGCAGGAGGGCATGTCGATCACGTTCATGGCCAAGCCGGACGAGCGTGAGGGCAACTCCTGCCACATCCACATCTCCATCAGGGGCACGGACGGGGAACTGGTGATGGCGGGCGACGGCCCGTACGGGCTGTCCAAGATCGGCGAGCACTTCATCGCCGGCCAGCAGGCGGCCATGCGCGACTTCACCCTGCTGTACGCACCGAACATCAACTCCTACAAGCGCTACCAGCCGGGCTCGTTCGCGCCGACGGCGATCAAGTGGGGGGTGGACAACCGCACCTGCGCGCTCCGGCTCGTCGGCCACGGCCCGTCCCTCCGCATCGAGAACCGTGTTCCCGGCGGCGACGTCAATCCCTACCTCGCGGTCGCGGGGTTGATCGCCGCCGGGTTGCACGGCATCGAGAACGAGCTGCCGCTTGAGGACGCGTACACCGGGAACGCCTACGCCAGCGAGGCGGAGACCGTCGTCGGGACGCTGCGCCACGCGGCCGACGACTGGAACCGCAGCGCGCTGGCCCAGGAGGCCTTCGGCAAGGAGGTCGTCGACCACTACGCCAACTACGCCCGGGTCGAGCTGGACGCCTACGACCGGGCGATCACCGACTGGGAGCTGCGCCGCGGCTTCGAACGCCTGTGATCGGGACGAGCAGCTGATCGGGAGGGCGACCGAGGGACCATGACCGACTTCGATGTGATCAACCCGGCGACCGAGAAGATCGTCGAGACCGTGCGGCTGGCGTCGGCCGCGGAGACCGACGCCACTGTGGAATGCGCCAAACGGGCATTTCAGATGTGGCGGTCCGTGGCACCGGACGACCGGGCCCGGCTCCTTCGTGCCTTCGCCGCCACCGTGGACGCCCATGTCGACGAGCTCGCCGCGCTGGAGGTCGCCAACGCGGGACACCCGATCGGCCAGGCCCGCTGGGAGGCCGGCAACGTCCGCGACGTCCTCACGTACTACGCGGCGGCGCCGGAACGGCAGTTCGGGCGGCAGATCCCCGTGCCGGGCGGCCTGGACGTGACGTTCGCCGAGCCGCTCGGCGTCGTCGGCGTGATCGTGCCGTGGAACTTCCCCATGCCGATCCTGGCGTGGGGCATGGCGCCCGCCCTCGCGGCGGGCAACGCCGTCATCGTCAAGCCCGCCGAGCTGACCCCGCTGACCGCCCGGCGGATCGGCGAGCTGGCTCTGGAGGCGGGCATCCCCGAGGGCGTCCTCCAGATCCTGCCCGGCGCCGGTCCGGTCGCCGGGGCCCGGCTGGTCGAGCATCCGGACGTCCAGAAGATCGTCTTCACCGGCTCCACCCGCGTCGGCACGCAGATCATGGCGGCCGCCGGCCGCCAGGTGAAGCGGGTGACGCTGGAGCTCGGCGGCAAGAACGCCAACATCGTCTTCGCCGACGCCGACCTCGAGAAGGCCGCGGCCACGGCGCCGTACGCCGTCTTCGACAACGCGGGGCAGGACTGCTGCGCGCGTTCTCGCATCCTGGTCGAACGCACCGCCTACGACCGCTTCATGGAGCTCCTCGAACCCGCCGTCCAGAACGTCGTCGTCGGTGATCCGGGGGATCCGAAGACCGAGGTCGGCCCGCTCATCAGCGCAGCCCACCGCACCAAGGTCACCTCGTACGTCCCCGAGGACGCCGTGGCCTTCCGGGGGACGGCGCCCGGCGGCCCCGGCTTCTGGTTCCCGCCCACCGTCCTGGCCACGCCCGCCTACGACACCCTCCCCGCCTGGCACGAGGAGGTCTTCGGGCCGGTCGTGACCGTCGTCCCGTTCGACGACGAGGCCGACGCCGTCCGGATCGCCAACGACACCCCGTACGGCCTGGCGGGCTCGATCTGGACGCGCGACCTGGGCCGCGGCATCCGCATGGCCCGCGGCGTCGAGGCCGGGAACCTGTCGGTCAACTCCCACTCGGCCGTCCGCTACTGGACCCCGTTCGGCGGGTTCAAGCAGTCCGGCCTCGGCCGCGAGCTCGGCCCGGACGCCCTGGACTCCTTCACCGAGACCAAGAACGTCTTCATCGCCACAGACTGAACCGCCACCCTGAATCCCTATAGACCGAGGAGAGAGATGCAGCGCTTGCAGGACCGCGTGGCCGTCGTGACCGGCGGGGCCAGCGGGATCGGCCTGGCGACCGCCCGGCGCTTCGCCGAGGAGGGCGCCAAGGTCGTGATCGCCGACCTCGACGAGGCCGCGGGGAAGGCCGCCGCGACCGAGATCGACGGCCTCTTCGTCAAGGTGGACGTCACGTCCGAGGCGGAGGTGGAGGCGCTCTACAAGGCGGCCCACGACGCCTACGGGCGCATCGACGTCGCGTTCAACAACGCCGGCATCTCCCCGCCGGACGACGACTCGATCCTGGAGACCGGCCTGGACGCCTGGAAGCGCGTCCAGGACGTCAACCTCACGAGTGTCTACCTGTGCTGCAAGCACGTGATCCCGTACATGCGCGAGCAGGGCAAGGGCTCGATCATCAACACCGCCTCGTTCGTGGCGGTCATGGGTGCGGCCACCTCGCAGATCTCCTACACCGCCTCCAAGGGCGGCGTGCTGGCCATGTCGCGCGAGCTGGGCGTCCAGTTCGCCCGTGAGGGCATCCGCGTGAACGCCCTCTGCCCGGGCCCTGTCAACACTCCCCTTCTCCAGGAGCTCTTCGCGAAGGACCCCGAACGCGCCGAGCGCCGCCTGGTCCACATCCCTGCCGGACGCTTCGCCGAAGCCACCGAGATCGCCGCCTCCGTGGCCTTCCTGGCCTCCGACGACGCCTCGTTCATCACCGCCTCGGAGTTCCTGGTGGACGGCGGCATCTCTGGCGCCTACGTCACCCCGGTCTGACCAGTGGTCCGGGACATAAAGCGCTGCTAGCCTGGGGCGCAGCCGATGATCCCGTGCGGGAGAGTGCCCTGGCAGCCGGCCAGGGACGCCGAAGGAGCAAATCCTCCCCGGAACCTCTCAGGCCCACGGACCGCACGGACGAGGCGACCTCTGGAAAGCGGGGACCCCTGGTCCCCCGCCGAAGGTGAAAGCCCCTCGGGGTGAAGCTCTCAGGCGCCGATGACAGAGGGGGAGGCACCGCCGAGCCCGGTGCGCGAGTGGGACCATGGAGATCACGCGCGCCCGCGAACAAGGAGCCGACCCAATGTCCGCCAACCCCAAGAAGACGCCGCTCTTCGACGTCCATTCCGGCCTCGGGGCGAACCTCGTCGACTTCGCCGGCTACCTCATGCCGCTGCGGTACGCGAGCGAGACGGCCGAGCACGCCGCGGTGCGCACCGGCGCGGGGCTCTTCGATCTCTCCCACATGGGCGAGATCTTCCTCAGCGGGCCCCAGGCCGGGGCCGCCCTGGACCACGCGCTCGTCGGCAACTTGTCGCCGATGGCGGTGGGCAAGGCGCGCTACACGATGATCTGCGCGCCGGACGGCGGCGTGCTCGACGACCTGATCGTCTACCGGCTGGCGGACGAGACGTGGATGGTCGTTGCCAACGCGGCCAACGTCGCGGTGGTCCGGGACGCGCTGGTCGAGCGGGCGGAGGGGTTCGAGGCGCGGGTCGACGACCGTTCCGACGCGTACGCCCTCATCGCCCTGCAGGGACCCAAGGCGCAGGAGATCCTCGCCGGGTTCACCGACGCGCCGCTGCCTGAGCTCAAGTACTACGCGATCTTCGCGGCCAAGGTGGCGGGGGTCGACGCGCTGCTCGCGCGGACGGGCTACACCGGCGAGGACGGCTTCGAGCTGTTCGTCGACTCCGGGGACGCCGTCGCTCTCTGGCGGGCGCTGGCCGAGGTCGAAGGGGTCGTTCCGTGCGGGCTCTCCTCGCGTGACACGTTGCGGCTTGAGGCGGGCATGCCCCTGTACGGCAACGAGCTGACCGCCGAGACCTCGCCGTACGAGGCGGGCCTCGGCCGAGTCGTCAAGCTGGACAAGCCGGGCGACTTCGTCGGCAAGGCCGCCCTGGCCGCGCAGGCCCAGACACCTCCGGGTCGTACGCTGGTAGGGCTGGTCGCGCGCGGCCGGCGAGCACCCAGGAAGGGCTACCAGGTCGTCACGTCCGACGGCACGCCGTGCGGAGTCGTGACGAGCGGGGCGCCGTCACCCACACTGGGCAAGCCGATCGCCATGGCGTACGTCGACAGCGGCGTCACGGAGACCGAACTCGCGGTGGACGTCCGCGGCCGGCAGGAACCTGTCGACGTGGTCACCCTGCCGTTCTACAAGCGTTCCTGAGACCTGTAGACCCGAGTCCTCACTGAGACCTGAATCTGGGAGAAGAAACATCGTGAGCGTTCCGGAGCAGCTCCGTTACAGCGAAGAGCACGAGTGGGTGTCCGGCCTTGAGAGCGAGGCCGGCATCGTCACGGTCGGCATCACCCAGCACGCCGCGGACGCGCTCGGCGAGATCGTCTACCTGGAGCTGAGCTCCGGCGAGGGCGACACCGTCGAGGCGGGCGAGGCCTGCGGCGAGGTCGAGTCGACCAAGTCGGTCAGCGATCTATACTCCCCCGTCAGCGGCGAGATCACCGCGATCAACTCCGCCGTGATCGACGAGCCCAAGGTCATCAACGACGACCCGTACGGCGAGGGCTGGATCTTCAAGGTCCGCGTCAGCGACGAGCCGGGCGACCTGCTCGACGCCGAGGCCTACACCAAGCTGATCGAGGAGAGCTGAGCATGACCATCCTGAACGACCCGCTGGCAGCGGTCGACCCCGAGGTCGCCGAGGCGGTCGCCCAGGAGCTGCACCGGCAGCAGTCGACCCTCGAGATGATCGCCTCGGAGAACTTCGCCCCGGTCTCCGTCCTCGAAGCCCAGGGCTCCGTTCTCACCAACAAGTACGCCGAGGGATACCCCGGCAAGCGCTACTACGGCGGTTGCGAATACGTCGACGTCACCGAGCAGCTGGCCATCGACCGGGCCAAGGAGCTGTTCGGCGCCGAGCACGCCAACGTCCAGCCGCACAGCGGGGCGCAGGCCAACACCGCGGTCTACTTCGCGATGCTGCAGCAGGGCGACACGATCCTCGGCCTCGACCTGGCGCACGGCGGGCACCTGACGCACGGCATGCGGCTCAACTACTCGGGCAAGACCCTGAACGTGGTGCCCTATCACGTGCGTTCCGGGGACGGCCTGGTCGACATGGACGAGGTCGCGTCCCTGGCCGCCGAGCACCGCCCCAAGATGATCGTCGCAGGCTGGTCCGCGTACCCCCGCCAGCTCGACTTTCCGGCCTTCCGCGAGATCGCCGACTCCGTGGGCGCCCTCCTGATGGTCGACATGGCGCACTTCGCCGGCCTCGTCGCCGCCGGGCTGCACCCGTCGCCCGTCCCGCATGCCGACATCGTGACGACCACCACCCACAAGACCCTCGGCGGTCCCCGGGGCGGCCTGATCCTCGCCCGCGAGGAGTACGGCAAGAAGGTCAACTCCGCGGTCTTCCCCGGCATGCAGGGCGGGCCGCTGGAGCACGTGATCGCAGCCAAGGCCGTGGCCCTCAAGCTCGCCGGCTCACCCGAGTTCAAGGCCCGTCAACAGCGCACCATCGACGGCGCCAAGATCCTGGCCGACCGCCTGCTCGCCGAAGACTCGGCCAAGGCAGGCGTGCAGGTCCTCACCGGCGGCACCGACGTCCATCTCGTCCTGGTCGACCTGGTGGAATCCGAGCTGACCGGCCGCGACGCCGAAGACCGCCTGCACTCCATCGGCATCACCGTCAACCGCAACGCGGTGCCGAACGACCCGCGCCCGCCGATGGTGACCTCGGGTCTTCGCATCGGCACACCCGCGCTGGCCACCCGGGGCTTCGGTTCCGACGACTTCCGCGAAGTGGCGGACGTCATCGCCCTGGCCCTCCAGCCGTCGTTCGACTCCGAGGTGCTGTCGGCCCGCGTCAAGGCGCTGGCAGGCAAGCACCCCCTGTACCCCAACCTGTAGCTGTATCCCAACCTGTAGTGCGCAGACTCCCCGCCGGGCCACCCGGCGGGGAGCCGCTACAACGAGGTGGCACCCATGGCGATCAGCGTTTTCGACCTCTTCAAAATCGGGATCGGCCCGTCCTCCTCGCACACCGGCGGCCCGATGGCCGCCGCCCACCGCTTCGCCCGCGGCCTCGACCGCGACGGCATCCTGGAGAAGACGGCGACCGTCCACGTCACCCTCTACGGCTCGCTGGGCCTCACCGGCAAGGGCCACGGCAGCGACAAGGCCGTCATCCTCGGCCTGGAGGGCGACAAACCCGAACTGGTAGACGTCGACTCAGTGGACGCCCGCCTGAAGGCGATCCGCGAAAGCGGCACCCTGACCCTCTTCAAGCACCATGAGATCCCCTTCGTGGTCAACGAGCACCTGATCTTCGAACGTAAGAAATCGCTCCCCGGCCATCCCAACGGCATGCGCTTCACCGCGTACTCCCAGGACGGCCACGAGCTCCGCAGCAAGGTCTTCTACTCGGTCGGCGGCGGCTTCATCGTGGACGAGAACGCCACCGGCGCCGACCGCATCAAGTCTGACGACACGGCCCTCCCCCACCCGTTCGACACCGCCGTCGAGCTCCTGGACCGCTGCCACGAAACAGGCCTCTCCATCTCCGCCCTCATGATGGAGAACGAGAAGGCCTTCGGCCGCACCGAGCAGGAAATCAAACAGAACCTCATCGTTCTCTGGCGCGTCATGCAGCAGTGCGTCACCCGAGGCTGCACCCAAGAGGGTCTCCTGCCCGGCGGACTCAAGGTCCGCCGCCGCGCGCCCCAACTGCACCGCCAGCTCACCTGCGAGGAACCCTCCGACCCCCTCCATGTCATGGACTGGGTGACCCTCTTCGCCCTGGCCGTGAACGAGGAGAACGCCGCCGGAGGCCGGATCGTCACAGCCCCGACCAACGGCGCCGCCGGGATCATCCCCGCAGTCCTGCACTACTACGCGAAGTTCGTCCCCGGCGCGTCCGACGAAGGAGTGGTCCGCTTCCTCCTCACCGCCGGCGCCATCGGCGTCCTCTTCAAGCAGAACGCCTCGATCTCAGGCGCCGAAGTCGGCTGCCAGGGCGAAGTGGGCTCCGCCTGCTCCATGGCCGCCGCCGGCCTCACCGAGGTCATGGGCGGCACCCCTGCCCAGGTGGAGAACGCCGCCGAGATCGGCATCGAGCACAACCTGGGCCTGACGTGCGACCCCATCGGCGGCCTGGTACAGATCCCCTGCATCGAACGCAACGCGGTAGGCGCCAACAAGGCCATCAGCGCCACCCGCATAGCCCTCCGCGGCGACGGCAGCCATTTCGTCTCCCTGGACAAGGCCATCAAGACCATGCGCGACACCGGCCGCGACATGCTCGACAAATACAAAGAGACCTCAAGAGGCGGCCTTGCAGTAAACGTCATCGAGTGCTGACCGCGGGATAGACGCCACATGGCCGCCTTCAACTGCTTGAAGGCGGCCATGAGCGCGTTCGGACAGGCGAGCCCGTCAGTGCGCTAGCACTTCTTGATGAACTTGATGTGCGTGACGGAGTATCCGGGGTGCCGGACCTTCTTGCGCCCCTTCGTCTTGGCGTTCACCGCAATACACGCAACCGTGCCGAATTTGGGAGGCTTCTGGCCGGTGACGCCCATGACCTTGAATGCGCGCCTCTGCTTGCAGTGGTTGTTGAAGTAGAACGTGGTGCTCAACCAGCCCGGCTGGTAGGAGACGTTGATCTTCTTGCCCTTGGGCGACTTGCACTTGGAGCTGGACCTCTGCTGGATCCTGACCGTGGAATCTGCACTGGCCTTGGCAGAGCTCTTGGCGGAGCTATTGGCGGAGCTCTTGGCTGTCGTATGGGGAGCGGCCGGCGTCGCACTGGCCTGAACGGCCGGAACGATGGTGGCCGCACCAACCGCGATTGACGTCATGGTCACAAGGCTGAGACGGCGGTAATTCATGAATGCATCCTCTCGCCGTGTTGATGATCTTGCCGGTTGTGGCGAGTCTAGGAGCGGCATTCTTGAGAATACAAGACCCAAGATCATTTTTTTATCCCGGCATCGGCCAATTGGTAGCGATACCATTTTGGTATGTTTAACCACGGCATTTGCATTGCGAGGGGATCAGGACGGCCGGGTCGGAGCGTGGTGGTCATCTCGTCCAGGGATTACATTGGGCGCCATGCGGTCCCCGCTTCCAGCAGTACTGCTCATCGCTTGCGCTGGCGTTCTGGGCTGTTCTGGCGGGGACGAGACCGCAACCACACCCCAGTCCGCGCCCGCCGCCTCGGCGCCCGCCACCGCTGCTCCCACTACCCCGGCTCCCGCCACCTCCGCACCGGGCAGCTCCGCACCGGGCAGCTCTGCACCAGGCACCTCTGCGCCTAACAGCACGGTCCTTACTGAGCGGGATAGCGGGCGGGAGGTGACCGTTCGCTCGCCTGGGCTGAGCATCCGGCTGAGCCATGGGTGGGTCTGGCAGGAGCCGAGGGTCCTCGGTGGATCCGTACGGCTGAACCAGGTCAACTACATCGTCGATCCGGGCTACACGGAGTGGGCTGTGGCCCCCGTGCGGGCGGGCAAGGCTACGGTCCACATCCAAGGACTGCCGCAGTCAAAGGGCTCTCCGCAGGACGTGACGTTCACCTTTCATGTGAGTTGAGCCAGCTATGTGAGTTGAGCTAGCGCGCCGCGCCCGGTCGGGGTGCCGCCGTCACGAGCGGGCCTTCCGCAGTGGCTGCAGACGACGACCGGATCGAGCACTTCGCCGCACGTGTGGATCCAGCGGACGGGTGGATCCGCGGCGTTGACGTGACGGTCCCCCCACTTCATGAGCACGGACAGGACATCGCTCAGCTCACGCCCCGCCGGGGTGAGGTGGTACTCGTACCGGGCAGGATGCTCGTTGTAGAGCTCGCGGCGGATGATGTCCGCGCCCTCCAGCTTGCGCAGCCGCGCCGTGAGGATGTCGCGGGACGCCCCGGTGTTGCGCGCGATCCCGTCGAAGCGGCGGACGCCGTAGAGCAACTCGCGGATCACCAGGAGCGTCCACCGTTCACCCACGATCTGCAGGGCATCGGCGACGGAACACTCACGCGGTTGCGCGTCCTTCTTCGATGCGTCCTTCTTCGATGCGTGGGCGGGCTTCGACGGGTGGGTGGGCATGGCAGCCAGCCTAGGCGAGGTCGGTTGGGTTCTCCGACCGACCTCGCGCGCAGTGGAGGGTCGGGTCAGAGGAGTTCGAGGACGGTGGCGTTGGCCAGGCCCCCGGCCTCGCACATGGTCTGGAGGCCGAAGCGTGCGGCGCGGTCCTCCATGGTGTGCAGGAGCGTCGTCATGATGCGGGCTCCGCTGGCGCCGAGGGGGTGGCCGATGGCGATCGCGCCGCCCCGGACGTTCACCTTGTCGAGGTCGGCGCCGGTCTCGTGCTGCCAGGCCAGGACGACCGGGGAGAACGCCTCGTTCACCTCGAAGAGGTCGATGTCGGAAAGGGCCAGCCCTGCCCGGGCCAAAGCCTTCTCGGTCGCCGGGACGATCGCGGTGAGCATGAGCAGCGGGTCGTCCCCGGCGACGGCGAACGTGTGGAAGCGGGCGCGCGGCCGCAGGCCCAGGCGGATGGCGGCGTCGAAGCTCATGATGAGCAGGGCGGCGGCGCCGTCGTTGATCGGGGACGCGTTGCCCGCGGTGACCTGCCACCCGATCTCCGGGAAACGCTCCGCGTAGGACGGGTGGTAGTAGGCGGGCTTGAGCCCGGCGAGGACCTCCATCGAGGTGCCCGGCCGCACGGTCTCGTCGCGCTGGCCCGTCCAGGCGACCTCGCGGTCGAACTCGCCGCGCTCCCAGGCGGCGGTGGCACGCCGGTGCGACTCGTACGCGAACGCGTCGAGGTCGGTGCGGGAGAGCTTCCAGCGGGCGGCGATGAGCTCGGCGCTGATGCCCTGCCCGACCAGGCCCTCCGGGTAACGGGCGTGCACGCCGGGGCCGAACGGATCGCTGCCCGGCAGGACGCCCGACCCCATCGGCACGCGCGACATCGACTCCACACCGCACGCGATGACGACGTCGTACGCGCCGCTGATCACGCCCTGCGCGGCGAAGTGCGCGGCCTGCTGGGACGAGCCGCACTGCCGGTCGACGGTCGTGGCGGGCACGCTCTCGGGGAACCCTGCGGCGAGCACGGCCGAGCGCGTGAGGTTCATCGCCTGGTCGCCCACCTGGGTCACCACGCCACCGATCACGTCGTCCACCAGCGCGGGGTCGATCCCGCTGCGTTCGACCAGTGCCTGGAGCGTCCGGGCCAGCAGGTCCACCGGATGCTCGGCATGCAGCGCCCCGCCCGGCTTGCCCTTGCCGACCGGCGTGCGCACGGCCTCCACGATCACCGCGTCCCGCATGACTGCTCCTTGTGGGTGTGGAAACCCAAGTGGGTTTGAAAAACCAACTAACTACACCACGCCCGACCGTAATCGAAGTAAGTTGGAAAATACAACCCACTGGCCCATAAAAAAGCTCGAGGGCCGTGGCGCTGGGTGCCACGGCCTTCGAGTGGGACGGGCCGCTAGTGGAAGGGGCCCGAGTAGTTGCCTGTCATATCCCCCCGAGCGTCGAAGGGCTCCGACATGGAGCCGGCGGATTCTGGAGTCTCTCTCAAGCGGTGCCCCCCATCCCTTCGACGTGCAGAGCGGTTACTCCGGACAGTAGCCCAGTGACCAGGAGATTTGTGGATCCGATAGACCAATAACCATCAAAGCCCTCCCCAAGCTCAGGGGTGATGGTCTCCTGGCCGGTGCTCAGCCCGCCGACGGATAGAACCGGACTTCAGGCCTCCCCACCTGACCGTAGTGCGGACGGCGCTGCGCCAGGCCGTTGTCCGCGAGGTACTCCAGGTAGCGGCGCGCGGTCACCCGGGACACCCCGGTGAGCGAGGCCGCCGACGCCGCGGAGAGCCCCTCGGCCGAGCTCGTCAGCGCCTCGGTGATCGTCTGCAGCGTCTCGCCGCTCATGCCCTTGGGCAGCGAACGGAGCTCCGGGGTGCGGAGCGCGGCCAGCATGCGGTCCACGTCGGCCTGGCCGGTCACCTCGCCGGGCAGCCCCGCACGGTGCCTGAACTGCGCGTAGCTGTCCAGCTTGTCCCGGAGCGAGGCGAAGGTGAACGGCTTGAGCAGGTACTGGACGACCCCGACTGAGACGGCCGACCTGATCACCGTCAGATCCCGCGCGGACGTCACCGCGATCACGTCCACCGGTACCCCGGCCGCCCGCAGTGCCCGGCAGACCTTGAGCCCGTGCGTGTCCGGCAGGTAGAAGTCCAGGAGAACGAGGTCGACCGCGTCGCGCTGCTGCTCGCAGAACCGCAGCGCGTCGGCGCCCGAGTGCACCACACCGGCGACCGCGAAGCCCGCGACCCGTTCCACGTACCGCCGGTGCGCCTCGGCGGCCACCGCGTCGTCCTCCACCACCAGCACGCGGATCATGACTCACCGTCCGGGCGGCCGATGGGCAGGGCGTTCATGGGCAGGGCCTTGATCGGAAGGGAAACGGTGACCACCGCGCCGACGTCCCGTTCCACCGCGATGTCGCCGCCGTAGCGCCGCACCGCCCGGCCGACCAGCGCGAGGCCGAGGCCGTGTCCGACCGGCCCGTCGGGCGGCTTGGTGGTCCAGCCGCGCCGGAACGCCGCCGGAACGAGATCGGGATCGATCCCGGGCCCGGTGTCGGCGACCCGCAGCACGAGCTCGGTGCCCATGGTACGGGCGCTCACCTCGACGCGGGGCGGGCCGTCCCCGGCCACCGCCGCGTCGACGGCGTTGTCGATCAGGTTGCCCAGCACGGTGACCAGGTCGCGCGGATCGATCGCCCCGTGCGTGTCGTCGATCGCGGTGTCCTCGGTGATGCGCAGCTCGACGCCCCGTTCGGCCGCCTCGGCGGACTTGCCCAGCAGGAGGGCCGCCAGCACCGGTTCGCTCACCGCGCCGACCACCCGGTCGGTGAGCGCCTGGGCGGTGGCCAGCTCCGCGGTCGCGAAGTCGACGGCCTGCTCGGTACGGCCCAGCTCGACCAGCGACACCACCGTGTGCAGCCGGTTGGCGGCTTCGTGCGCCTGCGCGCGCAGCGACTCGGCGAATCCGCGCACGGTGTCGAGCTCGCCCATCAGCGCCTGCAGGTCGGTGTGGTCGCGCAGGGTCGCCACGGTGCCCATCGCCCGCCCGCGCGAACGCACCGGCACGGTGTTGACCACCAGGACGCGCGTGTCGCTCACATGGATCTCGTCCGACCTCGGCTCGGCCGACACCAGCGCGTCCGCCAGCCCGGCCGGGATCCCGAGGGCGCCGGCGGGCGTCCCGGCGGGATCGGCGTCCGGGCCGGGATCCAGGTCGAGCAGTTCACGGGCGGCGTCGTTGCACAGGACCACCCGGCCGTCCCTGTCGAGGATCACCAAGCCCTCCCGGACCGCGTGCAGGATCGCCTCGTAGTAGTCGAACATGTGGCGGAGCTCGTCCGGCGCGACACCCCGCGTCTGCCGCCGCAGGCGCGCGCTCACCAGGTAGCTGCCGGCGATCCCGGCGGCCAGCACGGCGACGGCGATCGCGGCCAGCCACAGCAGGCGCCCGCGCAGCTCAGAGGTGATCGCGCGGACCGTGATGCCGACCGCCACCAGCCCGACGACGCGCTTGCCCTCGAAGACGGGGACGACGGCCCGGACGGAGGGCCCGAGGGTGCCGGTGTAGGTCTCGGTGAACGGGCGGCCGGCGAGCGCGGTGGACGTGTTGCCGATGAACGGCTGCCCGATCCGGGCCGGGTCAGGATGGGTGTACCGGATGCCCGCCGGATTCATGATCGTGATGAAGTCGACCCGGGTGTCGGCGCGGACCCGTTCGGCGAACGGCTGGAGCGTGCGGCTCGGATCCCGGGCGGCCAGCGCGGCGCGCACGCTCGGGGCGTCGGCGACCGTCGCGGCGACGGCGGAAACGGTCTCCCGGGCCCTGTCGCCGGCCGCGTCCTGCGCGTCCACATAGGCGGGCACGGTGCCCGCGACCACCAGCAGGCCGACCACCACCGCCTGCAGGACCAGCAGCTGCCGGGCGACGCTCCAGTGCCGCACCGGCCAGTGCCGCACTGGCGCCCATATCCACCGCATCCGCGCTCACCTTCGGTTTTACCTGCATATCTCGGTCGTGAACGAAATGTACACAAGGGTGACCCCGGTCACAGAAACCTCGATATTCGCGGACAGGAACACCACAGCCCACCCCGACCCCCAAAGGAGGCGACCCCCCGTGGCATCCAGCCCGCACACGGACGGTCACGCCGCGTCCACCCCCCACACCGACGGCAAACCGGCACCACGCCGGGACCGAATGCACTACCTCTACGTCTCAGTGATCGTCGCGGTCGTGCTGGGCGTCATCGTCGGGTTCGTCGCCCCCGACTTCGCCAAGGAGCTCAAGCCACTCGGCACCGGCTTCGTCAACCTGATCAAGATGATGATCTCGCCGATCATCTTCTGCACGATCGTCCTGGGCATCGGCTCGGTGGCCAAGGCCGCGAAGGTCGGCAAGGTCGGTGTGATCGCACTGACCTACTTCACGGCGATGTCCACGTTCGCCCTGCTCATCGGGCTTGTCGTGGGCAACCTACTGCACCCCGGCGCGGGAATGCACCTCGACCCGGCGTCCGCAGCCAAGGCGCAGGAGCAGGCCAAGGGCGCCGAGAGCCTGGCCGACTTCGTGCTCGGCATCATCCCGACCTCGATGTTGTCTGCACTCACCGAGGGAGAGGTCCTGCAGACCCTGCTGGTGGCGCTGCTCGCCGGGTTCGCGCTCCAGAAGCTCGGCCCGGCCGGTGAGCCGATCCGGCGCGGCGTCGAAGTGATCCAGCGCTGGGTGTTCCGGATCCTGGCGATGATCATGTGGGCGGCGCCGGTCGGCGCGTTCGGCGCGATCGCCGCGGTCGTCGGCGAGACCGGCTGGGACGCTCTGCGCAGCCTCGCAGTGATCATGCTGGGCTTCTATGTGACCTGCGTGGTGTTCGTCTTCGGTGTGCTCGGCACGGTGCTGTGGCTCGTCGCACGGATCAACATCCTGACGTTGCTGCGCTACCTTGCCCGGGAGTTCCTGCTGATCCTGTCGACCTCGTCCTCCGAGACGGCGCTGCCCCGCCTGATCGCGAAGATGGAGCACCTGGGCGTGAGCCGCCCGGTGGTCGGCATCACCGTCCCGACCGGCTACTCGTTCAACCTCGACGGCACCGCGATCTACCTGACCATGGCCACGCTGTTCATCGCGTCCGCACAGGACGCCCCGCTGTCGATCGGCGCCCAGATCCCGCTGCTGCTGTTCATGATCATCGCGTCCAAGGGCGCGGCGGGCGTGAGCGGCGCCGGGCTGGCCACGCTCGCGGGCGGCCTCCAGTCGCACAAGCCCGAACTGGTCGACGGCGTCGGCTTCATCGTCGGCATCGACCGCTTCATGTCCGAGGCGCGGGCGCTGACCAACTTCGCCGGCAACGCCGTCGCGACGGTCCTGATCGGTACCTGGACCAAGGAGTTCGACGCCGAACGCGCCCGCGTGGTGCTCGCCGGTGAGGACCCGTTCAACGAGGCCACCCTCGTGGACGAAACGGCCCCCGTCGACGCCAACCCACCGGCGGCCACCACGCCGCCGGCCGACACCATCACCGACGGACAGAGTCCCCTGACCGCCACCCGTTCCTAGCTGCGCGGCCCGAACGACCGCGCATGCCCGAACGGCCGCGCACCCGGCGTACCCCGTGCGCCGGGTGCGCGGTGCCATGCCCGCAGACACACCCTGGATGATCAGCCCTTGTTGACCATGCTGATGCCGGCGTTGGGTGCGTAACGGTTGCTGCCGTTACGGATGGGCTCGGGCTTGCAGCCGAGCCCCTTGAAATCCTGGCCCGACCTGGTGGGTGCGCCCTTGAAGTTCTTTGTCTGCATCTTGCCGGTCGCTGGGGAGCGCCGCGGGTGCCCGTTGCCGTAGGTGTTGCCGGAGAACGTGCTGCCCGTGCTGCAGTCGCGGTCGCGGGGGAAGCGCCAGAAGGTGAAGACGCCGTACCAGCCGGTGCTCTTGAACGTGTTGCCGGTCACCCTGATCCCGCCCGCGCCGTCACTCGCCCGTACCGGGTCCCCAGTGATCTTGTGGAACGTGTTGCCGGAGACCGTGCTCCCCTTGCCGCCGCCCTCGGAGAAGTAGATGCCGTGGACCTGGCCGGGATTGGTCTTGGCCGCCTTGTCCAAGCGGTTGCGCAGGTCCCAGAAGTCGTTGTTCGCGATGTCGATGTTCTTGACGTTCTGGAGGTGGAGCGCCGCGTAACCCCTCTCGCCGCGTGCGATCGTGCCCATGCGCTCAAAGATCATGTTGCGGACCGAGCCGCCGGAGAACCCTCCCCCGCCCTTGCTGCCGTCGAAGTGGATCCCGCCGGTGACGTAGTTGCGGACGGTCATGCCGCGGAAGTGCAGCTTCGCGTCACCCGCCGCCACGCTGGTCCAGTAGCCGTCCTGCCCGCCACCATCGAAGACCGGGCGCCCGGTGCCCGGCTGGGGCTTGATCGTGAACTCCCCACCGGCCGGCATGTAGCTCCAGGTGAACGACTGGCCCTTGTACCTGCCGCCCTTGACCAGCACGGTGCCCTTGGTCGCCCCCTTCTGGCGCAGAGCCTCCTCCGCCTCGTCCAACGACGTCACGTTCACCTTCGACGAGCCGCCTCCCGACGACTTGGCGGCCATCTCCGTACCACCGGCACCCGCCGCGCCTCCGGCGCCTTCGCCGGGCGGGCTCACGTAGACGACGACCTCGTCGCCCGAAGCCGTGACCAGGTTCGACGACTGGGGCGTCCAGGCCGCCACGCCGAGGGCGCCCGCGCCCACGACCGCTGCAGTGGACAGACCGATCAACATCACCGGCTTGCGCATGAACTCGCTCCTTGCTGGCGTCATATATCCGACTGATCAGCAGGAACGGTACGAACGGAGGGCGGCCCCGTCCCAGGGCCCTAGGGCCCAGTGGAGGGCTCTCGCCGACCCCAAATCAGCGGAAGACGACCGTCTTCGACCCGTTGAGGAGGATGCGGTGCTCGGCGTGCCAGCGTACGGCGCGCGCCAGCGCGAGGCACTCCATGTCGCGGCCGACGGCCATGAGGTCCTCGGGGCTCTGGGTGTGGTCGACGCGGGCGATCTCCTGCTCGATGATCGGCCCCTCGTCGAGCTCGGCGGTGACGTAGTGCGCGGTCGCGCCGATCACCTTCACCCCGCGGGCGTGCGCCTGGTGGTAGGGCTTGGCGCCCTTGAAGCTCGGCAGGAACGAGTGGTGGATGTTGATCACACGGCCGGGCAGCTTGGCGCAGAACTCGTCGGAGAGGATCTGCATGTAGCGGGCCAGCACCACCACGTCGGCGCGGTAGTGCTCGACCAGCGTGAGCACCTCGGTCTCCTGCGCCGCCTTGCCGCCCGGGCCGACGGGCAGGTGGTGGTAGTCGATGCCGTACGACTGGGTCAGCGGGCGCAGGTCCGGGTGGTTGGAGACGACCGCGACGATGTCGATGGCGAGCAGGCCGGAACGCTGCCGGTAGAGCAGGTCGTTCAGGCAGTGGCCGCCCTTCGAGACCATGATCAGCACACGTTCGCGGGTGGAGGTGGCGTCCAGCCGCCACTCCAGGCCGAGCTCGGGGGCGAGTGCCCCGAACGCGCCGCGCAAGGCGTCCTCGTCGGTGCCGGCCAGCGCCGCGAACTGCACGCGCATGAAGAACGTGCCGGTGTCCAGGTCGCTGAACTGCTGGCTCTCGAGAATGTTGCACCCGCGCTCGGCCAGGAGCCCGGACACCGCGGCCACGATGCCCGGCCGGTCCGGGCACGAGAGCGTCAGCACGTATTCGGTCACGATTTCACTTTCACTGCAGTCGGGACGTACAGGCCTTTGGGGGTGGCCACGAGCTTACGCCGTGCTCGCGGGGGCCCTCACGGATTGGGCGCCACCTTCACCCGTTCGGGCTAGGCCGTTCACCCGAGCGCGGGAGGTGCCAGAAGAGCACGGCCGATGGACTCGTTCCCAAGCGGCTCGTGCGATTTCTGGAGGATTTTCTATGCGTGTACGAACGGCTTTCGTCGCAGTCACCGTCGCGACGGCGGTCCTGGCCGCACCAGCGGTGCCGGGTTCGGCGGCGGTGGATCATCGGTCGGATCTGCAACGGTCGCTGGACGCCATCGTGGCGGCGGGGGCGGTCGGCGCGCAGGCCGAGGCGGTCGGGCCGCACGGACGGTGGCGTGGCGTCGCCGGCACGGCGCGGCTCGGTGAGCAGAAGCCCGTCCCTGAGCAAGGGCGGTTCCGCATCGGCAGCACCACCAAGACGTTCACCGCGACCGTCCTCCTTCAGCTCGTCGCGGAGAAGAAGGTCGGCTTGGATGCTCCGATCGAACGTTATCTGCCCGGCCTGGTCCCGAACGGGGATCACATCACGGTGCGCCAGCTCCTCAACCACACCTCCGGGCTGCGCGAATACCTGGAGGACACCGAGACGCTCCCCATGGACGGCGACGCCTTCCTGGCCAAGGTGCGCTACGCGACGTGGGCGCCCAAGGATCTGGTGCGTCTGAGCACCAAGCGGCCGCCTTACTTCCCGCCGGGGACCGACTGGCATTACTCCAACACCAACTACGTGCTGGCCGGGCTCATCATCGAGAAGGTGACCGGCAGGTCGTACGCCACCGAAGTCCGTCGCCGCATCGTGCAACCGCTTGGGCTGCGGCACACCTACCTGCCTGGCACTCGGACGGGGATTCGCGGTCCACACGCGCACGGCTACCTGCGGTTTGTTTCCAATGGCCAGGCCAAGACCGTGGACGTCACGCGGCTCAACCCGTCCTGGGGTTGGGCGGCGGGCGAGATCGTCTCGACGACCGGGGACCTGAACCGCTTCTTCGACGCGCTGCTCGGCGGGAGGCTCCTGCCGCCCGCCCAGCTCGCTCAGATGCGGACGACCGTGCCCACCCCCAGCCCGGACGGTTCCGCAGACGGGCTGGGCATGGGCAAGATCCGGCTGTCCTGCGGAGTGACGGCGTGGGGCAAGGACGGCGGTATCCAAGGGTTCTCCACGCAGTCGCTGCACTCGGCCGACGGCCGCCGCCACATCAGCCTCTCGGTGACGCTCCCCGAGTTCTACGGCCCGGGCTTTCCGAAGATCTGGGACGCGATCCAGCAGACCGCGACCAAGGCCCTGTGCAGCAAGTGATCAGTGCGGTAGGTGATCAGCTGGTCAGGACGCTGCGTGCCAGATGTGACAGGGCAGCGGTGATCTGCCGGGGCGTGCGTCCTTGCTCGCGCTGATGCAGGTACGACTCTGACGCGAGCGGCGCCAACAGCACGTCCACAAGCGCTTCGGGCTCGGCGATGCCCGCCTCCACCACGAGGGCGCGTACGTGCGCGCTCCAGAAGCCGTACGCCCCGGTGGAGTAGCGCAGCCGCCCGCTCTCGGCGCCGAGCACCAGCGGGGCGTGGGTCTCCAGTAGTTCGACCATCGCGGCAAAGAACGCGGCGAGCCGCTCGGCCGGTGGGGCGCCCGGTCCGAGCGGCGGCTCGCCTCTCAGGAGCCGCCCTTGGAGCTCGCGTTCATGCTCGTCGAGCAGCGCGCGGGCCATGGAGGCGGTGTCGGGATAGCGGCGGTAGAGCGTGCCGCGCCCGACCCCCGCCGCCTTGGCGATGTCATCCATCGTGACCTCGCGCGGATCCCGGGCGGCGAACAGCTCGGCGGCCGCGGCCAGCACCTTCGCGCGGTTGCGCGCCGCGTCCGCCCGCTCGCGGGGCCGGGCCGGCCCCTCCGCCAGCAGATCCCTTCGGCTCTCCATGCGGCGACTGTAGCCGAGAACGGAATAACTGGACAGCATGTCCGGTTATCTCTATCGTTCAAGCGGACATGGCGTCCACTTAACGAGGAGAGTCCCATGGCCACGTTGCTGCACCTGGAAGCCAGCGCCCGCCGCCGTTCGATCAGCCGCGAGGTGGGCGAGGCGTTCGCCGCGTCCTGGCGGGCCGCCCACCCCGACGGCACCTACCTGCACCGCGATCTCGCTCTCGACCCCGTTCCGTTCATCGGCGAGGCGTGGACCGAACTCTGCGACTACGTCCTGGCGAACACCATCACCGAGATCGACCGCTACAAGGAGGCGGTGCGGACGCCCGCGCAGGCCGAGGCCTGGACCGTCCTCGAACCGCTGCTGAACGAGCTCGTCGCGGCGGACGTCATCCTCATCGCGACGCCGATGTACAACTACTCGATCCCCGCCTCCCTCAAGGCGTGGCTCGACCAGGTGACGTTCCCCAAGATGTCCCTGGCCGGCCGCCGCTTCGTCGTCGCCACCGCGCGCGGCGGGTCCTACTCCCCCGGCGCGCCGAAGGCGAGGTTCGACTACCAGGAGCGCTTCCTACGCGACTTCTTCGCCGGTCACTTCGCGGTCGAGGACACCACGTTCATCAACGCCGAACTGGCCAACTCACGTCTCGACCCCGCCCTGGCCCATCTGCGTACCGCCCACGACGAATCCCTCTCCGCCGCCTTGCAAGCCGCGCACGACCTGGGAAAGGACTACTGACATGGCCTGGGTCTTCCTCGCGCTGGCCGGGCTGGTCGAGATCGCCTGGTCGCAGAGCATCAAACCCACACAGAACTTCACCCGCCCCCTCCCGACCCTCCTCTGCTTCGTGCTCGCCGCGATCGCCGTCTATTTTCTGTCGCGTTCGATGCAGACCCTCCCGGTCGGGACCGCGTACGCCATCTTCACCGGCATCGGCGCCGTCGGCGCGATCGGCCTCGGCATCGTCGTCAACAAGGACCCGGTCACCGTGGGCCGCACGATCGCCCTCGGCCTCATCCTCGGCGGCGTCGTGCTGGCCCGCCTGACCAACCCCGAATGAAGGGCGTGACCTGCATCACCGGTGGAATGACGGAGACTCTGAGGCGTTGAAATGACCATGACCTCAGCGCTGAGCTCGACGCGGTTCTCGATCCTCGACCGGTCACGGACGCGGGTGGGCGAGGGCCATCCGGAGGCGCTGCGCGCCACGGTCGAGTTCGCGCAACAGGCAGAGGAGTTCGGCTACCACCGCTTCTGGGTCTCCGAGCACCACAGCGTCCCCGGCGTCGCAGGCTCGGCGCCCACGGTCCTCGCCGCTGCCGTCGCGGCGGCCACCTCGCGGATCCGGGTCGGCACCGGCGGCGTGATGCTCCCCAACCACCGCCCGCTGGTGGTCGCGGAGCAGTTCGGGGTGCTGGAGGCGCTGTATCCGGGGCGGATCGACATGGGCTTGGGCCGATCGGTCGGCTTCACCGGCGGGGTGCGGCGCGCGCTCGGGCACGGCAAGGACGACGCCGACCACTTCGGGGATCAGCTGACCGAGTTGCTGGGCTATTTCTCCGGTGACCAGGACGCCCACCCGGGCGTGCACGCATGGCCCGCCGACGACCTGCGCGTGCCCGCGTACATCCTGGCCACCGGATCCGGCGCCGACCTCGCCGCCGCCTTCGGGCTGCCGCTGGTGATCGCAGCCGCGCGTGGCGAGGAACGGATGATCGAGGCGATCCGCAGATACCGGGCGAACTTCCAGGGCCGCATCCCGTACGTCATCGTGTCCGGCACCGTGGCGATCGCCGACTCCACCGAGGAGGCGCGCCGGCTGCTCGTCCCGGAGGCCTGGTCGAACGCCTACTCCCGGACGCGCGGCGAGTTCCCGCCGCTCTCCCCGCCGGACGAGATCCTCGCTCGCGAGATGACCGATCGCGAACGGCGCGTCTTCGAGGACTCCATGCGCGGCCATGTCCACGGCACCGAGGACGAGGTCGCCGAGCAGCTCGAAGGCCTCATCGAACGCACGGGAGCGGACGAGATCCTCGTGCACACCAGCACGTACGACCGCGACGCCCGTCTCGACTCGCACCGGCGACTGGCTCGCATCGCGGGGCTCGACCGCGTCAAGCTTCGCACCGCCAGCTGAGCCGGCCCCCGGCTGGCGGCAACGGGCGATGGGCGATGGGCGATGCAGCATGCCGCCTTGACAGATGACTTCATCATTACTGATGATCTCATCAACTTCTCCCTCCGGGAAAGGCAGGCCCATGCCCGAGCGCCCGCACACCGATCGACGCCAGGTGCTGCGCCTGGCCGCAGCCGCCGCGACCACGCCTCTGGTCGGCGCCGCGGCCGCACCCGCCGCCCGCGCCACCACCTTCGGCAAGGGCACCGAACTGGTGCTCATCGGCACCGCCGCCGGACCCGTGCCGATGGCGGGCCGGACAGGGATCTCCTCCGCCCTGGTCGTCGACGGGCGGGTCCACCTGATCGACCTGGGTCACGGCGCGTTCGACCAGTTCGACCGCGCCGGGCTGGCCATCAAGAACCTCGACGCGATCTTCATCACGCACCTGCACTCGGACCACATCGCCGACCTGTACACCCTGCCGTTCCTGCGGTTCGGCGGGATCAAGCCGATGACCCACCCGGTCGACGTGTACGGACCCGGCCGCGCGGGCGCGCTGCCCACGCCGTACCCGCCCGGACGCCAGGTCCCCGTCGTCCACCCCGAGAACCCCACACCTGGCCTGACCGACCTGATCCAGGCGCAGATCGCCGCCACCGCCTACGACCTCAACCTGCGCATGCGCGACGAAGGCTGGCCCGATCTCCGCACGCTGGTGCGCCCGCACGACATCGCGCTCCCCGACGTGGGCGCGAGCCCGACAGGCGACCTCGCACCGGCCATGCGGCCCTTCACCGTGATGTCAAACGATCAGGTGAGGGTCAGCGCGATCCTCGTCCGGCACCCGCCGGTCTTCCCGTCGTTCGCCTTCCGATTCGACACCGCCCACGGGTCGGTCGTCTTCAGCGGCGACACCACCGTCACCCCGAACATCGTCACCCTCGCCCGCGGCGCCGACGTGCTCGTCCACGAGGTCATCGACATGCAGATCGTCAAGCTCGCTGGAAACCTGAGTCCCGGCCAGATCCAGCACCACCAGAACAGCCACACCGACGTCACCAAGGTGGGTGCCCTCGCCCAGCAAGCGGGCGTCAAGACGCTCGTCCTCAACCATCTGGCCCCGGGCGACAAGCGCCTGGTGCCCGACGCCATCTGGAAGCACAAGGCCCGCAAGGGTTACGACGGCCGCGTCATCGTCGGCAACGACCTCATGCGCATCCGCGTCTGACGTCGAAGCTGCCGCACGGCGTCTGTGACTCACATCACAGCCCTTGTCGCGACGGTTTTTCCTCCGGCGGATGGTCTTGATGCGGACCGATACGACCATCTCCTCCGGAGTGCCCAATGTCCGATCCCTTCCAGACCACCGTCGTCACCAACGAAGCCCTCGCGCGGGACGTGCTGGTCCGCGTCGCCGGGCTGAGCCCGGTCGGCTGAGCCGCCGCCTACTGTGAACCTCACCGGACTCCCAGGAGAAGCCGCGATGCCAACGAACGCAGAGTTCGCCGCCTTGGCTGAGCCGTTCCGGCCTGAGCTGCTCGCGCACTGTTACCGGCTGATGGGCTCGATCCATGATGCCGAGGACCTGGTGCAGGAGACCTACCTGCGGGCGTGGCGCGCGTTCGACCGGTTCGAGGGCCGCTCCTCGGTGCGGCGGTGGCTCTACAAGATCGCCACCATGACCTGCCTGACGGCGTTGGAGACGCGCTCCCGGCGGCCGCTTCCATCGGGGCTGGGCGCGCCCTCGGACGATCACCGGGTGGCGGTGGCTCTCTCCGAGCCGTCGGTGGCGTGGCTTCAGCCGGTGCCTGACCGGTTGTTGGGCGCCGACGACCCGGCGACGGTCGTGGCGGCGAGGAACGGGGTGCGGCTCGCCTTCATCGCTGCGCTCCAGTTCCTGCCAGCGCGGCAGCGGGCTGTGCTCACGTTGCGCGACGTCCTGGCGTTCCGGGCGGCCGAGGTCGCCGAGATACTGGACACCACGACCACCGCCGTCGACAGCGCCCTCCGCCGCGCCCGGGCGCGCCTGGCCGAGGCCGGGCCGGTGGCGGACGATCTGACCGAGCCGGACGAGGAAACTCAGCGAACGCTCCTCGACGCCTATGTCGACGCGTTCACCCGGGCCGATCCCGGCGCGCTGGTGAACCTGCTGCGGGCCGACGTCGAGCTGGAGATGCCGCCGATCCCGACCTGGTTCACCGGGCGCGACGCCGTCGTCGGGTTCCTGGCCGGCCGGGTCCTGCGCAGGGACCGGTGGCGGATCGTGACCACCCGCGCGAACGGCCAGCCTGCCTTCGTCGGCTACAAGCGCGCTGGCGACGGCCGGTACGAGGCGCACGGCGTCGAGGTCCTGACCCTGATCGGGGACCGGATCAGCCGCATCACGGCGTTCCACGACCCGAGCCTGGTACCGGCATTCGGTCTCGCGCCCGCGCTCGCCGCCTGAACCAACCGTCGACAAGAGGCCGCGGGCAAGCGGCCCATCCACCCATGCAAGGAAGATTCATATGAGCGCGACACTGAGCCGGGGCAGGGCGAACCTGGTCCTGGCCACATTGTTCGTAGGAATGTTCGTACTGGGCAGCGCCGAACTACTCGTTGTCGGCGTGCTGAACCTGATTGCCGACGACCTCCGGATCTCCATCCCCACGGCCGGCACGCTGGTGACCGCTTACGCGCTCGGGCTGGCCATCGGCGGCCCGATCCTGACGGCACTGACGATCAAACTGGACAAGCGGACCGTCCTCGTCGGCGCGCTCGTCCTGTTCATCCTGGGCAACCTGGTCGCGGTCCTGACCGCCGACTATGCCCTGTTCCTCACGGCGCGCGTCGTCACCGGCGCGGTGCAGGGCCTGTTCATCGCCGCCGCGTTCGCCGCGGGCCTCTCGGTCGTCCCGCCGGAGCGCATAGGCCGGGCGATCTCCATCATCATCTCCGGGGTCGCCGTGTCGGCCGCGCTGGGCGTGCCGCTGGGCACGCTGGTCGGCCAAGCGCTCGGCTGGCGTGGCTCGTTCACCGCGATCGTCGTCCTCAGCGTGATCGCGCTCATCGCCACGGTGGCGCTGGTCCCCTCCGCGCCCGGCAGCGGCGGCGGCGCGGGCGACCAGGCCAGGCACGCGTTCGCGCCGCGGGTGCTCGCCGTGCTGTTCCTGACCTTCCTGGTGTTCGCGGCGCTGTACGCGGCATTGACCTACATCGTGCCGTTCCTGGAAACCGTCACGGGCATCTCCGGTGTGATGATCAGCGTGTTCCTGCTGGCGTACGGCGTGGCCACGGCGGTGGGCTCGTTCGGCGGCGGCCGCTTCGCCGATCAGAACGCCGCACGCACCCTGATCATCGCGTCCCTCGGTCTCGCGGGCTCCCTGCTCGCGCTCTACCTCGTCGGCTCGATGGCGTTCCTCGTGGCGCTGGTGCTGCTGGTCTATGGCGTGTTCGGCTTCGGCATGGTGCCCTCACTCCAGTACCGCGTGATCAGCCTGGCCGGACCGGGCGGCACGCTGGCCCAGTCGCTGCCCGCCTCCGCGGCCAACATGGGCATCGCGTTCGGCTCGGTCGCCGGCGGCGTGGCGATCGGCGGCTCCACCGCCTCGGCCGCGGTGCTCACCGGCCTGATCATCGCCGTGCTCGGCATCGTGGTCGCCTGGGCCACCGCCTTCCTCAAGCCACCCGTGGCCGAGGAGGATGCGGTGGCAACCGCAGAGCCAGCCCCCGAGCACGCATGAGCCGCTCCAGCAGCACCCGGCCGAGCCCGGCCAGGAGGTCCCCTTAGCCGAGGCAGGCACGGACCGGGTCAATGATCTCGTCGGCCAGGCGGTGGGCGGCACCCTTGGGGTATCCCGGCCGCAGGCTCAGGACGATGTGCCCGAAGCCTGCGTCGATGAGATCGAGCACTGTCGTCACGGCCGCGGGGGTGTCGTCGAACGACACGATCGTCTGGACCGAACGCGTGATCTCGTGCGGATCACGGCCGAGGTCGGCACAGTGAGCGTCGAGTATCCGGGCGCGCTCGGCCAGATGCTCGACGCTGTTGTGCGGCGGGCCGGGGATGTTCCATATGTCGGCGTGCTCGGCGACCAGCCGCAGGGTTCTGGTTCCCCAGCCGCCGATCAGAATGGGCGGGCCCGGCCTCTGCACCGGCTTGGGTTCGTTGCGGGTGCCGCTAAGCGAATAGTGGCGACCATCGAAGTCGAAGACCTCTTTGGTCCACATGCGCTTCAGGATCGTGACGGTCTCGGCCAGGCGCGCGATCCCCTCTGCCGGTGGGACCAGACTCAGCCCGTACGCGGCGTACTCGGCGATGGCGGGATTCTCACCGGCGATCCCGCCGCTGCCTGACGGCTGGTGGGTCCCGCCGACGCCGATGCCCATGATGAGGCGACCCTGGGAGATCACATCCAGGGTGGAGGCCATCTTGCCCAGAACGGCGGGCTGCCGGATGCGGTTACTGGTCACCAGCAGCCCGAAGCGCAGGCGGTTCGTCTGTGCGGCCAGCGCGCTGAGCAATGTCCAGCCTTCGTAGATCGGTCCGTTCCTCGGCCCGGCTAGGGGAAGCACGTGGTCCCACAACCACGCGTCCTCGATCTGCGGAATCCCGTCGGCCTCCTGCCAGACACGCAGAATGTCGGCGTAGTCGACATGCATGGGCGTGGTCTTCACGCCAAAGGTCACTCGCATGCCGCCAGGTTAAATCGCTGATCGACCATATTTCTCGATGGAAAAAACCTCTTCCATTTGCGATGCTCGACCCATGCGTGTCTCGCCTCCCCTCCCCTTGCGGGACGGAGATCGTGTCCGGCTCGAAGAGATGGCCGGCGCGCCCGGCGACGGCACGCCCGCGCGCCGCGCCAGGATCGTGCTCCTGGCGGCCTCCGGCCTGCCCAACACAGTGATCGCAGAACGCACGGCGACATCCGTGCCGACCGTCCGGCTGTGGCGGGGCCGCTACAGGGCGGGTGGCCTCGCGGCGCTGGCCGACCAGGAACGCACAGGCCGTCCGCGAACGGTCAGCGACGTGGAGATCGTCCTGCGCACACTCCGATCCCGCTGCTCGTCCCGGCTGCTCGCAAGCGAACTGGACCTGTCACCGGCCAGCGTCCTAGAGGTCTGGCGCCGGTACGGGCTGCGGCCATGGCTGGAGAAGCCGCTCACGTTCGCCACCACCCCACGCCTGGACGCGCGGATCGTCGAGTTCGCGGGCCTCTACCTGGAGCCCCCGCACCGCGCCGTCGCGCTGCGCCTCTCCATCGACGATGCAGTCCACGTCGTGTGCACCGGCCGCACTCCGGAGATCGAGGCATGGGCGCCCGGAGCACACTTCCACCTGTCGCCTCCCGATGTCTCCTGGGACGACCTTGTCGAGATCTTCAGGTCCACAGCCAATCAGAAAGAGACTTTCCGTTCGGATCCATCCCCACCGGCGTTCGCCGACCGGCTCGGTTTTCTCCTCAAGCACGCGTATCTCCGGCACGTCGAGGAGTCAGCCGCAGCATTGACCCCACTCGGGATCGACGGCCGCGAGCTCGCCCTGCTGGCGCTGTTCGGAGGTCCGGAGCCGCTCTCGCAGATGGAGGCGGCAGGCCAGCTAGGCGTCGACCCGACCACCATGGTCACGCTCGTCGACGCTCTGGAGGAGAAGGGGTTCCTCCAGCGCCGCCGCAGCACACACGACCGCCGCAGAAACATCGTGACGCTGACGGACACGGGCAGAGCCACACTCGCCAAAGGCGAACGAACACGCAAGGACGTGGAGCGCCGCTTCCTCGATCCCCTCGGCAAGCAAGACACGGCACGCCTCATCGGAGCCCTGCAAACCTTGGTCGAGCTGCCTTAGCGAAGGTCGTACCGATCCACCTTCACCGCACCAACGAACCGCCGCCAGTCCGCCGCCACAATCGAGATGTAGCCGCCCTTCGGCGCTTTGCTGTCACGAACGGCCATGGTGTCGTGTACGCGAGCCAGCTCAACACAGCTCGAATCTTCCCCGATTGCGCTTCGGCTGCTCTTACGCCACTCGACCGTCATCTCATCCGCTCCCTCACACCCGTGATGAGCTCCAAGGACTGCTCCTGTGAGAGCGCCTTGGCACGTATTAGGTCATAGCGCACGTCGAGCTTTCTCATCTCTTCGGGATCCTCGATCAGCCGACCACCGAGATGAGCCTCGCTGTATGCGATTCCGCGTTCCTTCAGTCGCCAACGACCTGGTTGAGCATGGCCCAGATGGCCCGTCGCGCGTGCGGAGTGCCGGCGCCGACCGAGCGAGCACCCGGTACCCACCGATCGTCCGGGGATCATTGAGTGTGAGGGGCTGGTGGACCGGGCGCGGCGCGGTCGGGCAAGTCCTCCGGCCGGGTCCGCCGAGGGGCGGACCCGGGCGGCGGGCTACCAGGCAACGCCTGCGGGCTCCTTGATGGTGGCGTTCAAACGGTTGAACATGTTGGTCACCGCGACCACGAGGATGACCGCCGAAAGCTCCTGCTCGTCGAAGTGGTCGGCGGCGGCGTCCCAGATGTCGTCCGGGACGGCTTCACCTGAACGGTCGGCGATACGGGTGGCGGCCTCGGCGAGGGCGAAGGCGGCGCGCTCGGCGTCGTCGAAGAAGGGTGACTCCTGCCAGGCTGCGACCGTGGCGACCTTGTCCGCGCTCGTCCCCTCTTTGTTGAGGTTCTGCACGTGGGCGTAGACGCAGGCGCTGCAACCGTTGATCTGGCTGACCCGCAAGCCGACCAGTTCCTGCATCTCCTGCGACAGGCCGCTGGAGTTGATGCCCTTGAAGATGTTCTGGATGCCCTTGAGGGCGTCGGGGAGAACGTAGGCGGGGTTCTTCATGCGAGCTTCCATCACTGCGCTCCTTCATTTTGGTTGGTCACTGCACTGACGAACCTCGGAGGAACGGTGTGACCGCCTGCGTGAAGAAACTTTGAAGTTCAGCTGAGGCGCTGGTCAGCGCTGCCGATGCCGCGCAGGAGGGTGTCCACCAGGCGGGTGGCGAGCGCGTCGGCGTCCTCGTCGCGTTCCTGCGCAGCCTCATGGATGAGCGCGTAATAGACGCGGCGTGCCCAGGTCAGATCGACGTCCGGGCGGAGCAGCCCGGACTCCTGGGCTCGCCGGAACATCTCGTCGCAGCGTTCGAGGGCCTCGGCGTGCACGCGGGCGACCTCGGGGTCTGCTTCCCGGGCCCGGCTCATGGCGAAGCCCCAGTCGATCTTCACCCGCAGCACGTTGGCCGTGACCTGGTAGAGCGCGACCAGGGGCGGGGTCGTCACCGGATTCGCGGCGTGCACGGCCGCCGCGAACTGCTCGGTGGCCCAGGCCGTCATCGCGTCCACCAGCGCCTCGCGTGACGCGAACCGGCGGTGGACGGTGGTCCGGGCGACGCCTGCGGCCTCGGCTATCTGTTCCATGCTCGCCGCCGGGTTTTTGCTGAGCACCCGTTCGGCCGCTTCGAGGATCGTCCGAACGGTGCGTTCCGCATCGGACCGCAGCGCACGCCCTCCGATTTTCATGGTCAGACCCTACAGCAGCGTCCCCTTTTCCTCGCTACTTGCGTCAGCACTGTTGCAAGTATTAGATTCGCCGCATCGCCAACGATGCAGATAGCGAGGATTGATCATGGACATGGCACTCAAGGGCCGGACCGCCGTCGTCACCGGGGCCAGCCGCGGCATCGGGCTGGCGATCGTGACCGCACTGATCGGCGAGGGCATGCGCGTCGTGGCCGGCGCCCGCACGGTCACGGCCGAGCTGACGGCCACCGGAGCAGTCTGTGTGCCCGCCGACCTCTCCACACCGGAAGGCCCGGTGGAGCTCGTCGCCCGCGCGGCGGGCGAGGTCGGCGGCATCGACCTGCTCGTCAACAACGTCGGCGGCGGTGACAGCGGCGAGGGCCAGCTCGACGGTTTCCTCGGCTTCGACGACGAGCAGTGGACGCAGTCGTTCGACCTCAACTTCCTCAGCGCGGTCCGCACCACCCGCGCCGCCCTGCCGAGCCTGCTGGAACGCGGCGGGAGCATCGTGAACGTGTCGTCCGCCGGTGCCCGCATGCCGCACTCCGGGCCCGTCACGTATACGACCGCCAAGGCCGCGCTCACCGCGTTCGGCAAGGCCCTCAGCGAGGAGTTCGGGCCGCAGGGCGTACGGGTCAACACCATCTCGCCCGGCGTGGTCCGTACCTCGATGTGGGAGGACCCCGCAGGCTACGGGGCCGAGCTCGCCAAGTCGATGGGGCTGACACAGGAGCAGTTGCTCGCCGCACTCCCCGGCTCCATCGGCATGACGACGGGCCGACTCATCGAGCCCGCAGAGGTCGCCTCACTCGTCACCTACCTGGCCTCACCACAGGCCGCGAGCATCAGCGGCACCGACGTGCGCATCGACGGCGGCACCATCAAGACCGCCTGACCGCCACTGAGGCCCTCCGAAACCGGGGGGCCTCAGCGACAGGCATTCTCAGCCGAGCTTGTGGAAGAACTCGCGGAGGTCGCCGATGAGCAGGTCGGGGGCGTCGTGCGCGGCCCAGTGGCTGCCGCGCTCGTACTCGTTCCAGTGCACGATGTTGGAGTGGTCGCGCTCGGCGAACTTGCGCGGCGCCTTGAAGTCGTAGGCGAACGCGGCCAGCCCCATCGGAACGGTCGTCGGCTCCGACGGCAGCTCCGAGTGGTGGTTCTCGTAATAGAACCGCGCCGACGAGGCCGAGGTGTTGGTGAACCAGTAGATCGACGCGTTGATCAGGACGTCGTCGGGATCCAGGGCGTCCCCGAACAACTGCCCGATCCAGGCGAGCTGGCCCGCAGGCGAGTCGGACAGGGCGTGCGCGAGCGTCTGCGGCTGCGCCTGCTGCGACTTGTCGTGAATCGCGTGCTCGACGAAGGCCTGCCCGAACTGGAGCGCCTGGTAGTCCTCCGGCGCGAGCCCCTCGAACTCGCCCTCGTCCCCACGCGGGAACGAGAAGATCTGGTTGACGTGTACGCCGACGACGTGCTCCTTGTCGGCCTCGCCCAGCAGCGGCCCCACGATGGCGCCCGCGTCGTTGCCGTGCACGCCGTACCGCTCGTAGCCGAGGCGGCTCATCAACTCGGCCCAGGCCTTGGCGGTGCGCGCGGCGTTCCAGCCACGGCTCCTGGTCGGGCCGGAGAAGCCGAAGCCCGGGATCGACGGGATCACGACGTGGAACGCGTCGGCCGGGTCGCCCCCATGCGCGCGCGGGTCGGTGAGCTCGGCGACCAGACCCAGATACTCCACGAAGGTGTTGGGCCAGCCATGCGTGAGGATCAGCGGGGTCGCGTCCGGCTCGGGTGACCGCACGTGCACGAAGTGGATGTTCTGCCCGTCGATCTCGGTGGTGAACTGCGGGTACTCGTTGAGCCTGGCCTCCTGCTCGCGCCAGTCGAACTCGTCACGCCAGCGCGCGACCAGCCGCTGGACGTACGACAGCGGGACGCCGTACTCCCAGCCGGGCGGTGCCGGCACGCCCTCGACCTTGCCCGCGACCTCCTCGGCGGGCAGCTCGTCGGCCCACCGGGTGCGGGCGAGCCGGCTGGTCAGATCGTCCACGTCGGCCTGCGCGATCTCGATGCGGAACGGCTTGATCTCAGACATTTACGACCTCTCGTTGAACGGAATGATTTGCTCCGGTAATATCGGAACGAATGATTCCGTTCCACTCCGTTGTGTGAGCATGAGTCGATGGTAGGGCTCGATTCGCCGGCCAACCTGGCCAGTCAAGGCCAGCTCAGGCGGCCAGCAGCGTCCGGACGCGACCGGGGGTGTGACCGAGCTCGTCGCGCATGACTCGGCTGAAGTGTGCCTGGTCGCTGAAACCAAGAGAGAACGCGAGGGCGGCGAGGTCGGTCTCCCCGGCCTCGATGGCGGCCAGCGCGTGGCTGACGCGCACGCGGTTGCGGTAGCGGCTCACGGTCATGCCGATGTGGTGCCGGAACGTCCGGCTCAAGTGCGACGGCGAGGTCTCCAGCAGCCGGGCCAGGCCCACCAGATCGGCCGCCTGCGGCTCGACTGAGACGATCGCCTCGCGGGCGCGTTCGGCCAGACCGGCACGGCCGGGCCCGTGCCGGTGAGGGGCGCCTCCACGGCCGCGGAGCGCCAGCGTGAGCAGGTCGAGCACCGCCTCGGCGCCGCCGAACCCAGGGTCGTCAAGAGAGCGCGGCAACAGCCGGTGAGCGAGCTCCAGCTGCGGGTCCACCAGCACGGCCGGTGACATGGGCGAGCCGCCGAAGGGATCTGGCCAAAGGTCGTCGATCAGGGCGCCTGCGGTGAACGTGATGGACGTGCAGCTGTCGCCGCCTGCCGGATGGGAGAAGCGTTCCTCCTCTCCAGGGCCGTGCAGGTAGCCGACGGTGGGGTCGACCATCACCTCGCCGCCCCGGGAGGAGACCCGGAAGCGTCCCCGGCGGACCAGGATGATCTGCGTGGCGACCGTCAGCTCCGGCTTGGACCACCGGGCATGGTCGTCCGCACACTCGACCGTGTGGATCACGAAGTGCGGGGTCTGGGCCACCACCTGGGCAGTACGCACGAGCGTGACCCTACGGGGTGACACTGACATTCCGGCGGGCCGCATATTTCTTCAAGACCCGGGGCTCCGGACCTGGTGATGCTCTGGGGCATGATCACACTTGCGACCGCGACGGTGCGCCGGGGTCCGATGCTGGCCGTGCTGCTCGCCGGACAGGTGATGGCGTCCATGGACGGGTCGATCGTCTCGGTGTCGGCGCAGACCATCCGGGCGGATCTCGACGCGGGCGGTGCGGCGATCCAGCTGATCGTGTCCGGCTACCTCCTGACAACCGGGGTGCTCCTGGTGACCTGCGCCCGGCTAGGCGACATCCTTGGGCACCGGCGAGCGTTCCTGCTCGGCTTGGGCTGGTTCACCGTGGCGTCGCTGCTCTGCGGCCTGGCGCCGAACGCCGCCATCCTGGTGGTCGCGCGGGTCGCCCAAGCCGTCGGAGCCGCGCTGTTGATGCCGCAGGTCTTCTCGCTCATCCAGTTGCACTGGGAGGGCGCGGCCCGGCGGAGAGCCATCGGCATCTACAGCATGGTGCTCGCGCTCGGCGTCGCGCTCGGCCAGATCGTCGGCGGGCTCGTCGTCGGCGCCGACCTCTTCGGCCTCGGCTGGCGACCCGTCTTTCTCATCAACATCCCGATCGGCGTCGTGCTGCTGGCGATCGGGCCGCGCGTCCTGCTCGGGGCGCGATCGGACGACACACCCCGGCTGGATCTCGCCGGTGTGGCCGTGCTGACCGTCGCCATGACGGCGTTCACCGCACCGCTCATCTTCGGCCCGGACAACGGCTGGCCCGTATGGGCGTGGATCTCACTCTGCTGTGGCGCCATCCTGTTCACGGCCTTCGTCCGGTACGAGTCGAAGGCGCGGCAGCCGCTTCTCGATCCGAAGGCGCTACGGCCTGTAGGAGTGAAGCCGGGTCTGGCCGCCTGCTGGATCATCATGGGCTGCTACACCGTCTTCCTGCTCACGCTGACCCTGCACCTGCAGTCGGCGCTGCGCTTCACCCCGTTCGAGGCGGGGGTGGCGTTCGTTCCCTATGCCGTGGGATTCGGCTCGCTCAGCCTGAGCTGGAACCGTTTCCACCCCCGCCTGCAGAACGTGCTTCCTCTGCTCGGACCTGTCGCGTTCGGCGCCGGAGCGGCCACGATCGCGTTGCTCGCACGCACGGAGTGGCCGGGACTGGTCTCCGTACCGATCCTCGCGATCGCCGGGGCAGGCCACGCCGCCGGGTACAGCCCGCTGATCGCCCAGGTCTCGTCCCTGGTGGACACGCGGTTCGCCTCGGCGGTGTCCGCGCTCAACTCCACCGGCCCCCTCCTGGCGAGCGTGACGGCGGTCGCGGGGCTGGGCAGCGTGTACTTCGCCGCGCCGGCCTCCGCCGACGGCCTCGTACGCGTCGTGGCCGCGATCACCGGGCTGCTCGTGATCGGCGCCCTCTGCGCTCAGCGGGTGCGGTCGGCGAGCTTGGCCTAGTTGACTCGGCGGGCCCGCCTTAGTCGAGTCGGCGGGCCCGCCGTAGTCGCAGTACCCGCCTAGCCTCCGGCCCCCTTCAGGGATGAGATGTCCACGACCTGGTTGCTGGGCGGGGCCTGTACGGTGACCGCCTTGCTGTAGTCGAGGAAGTCGATCCGGCCCTCCGCGCCGCCGTCGAGGCGAAGGGCGTAGGGCTCGCCAACGGTGGACACGTAGAGCTTGCCGCTGTCGCTGCCGCTGTCGGTGAGTGCGATCGCCGGGCGCCCCTCAAGCTGCGCCACTTCCCCCTTGGCCGGAGTTCCCTCGGCCGTCAGGATCCCGGTGACGACCTTGGGCAGGGTGGTGAAAGTGACGATGTCGGCGAAGTCCTTGTCGCCGGGCTTGGTCTTGAGGTACTTGCCGCTCAGCGTCTGCACGGCGCCCTTCCCGCCGATCTTCTGCAGGAACTTGTCGTCAGGCTTGACGTACACGGCCGACCCGATGCGGGTCATAGCCACCCGCTGGCCGTCCATGCTGAGCTCGCCGATCGCCGCCTGCTTCCCGGAGTAGCTGAAGTCGAGGCCGATGGTCTGGCCGCCCTCCTTGATCTGGCCCTTGATGCGAAGGCTGGCGGCGGACGCCGTCGCCTTGCGGGCGGCGGCGAGAATCTTCTGCGCGCTCTGCTTCTCGATGCCGTTCGCGGGCGCCGCCGGGCTTCCGGCCGGGCTCACCGAAGTCGCCGGGCTCGCCGGGCGGACCGAGCCGCTGCCGTCCTTCGAGTCCGAGTTGCACCCCGTGGCGGTGAGCGTGAGCCCGAGTGCCGCCGACACCACCAGTGCCGACCTGAACGTCCTGTTAGTGCGCATCGCTTCCCCCTGTTGCTGACCTGTGCGCGTTGCTGACCTGTGCGCGTTTTGGCCGCTTTCCGTCACCGGTGAGCGTCCTGGACCCCTGTGCGCAATCACTGTCGATATGCTGCGGTCACTGCGCCCGCGCTGCCGGACGACTGCGGTCGGGCCGCTGAGGGGGGTTGTTCGTGACCGAGGGCTCCGCTGCCGCCGGGTCGCTCCGCTTCGAGATCCTGGGACGGCTGCGCGCCTGGCGTGACGACGACGAACTGGAGCTGGGCCCGGGCAAGCAACGCGCCGTCCTGGCTGTTTTGCTGGTGAACGCCGGACGTCCCGTCTCGGTCCCGGCGATCGTGGACGCCGTCTGGGGAGACGACCCGCCCGACAACGGCGCCAACGTCGTCCAGAAGTACGTCGCCGGCCTGCGGCGGGTGCTCGAACCGGGCCGTTCGCCGCGTTCGCCGGGTGAGTTACTCACCCTGACCCCGGCCGGCTACGCGCTGAAGGTGGATCCGGGCGGCCTGGACGCCGAGGTGTTCCAGCGCCAGGTCCGGCACGCGCTGGCCGTCCGCGACGGCGGAAACGCGGCGGAGGCCGCCGCCCAGTTACGCGCGGCGCTGGCGATCTGGCGGGAGGACGTCCTGGCTGGGCTCAAGGGGCCGGTCTTCGACACGGCCCGCGTCCACCTCGGCGACGAGCGGGCGTCCGCGCTGGAGGCATGCGCCGAGATCGAACTCGAACTGGGACGCCACGCGGAACTGGTGCCGGAGCTCACCCGCCTGGTCGCCGACTTCCCATTGCGCGAGCAGCTGCGATATCTGCTGATCCTCGCGCTCTACCGTTGCGGACGGCAAGCGGAGGCGCTCGCCGCCTACCGCGACGCGCGTACGTTCCTGACCGAGGAGTTCGGCGTCGAACCCGGCGAGCGGCTCCAGCAACTGCAGCTCGGCATCCTGCGTTCCGACCCGGCCCTCGGCCGCCTTGCCGCGTCCACGTCCAGTCCCGCGTCGTCCAGTCTGGCGTCGTCCGGTCCGGCGTCGTCCGGTCCGGCGTCCCCCGGCCTGGCGTCCTCAGGTCCGGTGTCCAGGCCCGCGCCCGCCGACGCGCCACCCACGCCCGCCCACGCGCCACCCACGTCGGCCTCGTGGCCTCCTCCGGTCGACGGAGACGCCACAGCGCCCTCGGGGCCGCCCCGGACGGGGCGCGACTCGCCCTCCTGGCCGCTGAGGCTGCTCGTGGCTTCGATACCGGTGATCACCTGCGGGACCATCGGCTGGGCCGTGATCGCTTACTTCGCCGCCCGCCGCCGCAGCGTGCCGCTGGGCTTCGCGGCGGCCGGTTACCTCGCCGCACAGGCGGTCTTCCTAGCCGTGGCGCTGCACACAGACGCCGAGGCGGCGTCGCCCTGGGACGTGCCGATGATGGTCGCGTGGTTTGTGGCGATGTTCGGCTCCGCGGCGCACATCGTGGGACTGATGTCGTCCGGCCCGGACGGCCCGTCTGATCCGGAACGAGCGACGGACCTCGGGCGCATCGATCCCGTTCTGATCGAACTCGTGGAGCGGCGAACGCGTCGCGAGCAGGCGCGGGGGCTCATCCGAGATCATCCCGAGATCGCGCGGCGGCTCCGGGTCGGGCGGCCGGACCTGTCGCGCATGTTCGACGACGGCGGGCTGGTGGATGTCAACGACGCCCCCCGGGAGGTCCTGGCGGACCTGCCCGGGGTCGGCCCGCACCAGGCGATGCTCATCGTGGCCGTACGGAAGGGCAAGGGGCCCTTCGCCTCCACCGAGGACCTGATCGTGCAGGGCCTGCTGCCGGCCCATGTCGTCCGGGCGCTGCACGAGGTCCTGATCGCCATCCCCGCCGAACCAGATCCAGAGCCAGACCCAGGCCCGTCGGCTACCGGCCGGTAGTTTGCGATTGACATAAGAGGTTAAATTCGCACCCATGCGGCGAATCCTGCTCCTCGCACTCGCGGCCACCCTCGTGCTCGCCGGTTGCACGGAGAAGACCAAGGAGGGCGGCGGCGGCAAGGGCACGAAGGCCGCCGACGACAAGCGGCCCGCAGAGGTCGCGGGCATCCCGACCGCCACGGGCACGCACAAGCAGAAGCTGGAGGTCGGCACGCCCGGCCACCGCGAGTACCTCCTCCACGTCCCGCCCAAGCTCACCAAGGGCAAGTGGCGGAACGGCAAGCCGGCCAAGCCGCTGCCCCTCGTCCTGGCGCTGCACGGAGGGCTCTCCAACATGAACGGCTTCAGGGCCCTGACCGGATTCGACAAGGTCTCGGACGACAAGGGCTTCCTGGTCGCCTACCCGAACGGCTTCATGACCACGTGGAACGCCGGAGGCTGCTGCGGCGCCGCCAAGCTCGGCGACATCAAGGACGTGGACTTCCTGAGCAAGCTGATCGACAAGCTGACCGACGCCGGGCTGGCCGATCCCAAGCGGGTGTACGTATCGGGGTTCTCCAACGGCGCGGGCATGGCGTACCGGATGGCCTGCGAACGGCCGGACAAGGTGGCCGGGATCGGGGTGGTCGAGGGCGCCCTGGTCACCTCGTGCGAGCCCGGCCGCCCGGTCTCGGCGATGATCCTCCATGGGACCGCCGACCGGAGCGTGCCGTTCAACGGGGGTGGGCGCCGGGACTTCAACGACAGCCGGGGATTCCCGCCGGTCTCGTACGCCGTGGACTTCTGGCGCAAGGCCGGAAGGCTGCCCGAGATGCGCCAGGGCGTTCGCGCCCAAGGCGGGGCAGAATGCAGTTCTACCGGCAAGGGAACCCGCGGGGCCGAGGTGACGTTCTGCAAGATCCTGGGAGGCACGCACAGCTGGCCCGCAGGGGCGAGCCGGACGCTCTGGGACTTCTTCGCGGCCCATCCGCAGGGCTAGTCCACCACTGACCTCAGATTGACCCCAGATCCAGACATGAAGAACTTTCACATCTAGCGTTTTCTGTGGCAACCTGGCTGGTATGAACCTCCGAGAGCGCTACGACGCCGCCACCGCCGACCTCGAGGCGCCCTTCGCGGTCGTCGATCTCCAGGCGTTCCGCGCCAACGCCGCCGATCTCGTCCGCCGCGCCGCGGGCAAGCCCATCCGGGTGGCGAGCAAATCCGTGCGGTGCCGCGCGCTCCTGGACGAGGTCCTGGCGATGGACGGCTTCGCCGGGATCATGGCGTTCACCCTGCCCGAGGCTCTCTGGCTGGCGGAGCACGGGCTCAGCGACGACATCCTCGTCGCCTACCCCACCGCCGACCGGACCGCTCTGCGCACCCTTGCGGCGGACGACCACGCGGCTGCGACGATCACCATCATGGTCGACTCGGCCGATCATCTCGACCTGATCGAGGAATGTGCCGAGGGTCGCCCGATCCGGGTCTGCATCGACATCGACGCCTCCTATTGGGCGCTCGGCGGCAAGATCAGGGTCGGGGCGCGGCGATCGCCGCTGCACAGCCCCGACCAGGTCCGCGGGCTGGCCGAGTCGGTGCTCAAGCGTCCCGGGCTCGATCTCGTCGGCCTCATGGCGTACGAGTCGCAGATCGCGGGCGTCGGCGACGTCCCGCCCGGCAAGCCCGCCATGGCCCGCACGATCCGTGCCATGCAGAAGCGCTCGCGCCTGGAACTGGCCCGCCGCCGCGCCGCCATCGTCAAGGCCGTACGCGAACTGACAGACCTCGAATTCGTCAACGGCGGCGGCACCGGCAGCGTCGAGAAGACCGCCGCCGAACGCGCAGTCACCGAGGTCGCGGCGGGCTCCGGGCTCTACCAGCCGCACCTCTTCGACTACTACTCCAACTTCCATGGCCGGCCGGCCGCGCTGTTCGCGCTGCCCGTCGTGCGGCGCCCCGGCCCAGGGGTCGTGACGTGCCTGGGCGGCGGCTATCTGGCGTCCGGGCCCGGTGACGAGATCCGCCTGCCGCAGCCGTACCTGCCCACGGGACTCTCGTTCGACTCGAACGAGGGCGCCGGCGAGGTGCAGACGCCGCTCCTCGGCGACTCCGCCGACCTCCTGCGGCTCGGCGACCGTGTCTGGTTCCGCCACACCAAGGCCGGTGAGTTGTGCGAACGCTTCGACGCGCTGCACCTGATCGAGGGCGAACGGCATATCCGCACCGTGCCCACCTACCGCGGCGAGGGCCGCACCTTCCTGTGATGATTTCGACCCCGTCCTAACCTCGTCCGACAATGACCGGATCGGAGCTGGACCGGTTAAGTTGGCCCTTATGACCGACGCACCGTTGATCAGCGTGCGTGGCGAGGCCGTGCTGGAGGTCGAGCCGGAGATCGCACGTCTCCACGTGCATGTGCAGACCCAGGAGAGCGACCGGCGCAAGGCGCTGGACCGGCTCGTCGAGCGCAACCAGCACTGCCTCGACCTGGTCAAGTCATACGGGGAAGCGATCGAGAAGCTCGAAACGGGCGGGCTCTCGATCACGCCGCTGCTGAAGTACCGGCGGCGGGAGGGCGACATCCGGGCCTACCAGGGCACGGTCTGGATCAAGATCACGGTCGTCGACTTCACCGTCCTGGGCGAGCTGGTGACGCGCCTGGGCGACTTGGAACGTACCTACGTGAACGGGCCCTACTGGGAGCTCCGCCGCGACAGCCAGGTCTACAAGGACGCCGCGCGGCAGGCGGCGCACGAGGCCGTGTCCCGGGCCCGCAGCTACGCCGAGGCGCTCGGCTCCCGGCTCACCGGGCTGGTGGAGCTGGCGGACGAGGGCCTCACCACAGATCCGGGCCGGGACCGCGGCGCCCAGGAGTACGCGGTGATGGCGGCCGGGCCGGGATTCGGCGGAGCGGCCGACGCCGGCGCGCCGGAGGCGATCGATCTGGAGCCCGAGACCCAGACCGTCCGCGCCGCCGTCGAGGCGCGCTTCCGTGCCACCGCACCCGATCTGGAGGCGCCAGGCGCCGCATCAGACCTGGAGGCACCATGACGGCCGGGACGACCGGAGCGCCGGGCGCGCCTCCGGAGCCGTCGCTGGAAGATCCTTGCGCCGAACGGGGTCCCGGCGTCCCGCCCGGCCTGCGCGGTCTCGATACCGGGCATCTGGACGTCTTCCTGACCGGCCAGGTCTTCATGGACATGATCTTCACCGGGCTGCCCGGCCTGCCGCCTCCCGGCACCGAGCTGGTCACCGACGGGCTCGGCTCGGCACCCGGCGGCATCGCCAACATCGCGGTGGCGATGAGCCGCCTCGGCCTCCGCACCGGCCTCGCGGCGGCGTTCGGCGACGACATGTTCGGCGCGTACCTCTGGCGCACGCTGTCCGAGCAGGAGGACGTCGACCTGAGCTGGTCCCGCAAGGTCAACGGCTGGTCCACGCCGGTCACCGTCTCGCTGGCGTACGCGGCCGACCGCAGCATGGTCACCTACACCAAGCCGCTGCCGATGCCCGCCGACAACCTGGTCAGTGACCTCCCCAAGGCCGCCACCTGCTTCATCGACATCGACCGGGCGGTCCCGGACTGGGCCCTCGCGATGCGCGACAAGGGCGCGCTCGTCTTCGCCGACCTCGGCTGGGACCCGACCGAGACCTGGTCCACCGACGTGCTCGACCGGCTCCGGCACGTGGACGTCTTCCTGCCCAACGCGGTCGAGGCGATGGCCTACACCCGCACCCGCACCCCCGAGGCAGCCTTGGAGGCGCTGGCCGCGCGCGTGCCGGTCGTCGTCGTCAAGCAGGGCTCGCGCGGCGCCATCGCCATCGACTCCACGACGGGTGAACGCGCCGCCGCACCCGCCCTGCCCGTCGACGCCCTCGACCCGACCGGGGCGGGCGACGTGTTCGCCGCCGGCTTCGTCTTCGGCACGCTCGCGGGCTGGCCCCTCGGCCAGCGGCTCTCGTTCGCCAACCTCTGCGCGGGACTGTCCGTCCGGCACTACAGCGGCTCCCTCGGCGCACCCTGCTGGGGCGAGATCGCGGCGTTCGGCGAGACCGGCGAGGTGCCCGCGGAGGTCCTGGAACGGTACGCCTTCATCGTCCCCTACATCCCCGAGGCCGAGCTGGAGCGCGGGCCCGACTCCGTGACCCGCGCCGAGCCGACACTGAGATAGACCGACACTGAGGTAGACCGACACCGAGGCTGACACTGAGGTGACCATGAAGATCGCGATCATCGGAGCCGGCAGCGGTTACATGCCCGGCGTCATCCGCGGCCTGCTGCACCGCGCGGACGACCTGGCCGGGGCCGAGCTCGCCTTCCACGACATCGACGCCGGCAACCTGGCTCTCATGGCGCGCCTCGCGACCAACATGTTCACAGCACGCTCCGCCACAACAGAACCCGCCACGTTCACCATCACGACCCACACCGACCTCAAGCCCGCCCTCGACGGCGCCGCCTACATCCTCACCACGTTCCGGCCCGGCGGCATGGCGGCCCGCCACCTCGACGAGTCGATCCCGCTCAAGCACGGCGTGGTCGGGCAGGAAACCGCAGGCCCTGGCGGGTTCATGATGGCTTGCCGTTCCATCCCCGTCCTGCTGGAGATCGCCGCGCACGCCGAACCCAGCGCGTGGATCGTCAACTACACCAACCCGACGAACATCGTCACCGACGCCGTCACCCGCAACACCGGCATCCGCATCATCGGACTCTGCGACCAGTTCGTAGGCGACACCGAGATGTGGGCCCAGCTGCTGGGCCTCCCCTACGAACGCCTCGAAGTCGACTGGATCGGACTCAACCACGCCACCTGGGCCGAACGCGTACGCCTGGACGGCAAGGAGATCGACCTCCCGGCACTCCTCGGCGACCTGGAGATCCCCGGCGGCGGAGCCACCCCGTGGCGCGATCCCTCCCGCATGGCCGAGCTCGCCAAGGCCCTCGGCTTCCTGCCCAACTCCTACTCCAAGTACTACTTCTTCCACGACCAGGTGGTCGAAGAGCTCCGCGCCAAAGGCACCACGCGTTCCGAAGACATCCAGGCGATGCTGCCCAGGTTCTTCGCCCAGATCGCCGAGGAGTCCACCAAGCCCGACCCCGACCCCAGCCGGGAACGCGGCGGCGGCAAGCACGGCGAGTTCGCCATCGACGTGATCTGCACGCTCCACCGGAACGAGAGCCGCCGGGTCATCGTCAACACCACCAACAACGGCGCGATCTCCTCCCTCCCGCCCGAGGCGATCGTCGAAGTGCCCTCCCTCCTCACCGCCGCGGGCCCCGTTCCACTCGCGCAGGGTCCGCTCCCCCGCGCCGTCCGCGGCCTCACCCAGTCGATCCACGAATACGAGCGGCTGGCCTCCGACGCCGCCGTGACCGGATCCCGCCAGCTCGCCCTCCAGGCCCTGATGGCGCACCCCTTCGTGACCAGCAAGAAAACCGCGGAGAAAATCCTCGACGAAGGTCTCGCCGCGCACCGCGCACACCTTCCTCAATTCAGCTGAACGAAGACACGGGCGCGCCCCGTACCCAAGGATGTGCAAGGAATCTGTGGCTACCAGCTCGATCTCGGCGTGTACGCCCTGGGCCAACTCACCGGCCCAGAGGCCGCCGACCTGCGCGCGCACCTGCCCATGTGCGCGTCCTGCCAGGCCGAGCTGAGCGAGCTGCAGGACGTCGTCCGCGTCCTCGCCCGGACGCGCAAAGGCGCCGGCCGCAGATCGCGGTCCGGCGCCTTCGCCAAGCGGTTCAGCGGCGCTTGCGCCGCTTCACGAGGGCAAGAGCCGTCAAGGTGAGCGCCACACCCACGCCGATCACGACGACCTTGGGGTTGATCTGCCCGGGCTCGCCGTCCTTGGGCTCCTCCGTGTAGAGGAACGACCGGGCGGTCTTGGCGACCTGCTCGGCCTCCTCCTTGAGGCGCGCCTTGCCCCGCTCCGCCACGTTCCGCGGACTGACCCGGTCCGCAAGCTCGTCGATCGTGCGTGCGAGCTCCAGGCGGGTGCGCTCGATCTCCCGCTCCAGCGCCTCCGGGTCGCGCCTGTCAGCCATGCCGTGTTCCCATCGTCAGCAACGCATGATCCGCATATCTTGTCAGGTCTGCCGCGCGAACGCCGCCCTACCCCAGCCGGTACGGTGGACCTGACCTCCAAGCGAAAGGCGGATCCCCGTGTCTGAGCGGCTGCAGCCAGGCGACGTCGCCCCCGAGTTCGAGCTTCCCGACGCAGACGGCAACCCCGTCGCCCTCGCTTCCCTGCGTGGCCGCCGCGCGATCCTCTACTTCTACCCCGCCGCGATGACCCCGGGCTGCACCAAGGAGTCGGTCGACTTCCAAAGCAACCTCGCCGACCTCGACGCCGCAGGCGTCGCCGTCGTGGGCGTCTCCCCCGACGAGCCCGCCAAGCTCGCCAAGTTCCGCGAGAAGGAGGGCCTCACCTTCCCCCTCCTCTCCGACCCCGAGGCCAAGGTCCTCCAGGCCTACGGCGCGTACGGCGAGAAGAAGCTCTACGGCAAGCTCGTCGTCGGCGTCATCCGCTCCACCTTCATCATCGACGGCGACGGCAAGATCGAGAAGGCGTACTACAACGTGAAGGCCACCGGCCACGTCGACCGCCTCCGCCGCGACCTCGACCTCTGACGTCCATCCTCGATGGATCTCGGCCTCTAAGATCTAAGGGCAAGGCTTCGGGCGCAAGACACCCGAAAGCTGGCGGACGTGGCGAAATCAGGCATACGCGGCAGGTTTAGGTCCTGTTGGTGGAGACACCGTGGGGGTTCGAGTCCCCCCGTCCGCACTCACGAAACAGCCGTTCCCGGCGTATCGCCGGATAGGGCGGGGTTACTCATCATCATCTGAAAAACGCTCTCGGCGACGGTCGAGCGGTCGGCTTACGCTGGGTTCGTCCGTTCGTATCCGTGAGCGGGCGGTGGCACTGTGATCACGACGCAGGTGGGGCACCGTGAGCGAAACCTTCTCCCATCGCGTGCTTCCCTACGATGGGGTAGACGACTTCCTGGCCGGAGCCGTGCCGTTCCTCACTGCGGGAATCGATGCGGGCGACCGGGTGCTGGTGGTCACCAGTCTCGGCAGCGAGGTGGTGCTGCGCGATGCGCTGGGGCCTGCGGCGGGCGAGGTGGAGTTCGTCGAGGCCAACCAGTGGTACGCGCATCCGTCGCGGACGCTCGCCGACTGCCTGGGTGACGCCGACCGGCTGCGCGAGCAGGGGCGGCGGCTGCGGGTGCTGGGCGAGCCGGCCTGGACCGGGCGGGGGCCGCTGGAGGTCCTGGAGTGGCAGCGGGTCGAGGCGATCGTCAACGTGGCGTTCGCGGAGACCGGCGCCGCGATCCTGTGCCCGTACGCGCGCACGCTGCCCGCCGGAGTCGTCGCGGCCGCGCGGCGGACCCATCCGGAGACGCTGCGCGGCGATCAGGCGCTCGACAACCCGAGTTATGTCGACCCGTGGACCTACAGCGCCATGTGCGACCAGGAGGCGCTGCCCGATGCGCCCGCGAGGGCCGAGAGGCTCGACATCGTGCGGCCCGATCTGTTCTGGCTGCGGGCCTGGGTGACGGACTACGCACGGCGCACTCCGCTCGCCGAAGAGGACTTGCAGCGGTTGCTGGTCGCGGTCACCGAGGTCGTGACCAACGCGCTGCGGCATGGCGCGCCACCGATCGTCCTCCGTATGTGGATGGAGCCCGGAGAGCTCGTGTGCGAGGTCAAGGACGACGGGTTCTGGACGGAGAATTCCGGTTTCGGGCTGCTTCCACCGCGGGCTGACGGGCCTGGCCGCTTTGGTCTGTGGGCGGTGCGGCTGCTCTGTTCGATCGTGCAAATCCGCACGGGCAATGGCGGGACGACCGTGCGCCTTCGGCTGGGCCTACCGAGCGTGCCCGCAGTAGTAGGGGTGTGACCATGGGGGTGGAACGCTGCGTAAGGGACTCTGTGCAAAGGGCTTCCAAATCTTATCCGGCGGCGTACGCTGGACAGATCCACGCCAACCTTGATGGGCAGGCCATGGACAGCTGGTTCCCCGCCGCACGACGATCTGTGAACGCCATACGACCTGGCGATCACGCGTGGCTGGCTTTCTCCGGCGAAGAAGAACGCGCACACATCATTGGGGACTTCGTGTACGACGGGCTCGCCACGGAGGAGAAGGTCGTCTACGTGACGGATGCTCCTCCCGACCGGTTGCCCGGTGTGCGACCGAGGCACGGTTTCGAGTTGTGCGCCTTCGCCGATACCAGGCAACTGCGGGTCATTCCGCGCGAGCGCGCATGTCTCGGCGGACGTGGGCGGTTCGATCCTGACCGGATGTTGCGGACGCTGGAGCGGGAGGTCGACGAGGCGTTCGACCAGGGCTTCCGCGCCGTGCGTCTCACCACGGACTTCAGCTGGGTGATCAACGAGCCCGGCCGGTCCGATCTCTCCCAGATGCTGGGCTGCGAGCACCAGTTCGGCGAGACGGTCTCGCCCAGCACCATGGCGATGGCGATCTGCCAGGTGGACAAGCACGCGTGTCCCCCGGACGAGCTCGTCGCCCTACGCGACACTCACGAGGTCCTCGTGGAAGTGAATCCCGAATTCGACGACGGGATCCTGCGGATCGTCCGCACATTCGAGCCACACGGTCTGCGGGTCGAGGGCGAACTGGACGCCGCGCGGCACGCGGTGTTCTCGGAGAAGTTGTCGCTGGTCACCTACGAACGGCGACGGATCCATCTGGACTTCTCGCGGCTGCGCTTCATCGACCTCGGTGGGCTCCATCTGCTGACCCATCACGCGACCGGCCTGCCCACCAAGGACGGGCTCGTGCTGGACCATCTGCCGCACGACGTGGAGAACGTGATCAGGATGGTGGGCTGGCAGCGGCTGCCCGGCCTGGCCCCCGGCCAAAAACGCCCCTTCCCCGACGCGGGAGGAATGGCCTCATGACACTGGAGCACAGGGCGTTCATGTACGGCGAGCTCCAGCAACTCCTGGACACCGCCGTACCGTGGCTGCGCCAGGGGTTGGAGCAGGACGAAGAGGTCGTCGTGGTCGTCCGGGAGACCGGGATGAACGCGGTGCGCGATGTGCTTGGTGACGACGGCAAGGGCGTGGGCTTCTTTCCCTCGGAGAAGTTCTACCAACATCCCGTCCGCACGCTGCGCGACTACCAGGGCATCGTCCAGGGCGCTCGGCCCCGCACCGTGCGGGCGCTGGCCGAGCCGGTCTGGCATGGCCGGTCTCCGCGCGAGACCCGGGAGTGGGCGCGGTACGAGTCGCTCATCAACGAGGCGTTCAAGCACTCCGGCGCGTCGGCGTTGTGCCCGTACGACCAGACCGTGCTGCCGCACGAGATCATCGAGCATGCTCGCCGGACCCACCCGAAGTTCGCGCAGGACGGCGGAACGCGGGACAACGATTCCTATGTCACGCCCGTGGATTTCGGCAACGACTGCAACAGCCTGATCCAGCTGGTCCGGCCACCCCACGCGGAATACCGGACGATCGAGAGCGACGACCTGCACGACATCCGAGCCTTCGTCGGGGAACGCGCCGTCCAGCACGGGCTCGACACCAACGCCGCGCGCACTCTGGTGACCGCGGTCAACGAGGTGGCGGCCAACTCCGTCCGGCACGGCATCCCGCCGATGGGGTTGTGGATGTGGAGTGACGACCGCGACCTCATCTGCGAGATCGCCGACAACGGGTTCTGGCGCGCCGATCCGCTGACCGGATTCCTCCCGCCGGAGTCGGCGCTCCAGCGTGGGTTCGGTCTGTGGACCGTCCGGCTGCTGGTTGACCTCGTGGAGTTGAAGGCCGGCTGGGACGGCACGTTCGTCCGCCTGCACGTACGACGGTGACATCATCGTGCGGCCGTCTCAAATACCGGTAAAAGGCCGTGAGGGTCCCGCTACACGCCGTGGCGCGCTGGACGTAGGCTGGAACTCGACGCAGAGACCGCCGTGGAGGGTTTCACGCGCGGCTTCTCCGTTGACAGGGTGGCTGGGCGGGGGTGAGGGAAGGCCCTCAAGCGCAGCTTGTCCGTTGACAGGGTGGCTGGGTGGGGGCTGAGGGAAGGCGCTATGGAGACCCTGGTATCCGTCCGCCGACCGGTCCGCGAACTGCGGCCCGGTGACCACGCCCTGCTCACGTTCGCCAACGACGAGGAGCAGCGGAACGTCGTCGGCTCCTTCGTGCGTGCCGGGCTGGCCGCCGGTGACAAGGTCATCTACCTGGCCGAGACTGCGCACGCCAAGATTCCCGGTGTGCCGATCCCGCCGCCGCCGGGCCGGCTCAGCCTGGTGGCGCTGGACGCGTTCAACGGCCAGCCGTACCAGCCGCGTACGGTGCTCGACGCGCTCGCGGCAGAGATCCGGCGTGCCGAGGACGAGGGTTACGGCACCATCCGGGTGACCGCCGACATGACCTGGGCGGTGCGCCGGCCCAACGGCCTTGAGCTGCTGCTGGGCAGTGAGCAGCGCATCGAGCACGCCATCGGCCCGAGCACGAGCGTCATCGCGATCTGTGAATACGACCGCCGCCGCTGCAGTCCCGAGGAGCTCGGCGCGCTGCACCAGGCGCACGCCATCGTGGTGGTGCCCGATCCCGAGTTCGAGGACTCGGTGCTGCGGATCGTCCGCACCTTCGACCCGACCGGGCTCGCACTGATCGGGGAGCTGGACGCGTCCCGGCACATGGTCCTGGACGACGTGCTCGCCAGGCTGGTGTCATCGCTCAACGGGAGCGAGATCCACCTCGATCTGTCCGGCCTCGGCTTCATCGACCTCGGCGCGATCAACATGCTGGCCGACGTGGCCGCGCGCCGTGCCGGTCGCGGCCCGCTGGTGCTCGACCGGATGTCACCGCAGTTCCGCACGGTGATGGAGACGGTGGGCTGGCACATGCTGCCGGGTCTGCGCCTCAGCGACGAACAATGAGCGGCATCACCGGCGAACACTGAGCGACAGGGCGCTCATTCCAGCGCGTCGATGAAACGCGTGGCCTCGGCCCGGGTCATGCCCGTCTCGGCGCGTACGACGGCGATCGCTGACTCGAAGTCCTCCGCGGCCTTGAACGCCCGCACCCGATCCGAGAGCGGCATCCCGGCAGGACCAGCAGGCCCGGCCGGACCTGGCGCCTGGATATGGCCGTCGCGGACACCGTCCACGTAGTCCTTGGCCTCCTTGAGACCGAGGCCGGTGTCCTCACGGACCCGCTTGACCGCGTGGATGACCTTCCGGTCGTGGAGCAGCCGGAGCACGGCCGCGTACGTGGTGGCGGGAACGAGATGATAGTTCGGCGGCACGGGCACGCGCGCTTGAGGGGCTTTCTTCTTCCACATCGTGCGAGAGCATAACGCCTGATCCGCGATCAGCGAGGCTCCGAAGGCTCCGCTGAGGGGTCCGGGGTGGCCGGCGGGGGCGCCGAGCCGTCCGGTCTGGGGGTGGCCTTTTCACCGGGCTTCCGGCCGGGCATCCCGCTCGGCTGGGCAGACCGAGGTACGCCCGGCGGGGCGGGGTATACCTCCGGCGCCCGCGTGCCCGGCGGTGCCGGCACCGGCTTGCTGGTCGGCACGGGTGGCTCGGTGGCGGGCGTCGGACGGTCGCTGGTGACCGGGCTGGGCGGAGGCGCGACGGGGCGCGTGCGTTCCGGGGCTGGCCACAGGGCCATCGTCACGGCCACGACCACGGCCACCGTGACCGCCGCCGCGACGGCCGGAATCGTCCAGCGGCGGAGCCATGACCCGCGTCCCGGCGTGCCGGCCGTCCGACCGGCGGCCTGAGAACGTTCGACCAGGTCCCGGGAGGCGTGGATGTCGTTGGCCGCGCGCCGGTAATGGCGGCGCAGCAGGGTCTCGAGCTCATCGTCCATCGGCCCGGCCCTCCTCCATGTGCGCTCGCAACGCGGCCATCGCCCGTGCGGTGTGACTCTTGACGGTCCCCCGGGAGATCCCGAGTGTCTGTGCGATCTCTTGCTCGTTCAGATCGCACCAGTAGCGGAGCACGACGACCGCCCGTTGCTTGGCCGGCAATGTCCTGAGCACCTCATCGAGGTCCCCGGCGGGGACGCCGCCTGCCTCGGGTGGCCGCGCGAGCCGTTCGACGTCGGCCAGTGACCCGACCGGCAGGTCACCACGTTTCGCCCGCCGTTTCTTCTCGTCGATGGCGAGGTTGACCAGCACCCGGCGCGCGTACGCCTCGGGATTGTCCTTGGCGAGCCGTTTCCACCGCTTCGCCACCCGTTCGTACGCGATCTGGAGCAGGTCTTCGGCCAGGTGCCGGTCGTACACGAGGAAGACGGCGGTACGCAGCAGCCGACCCGCGGTGGCGGCCACGAACTCCTCGAACGTGACCTCCACCCCGCGGATCTCCTGAGCGCTCAGCGTGGACAGACCGCACCTACTCCACGGACTTGGGCGTCGCCGGGACAGTCTCCCCCGGCACCGGCGCGCCAGGCGGGTCCACCGGCACGCCGGGCGGCCGCGGCGCCGTCTCAGCGGGCCGCTGCGGCGCCGGCATGCCGGGCGGCTGCGGGGCCGGCGTGGGACGTCCGGGCAGGCAGACCGCCGGCGGCGCACTCGGACGCGGCTTTCCGGGCCGCGGCTCCGCGGTCGGCGGCACGATCTGGCGCGGCGGACGCGGCTTGGCGGTCGGCGGCGGAACCGGGCGCGGCGGACGCGGCTTGGCCGTGGGCGGCACGCTCGGACGCGGCGGACGCGGCTTGGCCGTGGGCGGCACGCTCGGACGCGGCTTCCCGGGCCGCGGCTTGGCGGTCGGCGGCACGGGTCGCGGCTTCGCGGGCCGCGGGTTGACCGTGGGGGGCCTTTCGCTGGGCGGGCAGGGGGCGACGGTGGGCGGCGGGAGAGCCGGGGTGCGCGACGGCTTCGCCGTTGCCACCGCCTTGTCCTTCGCCGACGCCGGTGCCAACGTCGCCGATCCGGATGCGGTGGAGGCCCAGATACCGACGGCCAGCGCCCCGCCGCCGCCAACGCCGGCCAGCACGATCGCCATGCGGCGACGGCCGGTACGACCCTTATCGATCATGTCGCTCCTCGGGAGGTGAAGATCCGTACACCCCTTCAACCCCAGTCGAGGGCGGCGCGGTTGTCATCCGGCCGGGATATTTGCGAGCGCCTCCGGGAGAATGTCGGCAAGCGTGCGGAACGCCCGGCCCCGATGGCTGATCGCGTCCTTCTCCTCGGGCGTCAGCTCCGCCGAGGTACGCGACTCGCCGTCCGGCACGAAGATCGGGTCATAGCCGAAGCCGCCGGACCCGCGGGGCGCCCTGATGATCCGGCCGTACATCCGGCCTTCCACGCAGTGCTCGACGCCGGTGGGCAGCACCAGCGCCGCCGCCGCGACGAAGTAGGCCCCCCGGTGCTCGTCGTCGACGTCGGCGAGCTGGTCCAGCACCAGTTCGAGGTTGGCCCGGTCCTTGTCGCCGGACGCCGTGCCGAACCGGCCCGACCAGCGGGCCGACAGCACACCGGGCATGCCGCTCAGCGCGTCCACGCACAGGCCGGAGTCGTCGGCGACCGCCGGAAGCCCGGTGTGCGCGCAGATCGCGCGCGCCTTGAGCAGCGCGTTGCCCTCGAAGGTGAGCTCGGTCTCGGGCACGTCGGGTGCGTCCGGATGGGCGTCGAGGCCGACGACCTCGATGCCCTGCCCTAGGGGGGACGACCCCCCTGACCCCCCGGCGGTGCCGCTCGCGAGAATGCGGTGCAGTTCGGCGATCTTCCCTGCGTTGCGGGTGGCGAGAATGACCTTGGTCATGCGCCGAGGGCTTCGGCCTGCAGGCGGGCCAGGTCGGCGCAGCCGCCCGCGGCCAGGTCGACGAGCGCGTCCAGCTCGGCCCGGTCGAACGGCTGGCCCTCGGCGGTGCCCTGCACCTCGACGAAACGGCCGTCGCCCGTGCAGACGACGTTCATGTCGGTCTCCGCCGCCACGTCCTCCTCGTAACAGAGGTCGAGCCGCGCCTCGCCGTCGACCACGCCGACACTGATCGCGGCAATCGAGGTGACGAACGGGTCGCCCTTGACCAGGCCCTTCTCGCGCATCCAGGTCACCGCGTCGGCAAGCGCCACGTACGCCCCGGTGATCGCGGCGGTACGGGTGCCGCCGTCGGCCTGCAGCACGTCGCAGTCGAGCTGGACGGTGTTCTCGCCGAGGGCCTTGAAGTCGATGGCGGCCCGCAGGGACCGGCCGATGAGGCGGGAGATCTCGTGGGTACGGCCGCCCAGCCGGCCCTTGACCGACTCGCGTTCACCACGGGTGTGGGTGGCGCGGGGCAACATCGCGTACTCGGCGGTCACCCAGCCGAGCCCGCTGTCGCGCCGCCAGCGGGGCACCGAGTCCTGGACGGACGCGGCGCACAGCACCCGGGTGCCGCCGAACTCGATGAGCACCGATCCCTCGGCATGGTCAAGCCAGCCGCGCTGGATGCGGACGGGACGGAGCTGGTCAGGTGCACGATCGTCAGGGCGAGCCATGCTTCTCACCCTATCGAGCCGGCCGGCTTGATCTGGCGGGCCCGGGCGGATCAGAGCTCGTAGACGGCGCCGACGTGGGCGAGGTCGATCGTGCCGCCGAAGCCGCTGCCCTTGGCCTCGACGAGCGACTGGTCGGCATCGTTCCAAGGGACGAGATGGGTGAGCACGAGCCTGTCGGCGCCGGCACGGGCGGCGTGCTCGCCCGCCTCCCGGGCGGTGAGATGCAGGTCGGGCGGCAGGTTGGGGGCGTCGAGGAAGGACGCCTCGCACAGGAAGAGGTCGGCGTCGCGGGCCAGCTCGACGAGCGCGTCGGACTCCCCTGTGTCGCCGGAGTAGGCGACCACCTTGCCCTCGTGCTCGATCCGGAAGCCGTACGCCTCGATCGGGTGCGACATCAGCGCGGTCGTCACCCGGAACGGTCCGATTTCGTACGGACCGGCGCGCAGGGCCTGGAAGTCGAACGCTTCGGACATGCCGGGGTCGGGCGGGAGGTCGTACGCCTCGGCCATCCGGCGCGGGGTGACCGCGGGCCCGTGCACCGGGATCCGCGGCGCCATCCCCTCGGGCCGGTAGCGCCGCGCCACCCAGTAACCGCACATGTCATGGCAGTGATCGGGATGCAGGTGCGACAGGCAGATCGCATCGATGCCGTACAGCGGGTGGAACCGCTGCAGCGAACCGAGCGCGCCGCTGCCCAGGTCGAGCAGCATGGAAAAGCCGTCGGCCTGGATCAGATAACAGGACGCGGGGCTCTCCGGTCCGGGAAAGCTGCCGGAACAGCCGATCACAGTGACCCGCACGCTCACTCCTCCTCCAGTGTCCCGAGGATCAGGTGGTCAGAGCCTTGCTCGGCATTCCGCCCCCATGGCCCCCGCCCCCTCCTGCCGTCGTCTCGACCAGACCGATCTCCGGCCCCAGGAACCGGCGGCCGTGGTCGGCGAACACGGTGGGATCACCGGTCGCGCGGAACCGGTGGTCGGGAGGGGGATGCGCCTCCGCACGGGCCAGCCCCTGGTCGTTCAGCACTCGATAGACGTCCTTGGCTGTCTCATCGGCACTTGAGACCAGTGTGACTCCGTCGCCGACGACATACGAGATGACGCCGGTAAGCAATGGGTAGTGCGTGCAGCCCAGGATGAGGGTGTCGCATCCGCGGTCGATGATGGGCTTGAGGTAGCCGTGCGCGGCGTCGAGCACCTCGTCGCCCATCGTCACGCCCTCCTCGACGAACGAGACGAAGCGCGGGCAGGCGGCGCTGGTGAGCTCGATGTGCGGGGCCGCGGTGAAGGCGTCCTCGTAGGCCCGGCTGGTGACGGTCGCCTGGGTCGCGATCAGGCCGACCCGGCCGTTGCGGGTGGCACGGGCGGCCCGCCGGGTCGCCGGGTGGATCACCTCGATGACGGGGACGTCGTAGCGCTCGCGCGCGTCGCGCAACATCGCCGAACTGGCGCTGTTACACGCGATCACGAGCATCTTCACCCCTTCGGCGACGAGTTCGTCCAGCATCTCCAGGGCGAAGGCGCGCACCTGGGCGATGGGCCGCGGACCGTACGGCTGGCGCCCCGAGTCGCCGAGATAGAGGATCGGCTCGTTCGGCAGCTGGTCCAGGATGGCGCGGGCCACGGTGAGGCCGCCGAACCCGCTGTCGAAGATCCCGATCGGCGCGTCTGACATGGTCCTCAAGGCTAAGCGAACTCTCGACCTGGCAACGCGTCATGCGTTGTACATCACATGGTCACATACCCGAAACGCGGCAGGTCACCACGGCCTATGTGACCAAGCGCACGTTCATTCCGGCAGGCCGCGGCCCACCCGGGCGAGCTGGCGGCTCTGGGCGACGAGCCGCCCGGCCGAGTCCCAGACCTCGACCTCCTCGTCGAACCAGCCGCCGGCCACCAGCCGCCCGCCGCCGTGCACGGCCAGCCGGCCGGGCTGCGGGACGGCGCGCATGTGCCAAGTCAGCTCGACCGTCGGCGCCCAGCCTTTGGCACCCACGTTCAGGACCACGGGCGGCAGGGCGTCCACGGCGAGGGCGAGCGCGTACCCGTCGTTCTCGTAACCCGGAATCTGCAGCCATGCCCGCGCCTCCAGCCGCCCGCTCGGCCGGCCGTCGAGCCAGCCCATCGTGGCAGGGTCGAAGAGCATCTCGACGTTGTCGGCGAAGCCCCGGTCACCCTTGCCGGAGTCGAACGTGGAGCACTTCTCAGGCGAGGGCATCGCGGGTGGCGCCTCCCCGGTCCAGTGCGGCTCCTGGCCGGAGTCCAGCGTTCCGGTGGTGATGAGCGCGTCCACGACAGGCTCGCCGCCTTGGACGAGCGTCACGCGGGACATGGCGGCGGTGCGGCCGGTCTTGCGCGACTCCACCAGCACCTCGGCGGGGCCCACCTTGGCCACCCGCAGGAAGCTGGCGGCCGTCGAGACGGGGTGCTCGTGCGGCGAGGCGTCGACGGCGGCCCGGGCCAGCACGGCCATCAGATAGCCGCCGTTGAGCGCCTCGGCGTACCCGAACACCTGGTCGAGTTCGACGTTGTAGCGCCCATCAGCCACCCGCTCAACCGCGGTCGCCTCGCCGAACCTGCTCATCCGCGCCCTCCCGGACCGCCCGCCTTCTAGAATCCCGTTCGAGTACGAACCCTACCCCCAGGACGCGGCCAGGCACGGCCGAGGCGTGGGCTAGGCACGGGCGAGGCCCAGAGCTGGCCTTTCTAGGCCCAGAGCTGGCCTTCCAGGCGCTCCTCGGCCTCGTCGAGGGTGCCGTCGTAGGCGCCGGTGGACAGGTACTTCCAGCCGCCGTCGGCGACCACGAAGGCGATGTCGGCGCGTTCGCCCGCCTTGACCGCCTTGTTGGCCATGCCGATCGCGGCGTGCAGGGCCCCGCCGGTGGAGATCCCGGCGAAGATCCCCTCCTGCTCCAGCAGCTCCCGGGTGCGCCGGAGCGCGTCCGCCGAGCCGACCGAGAACCGGGTGGTCAGCACCGAGTCGTCGTAGAGCTCCGGGATGAAGCCCTCATCGATGTTGCGGAGCCCGTACACCAGCTCGCCGTACCGCGGCTCGGCGGCGACGATCTTGACGTCGGGCTTGTGCTCGCGCAGGTAGCGGCCGACGCCCATGAGCGTCCCGGTCGTCCCGAGGCCGGCCACGAAGTGCGTCACGGTCGGCAGATCCGCGAGGATCTCCGGCCCGGTGGTCTCGTAGTGGGCGAGGGCGTTCGCCTCGTTGCCGTACTGGTAGAGCATCACCCAGTCGGGGTTGTCCTCCGCCAGCTTCTTGGCCACGCGGACGGCCTCGTTGGAACCGCCGGCGGCCGGTGAGGAGATGATCTCCGCACCCCACATCCGGAGCAGCTGGCGGCGCTCCTCGGAGGTGTTCTCCGGCATGACGCAGATCATCTTGTAGCCGCGCAGCTTGGCGACCATGGCCAGCGAGATGCCGGTGTTGCCGGAGGTGGGCTCCAGGATGGTGCATCCGGGGGTGAGGAGGCCCTCCTTCTCCGCTTTGTCGATCATGAAGAAGGCGGGCCGGTCCTTCACCGAGCCGGTGGGGTTGCGGTCTTCCAGCTTGGCCCAGAGCCGTACCTCGGGGCCGGGCGACAACCTGGGCAGGCCGACCAGCGGGGTGCGGCCGAGCGAGTCCAGCAGCGAGTCGAAACGCATGGATACGGGTTCCGGCTCAGCCGCCGGCGACGGCGGGGAGGATGGTGACGTTGTCACCGTCGGAGACCTCGGTCTCCAGGCCGCTGAGGAATCGCACGTCCTCGTCGTTCAGATAGACGTTGACGAACTTGCGCAGGCCCTTGTCGTCCACGAGCCGCGCCCGCAGGCCGGGGTGGCGGACGTCCAGGTCGGCGAAGAGCTCGTCCAGCGAGCCGCCCTTGCCTTCGACGGCCTTGGCGCCGTCGGTGAGGGTGCGCAGGATCGTGGGGATCCGGACTTCGATCGCCATCGCGATGGTCTCCTTAGGGTTCGTACGGGCTTGTCCGCCACGGCGTCACAACAGGGCGGGGCGTGGGGGAATTCCAGGCAGGGTCGGCGCGTCAGCGACAGTCGTAGACGACTTCGGCGCGCGAATGCCCGAACAGGAAGCTCTGTACGGGAGACATCACGAGAACGGGGTCACGGCGCCTACGCGCGCCCGTCCGCTGCTCGATCGTCCACATGACCACCAGTTTACCGATCCCGGCGAGGTTCTCCGAGCGCGCCTCGGCCGTACCCATGCGGGGTACCTTGCCGTCCCTCAGGCGTAGCCGTCGACGATCTTGACCTCTTCCTCGGTCACCGTGCCGTCCACGATGCGGTACGAGCGGAACTCGATCTCCTCGGGGTCGCGGGTGGAGACCAGCACGTAGTGCGCGTTGGGCTCGGACGCGTAGGAGATGTCGGTGCGCGAGGGGTAGGCCTCGGTCGCGGTGTGCGAGTGGTAGATCACCACCGGCTCCTCGTCCCGGTCGTCCATCTCCCGCCAGACCTTGAGCTGCTCCAGGGAGTCGAACCGGTAGAACGTCGGCGAGCGCTCCGCGTTCATCATGGCCACGTACCGGGTGGGCTGGTCGGACCCGGCCGCGCCGGCGATCACACCGCAGGCCTCGTCGGGGTGGTCGGCGCGCGCATGCGCAACGATCTTGTCAACCAGGGCACGCTCGATCGTCAGCATGCCCGAAGGCTACCCGGAGGCGCCGCCCGTCCCGGCGCCCAGGGGTCAGGAGCCACCGGTCGGGTGCCGTGGCAGTTTGAGGTGCATGCGGACGAGGACGCCGTGCTCGCCGGAACGGATCTCCACGATGTGGCAGAGCAGCCGCACGGCCCACATCGCGGCACCACCCGGCTGGTGCGGGCGCGGGCGCAGATAGCCGAGGAAACGGTCTTCCATCGGCCGTCCGGGGTCGGCGACGTCGCAGATCAGCTCGCCGCCCTCCGCCCACAGCCAGACCCCGCCCTGGCCGCCACCGCGGCGGATGATGTTGGTGGCGACCTCGTTGACCGCGAGCACGAACGGCAGGACCTGCTCCTCGGGCAGCCCGAGCCGCATGGACTCGACGCTGAGGAACGCGCGCAGGCCGGGCAGTTCCCCGCTGGCGAACGCGCGGCGCGCCGCACCGGCGGGCGGCGGGGCCAGCGGCGGCGCGTTGCACCCGGCGTAGAACTCGGCCGGGTCGACGAAATGCTCGCTCGCCCGCACGCCCTCGGGGTCGACGAGCTCGGGATGGGTGTGGGCCGCGTCGACGATGATGTGCCCGTCGAGCGCGGACGTGTCGTAGGCGCACACGAACGTGCTCGGGGTGCCAGCGAACGCCACGTTCAGGATCGCCTCGTGCCGTTTCCACTCCCGGACCTCCAGCGGCGTGAGGCCCGTCCACACCGGCTCGGTCAGCAGCCGCAGCCGGCCGCGGGGCCACCAGTCCCGGTGGGTGCGGTCGTAGTAGTCGGCGAGCGTCTGCATCGGGCCCTTGAACCAGTCACCCTGGCCGATGAACTCGATCCGCGCGGCCGGCTCGGCGCCCAGCTGCTCGCGCAGCAGCGCGGTGCGGGCGGCCGAGGTGATGACCACCACGGCGTCACCGGCCTTCACCCCCTCGTGCAAGTACGGCACGGTGACGTCGGCGAAATCACGCTCCGACCCGTACAGCAGCGCCCGGTGCAGCAGGATGCCGCGCTCGCTCCTGGTCTCGGCGCCGGGCGTAAAACCCTGGAGGCCGTTCATCGCGCCGCGTCCTCAACGAAGACGCCGGGCATCCCCTCCCAGCCGGAGATCCGCATCATCAGCCCGAGATAGCCGGGCACTCCGCGCAGCACCACCTGCCGTTCCATCCCCGTGCCGCTCTGGCTCGCGCCGGTCAGGACCCGCAGGCCCTCCATGTCGCAGAACTCCAACGCCGACAGGTCGAGGCACAGATGCGAACCGCGCCCGCCGACCTCGCGCAACGCCCGTCGCAACGCGGACAGCGTCGACTCGTCGATCGCGCCCGCGAGACGCAGGCCGGGAGGCGCGTAAAGGGGCGTGATGGTCAGCACGTCATCGGCGTAGACGGCGTTCACCCCGACGCGGCCGTCATGGCGCGCCTCCAGCCGGCGCAGCTGCGCGTCGTCGAACCAGCGCCGGTCGTACTGGCAGACGGCCATCGCCCGCACGCCCGGCGCACCGAACGTCCACTGGCATTTGTCCTCGAACTCGTCGAACTGCCCGCGCAGGGGGAACGAGGTCTCGCCGGTGATGCGCGCCCCGGCGTACCCCTGCGCGAGCGCCAGCTCGATCTCCATGCCGAGCAGGGCCACCGACTCGCCGGGATCGAACCGGCCGGTCACCTCGGCGAGCGGCCGTATCGCCAGCTGTCCGGTTTCGGCCGCGCCCGCCAGCACAGCCGCCTGATCCGGGTCGGATGCGGCCCGGATCAGGCGCGCGAGCGTCTCGTCCGGCCGCCGTTCGCCCGCCAGATACACGATCTTGTGCCGGGAGCGCAGGCCGTCGCGGATGTAGGTGAGCACCACCGCATAACGTTCCGCGTCGTTGTCATACGGCAGGCAGAGATGATCGCCGAACGTCATCTCGCCGACGGCGGTGGAGCTGGAGGACATCAGGAGCCTCCCAGAGAGACGGTTGGCTCTCTCCCGCGTAAGACTTGTGTGACCCCTATTGTGCGCTCTCCTCGACCGAGACGCCCGGCATCGCGTCGAGTCCGAGCTCGTGCAATTCCCCGGCGATGCGGGGCGACACGCCGCGCAGCAGCAGCTGCCGCTGCGCCCCGGCGGGGGTCTCGCGTGCGCTGGCGAGGAGCCGGAGGCCCTCGGTGTCGCTGAACTCGACCTCCGACAGGTCCAGGCACAGAGTGCCGCCCTGCTCGGGCAACCCGTCCAGCGCGCGGGTCAGCGTCGGGCGGGAGGAGCCGTCGATGACACCTGCCAGGGCCAGCCCCGGCGGTGCGAACAGGGGCGCGACGCGCAGAACCCCGTCGTCGTGCAGGTCGTCGGCGCGGACCCGGTCGACGTGGTACGACTCCAGTTGCTCCAGATGGGCCTGGTCGAACCAGCGCCGGTCGTACTGGCAGATGGCCATCGCGTTGACCTGCGACGTGCGGAACACCTCGTCGATCTTCCGCTCGAACTCGGCGAACCGCTCGGTGCCGGGCCAGCCGCGCAGCGAGAACGTCTCCTCGCCGGTGACCCGGACGCCCTTGTAGCCCTGGACGAGGGCGAGCTCGATCTCGGTGGCGAACAGGGCGATGATCTCGTCCGGGTCGAACCGGCCGGTGGCCATGTAGGCCTCCTCGGCGGTCCGCACCACGAACCGGCCCTCGTCCAGCGCGCCGGCCAGATCGAGGCCCTCCGCCCCGGGCACGGTGCCCATCCAGCCGAGCACCTTGTCCGGCGGATCCTGGTCGGACAGGTAGATGATCTTGTGGTCGGCGGCGAGCCCGTCCCGGACGTACGAGAGCAGGATCGCCAGGCGCTCCTCGGCGTTGTCGTACGAGAGGCAGAGATGGTCGCCGAACTCCATCGTCCCGACCGTCTTGCCTGCGGTTGAAGAAGGCATTCGCGTCTCTCCCGTGCAGGTCTCCGGCCCGCCACGGGCGGGCCCGTGCACCCCCGGAGAGCACCCCCGTCGAGCTCTCGCCGTCAACGTATCAACACTGAACGCGACGTACCATCGACATTGTGTAAGGACCGCGCCACTCGATCTGGCCGGACGCGGCCACCACCGCGACACCCCAGCCCCGAGGCCGCGAAGCCTAAAAACGCCGCGAAAGCCTAAAACACGGCTCGGACGAGGCTTTCTTGCAGCATGGTCAGCCAGTCGTACGCGGCGAACATCGCCATGCGGGGATCATTGGGGTCCATCCCCGCGGCCTCCTCGTACCACTCCTCGGAGATGTCCAGCCGAGTGCCGAGCGCCAGCCGCACGTCGTTGAGCGCGCGCAGCCAGGCCTGCGCCTGGTCCTCGTCCAGGATGGTGTCCACCCCGGTGGCGGCGACGCCCTCAATGGCGCCCAGCGTCAACAGCACCGTCCCGGCGGCCTCGCGCTTGCCGTCGCGCAGGCCCATCTCGGTGTAGCGGCGGAACTCCCCCGCCGCGTCGCCGTCTTCGCGGTACGCGTCGGGGAACAGCCGTGCCAGCACGGGGTCGTCCGGCTTCTTGGCGCCATCGGAGATGCCCAGCGCGGCCAGTTCGTCATCGCCGCCGGGCGGGTCGCCGATGAGCTCCAGCAGTTGCTCCATCAGCGCTCGCACGAGCGCGGCCTCCTCCGGCTCCAGCCGCAGGACGACGCCCTTCCGGGTCCTCTTGACGGCGCTCACTCGCTGTTCACCCGGTTGCTGTTCACCCGGTCACTCACTCAATCGTCTCGCTTCACTGTGGCCCACAGCCCGTAGGAGTGCAGGATCTCGACGTCGCGCTCCATCTCCTCGCGGGTCCCGTTGGCCACGACGGCACGGCCCTTGTGATGCACGTCCAGCATCAGCTTCTCGGCCTTGGTCTTGGGATAGCCGAAGACGGTCTGGAACACGTACGTCACGTACGACATCAGGTTGATGGGGTCGTTCCAGACGATCGCCAACCAGGGCCGGTCGGAGCTCAGGTCCTCTTCGACGTCCGGCCGTTCCAGCTCGACCGGCGCAGGCGCAGTCATCGCCGCGTATCCCCTCTTCCCCACAGCGTCTCCCCGCGAAGCCTCTCCGCGGGGCCGGGCCGCCCACGACACCGATGGTATTCACCCCGTCCACCGGTGCGTGTGGCGGGCCACACGTCCCATGGTGCACACACCGGGCCTTAGGGTTCCACTTGTGGACCTTGGTTACGGCACCGCGCTGCTCACTGATCAGTACGAGCTGACCATGCTCCAGGCTGCGCTCCGTAGCGGCACGGCCACCCGGCGAGCGGTCTTCGAGGTGTTCGCCCGGCAACTCCCGGCAGGGCGGCGCTACGGCGTCGTGGCAGGTACGGGACGGCTGCTGGACGCTATCGAGGCCTTCACCTTCGACGCGCCCGCGCTGGAGTTCCTGACCTCCCGTGGCATCGTCGACGAGCCGACGGCGAAATGGCTGGAGGAGTATCGCTTCTCCGGGAACATCTGGGGTTACGCCGAAGGCGACTGTTACTTCCCGAACTCGCCGATTCTGGTGGTGGAAGGCACATTCGCGGAGGCCGTCCTCCTGGAGACGCTCGTCCTGTCGATCCTCAACCACGACTGCGCGATCGCCTCCGCCGCGTCACGCATGGCGCAGGCCGCCGACGACCGGCCCCTGATCGAGATGGGCTCCCGGCGCACGCACGAGAAGGCGGCCATCGCCGCCGCGCGCGCCGCGTACATCGCGGGATTCGCCACCACCTCCAATCTGGAGGCGGGCCGCTCCTACGGCGTGCCCACCGCCGGGACCAGCGCGCACGCGTTCACACTGCTCCACGACAGCGAGCGGCACGCCTTCGGAGCGCAGTTGGACTCGCTCGGCGCGGGCACCACGCTGCTGGTCGACACCTACGACGTCGAACGGGCCGTCAAGACGGCGGTCGAGCTCGCCGGGCCCGGCCTCGGCGCGGTACGGATCGACAGCGGTGACCTCGGCGTGGTGGCCCGGGAGGTGCGGGCCCAGCTGGACTCGCTGGGCGCCCACGACACCCGCGTGGTGGTCACCGGCGACCTGGACGAGTACGGCATCGCGGCGCTCGCCGCCGCGCCGGTGGACGGCTACGGGGTCGGCACCTCGCTCGTCACCGGATCGGGGGCGCCCACCGCCTCGCTCGTCTACAAGCTGGTCGCCCGCGCGGACGGCCCGGCGGACACCGACCCGATGCGCCCGGTGGCCAAACGTTCGACGGGCAAGCCCACCCGCGGCGGCCGCAAGACCGCGGTGCGCCGCATCGACGCGCACGGCACCGCGTGCGCCGAGGTCGTCACCACGGGCGAGCCGGCGCCGGGTGCCCGCGACCGCGTTCTGCAGGTGCCGCTCGTCCAGGACGGCATGATCGTGGGCCGCGAGCCGCTGGAGGCCGCCCGCGAACGCCACCTGCGCACCGTACGGGAGCTCCCGACCACGGCGCTCCAGCTGTCCCGGGGCGAGCCCGCGCTGGCGACCGAGTTCGTCAACGGGGGCCCCAGGCGCTGAGACAATAAGGGGCAGGGCCGGCGGACGGGTTAGCGTCCCTGGTGTCCGGGGACGTACGGGGAAGCGGATCAAGGAGCGAGCGTCATGGACAAGGCTCTGATCATCGTTGACGTGCAGAACGACTTCTGCGAGGGCGGTTCGCTGGCGGTGAGCGGTGGCGCCGACGTGGCGACCGCGATCTCCGACTACGTCACGGAGAACCGGTCCGCCTACGCGCACATCGTGGCCACCCGGGACTTCCATCTGGAGCCCGGTGACCACTTCTCCGAGGCCCCGGACTACGTGGACAGCTGGCCGCCGCACTGCGTCATCGGCACGCCGGGCGCGGACTTCCACCCCAACCTGAAGCTGGCCCCGATCGAGGCCGTGTTCAGCAAGGGCAGGGAGACCGCCGCCTACAGCGGCTTCGAAGGGCAGGCCGACGACGGGACGCCGCTGGCCGACTGGCTGCGCAGCCGCCATGTTGACGCGGTCGACATCGTCGGCATCGCCACCGACCACTGCGTACGGGCCACGGCGGTGGACGCGGCGCACGCCGGCCTGCGCACCACGGTCCGGCTCGACCTCACCGCGGCGGTCTCCAAGGACACCGCCGAGCGCGCCCTGAGCATGCTGCGCGCCGAAGGCGTCGAACTGACGGGCACGCCGGTCGTCCAGAGCTGACGGGCGTGTCGTCCAGAGGTGACGTCCGTCCAGAGCTGACGGACGATCAGAGCTGACGAGCGGTCAGGCAGAGGAGGAACACGTGGCGAACGCAGGGCCGCATGTCGTCGTGGTCATGGGTGTCTCCGGCAGCGGAAAGACGACCGTCGGCACCAAGGTGGCGGAGCTTCTGGGCTGGGAGTACGCCGACGCCGACGCGTTCCACCCGCCCGCCAACATCGAGAAGATGAGCTCCGGGCACCCGCTGAACGACGCCGACCGCATGCCCTGGCTCCAGGCGATCGCCGAATGGATCCGTGGGCACCTCGAATCGGGGACCCCGGGCGTGGTCTCCTGCTCGGCGCTCAAGCGCTCGTACCGCGACCTGCTGACCGGCGGCCATCCCGAGGTGCACATCGCCTACCTCGACGGCGACCGCGACCTGATCGCGGGCCGCATGCGGGAACGCAAGGGCCATTTCTTCCAGGCCGAGATGCTGGACAGCCAGTTTCGCGATCTGGAGCCGCCCACGCCGGACGAGATCGCCGTCCACGTCCCCATCACCGGCACGCCCGACGAGATCGCCGAACTCATCGTCAAGGCCCTCGGCCTCTCCCCAAGGCCCTAGGCCAGTCCGCACGGGTCTAGGCCAGTCCGCACGGGTCCTGAGGCGTCAACGGCGCTTGGCGGCCCACTCGCGGATCTTGGTGATGCGCTTGCGCACGTCGTCGGCGGAGGCCTGCGCGATGGGCGGGCCGCCGCAGCTCTGCCGTAGCTCGGTGTGGATGACGCCGTGCGGCTTGCCGGTGCGGTGGTTCCAGGCGCCGACCAGGCCGTTGAGCTCCTTGCGCAGGGCGGCGATGTCCTCAGCGGCCGTGCGGTCTTCCCGGGGATCGCCGGTCTTGCGCTTGCGTTCGTTGGCGATCTGATCGGCCTGCCGCTTGCGCAGCAGCGCGGTCACCTGCTCGGGCTCCAGCAGGCCCGGGATGCCGAGGAACTCCTCCTCCTCGGCGGAGCCCGGCTGGGCCTGCATGCCGAACTCGCCGCCGTCGTAGAGAACCCGGTCGAACGTGGCGGACGCCTCGACCGTCTCGAACGGCAGCTCCTCCCCCACGTCCGGGTTGTCCTGCTTGCGGTTGGCCTCGGCGAGCAGCTCGTCGTCCAGCCCGTCCTCGCGGACCGGGCGGTCGAGGACGTGGTCGCGCTCGGTCTCCATCTCGTTGGCGTGGCCCATCAAGGTCGGCACCGACGGCAGGAACACCGACGCGGTCTCGCCGCGCTTGCGGGCTCGCACGAAACGCCCGACCGCCTGCGCGAAGAACAGCGGCGTGCTGGTCGAGGTGGCGTAGACGCCGACCGCCAGCCGCGGGATGTCGACGCCCTCGGAGACCATGCGGACCGCGACCATCCAGCGATCCTCGGAGTCGCCGAACTGCTTGATCTTCTTGGACGCGGTCGGGTCGTCGGAGAGCACGATCGTGGCGCCCTGGCCGCAGACCTCGCGCAACATCTTGGCGTAGGCGCGCGCCGACTCGTGGTCGCTCGCGATGACCAGGCCGCCCGCGTCCGGGATGGCCCGGCGCAGCTCGGTGAGGCGCCGGTCGGCGGCGGCCAGCACCTGCTTGATCCAGTTGCCCTTGGGGTCGAGCGCGGCCCGCCAGGCCTGCGCCGTCTGGTCCTGCGTGAGCGGCTCGCCGAGGGTGGCGGCCAGCTCGTCGCCCGCCCTGGTGCGCCAGCGCATCTCGCCGGAGTAGGCCAGGAAGATCACCGGCCGGACGACGCCGTCGGCCAGGGCCGGGCCGTAGCCGTAGGTGTAGTCGGCGCGGCTGCGCCGGATGCCGTCCGGCCCCTCCTCGTACTGCACGAACGGGATCGGGTTGATGTCGGTGCGGAAGGGCGTGCCGGACAGCGCCAGCCGCCGGGTCGCGGGCTCGAACGCCTCGCGCACCGCGTCGCCCCACGACAGGCCGTCGCCCGCGTGGTGCACCTCGTCGAAGACGATCAGAGTCTTGCGGGCCTCGGTGCGGTTGCGGTGCAGCGCCGGCCGCGCGGCCACGGTCGCGTAGGTGACGGCGACGCCGTGGAAGTCCTTGCCGACCCGGCCCTGCGCGTTCTGGAACTCGGGGTCGATCTTGATGCCGACGCGGGCCGCCGACTCCGCCCACTGCCGCTTGAGGTGCTCGGTGGGGCACACCACGGTGATGGCCGCGATGATCCGGCGCTCCAGGAGCTCACGCGCGAGCCGCAGCGCGAACGTGGTCTTACCGGCGCCGGGCGTCGCGACCGCCAGGAAGTCGCGCGGCCCGGGATCCTCCCCGCTCGGCCCGAAGTACGCCTCCAGCGCCTGCTGCTGCCAGGCGCGGAGGGACGACGCGGTCCCCCACGCGGCCCGTTCGGGGAAGGCGGGGGGCATGCTCGATGCGGCAAAAGTGCTCACGGTCATCGAAGGCTACCGAGCCCCAGAGACAGAACGCGCCCCAGTACGCGCACTGTGCCGACGTTCACTCTCCTGACCCGGCGCTCGGAACGCCGCCCACGCTGCACGGATGCGCAGTCCCTGACCAGGAGTGAACTCGCGCATGCAGTCGTCCCACCCGTAGTTCATGAAGTTGTGAACCGGGTCGGTCCCGAGCTGCCAGCAGGTGTCCCTGAGCAGCGGGCATTTTTCTGTCGGCCCCGCCTCGAACGGCGTGTCGGCGACGCCGTCGCCGGGGTTGTCGCAGGCGTTCTCGAACGTGTGGAAGAGCCCGAGCCAGTGCCCGATCTCGTGCACGGCCGTGTAACCGAAGTTGAAGTGCCGGAACGACCCGCCCGGCACGCTGCGGTAGTCGACCACCACTCCGTCGTTGTGCGGCTCCTTGCGGTACCACTGCGGGAACGTGGAAAAGCCGAGCATGTCCGAGCCGACCGCGGCGGTGTAGAGGTTCAGGGTCTCGGCACCACCCCGCCGCAGCGCCTTCTTCATCGCTGCCTCGTACCGCTCAGGTGCGCGGAACCACAACGCGTTGTCTCGGACGCCATACTTTTCCAGCCGGAACGAGACGCCGGTGTCGGCCCCGCCCTTCTTGCCGCCGTACGCCTCGTTCAACGTGGCGATCAACCGCCGGACGACCTCCGCGCTCAGCCGGCCCCGGTTCCCGTTCGTGATGACATGGAGCCGGACCGGCACCACGATCCTCACGGCCCGCCTGCGTGTGGAGATTCGTGTGGAGTCCAGAGTGCGCTCATCCACCCCGTAACGCGCCCGCAGGGTCCGGTCCAGGTCTGCCAGCATCGACATCACCTGCTCGCGCCCGAGATCCGCGTGGTCCCCCTCCGGCCCGCCCCGGGCGCGTCTGGCCGATCCTCCGCCAGACGCGCATAGAGCAGCGGCAGCTGAGGCACGCTCCCCCGAAGGACCCCGTGTCGGCTCTAAACGACCTGCTCCTGACACCGTGCCAACACTTACCGAACTCGACGTGACACACACTGTCACCAACAGTGCGCACGCCAAAACCCCGATACCCCGCCCCATGGCTCCCCGTACAAGAACCGTAACGCCGCCTCGCGGCTCCGCCCGCCTGCCAACCCCAGGGCGGGCCGCGCTCGGCCCTTGTAGCCGCCGGATCGGCGGCTACAAGATCATGACAGTGTGGTGCCCCCGCGCGCCCGGCGGTTATTCGTCCCCGGCGCCCTTGCCCGCCTTCATGGACTCGTAAATCTCCTTGCACTCCGGGCAGACCGGGAACTTCTTCGGGTCGCGGTTGGGCACCCAGATTTTGCCGCACAGCGCCACCACCGGAGTACCGCTGACGGCACTCTCGGTGATCTTGGCCTTCTTCACATAGTGCGCGAACCGCTCGTGATCACCGTCGCCGTGCGACAGATCCGGCTTGACATCACTCTGTGTATCGCTGTCGGGAAGAATTTTCGTACTCACAGCATCACCTTAGTTGAGCGTCGGGTCCTCGGGAAAAGTCGAGACGAAGGCCAGGTCGCCGCCTTGGCGGCGGAGCACCTCCTGCCACAGGCGGTCCGGGTCTCCGGCGAAGACGTCGCCCGCCTCGGCCGGCACGAGGTACCAGGCACCGTCCTCGACCTCTGACCGGAGCTGGCCAGCCGACCAGCCCGCGTATCCGGCGAACACACGGAGCTGGAGGAGCTCGGGCGCGAGCAGCCCGGGCGGGGCGTCCAGGTCCACCAGACCGACCCGCGCCACCGACGGGTCGCCGTCCAGGGCCCGCCAGCCGAGCGGCTCGTCGTCACCCGGCAGCCGGGCGAGCGCGAGCGCGTTGTCGAGCGCCACCGGACCGCCCTGGAAGACCACGGAGGGCCCGGTCACAAGCTCGGCCCAGGGCGGCAGCACGCGGTCGACGGGGACCTCGGTGGGCCGGTTGAGGACGACTCCGAGCGTGCCGCCTTCGAGGTCGTGCTCGACCACGAGCACCACGCTCCGCTTGAAGTTGGGGTCGTCCAGCTGCGGCGTCGCCACCAGCAGGAGACCGACCCTGATCCCGTCGTCCATGGGTTCCATGATGCGTTGCTCATACCTCCGGCGGCACGTACCGCCGCTCGTTAACCTGTTATGCATCCCTATCTCTGGGGAAATCGACAGAATACGGTCTCTCCGTTAAAAAATGATCTAGGTAGCCCCGGGGTACACCGGGTGCAGACCGGCGAACGGAAGGAACTGCGATGCAGTTGCCCAGGGTCGTCATCGCAGCCGTGTTCTTCGTCATCGGGGCGCTGATCGCGATCCCTGCCATCATCAAGACCACCGGGGACTCCAACGCCTCCACCACCCCGGCCGGGTCGACGACGAGCCCATCGCCGACGGGCACCAGCCCGAGCCCGACGGCCACCACGCGCACCGGCACCGCGACCCCGACGCGCACGCCGCCGCCGACCCCCACCCGCACCACTCCCTCCCCGACGCCGACCCGGACGACGTCCGCGCCCCCGGCACGGCCGCTCAACGCGACCATCGGCACGCCCTCCTGCCCGAGCCGCAAGGTCACGATCACGGTACGCAACACCAGCTCGCAGGCCGAGGACTACGCGATCGAACGCGACGACGGCTCGGCGTCCATCCCGAGCCGCATCGCCGCCGGCGCGACCCGGGAGAGCACCATCACGCTGCGCGAAGACCGCAGCACCCGCATCGAGGTCACCCATGACAACGACTCGGTGCTGGTCAGGACCCGCAAGGCCAACTGCAAGGCCGCCCCGCCCCCCGAGAACCTGCCGGTCACCGGAGCCGACGACACCGTCCTGTGGGCCCGCGCCGTCACCGGTGGCGCAGCCATGGTCACCGGGATCATCATCTTCTGGTACGGCGGCATCTGGCCCCGCCGCCGCGCGGAGCTCTTCGAAAAGAAGTGACCAGGACGGTGGTCAGGCCTCGGACCGGTGATCAGGCCTCGGTCCGCGGCCGGCCTCCGGCGGCTTCGCGAACGGCGCCCGCGACGCGGGTGCTCACGTCCGGGTGGAAGACGCTCGGCACGATGTAGTTGGGGCCGAGCTCGCCGTCGGTCACGACCTCGGCCAGGGCCTTGGCCGCGGCCAGCAACATCTCCTGGGAGACCCCGTCGGCCTGCGCGTCCAGCAGGCCGCGGAAGACACCGGGGAACGCCAGCACGTTGTTGATCTGGTTGGGGTAGTCGCTGCGGCCGGTGGCCACCACGGCGGCGTGCTCGCGCGCCTCGTCCGGCGAGACCTCGGGCTCGGGGTTGGCGAGCGCGAAGACGATCGCGTCGTCCTTCATGGTGGCGATGTCGTCGCCGGTGAGAATGTTGGGGGCGGACACGCCGACGAACACGTCGGCGTCTTTGACCGCGCCCTTGAGGTCGCCCGCGTAGCCCTCGGCGTTGGTGTTCTCGGCGATCCAGCGAAGAGAGTCGTCCAGGTCTTCGCGGCCCTGGTGGACGGCGCCGTGGAAGTCGCACACCACCACGTCGCGGGCGCCCGCGTGCAGGAGGAGCCGCAGGATGGCGCTGCCCGCGGCGCCCGCGCCGGACATGGCGATGCGGACGTCGCCGATGTCCTTGCCGACCACGCGCAGGGCGTTGGTCAGCGCGGCGAGCACGCAGATGGCGGTGCCGTGCTGGTCGTCGTGGAACACCGGGATGTCCAGCAGGTCGCGCAGCCGGGCCTCGACCTCGAAGCAGCGCGGGGCCGAGATGTCCTCGAGATTGATGCCGCCGAACGCCGGGGCGAGGATCTGCACGGTACGGACGATCTCGTCGGTGTCCTGGGTGTCCAGGCAGATCGGCCAGGCGTCGATCCCGGCGAACCGCTTGAACAGCGCCGCCTTGCCCTCCATGACCGGCAGCGCCGCCTCGGGGCCGATGTTGCCCAGGCCGAGCACGGCCGAGCCGTCGGTCACCACGGCGACGCTGTTGCGCTTGATGGTCAGCCGCCGGACGTCCTCGGGGTTGCGGGCGATCGCCAGCGAGACCCGGGCGACGCCGGGCGTGTAGGCCATGGACAGCTCGTCGCGGTTGCGCAGCGGCACCTTGGACATCATCTCGATCTTGCCGCCGAGATGCATGAGGAAGGTCCGGTCGCTGACCTTGTGGATGCTGATGTCGTCGATCGTCTCGAGCGCCGCCGAGATCGACTCGGCGTGCTCGGTGTCGCGCGTCGCGATCGTGACGTCGATGCGCAGTGTCTCGTGCCCGGCGGTGTTGACGTCGAGAGCGGTGACGATGCCGCCGGCGTTCTCGACGACATGGGTGATCTGGCTGACGGCCTTGCCGCCGGCCGGAACCTCCAGCCGGACGGTGATGGAGTACGACACACTGGGCACGCTGGCCACGTCACTGGCTCCCTTGCTACGACCTGTATTGGGGCCGCCGCCCGGCCTCTCCGGGCGGCTCAGACCACCCGGGCCGCAGCGACGATCAGGTCCACCACGGCCGGCTCGGGAAGCCTCGTGCTGTCGATCACGAGGTGGTAGAGCCGCGGATCGGCGGGATCAGCCCCGTAGAAGTGCTTCACGTAGGCCGCCCGGGCGCGGTCATTGTCGTCGAGCATACGCTCCAGATCGCGCTGGGACGTCCCGCTCCGGACGGTTCCCTGCTCGTTTGGAGGTTCACCCGAAATCCCGGCCGCACCGGACGTGCCCCGCAGCAGCTCCACGCGGGCTCGCGCGAGGCGTCGCTCTTTGCGTGCGTCAAGCCGTACGTGCAGGGCGTCCACCCGGTCCTTGAGCACCACCGCCCCGGCCCGGCCGAGGAGCACGCCGCCCTCCGCCTCCGCCGCCCTGGTGATCACCTGCTCGGTCCGGACGACGAACTCCTCCTCGGGCAGGATCGTGCGATCGGGCAGGTAGACGTCCATGCCCCCGAGCGTGACGTTGGGCAGCCGCGCCGCACCGGCCAGGATCCGGCCGATCCCGCTCTCGGCCCGGTCGTCGTGGGCCAGCGCCTCCTCCAGCGTGCAGCCGATCTCAGCCGCCACCGTGACCGGGATCGCGCGGTCGACGAAGGGCAACCCCAGCCGCTCCGCGACGGCGGGCCCGATCGACCCTCCTCCGGCACCGAACGTGGCCGAAATCGTCACCACACGAGCACTCACACCACTTTTATGCCCGTTCAGGCGACTTTTACCTTCGCGACGTCAGAAGAGGGCTGATTGGAGGGCTCGGCGGGCCTTGCTGATGCGGGGGTCGTCCGAGGGCAGGATCTCGAACAACTTGAGCAGGTGTTTGCGGGCGACGTCGCGGTCGTCGCCGGCGGTGCGCCTGACGGTGCCGATGAGCCGGTCGAACGCGGCCTCGACTCCGCCCGTCACGACCTCGACATCGGCGGCGCGGGTCTGCGCGAGCACGTCAGCGGGATCGGCGTCCGCCTCGGCGATGGCCTTCTGCGCGTCGAGGTCGCCGATCCGGCGGCCCAGCTCGATGCGCGCCAGGCCGGTCTTGGCGTACTCGTCACGCGGGTCGGTGTCGAGGATCCGTTGGAACGCGGTGGCGGCACGGTCGAGGTCGCCGCTGTTCAGCGCCTCCTCGGCGGCCGCGTACACGGGGTCGACCTCGGGCTGCGCCTGGGGTGCCGGCATCTCGTCGTCCTCGGGAGCGCCGGAGGCGTCGGGCAGGATGCCCTCCTGCCGCAGCGCCTCGAAGAGCTGGTCGATGGCCTGCCTGACCTGCGCCTCGGGTGCCGCGCCGTTGAGGAACGGCATGAGCTGCCCGGCCACCACGACCGCGACGAACGGGATCCCGCGGATGCCCATCTGCTGCATGTAGGCGCCGAGCTGCGGGTTGGCGTCGATGTCGACCTTGGCCAGCACCCATTTGCCCGCCGCCTCGGTGGCGAGCTTTTCGAGGATGGGGCTCAGCTGCTTGCACGGCCCGCACCACTCGGCCCAGAAGTCGACCAGAACCGGAGCGGTCCGAGACCGTTCCACCACCTCGGTGTTGAAGGTCTGGTCGGTGACGTCCACGACGTAAGGGCCACCGGCCGCACCCGTTCCCGGGGACGCTTCGGCCGCCACCCGGCGTTCCTGCTGCTTCTTCGCGGCAGCCTGGCGGGCGCCGAGATCGACGGCCCCGTACAAGGAAAAGTCCCGAGAAGACATGGGTCCATCCTGCCTCATGACGCGCCACGACCGTACTCTCGTCCGCTCCCAGCGGAGCGCCCGGCGTCCGGCGCGTGTCCCTGCCCGCTTCCGGACAGAGCCGAATATTCCCAAGAAATCGCCCCTTCACTGGACGGGCAAAGGATTCAGACCATCGGCCGTAAGAGGAGAAAGACTGCTGACAGCGATCACCAAGCCTGGTTATAGTCGCGATGTCGATGCATGGTGCGACGGCAAAAGGGGGTGCTGTCCGAAGGTCCGGGGAGGGCGATCGGATGGCCAGGGACGAACACCGCGGTGACGGGGGAAAAGTCACCGGCGTTCATCGCCTGTCGCGTGACGCATGACGCAACAATGGGGGGTTCATAGTGATCGCGGAGCAATCCGCGATCGTGGCCCGAGGGATGGGTGTCCGCCGCGGGGGGCGGTGGCTCCTACGCCCGGTGGCCTTCGGTGTCTCCGAAGGCGTGACCGGCCTGGCCGGTCCACCTGGTGTCGGTAAATCCACTCTGCTGGCCACGTTCGCGACATTGCGCCGGCCACATGTCGGCGTACTGAAGATTCTCGGATACGACACTGGAAATACCACCGACCTGCGTACGGTGCGGGCTCGGATCGGTTATCTGCCGGGCAATTTCACCTCGGCGGACAACCTGACGGTCGGGGAGTTCGTCTCCTACGCGGCCTATTACAAACGCGTACGTTCCGATGCGACCCGGTCGGCCCTGAAAAGGCTCGATCTCCTCGAATCCGAATCGACGGAAATGAGCCTGGTGCCGCCGGACGTCCGGCTGCGCGCCGGCCTGGCGGCGACGTGCGTGCACGAGCCGGAGCTGGTGCTGCTCGACGATCCGCTGCACGGTGTGAGTGACGTCGAGGCGAGCGAGCTGCTCCCCCTCATCCGAGCGCTGGCGCCGACAGTCCTCGTGTCCGCTCCCACCGCGCAAGCCCTCACCGGCTGGTGCGACCGCGTGTTCACCCTGGCCAGGGGCAGATTGACCGAACGCACCACCAGGTCAGCGCCCGCACGTTCAACGGACAGGCGGGTGGGGGCGCCCGCTGACGGGAGTACTTTCGACTTCGCAACGCCCAGCCCGCACCGCGAGCGCGCGGCGCTGAGCGGGGAACGAGCCGGAGGCGAAGTTCCCCGCGAAGATCGCGAAGCGATGTCGCGCTCGCCGCTTTTGTGGTTCAGGTCCGAGCCGCCAGGCGAGGACCTGAGGCCACAGAAGCACATTAAATACTGCGCCAGTGTCTGAGCTCGGGCGGGTGCTCCGGGTGGAGGCCCGCCGGACGGCGCCGCTCGTCGCGGTGCCGTTGCTCACGGCCGTCGGTGTGGTGACGGCCTGGCTCTCGCTGGTGCCCGACGTCGCCTACTGGGACAACACGGTGGTCGCGCTGGTCAACACGGTGCGGGTGCTGGGGCCTTTGGCGGCCGGGCTGGCGGCCTGGGCCGCGGTGCGCGAACGCCGCCTCGACTACCTGCGCGATCTGACGCCCCGGTCCCCCGCCACCGGAGCGCTCGTCGACATGGCGCTGCTCTCTGCGGCGGCGCTGGCCGCGTACGGGACGGTCGCGGCCGTGGTGGTCGTCGACACCGTGCTCCGCGAACAGGCGGGCCGGGCGCAGATGATGGGGATCCTGGCGGGTGGGACGGCCTTGGTCATGCACGTCGTCTTCGGCTATCTGGCCGGGCGGCTCGTGCCACGGCGCGCCACCGCCGCAGTGGTGGTCGTGGCGACCTGGCTGTGGGCGGCCGTGCGGATGCCGAGCACCTCCTGGTGGAGCCTGCTACCGCCGGCGGCGCTCAACGAGGTGGAGCTGTTCATGGGGCTGCGCAGCCAGGTGCTGGCCGACGGGGTGTTGTGGTCGGCCGGGCTGACCACCGCGCTGATCCTGGCGTACGTGTGGTGGCTGAACCGGCGTTTCTGGATGATCGTGCCGCTGCTGGCAGCCCTCTCGCTGACGGTGCTGGCGACGGTCCGCTTGGAGGCCTCGGACGGGCGCGCCGTGGGCCCGGCGCCGATCAGTCCGTCCTGCCGCGAGTGGCCGCTCACGATCTGCGTGCATCCGGCACTGCGCGGCGCACTGCCCGCGTTGATGACCGCCACGACGCCGCTGGCCGCCCGGCTGAACGGGACGCCCGGCGCGTTCACGAAGATCGAACAGCGTCCCGGCACGGCACCGGCCGGGCTGTCGAAGGGCGTGGCCCGCATCCATCTCGACGGTCTGACCCCCGGCTATGAGGCCCAGGTCGTCCGGCAGATCCGGGACGGGCTGGTGGACGCCCGGGCCTGTTCCTCCCAGCGGCGGCGGGGGGCCGAGTATCGGGCCATGGTCGACGCCTGGCTCCTGGGCACCGAGCAGCCGGACATCTCCGACCTGCGGGGCGCCCGCGTGTTCGCCGCCTGGACCGAGCAGCAGCGCCGTGCCTGGCTGCGTACGAACTTCAGCGCGTACCACCGCTGCGCGCTGACCGCGCGCGCCTTCCGAGCATCCCCTGCATGACCACGACGGAACCCCCCAGATCCGCCGTGATCATGCAGAAGCCTTACCGTGCGCGGCCACCGGCTCCCTGAGCCAGCTCCGCTCCACGAAGTACGGGGCGAGCGGGAGGACGGACGCGATCAGCGCGAGGACCGTGCGCTTGACGTCCCAGCCGAGCGGCCCCCGGACCATGAAGACCAGGGCGACGAACGCGAGGAACAGCACCCCGTGAATCGGCCCCATGATCTGCACGCCCGCCTCGAACTCCACCGTGCGCTTGAGCACGGAGCAGAGCAGGAGGATCAGGAACGAGGTCGCCTCGGCGATCGAGACGTACCGGAGGATGCGCACGGTGTCCACGGTCGACCAACGTACCGGTACCCCGGCCGTGTTTCCGCCATGGCCATGACCCTGATCACATCCAGAATGACCACCGGTACCGCGCGGTGAGGTAAGGAGGGGGCAATGCCGGGCATGCCTCCTACATGGCCCGATCCGAACGCGAAGCAAAGACCCGTGGGAACGAGTCCAAGCCCGAGCCGACCCCCGCCGCCCCGGCCAAGGCCCCCGCCCCCGCCGGCCGCCGTGGCGGTGGCCTGCGCGTCTCGCTCCTGCTGATCGTCGCGACCATCGCGCTGGTGCTGCTCGCGCAGCAGACGCTGCGGATGCTCCCGGACTGGATCAACCCGTTCGACGAGAAGCCCAAGGACCGCAGCGGCCCGGTGCTGCTCCAGTCGATCCGCGACCTCTCGCGGTACGAGGCGGCCAGCGGCAACTTCCAGGTCATCGTGGACCTGGAGAAGGACGCCAAGTTCCTGCCGAGCGCGGTGCGCGGCTCACGGACGCTGTTCGTCGGGCACGGCACGGTCGACGCCTATGTCGACTTCAGCAAGATCGCCAACGGCGCGCTCACCGTGAACGCCGATCGCACGGCGGTGACGGTCAGGCTGCCCAAGGCGCAACTTGAGCCCACCAACCTCGACACCCAGAAGAGCTACGTGTTCTCCGCGCAACGTGGCCTGATCAACCGCTTCGGGGACTTCTTCGGCAACAACCCCAACAACCAGCAGCAGCTCTACGTGCTGGCCGCCCAGAAGATCCAGACCGCCGCCAACGAGAGCGGCCTGCCCGGACGGGCCGACCAGAACACCAAGCAGATGATGGAGCAGCTGCTCAAGTCACTGGGCTTCAAGACCGTCAAGGTGGAACCCGCCACCCAGTGATCGTGGACGGCGTCCGTGTCACGGCACGCGGAGGGTTACGGCACGCGGAGGATCAGAGCATCTCCCTGACCACCGCCGCCACAAAGGCCGGCCGCACCCAGGCCTCCGCCGCGCCGCTTCAGCTCGTACGCGAGGTGCAGCACGATCCGGGCGCCGGACATGCCGACCGGGTGGCCGAGCGCGATCGCGCCGCCGTTGACGTTGACCTTGTCCGGGCCGACGCCGAGATCTTTCATCGACTGGAGGCCGACCGACGCGAACGCCTCGTTGATCTCGATGAGGTCCAGGTCGTCAACGGTCAGCCCCGCCTTGCCGAGGGCGTGGTTGATCGCGTTGGACGGCTGCGACTGGAGCGAGTTGTCGGGGCCCGCGACGTTGCCGTGCGCGCCGATCTCGGCCAGCCAGGTGAGGCCGAGCTCCTCGGCCTTGCTCTTGGACATCACGACGACCGCGGCGGCGCCGTCGGAGATCTGCGAGGACGAGCCGGCGGTAATAGTGCCCTCCTTGGAGAACGCGGGCCGCAGCCTGGCGAGCGACTTGGCGGTGGTGTCGCCGCGCACACCCTCGTCGGTGTCGAAGACGATCGGGTCGCCCTTCCGCTGCGGAATCTCGACCGGGGCGATCTCGTCCGCGAAGACGCCGTTCTTGATCGCTTCGGCGGCGCGCTGGTGCGAGCGGGCGGAAAACTCGTCCTGGTCCTCCCGGGAGATGCCGAGCTTGGCGTTGTGGCCCTCGGTGGACTCGCCCATCGAGACGCCGTCGAAGGCGTCGGTCAGCGCGTCGTGGGCCATGTGGTCGAGGACCTCGACCGAGCCGTACTTGTAGCCGCCGCGCGACTTGGGCAGCAGGTGCGGCGCCTGGGTCATCGACTCCATGCCGCCCGCCACCACGATGTCGAACTCGCCCGCGCGGATCAGCTGGTCGGCGAGCGCGATCGCGTCCAGGCCGGACAGGCAGACCTTGTTGACGGTGATCGACGGAACGCTCATCGGGATGCCGGCCTTGACCGCGGCCTGCCGGGACGGGATCTGCCCGGCGCCCGCCTGCAGCACCTGGCCCATGATCACGTACTCGACCTGGTCCCCCGTGATCCCCGCGCGCTCCAGCGCGTTCGCGATGGCATGGGCGCCGAGGTCGGCGGCCGACAGGTCCTTGAGCGAGCCGAGCAGGCGGCCGATCGGCGTGCGGGCTCCGGCGACGATCACGGACGGGTTGGTGCTCATTGGCAGGGGCCTCCACATGGGTCCGGCGGCGACATTTGCCACGATACCCAGGACGACCCGAATCTCATTCCGCCGCCTCGACCGGGAGAACACCCATGCTGACGCGCATCGACCACATCGGCATCGCCTGCCACGACCTGGAGGCGACCGTGGAGTTCTACAGGGAGACCTACGGCTTCACCGACGTGCACTTCGAGGTGAACGAGGAGCAGGGCGTGCGCGAGGCGATGCTCAAGATCAATGAGACGGCGGACGGGGCGGCTTCCTACATCCAGCTGATCACGCCGATCCGGGAGGACTCGACGGTGGCCAAGTGGCTGGCCAAGAACGGCGAGGGCGTGCACCACATCGCGTTCGGGGCCGACGGCGACGTCCAGGAGGAGGCCGACGGCATCGCCGGCAAGGGCGTCCGGGTGCTGTACGAGGAGCCGCGGCGGGGCTCGATGGGATCCCGTATCACCTTCCTGCACCCGAAGGACTGCCATGGCGTCCTGACTGAGCTCGTCCAAAAGGCGTAAGGGTGCCGTGACGGGCCGCGAGATCCCCCAGGCAGCTAGGTGATCTTGTAATCGCGGCCCTTCGGCCCCGTTGCGCAGATTGTGACGTGTTTGAAATCACACCCGCGCCGGGAGTCGCAGGACTCGCCGCTCTGTAGCCGTTCCTGCGCGAATGGTGGTTTTGGGGCCCGCACACGTGCGCACCTGGGGTGTCGACGGGCAAGCTGACAAAAACGACAAAGTGCGCAGCGCGTCAAGATGAGCCCCCAACACGGCAGCCACCGGAGTACGCTTCACTCGCCGGTAGAAGGTCTGGGGCCGCGCGCCCGTCAGCCAGGCGATCAACCGGTCCCCGGAACCAAAAAACCGCAGCCCCGTCACATCAGGATTGAGCCACATGCAGTCCGACATCGACGCCCAGCTCAGCAACTTCTTTGAAGACACGCCCCCGCGCGAGTTCGACGTGGTGCTACGCGGCTACGACCGCCACCAGGTCGACGAGCACATCAAGCAGCTCGACAACGAGGTCCGGCAGTCCCGTGAGTCGACCCAGGCGCTGCAGCGCGAGCTGTCGGACGCCCATCGGCAGCTCCAAGAGCAGGAACGCCCCACCTATTCCGGGTTGGGCGCGCGCATCGAGCAGCTGCTGCGGCTCGCCGAGGAGCAGGCCACCGAGCTCGTCCAGGCGGCGCGCTCCGAGGCCAATGAGATCAAGGCGGCGGCCAAGGTCGACGCGGCCGAGCACCGCGCCACCGCCGAGAACGACGCCTCCGAGCTGCGCGCCACCGCCCAGCGCGAGGGCGACGACATGCGCAACGCCGCCGAACGTGAGGCCGAGGAGGTGCGCACCTCTGCCCGGCGTGAGTCGGACGAGCTGACCTCCACGACCGAGCGCGAGGTCGCCAAGCTGCGCGCCACCGCCGACCACGAGGTCGCCGAGAAGCGCGCCGCCGCCGAGCGTGAGATCGCCAAGTTGCGCACCACGACCGAGCGCGAGGTCGCCCAGCTCCGGGCGTCCACCAAGCGCGAGCGCGACGAGATCCTCACCACCGCCAAGCGGCAGGCCGACGAGATGCGCGCGCAGGCCCAGCGCATCCTCGAGGAGAGCGAGGCCCAGCGCGCCCAGGCCGAGGCCGAGTTCGAGATCCAGCTGGCCGCCCGCCGCGAGGAGGCCGACCGCCAGGACGCCGAACGGCACGCCGCCGCGCAGGCCGCCACGCAGAAGCTCGTCGCCGAGGCCGAGCAGCGGGCCGCGTCCGCCGAGCAGCGGGCCGCCAAGGCGACCCAGCAGGCCGAGCAGACCCGGCGCGAGGCCGACTCGCACGCCAAGCAGCTCATGGCCAACGCGCGCAAGAACAGCGACCAGGTCATCGCCGAGGCCAAGTCCCAGGCCGAGCAGCTGCTCGCCGAGACCAAGTCCGAGGCCGACCGGGTCCGCACCTCCGCGCAGCGCCAGGTGGACGAGCTCACGCGCCAGCGCGACAGCATCACCAGCCACCTCAACCAGCTGCGCCAGCTGATCGGTGGCATGCAGCCGCCGATGGGCGGCATCGAGGAGCTTCCCACCGCGGAGAAGCCCGCGCTGGAGGCCAAGCCCGCCGCGCAGGCGCAGGCGCAGCCGCAGGGCGGCCAGGCGCAGCAGCAGGCCAAGCAGGCCGCGGCTGCCAAGGCGGGGCCGGCCAAGGGCGGCCAGGGCAACGCGCAGGGCAACGCGCAGGGCAAGAAGAACGAGGATGACGAAGACTGGTGGCAGGAGTAGCGGCACCCGCCACCGACCGTGTGGGCCGGGCCAACACGATCTGACTCAATCCGTGCGAGGCGGAAAAGCCTAGAGGTAGCAACTACCTCTAGGCTTTTCGTCATCTGCACCGGATGCGGGCGGGCCCATGAACGGCAAGGTCCGGCCGCTACGGACAGGGAACGGAAAAGGAGTACGACGTGGCCGAGGAGACCCCCCGGAAGGACACGTCGCCGTCACCCGGCGACGACGAGACGTCCAGCGCTACGGGTGGTGCCGCAGGCGGTACGGAGCCCTCGCCCTCCCCGGCCGATGACCACTCCCGCGACGACGATGGCCCCGGCGACAACGGCACCGCCGGCGCAGGGGGCGTCCGCGCCGGCGACACCGACAGCACGGGCGCGGACAGCGCCACGGGTGAGGGCGGCACCAAGGGCACGGCCGCGGAGCCGGCACGCGTTCCCGCCACGGTCGAGCGGACCGTCATCGAGAAGACCACCGTGCCGGGCGACACCGAGGCGGCTCCCGACCCCGCGCTCGATGTCGAACAGCGCAAGATCGAGGCGGGCGTCGACCACCGGTTCCCGTTCGGCCGGCCCGGAGAGCCGCTGGGCAAGGCGCACCCGTTCATGTTCGGGTTCATCGCTGCGCTCGGCGTCATCACCGCCTGGCAGTTGTTCAACGCCGCGCTGAACGCCAAGTCGGTACTGGTGATGATCGTCGTGGCGATGTTCCTCGCGGTCGGTCTCAATCCGGCCGTGGAGCGACTCCGCAAGATCGGCCTGTCGCGCGGCCTGGCGGTCGCCATGGTCTTCCTGGGCGTGATCCTGTTCTTTGCGGGGTTCGTCGCCTCGCTCGTGCAACCGGTGTCGGAACAGACCACCGAGCTCCGGAAGAGCATCCCCGGGTACGTGGAGAAGCTCCAGAAAACCGACCGTCTCGCCGAGTGGGACAAGCGCTACGGCCTGCTGGACCGCGCCGAGAAGACCGTCAACAGCGAGGGGTTCCAGGACCAGCTCACCTCCTGGGCCACCGGCATCGGCAAGGTCGCGGTCAACGGCATCTTCCAGACGCTGACCATCCTGATCCTGACGCTCTACTTCCTGAGCTCGCTGCCGCAGATCAAGACGTTCTTCTACCGGCTGGCGCCACGCTCGCGAAGAGCCCGGGTGGCGCTGCTGGGCGATGAGATCCTGGACCGGATCGGCGGGTACGTCGCCGGGCAGTTCACGATCGCGTTCATCGCGGGCCTGACGACCTATGTCTTCCTGGAAATCCTCGGCTTGAAGTACGCGCTCGCGCTCGCGCTGATCGTCGCGGTGACCGACCTCATCCCGCTGATCGGCGCCACCATCGGCGCGGTGGTCGTGACCCTGGTCGCCTTCCTCACCGGGTCCCTGACCGACGTGATCATCTGCATCGTCTTCTACATCATCTACCAGCAGGTGGAGAACTACCTGGTCTATCCGCGCGTCATGAAGCGCACGGTCGACGTCCAGCCCGCGGTGACCATCGTGGCGGCGCTCATCGGCGGCGCGCTGCTGGGCGTCGTCGGGGCGCTCCTGGCGATCCCGACCGCCGCCTCGATCTCGTTGCTCATCAGGGAGGTGGTGGTGCCCCGCCAGGAGACCCTGTGACCGGAGGTCGCAGGTCTCCCGGCGGGACGCCGGGCCACGAGGCAGGGCCTGCTACTTGCGCCAGATGGCGGCGTAGCGGGAGGACGCACCCGTGCCGCCGCCCGCGATCTGGATCGGGTAGTAGCCCTTGGCCTTGGCCTGCTTGAGCCGGGTCGTGAGGAGCGCCGAGGTCATGCCGGTCTGCTCGACCCAGGGGCCGATCTTGTCGCTGCGCCAGATGGCGGTGTAGCCGCTGCCGACCGCCACGAACGACGGGCGCCAGCCCTTCTTGACCTGCGCCTTGAAGAGCTTGTCGTGCGCCGCGAAGCTCTTGTTGAGCGACACGCTCCACTTCACCTTGCGCGGGTTGGCCACCCACACCGCGAGGTAGCGCGGCGCCTTCGCGGTGCCGTACGCGTCGATCGAGATCGGGATGAAGCCCTTGCTCACCGCGTACTTGTTGTGCTGCGCGAGCTTGGCGGCGGTCAGGTCACCCCAGGAGAAGAAGGCGCCCTTCTTCTTCTCGAAGATGCCCGCGTAGATCCCCGAGGCGCCCGAGCCGGTCCCCGTGATGGTGATCGGCTGGTAGCCCTTCTTGCGCAGGTTGTTGAACGACTTCTGGAACGTCGCGCGCGACTGGCCGACGACCTGGGTGAACGCCGGGCCCGACCGCTTCACCCACACCGCGGCGTACCTGGGGTTCGCCCGGTTCGACACGTTCAGCGAGATCGGCCGGTAGCCGCTGCCCGCGAGCTTCTTGCCGGTCGCCAGGTGATAGGCCTTGGACTTGGCGTGGTACTCGACGTACGCGGGTGCCTTCGCGACGGCGGCCACGGGGGCGGCGGCGCGCTGCTCGGCGGCGGTTGCGCCCCCGGTCTGGGTGATGACCACCGGAACGGCGACGCCCGCGGCGGCCAGCGTGGCGATCGCGACGGCACCGCGACGGCCCTTTATGTGTGTGTTCATTGAGCCTCCTGATTCAGGACATGCCTAAAGAGTCCTATCAGACATGTCATGAACTAGAGATCAGGCCCCGCGATATCCCGATATCGCTACTCAGCTCGTCATGCGGGCGATCGCGGCGGTGAACTCGGCGACGGCCTGGTTGAAGAGATCGGGCTGTTCGACCGGGCACAGATGGCCGGCCCGCGCGATGACCAGCAGTTCGGCGTTCGGGATCGTGTCGGCCATGGCGCGCGCGTCCGCCTCGGTGGCCAGCGTGTCCTCGGCGCCCACGATGACGAGCGCGGGCACCTTGAGTGTGCGCAATGTCTCGAAGCTCACGCCGCGGGCGGCCATCGCACGCTGCGCCCACGCGGCCGCACGCGCCGGGGTGGCCTGGACGAGACCGCGCACCCGCCCGTACACCAGCGCGCGTTGCCGGAACGTCGTCGGGCCGACGAGGTGCGGGAGCACGTCGTCCAGCAGCACCTGCACGGTGCCCTCGTTCTCCAGCCGTTCCGCCTGCGCGAGCCGCGTGGCGCGGATCTCCGGGGAGTCCTCGTCGGCCCGGGTGTCGGCCAGCACCACACCCATGACCAGGTCAGGGTGGCGGCGGCACAGTGCCATCGCCACGTACCCGCCCATCGACAACCCGCCGACCACCGCCCGTGCGATGCCGAGCCGCCGGAACAACCGGGCGACATCGTCGGCCATCTCGTCGATCGACGGCTCGTCGTCGCCCAGTACCGACCCGCCGAATCCACGCAGGTCCGGGGTGACCACACGGAAGCGCCCGGCCAGCCCCTCCCGCTGGTTGAGCCACATCGCCGAGGACAGCGGGAAGGCGTGCAGCAGTACGAGCGGCGTGCCGGAGCCCACATCCCTGGCGTAAAGCTGCACGGTCATGGCGGAGCAGACCTCCCCGGGTCATCAGCCCGAAACCGCCGTGCACACGGCGGCTAGGCAATCGTCACCCCGATGGCGCGATTCCCAGAGAGGAGTGGCCGTGTCCGGCCGCCCCGGTTTAGTTGTCCGATTCATCCCATTCGGTGGGGAGCGGAGAGGCCTGGGGTGCGACCCGCTTCACGATCTCGTTGAGCACAATGCGCACATAGGGCTCGCCCACCCACAGGTGTTTCGCGCCGTCCACCGCGACGACCTCCGCCTGCGGGATCCGCTTGAAACGTTCCCGTGCCTCGGCCGGCCGGAGATAGTCGTCGAACTCCGGGACCAGCGCCACGACCGGCCGCCCGTCCGCGCCCCAGGCGTCCAGGTCCGCGTCCCCAGCCCGGTGGAGCGGTGGCGACAGCAGGATCGCGCCCTCGACCAGCGGATCGCAGCCCCATTTCAAGGCCAGCTCCGTTCCGAACGACCAGCCGAGCAACCACGGATGCGGCAGATCGTGGAACTCGGCGTACTCGATCGCCGCCGCGACGTCGTACCGCTCGGCCTCGCCCCCGCCGAACTCGCCCTGACTCGTCCCCCTCGCCGAGGTGGTCCCCCGGGTGTTGAACCGCAGGACCGCCACGTCCGCCAACGCGGGCAGCCGGAACGAAGCCTTGCGCAGCACGTGGCTGTCCATCATCCCCTCGGCCGTGGGCAAGGGGTGCAGGCAGACCAGGGTCGCCACCGGCGGCCGCTCCGGGGGCAACGCGAGCTCGCCCACCAGCTCCAGCCCGTCTGCAGTGTGGAGGGTGATGTCCTCCCGCCGGGCAGGCAGCACCGTCGCAGCCCTGATCTCCGCCATGCGCCTGGTCTCCTCGCTGTCGGTAAAGGGGTTCGCTCGCTGTCGGGTCGGTAAGGGTGCCGGGTCAGTAGCGGGGCGCGTTGCGCGACCGCTGGATCCTGGGGGTCCGGCGCCCGCGGGCGTTCCAGCACGGGCGGTGCCAGTGCCTCCGGTCGTCCGCGCCGCCGCGTTCGTCGGCGGGCCACACGACCAGATGGCCCACCCCGGACGGGATCTCCTGATCGCAGCCCGGGCAGCGGTACGCCTTCACCGCGTTGGCCCCGGCGATCGTGCGGACGATCCAGTCGCCGTCCGCCCCCTCCTCGGTGCTCTGGTCCCAGTAGGAACCGCCGCCCGCCTCCGGCTTGGGACCGGGGGCGGGGCGGCGGTTCTTACGCGGGCTCATGATGACCAGGATATTGGCGGATCGGCATGTCACGGCTCAGCGCAGGGTGCGTCCGGCGGTGACGTGCTCCTCCAGGAGCGGCGCGGGCGCCAGGGCGGGCTCGCGGCTCTCGGCGTGGAGGGCGCGCAACACCGCGACGGCCCGTTCGAGGCCGAGCCGGTCCAGGTCGGCGATCGGGCCGGTCGGGTAGCCGCATCCGAGCGTCATCGCGGCGTCGATGGAGTCGGCGTCGGCGTAACCGGCCTCCAGCATGGCCGCGGCGTCGTTCAGGTAGGGGAAGCGCAGCGCGTCCACGATGAACCCGGCGCGGTCACGGCAGCGGACGGCCGTCAGGCCGAGCCTCCCGGCCAGCGTCGCCGCCTTGTCGGTGACGCCCGGCGCGGTCACGACCGTTCCGGCTATCTCCACCAGGCCGCCACCGGCTTCGGGGAAGTGCAGCCCGACCACGTCACCGGGCCGGTCGGTCGCCATGGCCAGGTCGATGACCGGCACCGTCGAGGCCGTGGTCGCCAGCACCGCCCCCGGCGCGGCGACGTCGGCGACCGCCGCGAACAGCGATCGTTTGACGGCGACGTCCTCGGCCGCCGCCTCGATGATCAGTTCGCAGCCGGCCAGCTCCGACAACTCGGACCGGACCTCGCTGCCCGCCCGCGCGGCGGCCGCGATGATCGCGACGGCGAGTGTGCCGGAGCCCACGACGCCCACGACCGGCTGTGGTGCCTCGGCTGCCGGAGCCTCTGTCTCGGTACCCGATGCGGATGCCGATGCCGTCTTGTCGTACGAGTAGAAGCCGCGGCCGGTCTTGCGGCCGAGCAACCCGGCCGTGACCAGCTCACGCAACACCGGGGCGGGCGCATGCCGCCGGTCACGCGACTCCTGGTAGATCGCCTCCAGTACCTCCAGGCAGGTGTCCAGCCCGATGAGGTCCATGAGCGTGAACGGGCCCATCGGCAGGCCGCCGCCGGTCTTCATGGCCGCGTCGATGTCGTCGCGCGTCGCGTGCCCCGACTCCAGCATGGTCGCGGCCTGGTTGAGGTATCCGAAGAGCAGCCGGTTGGCGACGAACCCGGCCCGGTCGCCGATGGTGACCGGCGTCTTGCCGAGGCTCCTCACCAGGCCCGCGACCCGCGCGACGGCACCGTCCTCGGTGAGAACGGTGCCGATGATCTCGACCAGCCTCATGACCGGCGCCGGGTTGAAGAAGTGCACTCCGACGATCGCGGCGGGCCGGTTGGTGGTGACCGCGATGTCGGTGACCGAGAGCGAGGAGGTGTTGGTGGCGAGCACGGCGTCGGCCCGGCAGACCCGGTCCAGCTGCTCGAACACGCGCCGCTTGAGGTCCAGCCGCTCCGGCACGGCCTCGATGACCAGGTCGCATTCGGCGAGGTCCGCGAAGTCGGTGGACAACGTGATCCGGTCGAGGATCTCGCGCTGTGCCTCCTCGGTGAGCTTCCCGCGCTTCACCGCGCGCCCCGTCGAGCCCTCCAGGTTGCCGCGCCCCCGGTCGAGGGCCTCCTGGTTGATCTCGATGCCGACGACGGCCAGGCCGCCGCGGGAGAGGACCTCCGCGATGCCGGCGCCCATCGTGCCCAGTCCGACGACTCCGACCCTGCTGAACGAACCACCACTCATGCCTGGCAGTCTCCCAGAGCCGCTTTCCTGAATTGCAGGTGGCACTGTTTCTACTGGGGGGCGACCCCCAGACCCCCGCGATTTCCCCATCACGCCTTGCTTCGCGGCGGCGCGCGGGGCCCCGAGCACGGGTACGACGTCCATGTGCGCTTCGGAATCTTCCTCCTCGCGACCCGCTACCCCGGCCAGTCCGACGCCGACGCCCTGTCCCGGACCGTCGAGGCCGCCCTCGCCGCAGAACGGGCCGGTTTCGACGACGTGTGGATCGCCGAACACCACTTCATGCCGTACGGCGTCTGCCCGTCGGCACCGACCCTCGCCGGCGTCCTCCTCGGCCGTACAAGCCGGATCCACGTCGGCACGGCCGTCAGCGTCCTCTCCAGCCAGCACCCCGTGGCGCTCGCCGAACAGGCCGCTCTCCTGAGCCTGGTCTCCGGTGGCCGCTTCTATCTGGGGGTTGGACGCGGCGGCCCGTGGCGCGAACTGGAGGTCTTCGGCACAGGCCTGCCCCGCTACGAGAACGGCTTCGCGGAGTCACTGGATCTCTTGCTCGCCTGGCTGCGCTCCGACCGGCTCGGCTGGTCAGGTGAGCAGTTCCAGTTCCGCGAGGTGCCGGTCGTCCCGCGTACGGCCGTCCCTCCTCCGGTCTCGGTGGCCTGTACGTCGCCCCCGACCGAGGCGCTGGCCGCCGCACGCGACCTTCCCATGCTGCTGGGGATGCATGTGGGCAACGCCGACAAGGCGAAGGCGGTGGATCGTTATGGCAAGCCCGCGCCGCACATCTCCACTCACCTTGCCCAGGTCGCCGACTCGCGAGCCGAAGCCGTCGAGACGCTCCTGCGCGAGATGCCCCGCTGGCTCGGCCCGGGCCTGGACGCTTACGTCGCGGTGGACGACCGTCCGCGTCCCCGGCCAGATCCCGCTGCGTACGCACGCCGGTTGTGCGACCTGCAACACCCGATCGGCTCCCCGGACGACTGCGTGGAGGCGATCCTTGCCACGGCCGAGCAGACGGGCATTGAGCACATGATCCTTCACGTCGAGGCGGCCGGCTCCCGCACGGCCACCCTCGACAACATCGCCCGCCTGGGGAGCGAGGTCCTTCCCAAAGTGCGCGCCGCGACCTCCAGGCGGTGACGAGGAACGAGGCGAGGCGAGGCGACGAACGAGACGAGTAACGAGCGGCCGGAGGGCGACACGCGCCCTCCGGCGCAGCACCTTCAGCAGTCGCGGAGCTCTGGCGACTGGTTGAGGATCTGTTCGCGCGGGGTGACGAACCGGCGGTAGGCCTCGGAGTCGCCTGTCGGGAAGACCGCGACGCGATGGCAGTTCTGGAATGCCAGCTTCATCCCGAAGTAACGCTCCAGGGTCCCGCGCATGGAGTCGCTCGCCAGTACCCTCAGCAGCTGGCCGCGCGCCTGTTCGTCCGGCGGGGGCGTGTGGTTGTCGGCGAAGTCGCCGCCGTCCACCTGCAGCCGGGCCACCAGGCCGCTGATCATCTCCCAGGCGTACGGGAGTGAGGTACGGATGCAGTCGACGAAGGCCGCGTCGTCGATCTCGCCCCGCTGCGCCGTGTCGAGGAGCTCCGGAGTCACGTCAAGGGACATTGCGTGTTCCTTTCACCAGCCGTGACGAACACATACCACTTGTGACGCTAGGTCCGGTTCTCCGAGAATTCCAGGCTTGACAACCCGCCCTCTGTACCTGGCCCTCAGCTCTCAGCTGGGATCAGGTCGGTGAGGGCGGCGATGTCGGCGGGCCGCACACGGCAGCAGCCGCCCACCAGACCGGCCCCGGCTGACAGCCATGCATGGAGCCGGTCGGGCGCGAAGGTGGAATCGGAGGTGCCGGTCCAGGACCGGGCCACCGGATCCCAGCCCTCACCGCTGTTGGGGTAGACGATCACCGGCTTGCCGGTGATGTCGTGGGCGAGCCGTATCGCGTCGGTGAGGTCGGTGGGGGCGCTGCAGTTGATGCCCACCGCGATGATCGCGTCGATGCCCTTGGGCACGGAGAACGCCTCGTCGAGGGGCTGGCCCGCCCGGGTGCGGTCACCCTCGATCGTGTACGACAACCAGGCGGGCTTGCCCAGTCCGTCGATCGCCGCCATGAGGGCCGTGGCCTCGTCGATGTCGGGCACGGTCTCCAGCGCGAGGACGTCCGCGCCCGCCTCGGCCAGCACCTCCAGGCGCGGCCGGTGGAAGCGGGTCAGCTCGGCCACCGACCGCCCGTAGCGCCCGCGATACTCCGACCCGTCGGCCAGCATCGCACCGTACGGGCCGACCGAGGCGGCGATCCACAGCGGGCGCCCGTCCCCTTCGGCGTGTAGGCGCTCACGTGCGGTCGCGGCCAGCGTGACGCTGCGGCGCAGCAACTCGGCGGTCTGCTCGGCGGTATGCCCATGAGCGGCGAACCCCTCGAAGGTGGCCTGGTAGCTGGCCGTGGTCGCCACCTGGGCTCCCGCCCGGAAAAACGCGAGATGGGCATCGACGATCGCTTCGGGGGCGTCCTCGAGGAGGCGAGCGGACCACAGCTGGTCGGACAGGTCGTGCCCCTGGGCCTCCAGCTGGGTCGCAAGCCCTCCGTCGAGCACGACGGTCCCGTGGTCGACGGCTGCCTCCAGCGATGTCCCGCTCACCTGGGAGATCCTAGCTGGTCAGCGGCCCTCGGCCGCCAGGCGGATCTCGCGCGAACGGCCGGAGGGCGCGCGCAGCGTCCGGTCCTCCCAGAACTTGCGGGCCCGGCGAACGATGGTGGCGTCACGGTCGGCTTTGGCCTGGGCCCGGAGGTCCCGAGCGCGCTCCTGCATCACCGAGTCCATGATGTCGTGGTGGAACATGACCCCTCCTTGTGGTGCGGGCCGTTCTTCCTGGCCCGACATCCTCAAGGTTCGGCCTAAGGCCCCCATCCTCACATTGGGACGTCGCCTTACTTCCGGCGCTCTGCCGCCTTAGATCGACGTCGCCCCCAGGCGGACTTGTCTTAGGCAGGCGGACTCGTCTTAGAGCGGCGGACTCGTCTAAAGAGGCGGACTCGTCTCAGGGAGGTCACCGGCTCTGAGCGAGCGGGCCATGAGGATGTCGTCCACGTACTGGCCGTCGAGATGGAACTCCTCGCGGAGCACACCTTCGATCTTGAAGCCGGCCCGCTCGTAGAGCTGCTGGGCCGCGGAGTTCCAGCCGAGGACGCGGAGCGTGATGCGCCGGGCGCCCTGGCGCGCGGCCTCGGCGCACGCCGCCTCGATCAGCGCCCGGCCGACGCCCGCGCCGCGTTCGGCGGTGTCGACGGCGAGGCCCTGGATCTGGCGCACATGATCGCCGCAGGGCTCGGGGACCGGCTGCACAAGCCGGACGTAACCGACCACGCGGCCACCGCGTTCGGCGACCAGGTGCTGCCCCGGCGGATGCGCGACATCGAAGAACGGCTTGCCGGGCGGGGGTTCCGGCAGCACGGCGTGGAGCGGCGACCAGGTGCGGCGGTCGAGGTCGGCCAGCACCGACTCGTCCTCCCGGCGCGCGGTGCGGATCTCGGTCACGCCGATCATTGTTGCGGAGTCCGGCGGGTGGGGTACGCGTTGCCGGCGGGCTCACTAAGGTGGTGCACCGTGCGTCTCGTAATCGCCCGCTGCAGTGTGGACTATGCCGGAAAGCTGACCGCCCATCTCCCGATGGCGCTCAGGCTGATCCTGATCAAGGCCGACGGAAGCGTGAGCATCCACGCCGACGACCGCGCCTTCAAACCCCTCAACTGGATGAACCCCCCGTGCTCGCTGCGTGAGGAGCCGCACGAGGAGAACGGCGCGATCGCGCGCTGGACCGTCACGCACACCAAGTCGGGCGAACGGCTGATCCTCACCATCGAGGAGATCCAGCACGACTCCAGCCACGAGCTGGGGCTCGACCCGGGCCTGCAGAAGGACGGTGTGGAGGCACACCTCCAGGAACTGCTCGCCGAGCACATCACCACGCTCGGCGACGGCTGGACGTTGATCCGGCGGGAGTACCCGACCGCGATCGGCCCGGTCGACATCCTCTGCCGGGACGCAGGCAGCGCCACGGTCGCGGTCGAGATCAAACGGCGCGGCGAGATCGACGGCGTCGAGCAGCTCACCCGCTACCTGGAGCTGCTCAACCGCGACCCGCATCTGGCGCCGGTCCGGGGCATCTTCGCAGCGCAGGAGATCAAACCCCAGGCCCGGGTGCTGGCGACCGACCGCGGCATCGACTGCGTGACGCTCGACTATGACGCGCTGCGCGGAATCGAGCACGAGGGCACACTTTTCTGAGCCCATCGTCCAGCGCTCGTCCGGCAAAATGGCGTCCATGAGCCTTCACGCCGGTGGCACGTTCGATATCGACGGCTGGGACGCGGAGAAGCCGTACCAAGAGGAGAACGGCACCAAGCTGTCCCGCGTCCAGGTCGGCAAGACCTTCCACGGCGACATGGTGGGCACCAGCACGGCCGAGCTCCTGACCGTGGAGACACAGGCCGGCCCCGCCGCGTACGTGGGACTGGAGACCGTCCGGGCGATCCTGCACGGCCGGGAGGGCACCTTCGTCCTCCAGCAAAGCGCGGGCGGCGGCGCGGAGGGCCAATGGCTGCGCTGGGAGATCGTGGCGACGTCGGGCACCGGCGAGCTCACCGGCATCCAGGGCCAGGGCACCATCGAGGTCATGCCGGACGGCGGCCACTCCTGGACTCTGGACTACACGCTGGACTGATCGGGGCCTCCGGATAATCTTCAGGCATGCCCCCGGCGACCACTGACTCCACGCGTGAGCGGATCATCGACGCTGCCGAGGAGTGCTTCGGCAGGTTCGGTGTGGCCAAGACCACGGTCGAGGACATCGCCGCCGCAGCCGGACTGTCGCGGGCGACCGTCTACCGGAGCATCACCGGTGGCCGCGACGAGCTCATCCTCGCCGTGGTGCTGCGAGATCTCGGCCGGTTCCTGGACGCGCTGAGCGAACGGCTACGGCACGAGAAGTCGGTGCCCGACGCGATCGTCGAGGGCACCATGGACGCGGTCGCGTTCGTCCGCGGGCAACCGACGGTGGCGCAGTTCCTGGTACCGGAGGCCGCAGGGCACATGCAGGCGGTGGTGGCGGCCGCGGCAGAGCACGTGCTCAACCTGTGCTGCGACTACGTACGGCCTTACTTCGACCTGGCCCAGCGCGAACGGCGCCTGCGGCCGGACATCGAGGTGGAGGGCACGGTGGAGTTCCTCTTCCGTATCATCACGTCACTGATCGTCATGGATCGCGACCGGCCGGGCGAGAGCACGCGCCACTTCCTCCGGACGTACGTGGTGCCCGTGATCGTTGGGGCTTGACACGGGCCACACCCGTTTGACGGTAGCGTCAAGATCGAGCAAATGACGTGGTGGGCATGAGCGCCGGCACGCGGGAACGAGAGGGACCAAGTATGGGATCGGTACACCAGATGCGGGGGCGCTCCGCGGTCTCACCGAGCCCGGTGTTCCTCGCGATCGTTGGGGCGACGATCCTGTTCGGCCTCATGACATGGCGGTACGGCAACGTCATGGACCGCCCGGCACGGTTGTCGGTGTTCGGCTTCGTCATCGCCGCGTGGATCCTGACCCTGTGCGTGCATGAGTTCGGCCACGCCTACCTGGCTTACCGGTCGGGCGACCACAGCGTGGCCACGCGCGGCTACCTGACGCTCAACCCGACCAAGTACGCCGACGTCACGCTGAGCTTTCTCATCCCGGTGCTGTTCATCCTGCTCGGCGGCATCGGCTTGCCGGGCGGCGCGGTCTGGATCGACCGGCACGTGATCCCGGGCAGGATCAGGCACAGCCTGATCTCGGCCGCCGGGCCGCTGTCCAACGTGCTGTTCGCGATCATGCTGGCGGTCGTCTTCAAGAACTTCGCCGACAAGGGCCATGGGGTGTTCTGGTCGGCGCTGGCCTTCCTTGCGTTCCTCCAGGTCACCGCCGCCATCCTCAACCTGCTGCCGATCCCCGGCCTGGACGGGTTCGGGATCATCGAGCCCTACCTGCCGCGGCGCTGGGTGGACCAGGCCAACGCCTATGGCGGCTACGTCTTCCTGGCCCTGATCGCACTGCTCTGGATCGGGCCGATCAACGAGGCGTTCTTCGACGTGATCTACAACGTGACCGACGCGCTCGGGCTGGGTGAATTCCCGTTCCGGGTGTCGCTGGAGTTCGACCAGATCCCGATCCAGCTGGGGCATTACCTCTTCCAGTTCTGGCGCGGCTGATCGAGATGTGGCCAGGCGCCCCGGCGGCCGGGACATACTGACCGGGTGACTCCCTCTCAGCAGCACACCCGGCATGTCTGGGAGCGGCTGCAGGCCGTCTGGGACATCTACACCGTCGTCGTGCTGGTCGCGACGATCGTGCTGGTGGCGTTCGGGATCCCAGAAGGCACCGGACGCTGGTGGTCGGCCGGGCTGCTGGCCGCGATCCTCCCGCTCTACTTCCTGGTCGCGCGGGAGCCCATCCAGGCCGACAACGTGGGAACGGCCCGGGGATACGCCTACATCACCGCGATGCTGGGCCTCTACGGCACCGCCGCGTTCCTGGTGAACGGGGCATGGTTCGCGGCGTTCGCCCTGGTGCCGCACTGCTTCCAGCTGTTGCCGCTGCGGCGGGCCGTGGTCGCCGTGGTCGCCGTCAATCTGCTCCCTCTCGCCACGGTCCTGATGGACCGGCAGGAGTCTGCCGAGATGGTGCCGGGGCTCATCGCCACGGGCGTCCTCACGACCACGTTCGCGCTGTTCATCGGCTTCTGGATCGAACGGATCCTGGTGCAGAGCCGGGAACGCGCCGATCTGATCGATCGGCTGGAGGCCAGTCAGGCCGAGGTCGCACGGCTGTCGCACGCCGCCGGGGTCGTCGCCGAACGCGACCGGCTCGCCGCCGAGATCCACGACACCCTCGCCCAGGGCTTCCTCGCGATCCTGATGTTGCTGCAGGCCTCGGAGCGGCGGCTCGATCCGGACGACCCGATGCGGGAGACCATCTTCAAGCCCGCGATCCGGACGGCGCGCGAGAACCTCGCCGAGGCCCGGGCGCTGATCGCGGCGCGGCCTCCGGTGGCGCTCGACGCCGCCCCGGTGTCGGAGGCGCTGCGCCACCTGACGCGGACGTTCGGCGAGCAGACCGGAGCCACCGCGTCCTACGAGATCGACGGGACGCCGCGCACGCTCGCGCCCGACCTCGACGTCGTGCTGCTGCGTGCCGCGCAGGAGGCGCTGACGAACGTGCGCAAGCACGCAGCCGCGACCTCGGTCACCGTGCGGCTCGTCTACGAGGACGCGCTGGTGCGGCTGACGGTGACCGACGACGGCACCGGGTTCTCCCCCGGCACGGCCGCTGGGCCCGACGCGGAGACGGGCGAGCACTTCGGACTGGTCGGCCTGCGCCGCCGGGCGGCACGCCACAACGGCACGGTCACCGTCACCAACGGCGGTGCCTCAGGCGGCGGCACGACGGTCACCGTGGAGTTGCCCGGCTAGGGCGCCGCTAGGGCGAGTCACGCTCCAGGGCTTTCCGGCTTGAGGTCGGCTGCCAGGCGGCGGATGATGCGACAGAGCTGCTCCTCGTACCGTTCCTTGAACTCGGGTGAGTCGGGATCCAGGCCGTAGATCCGACGAACGGTGAGCCCCATCACGGCCGGCGCGGAAACCGCCGCGTGCAGGACCAGCATGACGGTGGCCGGATCGAGCTCCTCGGCCAGCTCGCCTGACTTCTGACGGCGTTCCAGGTCGGAGAGGTCCTCTCGGCCCGGGTCGGCGATGTCGTCGGGATCCTCGGTCAGGCTCCGCCAGGCCTGGAGCCGTGAGCTGCGCGGATCGTCCAGCGTCGGCCGGAGGTAGCGCATCACCAGCTCCTCCAGCGGCAGCCCGGCCTTGTTGAACTCGGCCTCCTCCTCCAGCCACTGCCGGCCCAGCTCGTCGTAGAGCCCCTCTTTGCCGCCGAAGTAGTAGTTGATCAACTGCTTGTTGACGCCGGCCCGATCGGCGATGTCCTGCACCCGGGCCCCCGCGTAGCCCTTGGCGGCGAACTCGTCCAGCGCCGCGTCGAGCAGCAGCCGCCGGGAGCGCTCGGCGTCCACCTTGCGCTCCCCTGGTGCGGGCGCGCGTCGCGGGCGCCTCGCCGTCTCCTTCATGGCGTCTCCTTCATGACGTCATGGTAGCCGGACGGGTGAAGTATTCATCCAACCGACTGTTTGACAATCTCATCCAATTGGTTGAAGCTTGGCTCCGTCCAACCTTGAGGAGAAACAGATGATCTTGATTACCGGTGCCACCGGGAACGTCGGCCGGCACCTCGTCGCCGAGTTGCTCACTGCGGGCCAGAAGGTCCGCGCGCTCAGCCGCGACCCCGCCACCGCCCAGCTGCCGAGCGGCGCCGAGGTCGCCCGCGCCGACGAGGCCCCCATGGACGACGTCGAGGCGGTCTTCTTCAACCCGGCGACGTCCTGGAGTGGTCCCGGCGAATTGCTCGCCAAGGCCAAGGCGAACGGCGTCCGCCGCGTCGTGATGTTGTCGTCGATGTCCTGCCTGGGCGAGGACGACCCGGCCAACCTGATCGGCCAGCACCACCTGGAGGGTGAACGCGAAATCGAGGCGTCCGGCCTGGAATGGACGTTCCTCCGGCCCGGCGCGTTCGCCGCCAACACGCTCGACTGGGCCGGGCAGATCCGCGAGGACGGAGTGGTGCGCGGCCCGTACGCCCGCGCGCACACGACGCCGATGCACGAACGGGACATCGCCGAAGCGGCGGCCCAGGCCTTCCTCACCGATGACCTCGTCGGCGCCAAGCCGGTGCTCAGCGGCCCCGAGTCGCTCACCCATGCCGACCAGGCCCGGATCATCGGCGAGGCCATCGGCAAGCCTGTGCGTTACGAGGAGCTCGCCCCCGAGGCCGCCCGCGAGGCGATGCTCGGCAAGGGCATCCCCGCGCCCTTCGCGGACGCGATGCTGGGAATGTTCGCGAACTTCGTGGACACCCCGGCGGAGGTGTATCCGGAGTTCGAGCAGATCACCGGTCACAAGGCCCGCACGTTCGCCGAGTGGGCGACCGACCACGCCCCCGCCTTCAGCTGATCGGGCTTCCAGCTTTGACATGTCGCTTCAGCCCTACTTACGTTCGACATGTCGAGGCTGGAAGATCGGGGAGCGCCGGCGTGAGCGAGCAGACCGAGCAACAGGCCAAGCAGCAGACAGAACAACAGGCCAAGCGACAGACCGAGCAGCAGACCGCCGCCAGGCCCGCCTGGCTGGCCGGACACCTGACACCTGTGCCCGACGAGATCGACGCCATCGGCCTGGAGGTCACCGGCACGCTGCCAGACGAGCTCACCGGCCGCTACTTCCGGAACGGGCCCAACCCGCTGCCCGGCCAGGACTCCAGCCACTGGTTCACCGGTCACGGCATGGTCCACGGCGTGCGGCTGCGGGACGGCCGCGCCGAGTGGTACCGCAACCGCTGGGTCCGCACCCGCCCGTTCACCGACGGCACCCCGTTCATCGCCGACGACCTGACCATCGACCGGACGGCCGTGCTGGCCAACACGCACGTCATCCCGCACGCCGGCAAGATCCTCGCGCTGGTCGAGGTCGGGTTCCCGTACGAGCTGACGCCGGAGCTGGAGACGGTGGGGCCGTGCGACTTCGACGGGCGGCTGACCAGCGCGATGACCGCGCATCCCAAGCAGGATCCGGTCACCGGCGAGCTGTTGTTCTTCGGGTACGGCTTCATGCCGCCGTACCTGACCTACCACCGGCTGTCGGCGGACGGGCGCCTGGTCGAGAGCCGGGAGATCGAGGTGCCCGGCCCGACGATGATGCACGACTTCGCCATCACCGAACACCACGTGGTCTGGCTCGACCTGCCGGTGGTGTTCGACCTGGAGCTGGTGACCGGCGGCATGCCCTATCGCTGGGACGACACGTATGGCGCCCGGATCGGTGTGATGCCCCGCGACACGCACACCGGATCGCAGGCGGGCGCGGTCCGCTGGTTCGACGTGGACCCCTGCTACGTCTTCCACGTCGGCAACGCGCACGAGGACGCCCAGGGCCGGGTGGTGCTCGACGCCGCCCGGTACCGGCCGGAGGAGTTCACCGCGTTCTGGCCGACCATCGGAGGTCCCGGGCAGGAGACCGCTGCCGCGGCGGGACCTGCGCAGGCCACAGCGGGACCTGCGCAGGCTGCGGCGTCCACCGGCAATGCCCGGGTGCACCGCTGGACGCTCGACCCGGCGTCCGGCAAGGTCGCCGAGGAGACGCTGGACGATCGCGGCGTGGAGTTCCCGACGCACGACGACTCGCGTACGGGGCGTCCGCACCGCTTCCTCTACACGGCGGCCGACGACGCGATCGTGAAGTACGACCTGCGCACCGGGTCGTCGGAGGCGCTCGAGCTCGGACCGGACCTGACGCCCGGCGAGGCCGTCTTCGTCCCCGCCCAGGGCGCGCGAGCCGAGGACGAGGGCTGGCTGCTGTCGATCGTCTCCGACCTCGCCGGGACCCGCTCCGAGCTGCTCGTCCTCGACGCGTCCGATCTCTCCCGGACCGCCTCGGTGCGGCTGCCCCGCCGCGTTCCGGCGGGCTTTCACGGCAGCTGGATCCCGGACGTCTGAGACACCATCGCCACCTGCGGGCATAAGGTGCTTTACTAGCCGGTATCCGCTGCAAGTGGATACTTACTGCGCTTGCCGAGTCGGCCCGTTCCCGGGAGGTTCCTCATGTCCGTCGCCACGGAGAGCAGCACGAGCTTCGAGTCGCTGAACCCGGCGACCGGCGAGGTCGTCGCCGAACATCCCGTCCACGACGAGAAGGCGGTCGCCGAGATCGTCGCGCAGGCCCGCGACGCGGCCGAATGGTGGCAGGCCCTCGGCTGGAAGGAACGGCGGCTCCGGCTGCTCAACGTCAAGGGCTCCCTCACCCGCAACCTCAACCGCATGGCCGAGCTCATCCACCAGGAGACCGGCAAGCCGGTGCAGGACGCCCAGCTCGAAACGATCATGGCCATCACGCATCTGGACTGGGCCGCCCGCAACGCGCAGAAGGTGCTCGGCCCGCGCAACGTCTTCCCCGGCATGATCGCGATCAACCAGAAGTGCGTGCTGGAGTACCAGCCGCTCGGGGTGGTCGGCGTCATCGGCCCGTGGAACTACCCGATCTTCACGCCGATGGGCTCGATCGCGTACGCGCTCGCGGCCGGCAACGCGGTGGTCTTCAAGCCGTCGGAGTTCACCCCCGGCGTCGGCGTCCTGCTGGCCGAGCTCTTCGCGGCCGTGGTGCCCGAGCGCCCGGTGTTCCAGACCATCACCGGGCTCGGCCAGACCGGCGGCGCACTCGCCGCCCACCCGGGCGTCGACAAGATCGCGTTCACCGGTTCGGCCCGTACCGCCAAGAAGGTCATGGCCGCCTGCGCGCAGAACCTCACTCCCCTCGTCGCCGAGTGCGGCGGCAAGGACGCCTGCATCGTGGACGCGGACGCCGACCTCGACGCCGCCGCCGACGCCGCGCTGTGGGGCGCGATGTCCAATGCCGGGCAGACCTGCATCGGCGTCGAGCGCATCTACGTCGTCGACTCCGCCTACGACGCGTTCCTCGGCAAGCTCACCGAGAAGGCCAAGGACCTGCGGCCCGGCTTCGACCGCGAGGCCGCGTACGGGCCGATCACGATGCCCGGCCAGTTGGACATCATCGAACGGCACATCAAGGACGCCCTCGACAAGGGCGGCAGGGCCGTCGTCGGAGGCGCCGCGTCGGTCCGCAAGCCCTATGTCGAGCCCGTCGTGCTCACCGACGTCCCCGATGACTCCGCCGCGGTGTGCGAGGAGACCTTCGGCCCCACGATCACCGTGCACAGGGTCAAGGACCTCGAAGAGGCGCTGGAGAAGGCCAACGGGACCAGCTACGGCCTGGCCGGCACGATCTTCTCCGGCAACAAGGCCCGCGCGATGGACGTCGCCCGCCGGATGCGTTCGGGCATGACCTCCATCAACGCCTTCGCCGCGTTCGCCCAGGTCGCCGCGCTGCCCTTCGGCGGCGTCGGCGAGTCGGGCTTCGGCCGCATCCACGGCGCCGACGGCCTCCGTGAGTTCGCCCGGGCCAAGGCCATCACCCGCCAGCGCTTCGCCATCCCGGGCAACCTCGCCTCGTTCTCGCGTACCGAGAAGGAGATGGCGCGGATCCTCCAGATGGTCACCATGCTCCACGGCAAGCACTACAAGCGCTGAGTGGAGCCGCCGGTCCGGGTGAGGAGGGCCAGCCGCCGGTTCAGCTGAGGGCGACGCGGCCCCTGATCAGGTCGGCGGCGCGTTCTGCGATGGCGATGGTGGGGGCGTTGGTGTTCCCGCGCGGAACGGCCGGCATGACCGAGGCGTCGACGACGCGCAGTCCCTCGACGCCGCGTACCCGGAGCTCGGGGTCGCACACGGCGCCGCCACCGCCCATCGCGCACGTGCTGGTCGGGTGGAAGAGGGTGGCGCACTCCTTGCGGACGAACTCCTGGAGCGAGGCGTCGTCGTCGACCTGCTCGCCCGGCGACCACTCGCCCCCGACCAGCCCGGCCAGCGGGCCGGTCGCGGCGATCTCCCGGGCCTGGCGGACGCCCGCGACCATGGTGTCCAGATCCGCCTTGTCGGCGAGATAGGCCGGATCGATCAGGGGCTTGGCGTACGGGCTGGCCGAACGGAGCGTCAGCGTGCCGCGGCTCGCGACCGCGAGGGTGGTGACGAAGACCGAGAGAGCCCGCTTGGACGACTCGACCAGGCCCTGCTTGACGAACGGGGTCGGCAGCACGTGGTACTGCAGGTCGGGGGCGGGCAGACCCTCGACGGTGCGGACGAAGCCGCCCGCCTCGGCGATGTTCGAGGCGTACGGGCCGCGGCCCAGCGCCTGGTAGAGCGCGAAGTTGCGGGCGTTCGCGAGCTCCCACAGCGCCTTGTGCCGGGGCGTCGCGAACATGACGTTCACGAACGCGTGGTCCTGCAGGCCCTGGCCGACCGGCGCGTCGACAAGCACGTCGATGCCGTGCTCACGCAGGTGGTCGGCCGGGCCCACGCCGGACACCATGAGCAGCTGCGGGCTGTTGATCGCCCCGCCGGAGAGCACGACCTCGCCCTCGGCGCGCGCCTCGACCGTCTCGCCGCGGACCTCGTAGGCGACGCCGGTGGCGCGGCCGTTCTCGATCAGTACACGGGTCACGAGGGCGTCGGTCACCACGCTCAGATTGGGCCGGGACAGCGCCGGGCGAAGGTAGCCGTCAGCAGTCGACCAGCGCTTCCCGCGCTTGTGGGTGACCTGGTAGAAGCCGACGCCGTCCTGCTCGGCGCCGTTGAAGTCGTTGTTGGCGGCCAGGCCGTACGCCTTGGCCGACCGCACCCAGGCCTGGCTGAGCGGGTGCTTGTAGCGAAGGTCCTCGACCCGGAGCGGGCCGCCGACGCCGTGGAGGTCGGACTCGCCGCGCTGCTGGTCCTCGGCACGCCGGAAGTACGGCAGCAGCTGGTCGAAGCCCCAGCCGTCGCAGCCGTACGAGTCGCGCCAGGTGTCGTAGTCGTACCGGTGCCCGCGGATGTAGATCATCGCGTTGGTGGACGAGCTGCCGCCCAGCGTGCGGCCCCGCGGCCAGTAGACCCTGCGGTCCGCGGCGTGCTCCTGCGGGACGGTGTCGTAGTTCCAGTCGTACGGGCCCCTGATCAACGAACCGACCGCGGCCGGGATGTGGATCTCGGGGGCGTCATCAGGCGGCCCGGCCTCCAGCAGCAACACCTTGGTGCCGGGATCCTCGCTCAGCCGAGCGGCGAGCACGCATCCCGCGCTGCCCGCCCCCACGATGATGTGGTCGTACACGGCCGCCTCCGAACTGTCATGCCCACCCGAGAAAGTAAGCGAAACCCTACCGAACATCATTTTGTGCATGTCCGTCGTAGGCTGGCCCTCATGGCGAAGAACAGGGAGACCCCGGTCGTGCTCTCCCGCATCTACACCCGCACCGGAGACGACGGCACAACCGCTCTCGGCGACGCGTCACGTACCAGCAAGACCGATCCGCGGCTGGCCGCCTACGCCGACGTGGAGGAGGCCAACGCCGCCATCGGCACCGCGCTCGCCCTCGGTTCCCTGCCCGAGCCGCTCGTCGCACTCCTGACCCGGATCCAGAATGATCTCTTCGATGTCGGCGCTGACCTGTGCGCCCCGGTCGTCGCGGAGCCCGCGTACCCACCACTGCGCGTGGACGCCTCGTACGTCGACTTCCTCGAAGCCGCCTGCGACGAGCACAACGCGGAGCTGGAGCCGCTGCGCAGCTTCATCCTTCCCGGCGGCACGCCCGGGGCCGCCCTGCTCCACGTCGCCCGCACCGTGTCACGGCGGGCCGAACGTTGCGCCTGGGCGGCGATCGAGGCCCACGGCGCGGCGACTGAGGAGGCGCACGTCGAGGGCGGCGTCAACCCGCTCACCGCGCGTTACCTCAACCGGCTCTCGGACCTGCTGTTCATCCTCTGCCGAGTCGCCAACGCAAAGCACGGCGACGTCCTGTGGAAGCCCGGCGGCGAACGCTGAGCCCAGGGTGGGGCTAACCCCACCATGAAGACTCCCGGCTGCCTCCTGGCCGGTCCCGGCTCCACAAGCGAAGCTTTGGGCAGTACGGGGAGTCCGAAGAGCGGTGGGAGACGACGTGAAGACCATGACGGGTACGGCGCTGGCAGCCGGCGCGGTGGTGTCGGCCGCCGCACTGAGCGGCTGCAGCCTCGATGTCGACGGCGCCAAGCACCATGAGGAACGGTCGTACACGGTCACCGGCGCAGTCACCACGATCGATCTGAAGTCCGACAACGGCAGTGTGGAGGTCGTCGGCTCCGACTCACCGGGCGTGAAGGTGGTGGAGCGGCTGACCTGGTCGAGCGAGCGCCGCAAGCCCAAGCCGGAGCACGTCACCGAGGGCAACACGCTCAAGCTGCGGTCCCGGTGCGACGGCAACGTGATCGGCTTCAGCAGCTGCGGCCTCTCGTACCGCATCCAGGTCCCGCGCGGCATGGCGCTCAACCTCCACAACGACGACGGCGCCGTCAACGTCGCCGGGCTCCGGGGCACGGTCCGCGTGACCACCGACACCGGCAGGATCACCGTCGACGACGTCAAGACCACCTCGCTGTTCGCCAAGACGAGCGACGGGATGATCAAGGTGTCCGGGCAGGCCACCACCGCCGAACTCACCACCGACACCGGGGCGATCGGCTCCGCCGGGCTGCAGGCGGACCGGCTCGTGGCGCGCACGCAGGACGGGGCCATCCGGATCCGGCTCACCACCCCGCCGGCCACGGTCGACGCCCGCACCGACACGGGCGCCGTGGAGCTGTCGGTCCCGAGCACGCAGCCGTACGCGATCAGCCTCTCCACCGACACCGGCGGCCGCCACATCGACCCGACCCTGCGCAATGAGTCCCACGCCCAGCGCAAGATCAAGGCCTCGACCCAGGACGGCACGATCCGCATCCGCCCCGCCTGACCCAGATCTCCCGGCCCCAGGTCTAGCGGACCCAGGTCTAGCGGGTGGTGGACTCGGCGCGCAAAAAGGCCAGGACGGCGAGCACCCGACGGTGCGTGTCGTCCGTCTGCGGCAGGTCTAGCTTGGCCAGGATGCTGCCCACGTGCTTGCCCACGGTCGCGTCGGACACCACGAGCTCCTGGGCGATCGCGGTGTTGGAACGGCCCTCGGCCATGAGCGCGAGCACCTCGTGCTCGCGCGGCGAGAGGGCCGACAGGGGGTCTCCGCGGCGGCGCAGCAGCTGGCGTACGACCTGCGGGTCCACCACCGTGCCGCCGTCCAGCACCGCCCGCAGCGCGCGGATGAAGTCCTCGATGTCGACCACCCGGTCCTTGAGCAGGTAACCCACGCGCCGTCCGTCACCCGAGTCGAGCAGGTCGGCGGCGTAGCTGAGCTCCACGTACTGGCTCAGCGCGACCACCGCCAGCTCCGGGTCGGTCCGGCGCAGCTCCACCGCGGCACGCAGTCCCTCGTCGGTGAAGCCGGGCGGCATCCGGATGTCGGTGACCACCAGGTCGGGGGCGTGCTCGGCGACGGCGGCCGTGAGCGCCTCCGCGTCGCCCACGGCGGCGATCACCTCGAACCCGAACCGCGCGAGCAGCCCGGCGAGTCCCTCGCGCAGCAGGACGCCGTCCTCAGCCAGTACGACCCGGGCGGTCAGATCAGAGTGCACGGAAGCTCCACGCGTAGCAACGTCGGTCCCCCCAGTGGGCTCGACACCAGCATTCTGCCGTCGATCACGGCGACCCGGTCGGCGAGGCCGGTCAGCCCGGTGCCCCCGGCCGGGTCGGCACCGCCCTTCCCGTCGTCCTGGATCTCGACGGTGAGCAGGCCGTCCCGCCAGCGCGCCCCCACACCGATACGCGTCGCCTCGCTGTGCTTGGCGGCGTTGGCGAGGGCTTCAGCGACCACGAAGTACGCCGTCGCCTCCACGTGCGCCGGCAACCGCCCGGGCAATTCGCCCTCGACCGCCACGGGAAGGGCCGACTGGTCGGCGAGTTCTCCCAGGGCCGCGGGCAGGCCGCGGTCCGTCAACACCCGAGGGTGAATGCCGTGGATGAGCTCCCGCAGCTCCACCATGAGCTGTTTCGCCTGCCTGTGCGCCGAGTCGAGGTTCTCCGCGGCCGCGGAGCCGGGCGGCAGGTCCAGTCGAGCCAGCCCGATCTGCAGGGTGAGGCCCAGCAGGCTCTGCTGCGCGCCGTCGTGGAGATCGCGCTCGATGCGGCGGCGTTCGGCCTCGAAGGCGTCGACGAGCCTGGCCCGGGACCGTGACACCTCGACGAGCTCGGTACGCAGCCGTTCGCTGGAGCCGCCCTGGAGGAGCACACGGGCGACCGACGCGCAGGCGCCCGCCAGCAACGCGAGACCGTATGGCAACACGGCGACCGCCACGGCCGCGCCGGCCGCGTACGGGACGGTCTCCGCGACCGTGGCGGCCTTGCCCGCGCCCAGCGCCAGCGGGCGGTCGCTCCCGAGCACCAGCAGCGGGCTCAGCAGGAACATGGCGAGGACCAGCAGCGCCAGCGCCAGAACGGAGGCCAGCACGGGCGCCACGGTGGCCAGCAGGAGGGCGTGACCGAGCTCGCGCCAGGTGGCGGGCTCGGTATAACGGGTCCGGAGCCAGGCCCACGCCCCGGGCGCTGGAGGCCTGTGGTGTCCCGAACGGATCGGCCGTACGTCCACCAGGCGGAGGCGCCGCCGTTCCCAGGACGCCACAGGCATCGCGACCAGCGGTCCCGCGCCGGCGAGCAGTACGGTCCCCAGCGCGATCAAGATCGTGATGCGGGCCGGGCCGCCCCCGGAGGCCGCGATGACCAAGGGCAGGCCGAGCAGGAGGAGCGGCGCGGCCACCAGGGCCATCGGCCCGCCGGTGAGGAGGTAGGCCGCCGACCGCCACGGCCAGGACCCCAGCGGGAACCGCCGCCGCCGGGCCGCCTCCAACGCGGTCCGCGGAGCCCGCGCGGGCGTGGGGGCGGGATCGGTCCCAGGATCGGTCCCGGTGGTGATCGGCACAGGCGTACGTTACCTACCAGCGCGGATGTGCCGGAATGGGCCCCAGACATGATCCTCGGGTAGGGCCAGGCATACCCGAAGTCGGGTGACCACCGTGATGCCGGGGCGGCCCCCGACGGAGTGGGATGCGAGGTATGGCGATCGCGACTCCTCCTCATCCCCTCCGGCATTCGGCAGAGCTGCACGGCGTGACCAAGGAGTTCGGCTCGGGCACCTCCCGCGTCCGGGCGCTGGACGACGTCAGTGTGACGTTCCCCGGCGGTTCGTGGACAGCCGTGATGGGGCCGTCCGGCTCCGGAAAGTCCACCCTGCTGCACTGCGCGGCCGGTCTCGACCGGGTGAGCTCCGGACGGGTCCTGCTCGCCGGAAAGGACATCACCGCCGCATCCGACGGCGTCCTGACCGCACTGCGGCGGCGCACGATGGGCTTCGTCTTCCAGAACTTCAACCTCATCGGTTCCCTCACCGCCGAGCAGAACGTCGCCCTCCCGCTGAAGCTGGCAGGGAGCAGGGCATCGCGGCAGGACGTGCACGCCGTCCTCACCGAGGTGGGGCTGGCGGACCGGGTGCGGCACCGGCCACGCGAGCTGTCCGGCGGCCAGCAACAGCGCGTGGCGCTCGCCCGGGCCATGGCCACCCGGCCCGCCGTGCTCTTCGCCGACGAGCCGACCGGAGCGCTGGACTCGAGCTCGGCCCGGACGGTGCTCGGGCTGCTGCGCCGCATGGTGGACGAGGCCGGCCAGTGCATCGTCATGGTCACCCATGATCCGGGCGCCGCCGCCAAAGCGGATGCCGTGCTGTTCCTGTCCGACGGCCGGATCGTCGACAGGATCGTCCGGCCGTCCGCGCTGGAGGTCGCCGACCGTCTCGCCCGGCTGGAGGGCTGAGCCGATGGTGCGGCTGTCGCTGAGCACGTTCCGCGAACGCTGGCCGCTGTTCGCCGGCGCCATCCTGACCGTGACGCTGGGCGTGGCCCTCGTCCAGTCCTCGATCCTGGTGCTGCTGTCCACCGGTGAGCCGGAGATCCCGCCCGGGGTGTCGGGCAAGGAGGCCGAGCAGATCCGGGAGGGGTACGTGGGCGCCGCGACCCTGCTGGGCATGGCCGTGCCGCTCGCCGTGTTCCTCGCGGTCTTCATCGTGGGCTCCACGTTCGCCTTCACGGTGGCGCAGCGGCGCCGGGAACTGGCGTTGCTGCGGGTGGTCGGCGGGAGCAGGTCGCAACTGGTCCGGCTGCTGCTGTCGGAGGCGGTGCTGCTCGGCCTGACCGGCAGCCTGCTCGGCATCGTTCTGGGGCTGCCCGCGACGTGGGTCCAGTCGTGGTCACTGGTGAAGATCGGTCTGCTGCCCGGCGGTTTCGCCGCACGATGGTCGTTCGGGATCGTGCCGGTGTCGCTGAGCGTGGGGATCGGGGTCGCCGTCCTCGGCGTGCTGACCGCCTCCTGGAACGCGGCGCGGCTCCGGCCCCTGGACGCCGTCCGGCACGGGCCGGGGGCCGGTCGGGTGATGACCGCGGGCCGCTGGCTCGTCGGACTGGGCGCGCTGGCTCTCACGATCCTGCTGGTGGCGGCGGGCCAGTCCGCGGATCTGCTCGGCGCACTGCTCATCGCGATGGCCGTCTCGGTGCTCGGCTCGGTGGCGCTGAGCCGGTTGAGCCCGCTGGCCGTGCCGCTCGTCGGGCGCCTGTTCGGTGCCGCCCTGCGGATCACCCCGCTGGGCGAGCTCGCCCAGGCCAACCTGCGGGACGGGGTACGGCGCAACGCCTCGACCGCCGCGCCCCTCATCGTGCTCGTCGCGCTGCTCATCGGGCTCAGCGGCGCGCTCGGCTCGCTGGCCCGCGCCACCGGAGCCGACCTGCGGCGGATCACGGACGCGGACCTGGTCGTCGGCTCGACCGGCACCGACGCCGCCCGGCTCGCGCGGATCCAGGGTGTGGCCGTCGCCTCCCCGCAGGTGCCGGTGGAGATCTCGGTGACGTCCCGGCACCGCGTGGGACACCGGACGTACCGGCGGACGCACCATTCGGGGATCTCAGCGATCGATCCCGCGGCCTACCAGCGCACGCACCGCCTCGTACCGCGGTCGGGGTCGCTGGGCGGACTGCGCGGTTACACGGTCGCGGTCGGGCCTCGGCTGGCGGCTCAGGGCGTACGCGGCGACAGCGTGACCGCCCGGATCGGCGGGCGGACGCTGCGGCTGCGGATCGTCGCCCGGCTCCCGGAGACCCTGGAGAACGGGGGCGACACCTTCCTGGTGCCCCTCGATCTGATCCCCGCCGAGCTCACCGCGAACGCACCGGCCGAAACCCTGGTCAAAGTCGCGGAGGGGGAATCGTCCCAGGATGTCGGCGAACGGATTCGGGCCGCCGGGATCGGCAGCGTCCGGACGGTCGCGGAGTGGGCCGATGACAGGGTCGCGGTCCAGCAACGCGGGATGATGGGGATCATGGCGGTCCTGATGGGCCTGTCCGGCCTCTACGCGGCGGTGGCCGTCATCAACGCGGTGGTGATCGCCGGTGCCGAGCGGCGGACCGAGTTCGCGGTCGCCCGCGTGACCGGGCTGAGCCGGACTCAGGTCGTCCGGATGGCGCTGATCGAGTCGGCGGCCGTCACGTTCATCGGGCTGTTCCTGGGCGCCGTGGTGGCCGCGGGCGCGCTGGCGGGATTCCGGCCGGGGCCTGGCGGGGTGCAGGTCCTGGCGGTCCCGTGGGGCCTGCTCGGGCTGCTGGCCGTCGCGTCGTTCGTGGTGACCGGGGCGGCGAGCGTCCTTTCCTCATGGTCGGCCACCAGGCCGTCACCGGTCGCGCTCGTCGCCGCCCGTGAATGACGCACCGCCCGTGAATGACTCGTCGCCCGTGAATGACTCGCCACCGCCCGCGAATGCCGCGGGCGCGCGAATTATGGTTCGTGTTGTGGGAGGTCGACCGGGAAGCCGGGTGGCGCGGCTTCGAGCCACGCGAGAAATCCGGTCAGCGCGGAACTGCTCATCGCCAGTTCCGCGGTCAGGTCGCCGTCCCGTACCTCGATGACGGTCACGTCCGGGAGCAGGCCGGCGGCCTCCTCCCCCTCGGGCACGCGGCGCCCGGCTATGACAAGGCCCCGGCGGTGAATCACCTGCCGGGGCCTGCGCCGGAAACCGAAGACGCGGTGCCAGTTGAGCACATCGCCCTTGTAGCGGCCGATGCCCAGCCGCCAGGCGCTCGTGGTGCCGTCCTGCGCGAGCACGCGCAGGCTGCACTCCACCGCGCCGCCGCCGCGTACGAACAACCATCGCCGTACCGACATCGCGACGAACAGGAGTGCGACCAGGAGAACGACGGCGGCGAGCACCCCGCCCACGTCCAGTGCCAGGTGCCCGCCCAAGTCCCCCGCCGTTCCGGCTAAGCCTCTAGGCCCGCCGCGCGCAGCCGCGCACGGGCCCGCCGTTCCGCCGTCGAGCCTTCTCCACCGCTTGCCCGGGCGGCCTCCAAGTCCTGACTGGCGGCCGTGGCATCGATCTCACTGCCCCGCTCGGCGTGCTCGGCCAGGATCGATACCTCGTCACCGGCAACGGAGAAGAAGCCGCTGCCGACCACTGCTCTGATCCACTCGCCGCCGTCGGCGGGCTCGATCTTCACCACGCTGCCGTCGAGCAGGATGCCCAGCACCGGGGCGTGACCCGGCATGATGCCGAGCTGGCCCTCGATGGTCTGGGCGACCACCATCTTGGCCTCGTCGGACCAGATCTCACGCTCCGGTGAGACCAGGCTGACCTTCAGGGTTGCCACGTATCAATCCTCCGAATACTGGAGCGGGTCCGGCGGGCCGGGCCTGATGCGAGTTCAGGGCCCGGCCCGCCGGAGCGGACTACTTCTCCAGCTCCTTGGCCTTCTTCTCGACATCCTCGATGCCGCCGCACATGAAGAACGCCTGCTCCGGGATGTGGTCGTACTTGCCCTCGGCGATCGCCTTGAAGGAGGCGACGGTCTCGTCCTTGGGCACGGTCACACCGGGCTGGCCGGTGAACTGCTCGGCCACGTACATCGGGTGCGACAGGAAACGCTCGATGCGCCGCGCCCGGTTGACGGTGACCTTGTCCTCTTCGGAGAGCTCGTCGATACCGAGGATCGCGATGATGTCCTGCAGCTCCTTGTACTTCTGCAGGATCCGGATCACTTCCTGGGCGACCGCGTAGTGCTCGGCACCCAGGATCTGCGGGTCCATGATCCGCGAGGTGGAGTCGAGCGGGTCCACCGCCGGGAAGATGCCCTTCTCGGAGATGGCACGCGAGAGCACCGTGGTCGCGTCGAGGTGCGCGAACGTGGTGTGCGGCGCCGGGTCGGTGATGTCGTCCGCGGGCACGTAGATCGCCTGCATCGAGGTGATCGAGTGACCCTTGGTCGAGGTGATCCGCTCCTGCAGCACACCCATCTCGTCGGCCAGGGTGGGCTGGTAGCCCACCGCCGACGGCATGCGGCCCAGCAGGGTGGAGACCTCGGAACCGGCCTGGGTGAAACGGAAGATGTTGTCGATGAACAACATCACGTCCTGGCCCTGGACGTCCCGGAAGTACTCCGCCATGGTCAGCGCCGACAGCGCGACCCGCAGACGGGTGCCCGGGGGCTCGTCCATCTGGCCGAAGACCAGCGCGGTGTCCTTGAGGACGTCCGCCTCGTCCATCTCCACCCAGAGGTCGTTGCCCTCACGGGTGCGCTCGCCGACGCCGGCGAAGCAGGAGGTGCCACCGAAGTTGCGGGCGACGCGCCGGATCATCTCCTGGATGAGGACGGTCTTGCCCACACCCGCGCCGCCGAACAGACCGATCTTGCCGCCCTTGACGTACGGGGACAGCAGGTCGATGACCTTGATGCCGGTCTCCAGCATCTCGGTCCGCGACTCCAGCTGGTCGAACGCCGGGGCCTTGCGGTGGATGCCCCAGCGCTCGGTGACCTCGAGCGAGGCCGTCGGAACGTCCAGGGTCTCGCCGAGGGCGTTCCACACGTGGCCCTTGGTCACATCGCCGACCGGCACCGCGATCGGGCCGCCGGTGTCGAGGACCGGAGCACCGCGCACCAGACCGTCGGTCGGCTGCATCGAGATGGCGCGGATCATGTTGTCGCCGAGGTCCTGAGCGACCTCGAACGTCAGGGTCTTGGTGTCCTCGCCGAGCGTGACCTCGGCCTTGAGCGCGTTGTAGATGCCCGGAATGGCGTCGGCGGGGAACTCCACGTCGACGACCGGGCCGATGATCCGGACGACGCGCCCGGTGGCGGTCGCCGTTTCTACCTGTGCAGTCATTCTTACTCCCCGCCAGAATCGGCGAGCGCGTCAGCGCCACCGACGATCTCGCTGATTTCCTGGGTGATCGCCGCCTGCCGCGCCTGGTTCATCTGGCGCGTGTAGACCCCGATCAGTTCATTGGCATTGTCGGTCGCCGACTTCATCGCCCGGCGGCGCGAAGCGTGCTCGGACGCGGCCGACTGGAGCAGCATGTGGTAAATGCGGCTCTCGACGTAGCCCGGCAGCAACCGGTCGAGCACGGTCTCGGCGGTCGGCTCGAACTCGTACGCCGGGGGGACCTGTTCTCTGGCGGTCTCCTCGATGTCGAGCGGCAGCAGCCGCCGGACCTGCACCGCCTGGGTCAGCATCGAGACGAACTCGGTGTAGACCACGTGGATCTCACCGACGCCGCCCTCGGCGTCGGTCTTGAGGAAGTCGGCCGCCAGCCGCTGCCCGATCCGCTCCGCGTCGGCGAAGGCCGGCCGGTCGCTGAAGCCCGTCCACTCGGCCTCGATGCCGCGGTCGCGGAACCGGTACCAGGTCAGGGCCTTGTTGCCGACCAGGTACGGCAGCGGCTCCTTGCCCTGCTCCCGCAGTGCCTTGATCAGCGACTCCGCCTCGCGGATGACGTTGGCGTTGTAGCCGCCGCAGAACCCGCGGTCGCTCGTGACGATGAGCACGGCGGACCGCTTGTCCTCCGGCTGCTCCTTGAGCAGCGGGTGATCGATGCTGACATGGTGGCTGACCAGGGCGGTGATCGCCTGCGTGATCTGGTCGGCGTACGGCTTGGAGGCCGCCACCGCGTTCTGGGCCTTGACGATGCGCGAGGTCGCGATCATCTCCTGGGCCCGGGTGATCTTCGCAGTCGACTTCACCGACCTGATCTGCTGCCGGAGTTGGCGAAGTTGTGCAGCCATCGCCGATCAGACCTTCTTGGTGACGCGGGTGATCTTTTCCTGCTCGACGTCCTCTTCGTCGATCGGCTCGATCGACTCGTCCTCGCCGAGGAAGTCGCCCCCGCTGGTCTCAAAGCCCTTCTTGAACTCCGTCATGGCGTCCTTGAGGGCGGTCAGGCCGTCGTCGTCGAGCTGGCCCGTCTCGCGGATCGAGGTGAGCAGGCCGCTCTCGTTGCGCTCGATGTAGTCGAGGAAGTCGGTCTCGAAGCGGCGGACGTCCTCGACCGGCACGTCGTCGAGCTGACCGGTGGTACCGGCCCACACCGAGACGACCTGCTTCTCCACCGGGAACGGGGAGAACTGCGGCTGCTTGAGCAGCTCGACCAGGCGGGCACCACGGTCCAGCTGGGCGCGGGAGGCCGCGTCCAGGTCGGACGCGAAGGCGGCGAACGCCTCCAGGTCGCGGTACTGCGACAGCGCCAGCCGCAGCGTGCCGGCGACCTTGCGCATCGCCTTGACCTGCGCGGAGCCACCGACTCGGGAGACGGAGATACCGACGTTGATCGCCGGGCGGACGCCCTGGTTGAACAGGTCGGTCTCCAGGAAGCACTGGCCGTCGGTGATGGAGATGACGTTGGTCGGGATGAACGCCGACACGTCGTTGCCCTTGGTCTCGATGATCGGCAGACCCGTCATCGAACCGGCGCCCAAGTCGTCCGACAGCTTCGCGCAACGCTCCAGGAGCCGCGAGTGCAGGTAGAAGACGTCACCCGGGTAGGCCTCACGGCCCGGCGGGCGGCGCAGCAGCAGCGACACGGCGCGGTAGGCGTCGGCCTGCTTCGACAGGTCGTCGAAGACGATCAGGACGTGCTTGCCCTGGTACATCCAGTGCTGGCCGATCGCCGACCCGGTGTAGGCAGCGATGTACTTGTAGCCCGCGGGCTCGGAGGCGGGCGCCGCCACGATCGTGGTGTACTCCAGCGCGCCGGCCTCTTCGAGGGTGCGGCGCACGTTGGCGATCGTGGAGCCCTTCTGGCCGATCGCGACGTAGATGCAGCGAACCTGCTTCTGCTCGTCGCCGGAGAGCCAGGCCTCCTTCTGGTTGATGATCGTGTCGATGCAGACCGTGGTCTTGCCGGTCTGCCGGTCACCAATGATCAGCTGCCGCTGGCCCCGGCCGATCGGCGTCATCGAGTCGATGGCCTTGATGCCGGTCTGCAGCGGCTCCTTGACCGACTGCCGCTGAACGACGGACGGAGCCTGCAGCTCCAGCGCGCGCCGTTCGGTCGATTCGATCGCGCCCTTGCCGTCGATCGGGTTGCCCAGCGCGTCCACGACACGGCCGAGGAAGGCGTCGCCGACCGGGGTCGACAGGACCTCGCCGGTGCGGCGGACCTTCTGGCCCTCCTCGATCGTGCTGAAGTCACCCAGGACAACAGCACCGATCTCACGGGCGTCCAGGTTCAGAGCCAGGCCACGGGTGCCGTCCTCGAATTCGAGGAGCTCGTTGGCCATCGCGGAGGGCAGGCCCTCCACGTGGGCGATACCGTCGCCGGAATCGACAACGGTGCCGACCTCTTCGCGCGCGGCGGCCTCAGGCTCGTACGACTGGACGAAGCGCTCCAGCGCGTTCCGGATCTCATCCGGACGGATCGTCAGCTCCGCCATGATTCCTCTCTTGCTCCCTTAGGGGTCAGCTCTGTTCTCATCTGGGGTGCGACCCCCAGTCCCCCGCAAGCGGCCTGACGAAGCTTGTCACTCCGCTGGCGCTCCGCTCCGGGCATCGTCAACTCATCTGGGGGCGACCCCCAGACCCCGCCTCAGCTCGCGAGCCGCCGCCGGACATCATCCAGCCGTCCGGCGACCGTGCCGTCAATGATCTCGTCCCCGATCTGGATCGACAGTCCGCCGATCGCCGTGGGGTCGATTTCGATGTTCAGGTGTACTTCGTGGCCGTACGCGGTCGCCAGGACCGCGGCGAGCCTCGTCCGCTGCGCCTCGGACAGCTCCACCGGCGTGCGCACGAGTGCCACCAGGCGCTCCCGGCGCTGCGCGACGAGCTTGCCGTATTCGGCAAGCCCGCCTTCCAGGCTACGTCCTCTCGGCCGTAGCACCAGCTCGGTGACCAGCGTCAGCGTGGACGGGGTGACCTTGCCCTCCAGGAGCGTGGTCACCACCCCTTCCTTGCGGTCCTCCGGCAGTCCGGGCCCGGAGAGCGCGCCGCGCAGCTGCGGCTCGGCCTCGACGACCCGGGAGAACCGGAACAGCTCGTCCTCCAGATCGTCCAGCCGCCCGTCGGCCTCGGCCCGGGCGGACTCGGCGTTGACCGCGAGGAACTCGATCCCGTCGGACAACTCCGACGGCTTCGACCACCGCAGCCGGACGACATCGGCGACCAGCCCGAGAGCGGCCGGCGAGACCTTGCCCTCCAGCAGCCCCTGGATGAACCGCGCCTTGTCGGCACCGTCCCGCGCCGGATCGGACACCGCCCGCCGCAGACCGTGCTCGCGGTCGATCAGGTTCAGCACCGCGAACAGGTCGCCGCCGAGGACGGACAGGTCGGCGGAAGGGATGACCGCCTCCAGCCGCTCCCTGGCCTCCGCCAGCGACGCCCTGCTCACCGCTCCCGTGATGGTCATGATGTGATCTGCTCCTGCGTACGAGCCCGGCCCTCAAGCTCCTCGAGGAACCGGTCGACCACGCGGCTCTGCCGGGCGGAGTCCTCCAGGGACTCGCCGACGACGCGGCCGGCCAGCTCGACCGACAGCGTGCCGACCTCGGCCCGGAGCTGCTGCAACGCCTGCTGCCGCTCGGCCTCGATCTGCGACTGCGCCGCCTCGACGATGCGCCGCGACTCGGCCTGCGCCTGCTCGCGCATCTCGGCGACGATCTGCGCCCCCTGCTCGCGAGCCTCCTCGCGCAACCGGGACGCCTCGTGCCGGGCCTCGGCCAGCTTGGCCTTGTAGTCGTCCAGCGTGGCCTGAGCCTCCGCCTGCGCCTCCTCGGCCCGCTTAAGCCCACCCTCGATCTGGTTGGAACGCTCGGCGAGCGTCTCCTGGATCTTGGGGACCAGGAACTTGCCGACCAGGATCAGGACGATGGCGAAGGCGATGGTGCCGACGACCAGCTCACCGGTCTCGGGGAGCAGCGGCTCGTACTTCGTCTCTTCCTGCGCCACCGTGGCGGCGAGGAGGTTGTACATGAGAGTTCCGCCTTCCTGTCAGGAAAGTGCCAGGAGGGTCAGGCGCTGTGGACGAAGCCCACAACGAAACCGATGAGGGCCAGCGCCTCGGTGAGCGCGAAGCCCAGCAGCATGTTCTGACGGATCACGTTGGTCAGCTCCGGCTGGCGGGCAATGGCCTGCACGCCCTGACCGAAGATGATGCCCACACCGACGCCGGGGCCGATGGCGGCGAGACCGTACGCGATGGAGCCAAGGTCGCCGTTGACAGCAGCGAGAGTGCCCATTCTGATTTCCTTCTCAGTCGGCCGGTGGGGTTGTGGCCACCGGAGCTTGTGGTTGCGGAGTTGAAGATCGGGTCAGTGCTCTGGGTGCAGCGCGCCGCCGATGTACGAGGCGGCCAGCAGGGTGAAGATGAACGCCTGCAGGCTCTGCACGAAGATCTCGAACGCGGTCATGATGATCGACATCAGGAATCCGACGATGCCGATGCCCGCGCCCAGGACCGTGAGCTTCTCGGCCAGGAACCACCATGCGACGCTCGCGAAGAAGGCGATCAGCAGGTGACCGGCGAACATGTTGGCGAAGAGCCGGACCGCGTGGGTGAAGGGCCGGAGGATGATGTTGGACAGCAGCTCGATCGGCGCGAGGATCACGTAGATCGGCCCCGGCAGGCCGGGCGGGAACATCATGTTCTTGAAGTAGCCGACCAGACCCTGGTTCTTGATGCTGAGGAACAACATCATCACGTAGACCGCGAGGGCCAGGACGATCGGGATCGCGATGTGCGACGTGGCCGGCAACTGCAGCACCGGGATCACGCCGGACACGTTCATGAAGAGGATGAAGAAGAAGGTGGAGAAGAGGAACGGCATCCACCGGTCGCCGTCCGCGCCGATCATGGGCCGGGCGACCTGGTCACGAACGAAGAGGTAGGCGACCTCTCCGACGTTCTGTACGCCCTTCGGCACCAGCTGCGGCGCGTGGAACGCACGCCACGCGAAGACGATGATCGCCAAGGCGGACAGCAGGACGATGAGGGTCGGCTTCGTCAGCCAGTCGAGCCACGCGGGTCCGTTCTCGAACAGCGGCGGCCAGTCGAAGATGTTGAGCCCGGGGACGTGGTCTTGGAACGTCTCACCCTCGGCGGCGAGGAGGCGCGGCGCGCTCACGCGGCAGTCCCTTCGTCAGTGACCAACTGTTCGGTCGGTGCTTGCTTGTGCGTGCCCGAGAGGCGCGACTTGATTCCAAAGACGGTGGTGGTCTTCTCCGCAGGCGGGAGCGTCAGCGCCCGTAGCGGTTGTAGACCAGGTAGAGCGCGAGACCGAGGCCCACCAGAACTCCGATGGGGAACAGCGCCGAAGTGCCCAGCCAGCGATCCAGCAACCAGCCGAGGCCGCCGTAGACGGCCATTCCGCTCAGCACGTAGCTGGGAATGGACCAGGCGGCGTTGGCGAAGTTGCGGTGATCCGAATCCTCGGACCCCGGATCGGGCCGATGCCCCTCCTCGCTCATCGCAGGACGGACCATAGCAGGCCACCCCCCTCGTGGTCATATTGGAGTAGTCCACTCGTGCCAACGCCGCCCACGAGGCCATCACGGACTCCGGTCAGCGGGGGCCTTCGGGCCGTCGGCGGGCTCTGCGGGCTCGTCGATATAGAGCGTCTTGGTCGTGAGGGTGTGGCGGATCTCAGCGCTGATCCACACCAGGGTCAGGGCGATCACCGCCCACGCGAAGGCCTTGTTGTTCCAGGCGGTCACATCCTCAAAGACCGAGATCAGCACGAACATGCCGAGGATCTTGAAGATGTAGCTGAAGACGGCGGCAGCGAACATCATCTGCGCGGAGATCTTGGATGCGTAGCTGACAGCCACCACACTGATGCTGAAGAATGCGATCACCACGACGGTGGCGATTGCGGCACCCAGCGCCCCCTTGGCTCCGCCGAGCAGGAGGCCGGCCACGATGGCGACGGCACCCGCAAGGGCGGACGGGATCGCGGCGCCGCGGAGAATCCGGGCGTCGGAAGGCTGCATGTGGGCTCCGGCTGGTCACTTTCAGTGTTCTTTCTGGTTCGTGAAAGGTATCACAAGCGTCCAGAACGTCCGCAATTACCCTAGAGGTAACGCATCGACGATCGCGCTCGTCACTCTCCCCACACGGACTGTAGCCCAGGTCATCACGTCGTTCCCCGGAAAGCCCCTGGCCGGAGACAGGCACCTGCGCTGACCGGCGCCGGAGACAGCTCGAAGACATCCTGGAGACATCCCTCTGGTTCGCTCGCGCCGGGCTCAACGAAGCCCCCGCCCAGACAGGCGGATCCCCCAGGAAAGGACCATCATGGCTCCTGCGGCGAAAATCGCGGCGATGACGGCCTGCGCCGGTGCGGCGCTGTCCATCGGAGCGTTGACCAGCTCTCCGGCCTCTGCCCTGACAACCCAGGTGGCGGCTCCCGCCGTCCAGCAGGCTCCCGCCGTCCAGCAGGCTCCGGCCGACCCACAGGCTTCGACCGCCGCCTGCCGGAACACGTGGAGCAAGATCTCCGGCGCCTCGGTCACCGGGCGTATCTGCTGGAGCGGTTCCAAGGTCTGGGCGTCCGGGAAGATGTACGACCTCAAGGGCGACAACCGCTCCGCCTGCATCAAGGTCCGCTACGTCAAGAAGTACGTCCGAGAGTCGATTCTCGACTGCATCGACAAGAGCAAGCCTGGCAAGACCGAGGGTTGGAGCTTCAGCTCCAAGGGAGTCAAGAAGTTCTACATCAAGGCCTGCACCAGGAACAAGCTGAGGTCCTCGTGCGACTCGAAGTGGCGCTGAGCTAGCCGTCGACGACATCTCAGCAGGCCTCTCATGGGCGCGGCATCTCCCACAGTCTCCCGTGGAGATGCCGCGCCTTCCGCTTCTCCGCCCGTCAGACGGGTTCGCCCCGTCAGACGGGTTGGCGGGGGCGGGGGGCGGGAGCCGGGCTGCCTGCGTGACGGGGGTTGCGGCGGCGCATGCGCGGGACGCCGAGCATCACCACGACTCCCGCGATCGCGACCACGATGGTGACCGAGGACACGAGCGCCACCGAGTTGGTGGTCGAGAGCCCGACCAGGCTGGACGCGATCAGCGCGACCCAGAAGTACATGATCAGGACAGCGCGCCGGTGCGAGTGGCCGAGCTCCAGCAATCTGTGATGGAGATGTTGTTTGTCGGGGGCGAACGGAGAGTGTCCCTGGTTCGTACGGCGCCAGACCGCGAGCAACATGTCGATGAACGGCACGGCCGCGACCGCGGGCACCAGCAGGATGGGCACCCAGAACGGCATCTGGGCGTAGGCGCCGATGACGGCGGGGTCGAACGTTCCGGTCAGCATGATCGTCGCAGCGCTCAGCAGCAGGCCGATGAGCATCGACCCGGTGTCGCCCATGAAGATCCGCGCCGGGTTGAAGTTGTGCGGCAGGAACCCCGCGCAGACGCCGACCAGCACCGCCGCCGTCAGGGTCGAGCCGGCCAGCGTGGTCAGGCCCTTGGTGTACGAGAGCAGGTAGGCGTAGGAGAACAGCGCCATCGCGGCGATCCCCACCACGCCCGCGGCCAGCCCGTCGAGGCCGTCGATGAAGTTCACCGCGTTGATCGTGGCGACCACGACGAAGACGGTCAGCGGCACGCCGTACGCCGGAGGCAGCGACATCGCCTCGCCGGAGGGCAGCGGCAGCTGGTAGAGCTGGATGCCCTGCATGACGAAGATGCCGGCCGCCGCGACCTGGCCCGCGAACTTGGTCAGCGCGTCCACGCCCCAGCGGTCGTCGGCGATGCCGACCAGCACGATCAGCCCGCCTGAGAGCAGCAGCGCCTTGCCGGTGCCGATGTCGGCGTTGGCCAGGACCTGGCCCATGACCGGCAGCCCGTGGGCGAGCACGAGCGCCGCCGCCAGGCCGCCGAACATCGCCAGCCCGCCCAACCGCGGCGTCGGGATGACGTGGACGTCGCGGTCGCGGGGCTCGGCCTGGGCGCCGAACCACACGGCGAAGCTGCGCACGGCCGGAGTCAGCAGGTAGGTGACGAGGGCGGCGACCAGGATGGTGAGCAGGTACTCGCGCACGCCCTGCGCCTCCCCTCACCGTCGCCGTCTGTTAATCAGAAGTACACCGGGGACGATGTGTTCATCCTGACGGCGTTCCGACCAACTCTAATCTCCCAATCCGGTCACCGCTGCGTGTTCCGTTGTCCGAGATCGCCGCGTTCCGACGGCAGCGGCCCCGGTGATCACCAGCGCGAGGCCCGCCAGACACCCGTCACCCAGCGAGAACGCCCAGAAACCGCGGACCATGATGTCATCGGCGAGATCCGCGACGATCAGCACCGTGCCCACCGCCATCAGCGTCTCCCCGGCGTACGGGCGCGGCGCCGGACGGCGTGCCAGCAGGACGACGGCGGCGAGCGCCAGCGCGAGCGCGGCGGTGCCCACCCACGTTCCCTGCCAGTGCGGACGGGCATAGTGCGGCGGCGGCACCTTGATCGCGCCCTTGGGCAGGCTGACGCGGATGGTCATGGTCTCGCGCGGCCGCAGCCCGCTCTGCGTGAAGTCGACCGCGTACGGGCCGTCGCGATCGCGCAGGCACCGGGTGGCGGACTCGGCCGTCCCCGCCTGGCACTTGACGCGCTTGAGCGGGACAGGCCCCTCCACCCGTACGGCCGCCTCGCCGATCGGCACGTCCCAGTCGCTGCCGAGCGCGTCCCACAGCAGCTCGTCATGACCCTCGTACGGCGTGAACGCCCAGGCCACGTCGTACTCGATCACATACGCCTGCCGCCCGCGCACCCGGCGCCGGTCATCACCGACGTTGATCTGCACGTCGTGCAGCAGCTTGGCGGTCTGGGCACGGGCCGGCGCGCCGGTTGAGGAGCTGGTGCGGACGTCGCGGATGTCGAACAGCCGGTTCTTCTTGCGGTACGAGACGCGTCGTACGATCCCGTGCTCGCCGCCCAGGTCGAAGTCGTAGGTGATGGTCTCGCGGACGTGCAGCAGCCCGTCGGACCGGATCGTGAGCACCACGTCGTAGGTCGGAATGCTCTCGGCCACCGGCGGCGGCTCAGGCGCGGCATGCGCGGGCAGAGCGAACATGGGCAGGCCGAGAACGGTGGTCAGCAGCAGCATCCCCGCGGTGACCACCGGGCCCCGGAACCAGCCACGCACCTCAGGCATGTCCCCACCGTCGCCGCGTGCTTGACGTAATGAAGTGATTACCCTGCGAAGTGCAACGGCACTCTGCGTCTAAGCTACGTGCCGTGTCCACTGCCGGGTTCGGCCTTCTCGGGGGATTCATCGGGACCGCCCTGATCACAGGTTGCGCCTGGGGGCCCGCGCTCTCGGAATCCTCCGATCGCCTCGAAGCCGACGCCTCCCACGTTCTGCGGGACGGCGCCGAACGCCTCAGCGGACCGGGCGCCCGCCCCCGCACGCTCAGCGACCGGACGGACCCGTGCGGGGATGGACGAGCCCGGCGAACGTTGCGCGCCGAACTCCCGCTCCGCCCCGGCCCGTCCCCCGTCGTGCTCGTCGACCAGGCGACCGGCATCATGCTCGGCCTGATCAGCGACCGCGACTACCGCCTCGCCGAACCACCCCGCGGCAAGGGAGAGCACCGCTCGTTCGCCATGACCCGCGACAACCCGGCCGTCACGTTCACAGTCCGCCTCGAAGGCAACCGACGCCCCAGGATGACCTTGGACGGCGCCACCCCCTGCCTTCCTGACTGAGCCCTGGGAGTTAGCTGAAAGTTGGGTAATGGCCCCATAAGGTCATTCCCGTGAGGACTGACGGGGGCGTCCAGCGGTGGCCGAGCGTGGCGGACTTCGCCGTGCCCGCGATCACTGCGGCCTTCCAACTGGGCGTCACCTACCTGATCGCGCTGGAAGAGCCCCTGGACAAGCGGCAGTGGATGGTGTTCAACGTCGCCGTCGCCTGCTCGTGCGTCGCGCTGATCTGGCGGCGCGTGGCCCCCGTCCAGGTGCTGGCGGTGGTGGTGCTGATCAACGGGATCGGCCAGCTGGCAGTCGGCACCGGGGACACGCTGGTCGACGGGGTGACCGACGCGATCGCCCTCTACTCGCTGGCGGTGCACCGGGGCCCCCGGCACGCGATGATCGGCGGCTTCGCCGCCTGCGCCGTGGTCAGCCTGGCGTCCGCCCCCCATCTGAACGGCGGGACGGACCTGTGGTTGGACACGCTCGCGAACGTGCTCTTCTATGTGGCGATCACCGCGCTGGGGCAGATCCGGCGCCAGCGCAAGGCGCGGCGGCTGGAGTTGACCGCCCGGCTGGCCGAAGCCGAGCAGGAACGTCGTGCGGCTGCGGAGGCAGAACGCGAGCGGCTCGCCCGCGACCTGCACGACGTCGCCGGGCACCATCTCAGCGCCGTGGTGGTCCACAGCGGCGCGGCCGCGCGCCTGGACGATCCGGAACTGACCACCGGAGCACTGACGGTCGCCGCGGAGACCGGCCGCGATGTCCTCAAATCGCTGAGCAAGCTCGTGGACGTCGTGGGGCCTGAAGCCGGAGACGGCGAGCTGAAGTCGCTGCTCCCGCCGCTGTGCCACGGCCTGACCCGGCTGGGCATCCCGGTCTCGCTGACGGTCGAGGGCCGGCCGCGGAAGCTGCCCCCCGAGGTCACCACCGCCGCGTACCGCATCGTTCAGGAGTCCCTGACCAACGCGATGCGGTACGCGTCGGGCGCGCCGGTGCGGGTGGAGGCCCGTTACACCTCGGCGGCCCTGGAGGTGACGGTCGCGAACGACCCTCCCGGTGAGGACGGCGCCGTGCCCGTCCTCGGCACCAACCGCGGGATCACCGGCATGCGGGAACGGGCAGCCGGACTCGGGGGCACGCTCGACGCGGGCCCGTGCCCGAAGGGCGGCTGGTCGGTCGACGCGATCCTGCCGACCACCCCGGCAGGGCCACGGCGCGGCCTGGACTGGCCGGAGGTCCTCGATGCCACCGCCATCGCGTTCTGCGTGGGAGCGCCGGCCATCCTGGCCTTCGCGCTCCAGGAAGAGTCGATCGTGCAAGGCTGGTCGGTCGGCGCGATGATGCTCATCACGGTGGCGTTGTTCGGCCGCGCGCTCCCGCTGTGGTGGCGGCGGCGCAACCCGTACGGCACGCTCATCGCCCTGGTCGTCGTGGACTCGATCTGGGCAGCGGTCGCGGCACGGCTGTCCGAGCCGCTCCTGGGTGTGCTCGCGGTGGGATTCCCGGCGGAGCTGATCGCGGTCTATTCCGTGGCCTGCTATGCCCGCAAGGGCAGACCGACCTGGCCCGCCGTGCTCATCGGCCCCATCCCGTGGGCAGTGGCGATCGGAGCCGCGCTCGCGGTGGATCCGGAGCCCGATGAGCCCGGCGCGGCCGTCTTCGCGCTCATGTTCGGGCTTGTCGCGGGCGGCATGTTCTCGGCGCTGACGCTCCTGCCGTTCTGGGCCTGGGGGAAGGCCGTCGCCGCCCGGAGCAGGGGCTGGGAGATCAACGCCCTGGAGACCATGGCCGCCCGTACGGGCGAGGCGGTGCTGGCGGAGCGCCACCGCATCGCGATGGGACTGCGCGGGACGGTCTTCGACCACACCTCCCGGCTCGTACGCGCCGCCGAGGCGGGCCTCGCCGGCACCGCCGCCGACGCACAGGCGGCCCTCGAGGTCGTCACCGAACAGGCACGGGCGGCGCTCGTCGACATGCGTGAGCTGCTGGACGCGATGGAGGAACAGACGTGAGCATCCGGGTGCTGGTGGTGGACGACCAGCATGTCGTCCGCGCGGGCTTCACCGCGATCATCGACGGCGAGCCCGACCTGGAGGTGGTCGGACAGGCGGGGGACGGCGCGGAGGCCCTGCGTGCCGTACGCGAGCTGCGGCCCGACGTCGTTCTCATGGACATCCGCATGCCCGGCATGGACGGGCTGACCGCCACCCGTGAGCTCACCGGCGGCCCGGAGGCGACGGCCCGCATCCTGGTGCTCACCACGTTCCACCGGGATGAGTATGTGTACGGCGCGCTCCGCGCGGGCGCGTCCGGCTTCCTGCTCAAGGACTGCGACCCGCAGGAACTCGTCGACGCCATCCGCACGGTCGCCGAGGGCGCGGCCATGCTCGCCCCCGCCGTCACCCGCCGCCTGATCGACGCGTTCGTCAGCGGGACCGTCGCCCCGCCCTCACCGGCGGACGACCGCCTCGACCTGCTCACCCAGCGCGAACGCGACGTCCTCTTCCATGTGGCCCAAGGACTGAGCAACACCGAGGTCGGCGCGACGCTCGGCATCGGCACCGCCACCGTCAAGACCCACGTGAACGCGATCCTCACGAAGCTGGACCTCCGCGACCGCGTCCAAGCCACGATCTTCGCCTACGACGCCGGCCTCGTACGCCCCGGTCAAAGGGGCTAGAAGACCAGCCATTTGGCCAGCACGACGATGGCGCCGATCGTCCAGAAGCCAGCGAGCTTCTTCCACTGGCGCCGTCGTACGGCCCCGGCCACGCCCCAGAGCGCGACGCTCAGCGCCACGATGACCAGGCCGAAGGCCAGCCAGCGCCACACACCATGGTCGGAGAACTTCAACGCAGCCCACGCCGCGCCAGCGGGGACGGCCGCCACGACCCACAACGCGTCAAGCGAGAAGTCGTCCGTCTCGTTCTCTTCGTTGGCGACCATGGCTCAGAACACCCCTTTGGCGTACGCAAACGCTACGAAGAAGGCCAGGCCGACCACGACCGTGATGAGGGCTTCGTACGCCCCACGGAACCACGCCAGCCAGCCGCTCTCGCCCTGCTGCTCGGAGCCCGCGTCCTTCTCGTTCTCGGCCATGTACCAAGCGAACCGTGTCGCCGCTCTCCGCGCGTCATACGCCGGAATGGACCCGTATCAGCCCTTCGATAGCCCTCAGACTCAATCCCAGGGTGGAGATGTGATCAACTTCACGCCACTGAAACAACCCAAGCAAGCGTCGGGAAATTTGTCATCTTCTGTCCGATTTTTGGAGTGACGACGCCCCCTCGGCAGGCGCTCTGAAGACTTGGCACACGAGTCTCAGGCGTCTCCCAAGACTGTTGGACGTCCATTGCGGGGGATTTGTTCGCACAGCCGACCACCCCTGGTCAACCCCTAAGCCGACCATAAAAATGATCTTGCTGCGACTGCTACGTTGACCTGGCTTTATCTCCGAGATTTCAGTGCATGGAGGGATTCATGCGGCGTTTTGCAGCCGTTGCTCTGTCCGCCGGAACCCTGATGGCCGGCATGGCCGCCATCAGCGCCCCCGCCCAGGCCGACTCCGCCAAGCTGGTGGACTCCGCTGCCTCGACGGCCGCCTCGACGGCCGCCGCCCCCACGGCCTCGGCAGCCGCGCGCAGCTGGAAGGCGATCAACTCCTACCCCAGGATCAACGCCTGGGGCACCTACACCCGTAGCGGCGGCAAGACCTATGTGAAGGCCTACCTGCAGGACACGAAGGCGAACTACTACACGGCCTGCGTCCGATTCCTCTTCCAGGAGGGCAAGAGGGCTACTTGGTCACGCCACCACATCGTCGGCGTCCGACCGAACGGCACGCGCTACTTCTTCGACGGCGAGGGCACGATCACGATCCGGACGAGTTCCAGCTACAGCAGCCACCTTTGGGTGCAGGAGTGCGGCCGCAGCTCGAAGACCAAAAAGTTCTACTACGGCAAGGGTAAGAAGCTCTTCTGATCCCTGTCCCGCTCCCATCGCGGACCATGCAAGGGCCTGGCCTCTCAGAGGTCGGGCCCTTGTCATTTGGGAGTGCTAGGTTCGGATCGTTCCGCCAGGCTCGCATCGAAGGGAACGCCATGCGCCGCCGTCTCGCCGCCGCGACCGTCGCATCCGTGACCGCAGTCTCCGTCAGCACGATCAGCGCCGTTACGAGCGAGGCGAACGCCGCCGCCGGGCGCAAGTGGGCGACGAAGGCCAGCTACACGAGCATCAAGGTAGGCGGCACGTACACGCGTACTTCGAAGAGAGTCACTATCAGGGGCTGGCTACAGGATCTGAAAAAGAATGGCCTTGCTGCAGCCGTTCAGTTCCGAGCCACCGAAGGCAGCGGAAAGCACACCAGCAAGGTGTACTTCTTCAAGAGCTCCGGTGTACCGGCGGACCTTCCTTACAAGAAGGATTACTACACGGTCTACAAGAAGAAGAAAATAAAGCAATTCTTCACTTCAGACTATACGAGCCACCTGTACATCCGGGAATGCGGACTGACGCCAAAGAAGCGCTACAAGACCGAGTGCGGCAGATGGCAGAGGGTCTACTGAGTCAAGTCGTCACCAGTCGAAGTCGGCGACACCGCCGAGGCCTTTCAGCGGATGTGCCGGGCCTCCCTTGTGCAGGTCGACGATCCCGCCGCTAGTCAGCAGGTAAAGGCCTGAAGCATCATTCTTGAAAGCGAAGATTTCCAGCCACGACGCGCTCGCCAACCGGATCTGGCGCAGCATACGGCCGTCCTGAGCCGAGAGTTCAAGCAGCTCCACCGGGCCCTGGGCCTCACTCGACGGGTCCGGAACGCTGTTCGGGCCTCCAGACTCGGCTCCCAGCTGCAATTCCATTGCAGAGGTGAGCACAGAACGGCCATCTGGACTGGCCAACGCGGACACGTAGACGGAAGGCGACGTCACTGTCTGGATGAGATTGCTGTTACCAGCCAACTGTGCCCCGCCAGACACGGAGGATTTGATCTTTCGTAGTTCTTCGGTATATCTGACGCTTGAGTCCCTGGACTGAACCCGGCGCACGAAGAAGAGCTGACTTCCATCGGCCGTCCAGGAAAGTTGGCTCGCACCATCTCCCTGCCCCGAATCATGCCATTCTCGTTGCGTGTTGGTCACCAGATCAACGACCACGATACGCGCTCTTTCCCCCGCCGCCTCCTCGCTAGACCTCGCGCTGCAGTCCAGAACGGCATATGCCAGTTTCGTGCCGTTCGGTGTGACGGCGAGTGGTCCGTTTCCGTTGTCCGGCCCGACGCCCGCGACCGGTCCGCTGGCGATCGGTTCCATCCCGATGATCTTTCCGGCGTCACTGACCCGCACCCGCTGGATCGTCGTCCGGCACGGTTTCTCCGATTGCGGCCCCGAGGTGACGTAGAACGTGCGGTTGTCGCTGAGAGCCGCCACCCCGTCGAACTCAAAGCCCTTGGGCGCCTTATGCCGGTCCACAAGCCGCCCCGTCGCCGATTCGCGGACCTCCAGGCTGAACGACGAATCATTGGGAGTGTCACCGCCGTCTACGGTGCTCGCAAAGATGAACTTGGGCATGACCGGCGTCCGCTGGAGGCGCTCCGCCGGATCGTCCCAGAGTCGCTGTGCGGTCAGGAATCCGACGAGGAGGATCAGGACGGCGGCAACCGCGCCGAGGGGCACGAGGCGGAGTCTCAGCGTCGAGGGCCGCGGTCTCTGCTCGGGCAGAGGCCGGTGCACCTGGTCGTCCACCGTGTTCGCAGTGGCCTGCAGCGCGTCGCGGAGCTTGTCCTCGATGCTCATGCCCCGACCTCCTCTCCCATCTCGCGAGCCAGCGCGGCGAGCGCCCGAGTCATGGTCGAACGCACGGTTCCCGGCCGGATGCCCATCGCCTGGGAGACCTCGTCGTCGGAGAGCTCAAGATAGAAACGAAGAACGAGCGCCTCGCGTTGCCGGCGGGGCAGACGCGACAGCGCCCGCATCACTTCACGGCGGTCTTCGCTGAGTATCACCGCCGACTCGGCAGACCATACCGGCGGTTGATGCGGCTCTGTCCTCTGCCACATCCTCTTGCGGCGCCGGAGGGTCATCCGGCAGCCGTTCAGCACCGCGGCGCGGACGTACGCCAGGAGCTTCTTCTCATCGTCCAGCCGAGGCGCCTTGTCCTGCATGCGCAGGAAGACGTCCTGGACCACGTCCTCGGCCGTCGCCTCGTCACCGACGAGAAGCACGGCCATGCGGATGAGCCCGACCTGGTGTTCCCGGTAAAGGGCTGCCAGGGCGGACGTCGCGACGACATCGGACGTCACCGCGGCCCCACCGCCAGGCAGGAAACGACGCGCCCGCGCCTGTCTTGGAAGCCCAGCGGAGAACGGCGGGCAGGCTCACGGACCACGTGGGGATCATAGGGGTCGCCGCACCCCAAGTCGCGTTATGTCCACACATGGCTAATGACCCGGGGTAAAGAAGCCGGGCAGAGAGCAGCTAAGCACTGCGCGCTACTCGCCCCCGCCCGACCAGATCGCGGAACGAGGCGCTCGGCTCCAGCCCCATCTCCCGCCGGAGCAACTGCTGGAACTTGGTGAAGACCCGCCAGGAACTCGCCAGATCCCCCCGCTCGAGATAAGCGGCGGCTATCACCCGGTGCGGCACCTCGTTGAACTCGTCCACACTCACCGCCACGCTCGCGAGCTCGATGGCGGCCGGGAAGTCCCCCGCCTGCAGCGCCCGCTCCGCCAGCCGTTCCAGCGCGAGCAGCCGGAGGCGATTCCAGCGGTCCTGCGCCTCCCACACACTCTCATCCGGCCACCCGGACAGGAGCTCCTCCCCGAGAAAGGACCATTCGGCCGGGTCGATGGACGGGCATATCTCCCCGTTGACGATCCCCCGTGCCCGACGTTCCGCCGAGCGCAGGTCCACTGAGACCGTCTCGGCCAGCCGTACACATCCCGACGCGGCGTTAAGCAGCCGGTCACCCGTCTCGCGCTTCACCCGCCAGAGCAGCTGACGCAGCCGCTTGGCCGCGCTGCAGCTCTCCAGGTCAGGCCACATCCGAACCTGCAACGCCCGTCGGGGCAACCCATCCCCCTCCAGCGCCACCGTGATGACCAGAGAACGCATCCCCTCCGTCAACGGCACCTCGAACCCGTCGAGGTGACACCGCACGGACGGCATGAGCTCCAGTGAACCCCCGTCACTCTGACATCCCGTCGACATCGTTTCCTCCGCAGCACTCCGGCCTCTGGAACCCCGTACGCAAAGTAGATGCACGAGGCCCCGCCCCTGCTGCTTCCGAAATCGAGAAATTTGAAGAAATCTCCGACGGCCGGGCGGGGCGGACGCACGGCGCCCCCGGAGCCTGGGGGCTGGCTCCGAGGGCGACTGGCACGAGGTGTTGCGGAGGTGTTCAAGCAGCCTGAACGGCCGCAGTATCCGCGCTTCTTCACGCTGCTGCAGACCGTGACGTAGGCCTTGCTTGGAGGTCTGCTGTGGCACGCCGCGCCGCGGCAGGGAGTTGCTTAACGAGTCCCCATCCAGGCCGCGAGTGCACGCACCGTGGCAGACGCCTCGTCGCCGTCGCCGAGAATGATGATCGTCGCGTCTAGATTCCCACTGACCTCGACCAGATACGCGTCGTGCAGCAGGTCGGTGATCTTCCTGACATCGCTCTCTGTCACCCGATGCACGTCGATCGCCCCGCTGGCGACCGGCACGCTCACGTGGGGGTCGTATCCCGCTTCGGGACCGACGACGACGGCACCGCGATCGGCCAGCTGCGCGGCGACCGCGCCCAAGTCACCGATGAATTCACTGAATGCCCCATCGCTCAGCCCAGAAAGTCTCGTGAAAGCAGCCATGCCAGCTTCGATGATTTCGGCAGAGACCCTCCACTCCACGCGACCGGAAGGTAGGTGCCGCCATTCAACAAAGAAAGTTCCGCCCGCCTCCGGCAACGGTCTGACCGAATAGTCAGCAGATCCCGCCAAAAAGTTCCCTTCTGCCCTCAGTTCAAGGAACTCGGGATCCGACGCATCTCCCTGAGCGCCACTCCGGCCAGGAAAACCCTCTCCCCCTGCCAAGTGAACAGATCGCCCGTCCGGATATTTAAATCCCATCCGGACACCTCCAGCGAGAGTCAACGTGAAGTCATCCATAAACGGATCCGGGGCGAAATCCTCGTCACACCGATGGTTCAGTCGCAAAGTCAGCTCCGTTGGGCTGACCATGACGCGGTCCAACCTGAGCAAAAAGCCGTTCGTCTCGGCGATGACTTTCCCGACGATTACCGTGCCGAAGACTCCGTCATCCTGCCCCATCATCCCACACCCCACACCCGCGTCTCCGAGGGTCCTGACACATCAGCGGATATGACCAGAACCACTCGCGATGGTCAACAGGAGACTACCGCGCCCGGGGTCGGTGAATCAAAACCCACCGCCCCCGGTACTCCTACCGGCAGTAGTCGCCGATGGTCGGGCTTCCCTTACTCCCTACGGTACCGGTAATCCCGTTCTTGCGAATTACCGCCAGCGACCAACTGCGCCAATAGTGCTTGCGGACATCCGGTTTGCACTTGTACTTGGCCGTCTGCGTCCGATTGACCTTGCAGTTGCGCCAGCCCTCACGCTTGACCGACTTGTTCACCCACTTCTTGGTGCCCGGATTCCAGTCCTGGAGGATGGTATACATCTTGCAGTTGTCCGGCTTGCCGAAGCATCCTGTGATCTTGGTTTGACCGTGCAATGGCCCTCCCTTCCGCAGCCGGAAGGGCTTAACGGGCTTGAAGTAACAACCAGCCTTCCATGGCCTCGCCGAGGTATTCGCGGTCGATTTTCCAACGACTGTGGAGGTGATGATTCCCTCGGTTCGAGAGAGTCGTGAGGCGTCGGACGTGCTTGCCGATGAAACGGGAGCTAGCGCGATCGTCGTCACAGCCATAATTGCCGCCGCTGCGCCGCAGGCATGCTGAATCCTGGAGCTCAAGAAATTCCTCTCATCTCGCGGTTGCTTTCCAGAGGAAAGACAACCTCGTGGACGTCTCCGCGCCGTCGTGGAAACGCCTCCGCCCCGTCTCCGTACCGTCTCCGGCAGTGTTCAGGGCGACGAAGGTTTTCTCGAAATGGCCAAACGCATCGGGCAACGCGAAACAGGCCGAGCAGCTCGGGTGCTGGAACATCGCAAGGTAACGAACAGGAGTTTCGGCCTAGTGCTGACTAGATCAGCATCATCCGGCATGGCACCTGTCTGTGCAGGTAGAGAGCTAGATTCGTCAATCAGAGACTCAGGCCTGTTGGAGCCTTCTGGAGCCCCATTCGACCCCATCCGTGGGGATTGAGGGAGGTGGCGACTGGTCTACGCCCCAGACATAGCAGAGCCCCCGCACACATGCCGGGGGCTCATGGGCTCATTTCGTTCTCTACAGATCCAGCTCTGCCCGCTTCACGCGGGCCACAAGAGCCGCGAAGCTCCCAGTGGACAGGGGCAGGTGTCCACTCTCAGGGGCCTTGGAGGCCCTGACGCCCACGACAGCGCCAAGGTTGGCTAGCTCTACGCAAGCGCCGTCTTGGCTGCCTTCGCTGCGGCTACTCTTACGCCACTTGGCCGTCACCTGATCGCCTCCATGATCCCAACGTCGCCGCCCACTGCTACCGACAGGTGTTGAACACCGACAGCGCCCGCGGCTTGCGCCAGCGTTCCAGCCCGACCGAAGGCGCCTAGTCATGTCCCGTCAGGCAGCGCGTCCAGCAGCAGGATCGGCCCCGGCCTGGTCGACGATCCGCAATCCGTCCGCGGACACGCCTACCTTGGTATACCGGGCTGTAGTTTTCACGCGAAAAGTGCCTTCTGGATTGGCACGGCCAGGACTCTCGACAAGCCCTATCGTTCCAGCTCGAAGACGCTTTACTTGTCTATACAGACCACGCCATCCCAGCGCTGATGAAAGCCCGAGGCAAGTATGGGTAGTGTTGCGGCTCAGGACGCGTCCTTGATCTGCCGTACAAGGTCGGCGAACCTCGCAGGCGAGAGGGCGAGGTGTCCGCTATCCGGGTCCTTGCTGTCTCGTATGCCGATCGTGCCTGTGAGCTGGGTAACCTCTACGCACTGGGAAGTGGTCCCATCCGAGGAGTGACTGCTCTTACGCCACATCGGAGTTGTCACTTCAAGGTCTCCATCAGTTGCTTGATCAGAGCTCGGGAGGCGTCGATGGGGAGGGCGACCGTACCGATCTGATCGAACTTTACTGCAAACCTCTCAACCTCTGCGGGGTCGGCCACCAGCCGTCCTCCATGGAAGGCATCGACGTATCCGACCTGGCCCTCCTTGACTTTGATGATCTTGAATGAGCCGTCGAGACCGGGGTTTGCGCCGGCCGAGTTGGGAACGACGCGGAGGAACACGTTCGGTAGTTCCGAGAATTCGAGGAGCTTGCCGAGTTGTTCACGCATCACGGTTGCGCCTCCGACCAGGCAACCCAGGGCTGTCTCGGCCAACAACACCCACACGTCGGGTGGACTCTTCCTGGTCAAGATGCTCTGACGTGACATCCGAGCGCTCACTGCGAGGTCGAGGTCGAGGCCGGGTTCACGGCCTTCGATCAGAAGTGCTCGTGCGTACGCGGGCGTCTGGAACAGGGCGGGGATGAGTTGGCCGCTGTAGATCTTCATGCTCGAAGCACGGGCCTCGAACTCCGTGAAGCTCTTGAACCACGTCGGATCGTGGCCCTGGCGGGCGTACCAGACCATGATCCCGAAGTGGCCGCCCGTGTTCCATGCCTCGTCCAGGATGGCGGCCTGCTTCTCGTCCAGCTTCGCCTCGCCGTTCTCAAGTCTGGAAATTGATGAGCGTGCGCAGTTGAGCAGCTTGCCCACGGCGTCTCCCGTGAGGCCGCGCTGCATTCGATGGAACCGCAGCGAGTAGGCGATCCACGCCCACATTGAGGACCGTGGATCTGGAGATTCGTTGATGTTCATCGAACCGCCTCCACATTCGCGAAGTTCCGAAGTTCCATCGGAACAACAAAAGCCTAGGTCAAGGAGCGCAAGCTGGGGCGCGAAGCGAAAAACCTCTGACCGGCGAGGATGATTCCAAAATGGCGCAGATCGCGCAGTCCGGACAAATGCCAATAGGGCGTGTCGCCGATATCACGCTCGGCGGCATGTGTGCGTGGCGGCTCCCTGCGGACGCGAGTTGCGCGTCTGTGGCTCGTTCGCTCCTCGGTATCGCCCTGACGACGTTGGGCCTGAGAGGCGACACGGCCGGTGACGCGGTCCTGGCCGCCAGCGAGCTCGCCACGAATGCGTTCAACCACGGGCTGGGCGCTGGCCCCGGTGTCCAGATCGGCACGCTCGAGCTGTGGGTGTGGGCCAGAGCCACGCCGGCGCCGCAGCTCGTGGTGTCGGTGTTCGACACCTGTCGGTCCTCCTGGCCGGACACCGCTCCCCGCGATCTGCTTGACGAACATGGGAAGGGCATCGGGATCGTTGGCATGCTCGCCGCTGCCTGGGGCGCTCACCCGACACGGTCCTGGTTGGGCGGCCAGGACGTTCGCGGGAAGGTCGTATGGTGCGCCTTCTCCCTTCCCGGCCCTTGGCCCAACGCCAGCACGACCGCCCCGCCGGTCATCGTCGCCAGGCACCTGACCTCCACACTGACCGGACGTGGAATCGCGAACGTCTCTCACCGCCATGGCAGGGGGGTCTCACTCGTGAGCGTCCCAGTTCCTGCCGGTGAGGACATCAACGTATGGGTCGAGCCGGGGCATCTCACCTACACCTCGCTGAACGGCGTACGCATCCGTCGACCCGTCGTCGACCTGTACGACGTGACCGAGACCCTCGTGTCCGGCATTGACGGCCATGGTTAGCGGTTCGCTGCCGCCGAATCCCGCTGCCGACCCTTTACGCGGCCGAGAGCGGCGACAACGATAGCGAAGCACGATGCACAAGCATGCGAAACCCCTGGTGTGGATGGCGGAGGTTGTGATGATCACCCCTCCCACCAGGATTTCGTCACGATTCCGGCCGACACCACCCGCGATCACGCCGTGATCGACGAGCACTCGCACTACAGGTAAAAAGACTCAATTGGTGCTGCTTCGACTGCTACCGCTAACGCCATTTCCGCAATTCGACTGACTCCAATATTTCGGCCAACTTATCCCGGCCGGCTGTCCAGCCAACCAAATCCCAGTATGCCTTGTCCGAGTAGACAGCGACCGGAACACCTGGGGCATAGGTCTCAAAAGCACGACGCAATCCGTCCGAGCGATACCGCCAACCACGTGCCTCCACATAGCAACTTACGGCCATTTCAAGCCGACCTTGAGAAAGTTGATCGATCAGTCGTCGAATATCTGCACACTCAGCATCTTCAAGATCTTCGCGCCGCAACGCTTTACGCAAGTCGTCAAGATGTCGTTCAGGCGAATCCATAGAATATGGATGAAGGCGCAGGCCGATACATCTCACAATTCCCCGCAGCACAAGGGTTCGTCGAGTGAACAGCACCAGCGCGCTCACTTCATCCCAAGGAAACAGCCTCGGGCCGACCTCCCCATGTGCACCGAAGTAAACGCCATCAGCATCCACTCTCAACGCATGGCCCGCACTTCTACGCGCCCGTACGATATAGATGATCGCCATTACAATGAGGGCAGGGGTGGCTGAAAACAGCAAAAGCAGCGGCACAACGAACTGACCGCCGCGATCATGCGGGTCTATGGCCAAAAATAGGAGCCACAAAGGAGGCCCGAGACTAGAGGCGATCAATACGATAGGGTGAGTTCGCCCATACTTGGCTACGTAGCCCATGAAGACCCACCTTCGCACCGCACAAAACGCCTGTCACGCAACGAGTTCTCCCCTAAATGCTAGCCCAGGTCCGCTGGCATTTCGTTTCCATTGATCATATGGACACTCCCATGACGCTATTGCCCAGCGACCCATAACGGCGCTATCGGTTGCTACCCGCTGGCCACGGGGACACAGCGAGCACTTCTCACTGATCGTGCGCGCGATTCATACGTCGTCGCACGCATCTAACTCCCTGAGCAGGGATGCAATCAGCCCTCGTCTCCAGCGCAGGTCAACATGACCGAGGATGGTCGTCCACGGCTAGGTCAGAGGAAGGGAAAGCCGCCTCAGGAGGCGTTGTCGTCCTTGCGGAGGGAAAGGCCGGGCTCCTCGGCGGGAGCGGGCTCGTCCTTGGTGAAGGACGGCTTCTCGGGCTCCTCCTTGGTCAGGGACGGCTTCTCGGGCTCCTCTTCGGGCGTCTCTGCCGTGAGGTCTTCGTCTTCGTCCTCGTCGGTGAGGAGGACGCCTACGACGGAACGGATTTTGTCCTCGGGGATGGCGCCGGCGCGCAGGAGTCGCGGGATGGAGCCTGTCAGGTCGACGATCGTAGAAGCCTCGGCGTGGCCGGAGGGACCCGCGTCGAGGTAGACCGAGACCGTATCGCCGAGCATCTCCTCGGCCTCGTCGACCGTGCGGGCGGCGGGCTTGCCGGTGGCGTTGGCGCTGCTGACCGCGAGCGGGCCGGTCTCCTTAAGGAGCTCGACGGCGAGCTCGTGCATGGGCATGCGGACGGCGACGGTGCCCTTGGTCTCGCCGAGGTCCCAGAGGAGGTTCTGGTTGGCCCGGCAGACGAGGGTGAGCGCGCCGGGCCAGAACTCGTCGATCAGGTCCTGGCCGTACGTGCCGAGGTCCTCGATGAGCGCGGTCGCGGCGCGTACGGAGCCCACGAGGACGGGCGGCGGCATCTCCCGGCCACGGCCCTTGGCGTCCAGGAGGGCGGTGACGGCGGGCGGGGTGAAGGCGTCCGCACCAACGCCGTAGACGGTGTCCGTGGGGAGCACGATGAGCTCGCCACGCCGTACGGCAGAGACGGACTCGGCGATCCCGCGGGTGCGCTCCATCGGCTCGGAGCAGTCATAACGTCGGCTCACGATGGCCATCCTTCCACGGATCAGTCCGTCCCCAGCCGGGCCGTGACGAAGCGGTCCCGGTTGGTCAGGTCGCGGCGGTTGCGGACGTCGCGCCAGCCGTGCTCTTCGGCGAACACCCAGTAGACGGCGTTGCCCTGCAGGTCGCTGTGCTCGACAGCGACGTAACCGCCGGGACGGAGGAGTCGCCGGGCGGTCTGCTCGACCACGCGGATGGCGTCCAGGCCGTCGTCACCGCCGCCCCAGAGCGCGTCGGCGGGGTCGTGGTCACGGACGTCGCGTGGCACGTACTCCCACTCGCTCATGGGGATGTACGGGGGATTGCTGACAACGAGGTCGACGGTGCCGTTCAGCTCGTTCAACGCGGCCCCGAAGTCGTCGAGGCGGAGGCGGACCTGGCCTCGTTCGTCCAGGTCCTCGATGTTGCGGGTGGCGTGCACGAACGCGGTCGGGTCCTTCTCGACCGCGTGCACACGGGCGCGAGGAGACTCCTGAGCGATGGAGAGTGCGATCGCCGCCGAGCCCGTACCGAGGTCGACGACCAGGGGATCCTGGACGTCCATGTCGCGCAGGGTGTCAAGGGCCCAGCCGACCATGACCTCGGTCTCGGGGCGGGGCACGAAGACGCCCGGTCCTACCTTGAGCTCCAGGTAGCGGAAGAAGGCGCGCCCGGTGATGTGCTGGAGGGGCTCGCCGGCCTCCCGGCGCGCCACGTACTCCCAGAAGCGGGCATCGAACGCGCCGTCGCAGACGGTGTGCAGCTCCGCCCGCTTGACGCCGTGCACGGCGGCAGCCAGCTCCTCGGCGTCGGCACGGGGAGACGCGGCCCCGGCGTCGGCCAGCCGCGCGGTGGCCCGGGCGATCTCGTCGAGCAGCAGGTTCATGACGACTGCTGGGCCTCCGCCAGGCGTCGTTCCATGTCAGCGTCCACCAGCGACTGCGTCACGTTGTGAAGGTCACCGTCGAGGACCTGGTCGAGGTTGTACGCCTTGTAGCCCACCCGGTGGTCGGAGATCCGGTTTTCGGGGTAGTTGTAGGTGCGCACGCGCTCGGAGCGGTCGACCGTGCGGACCTGGCTCTTGCGCTCGGCGGAGGCGGCGGCCTCGGCCTCCTCCTGCGCCATCGCCAGCAGGCGGGACCTCAGGATGCGCAGCGCCTGCTCCTTGTTTTGGAGCTGGCTCTTCTCGTTCTGGCACGAGACGACCACGCCGCTGGGCACGTGGGTGATGCGGACCGCCGAGTCGGTGGTGTTGACGCTCTGGCCACCCGGGCCGGACGACCGGTAGACGTCGATGCGCAGGTCGTTGGGGTCGACCTGGACGTCGACCTCCTCGGCCTCGGGGGTGACGAGGACGCCGACGGCGCTCGTGTGGATGCGGCCCTGCGACTCGGTGGCGGGCACGCGCTGGACGCGGTGCACGCCGCCCTCGTACTTGAGGCGCGTCCAGACCCCCTCCTCCTGGGAGGCCTTCGCCTTGACGGCGACGGTGACGTCCTTGTATCCGCCCAGGTCGGAAAGGTGCGCGTCGATGACCTCGGTCTTCCAGCCGACACGTTCGGCGTACCGCAGGTACATGCGCAGCAGATCGCCGGCGAAGAGCGCCGACTCCTCGCCGCCCTCGCCCGCCTTGATCTCCAGGATCACGTCCTTGTCATCGGACGGATCACGCGGGATCAGCAGGTGGCGCAGCCGTTCTTCGAGATCCTCGCGGCGCTTCTCCAGCTCGGTGGCCTCGGCGGCGAACGTCTCGTCCTCACCGGCCAGCTCGCGCGCGGTCGCCAGGTCGTCCTCGGTGGTGCCCAGCTCGCGGTACGTCTCGACGATCGGCCGCAACTCGGCATAGCGCTTGCCCAGTCGGCGCGCCAGGGCCTGGTCGGCATGCACGGCCGAGTCGGAGAGCCTGCCCTCAATGTCGGCGTATTCGCTGATCAGATCGTCGAGATTCACGTCTTTTCCCTGCTCCGGTGTCCGCGGTGCGGCTCCGGCCGCCGCTGCGGCGGCCGCTTCGTCAACTTCGAGCGGCCCGGAGACCTCGGTCCCCGGGCCGGCCTCGAACGCTGCAAAGCGGAGGTCTTACTTGCTGTCGGCCTTCTTGCCCTTGCCGAAGCGCTGCTCGAAGCGGGCCACGCGGCCACCGGTGTCGAGGATCTTCTGCTTGCCCGTGTAGAACGGGTGGCAGTTCGAGCACACGTCGGCGTGGATCACGCCGTTGTCGGCGGTGCTGCGGGTCTCGAAGGTGTTGCCGCACGTACACGTCACGGTCGTGACGACGTAGGTCGGGTGAATGTCGGGCTTCATGGGTTTTCTCCTCGCCGTTTGGCGGTCGCCGGGCGCCCCGGGCTCGCACGATGACACGTGGGAGGTGTGGGAAGCGTGAACCGGTACCGCAGCGGTTGCACTCCAAGTGTGCCAGATACCCGAACGTGCCGAGGTCATCGGGCATTCCCGATCTTGCCCGGGTAGATCCACGACCTCGGGGGCCGCGAGGTCAGCCCGCCTTCAGGTAGGCGTCAGCAGCCCTCAGGTTAGCGTCAGCCTGCCTTCAGGTAGGCCAGGACGGCCATCACACGGCGGTGATCATCCCCGGTGGGCGGGAGGGTCAGCTTGGCGAAGATGTTGGAGATGTGCTTTTCCACGGCCCCGTCCGAGACGACCAGACGCCGGGCGATGGCGGCGTTCGAGCGGCCCTCGGCCATGAGGCCCAGCACCTCGCGTTCGCGCGGCGTCAGCGACGCCAGGGGATCTCCGGCCCGGCGCCGCCCCAGCAGCTGGCCGATCACCTCGGGGTCGATCACCGTGCCGCCCTCGGCGATCCGCCGGACGGCGTCGATGAACTCCTCGATGTCGGAGACACGTTCCTTGAGCAGGTAGCCGACGCCCTCGGTGCCGCCGCCGATGAGATCGGTGGCGTACCGTTCCTCCACGTACTGCGAGAGGACCAGGATCGGCGTGCCGGGCCGGTTCTCCCGCACCGCCAGCGCCGCCCGGAGCCCCTCGTCGGTGAACGACGGCGGCATCCGTACGTCCACGATCGCCAGGTCCGGATTGTGCTCCTTGACGATGCCGAGCAGGCCCGGCCCGTCGCCCACCGTGGCCACCGTCTCGATCCCGGCGTCACCGAGCAGCCGGACGAGCCCTTCGCGCAACAGCACCGAGTCTTCGGCGATCACCACCCGCATTCCACCATTATCGGGCTCGTCCGGCCTGCGGTCCTCCGCCTGCCGGACGAGACTTGACCACTCTGCGGGCTACCAGGTGCAGGGGAGGTCGGCACGGATGATCGTGGGCCCGCCGGGCGGACTGTCCACGATGAGCATCCCGTCGATGGTGGCCGCGCGGTCGGCCAGACCGGCCAGCCCGCCGTCGGGCTGGGCGACCGCGCCGCCCACCCCGTTGTCGATCACCTCGACGACGACCCAGCCCTCCTCCTGCACGACCCGTACGGAGGCGCGCGTGGCCCGGGCGTACTTGGCGATGTTGGCCAGCGACTCGGCCACGATGAAGTACGCGATGCTCTCCACCGCCGCGGGCGGGCGTTCCGGCAGGTCGACGTCCACTTCGACGGGCACCGGAGCGCGGCCCGCCAGCCCTGACAGCGCTGGATCCAGGCCCCGATCGGTGAGGATCGCCGGGTAGATGCCGCGTGCGAGGTCGCGCAGTTCCGAGATGGCCTCCTTGGTGCCCGCGTGCGCCTGCTCGATCAGCGTCCGTGCGCCGTCAGGATCATCTACCAGCTTGGCCCGCGCGCGCCCGATGTCCATGGCCACGGCCAGCAGCCGCTGCTGGGCCCCATCGTGCAGATCGCGCTCGATCCGGCGCCGTTCCGCCTCCACCGCGTCCACGCCCCTGGCCCGGCTGGCCTGGAGGTGCTCGGTGCGCGCCCGCAGCTCCCGGTTCTCGACCTGGGAACGGCTCGGGCCGAGCAGCAAGCGCGCGTAGAACGCGTGCCCGATGGCGATCACCCGCGTCACGTACAACGCCAGCAGCATGAGCCCGAAGCCCACGACCGACCACGGCAGCGCGGTCACCGGATTGCCCGCCCAGTAGGCCCAGACCCCGAAGTTGATCTCCACGCCCCCGTCGACCAGGACCCAGACCGGCAGGAAGAGGAACGTCGCGGTGGCCGCCCACACCACCATCGACACCACGAACTCGGCCAGCGAGATCGGGAACAGCAACGCCAGGTAGGCGAAGTCCTTCCAGGTCGCGGGGTCGGCGGCCAGCACCCGCAGCTTCCGCAGCGGATTCCCGCCCTTCGGCATCTGCCGGTAGGGGGTCGGGATGTCGACACCGAACGCGGCCTTGGCCAGCAGCCGTTCCAGCATCGCCCCGCCACGCCAAGCGATCATCAGCAGCAGCCCCAGCGGGACGCCCACCCAGATGATCAGCAGGCCGAGCGAGAGCGCCGTGCCCACAGTGAGCACGATGAACCAGCTCAGTCCGAACGTCAGGCTCACCGCCAGGTAGATCGCCGAACGCCAGGACAGCGACGACCGGACCATCGCCAGCGGCCGCCACGACCCGGCCGCCACGTTCCGCTCACGCGCGGCGGTCACCCCGCCACCCGAGATGGCACTCTTCAGCTCGCCCACATCGTCCCTCCCATGCCGAGTCCACCGTACGATCCCAGCCTGGTCCAGCCACCTCCCGCCAACCATCCGGCCCACCGCCGACCCGAGGTAGGGCTAGCCCTACTAACTGCTTTTACGGCCTTGGGCCCTTGCCTGGCGGCTCGGACCCAAACCGCAAAAGCGGCAGCCAAGCGAAGCTTGTCCGCTGAAAGGGAGGCTGGGTGGGGGGTGTAGCGGGAGGGAGTGCGACATCGCTTCGCGATCTTCGCGCGAAGCTTCGCTAGCGCTCGCTCCGGCTCAGGTAGCGCACTCGCGTGCAACCTGAGGCCACCGATCAACAATGAGTGGCGCGCCGACGCCGTCACGCCCGAACGGCGCCCAAGAAGATCGGGGCTAGGGGGTGGAGATGCGGCGGCGCCCCGGGAGTGGGACTCCCGGGGCGCCGCATCACGTGGTGCGTCAGCGGTCGTCGGAGACGGTGGTCTTTTGGACCTGGAGGAGGAACTCGGCGTTGGACTTGGTCTCCTTCATCTTTTCGAGAAGGAGCTCCAGCGCCTGCTGGGTGTCGAGGGCGTGCAGGACCCGGCGCAGCTGCCAGACGACGCGCAGCTCCTCCGGCGCCATGAGGATCTCCTCCTTGCGGGTGCTGGAGGCGTCCACGTCCACGGCCGGGAAGATCCGCTTGTCGGCAAGACTTCGGTTGAGCTTGAGCTCCATGTTGCCGGTGCCCTTGAACTCCTCGAAGATGACCTCGTCCATGCGGGACCCGGTCTCCACCAGCGCGGTGGCGAGGATGGTCAGCGAGCCGCCGTTCTCGATGTTGCGGGCCGCGCCGAAGAACCGCTTGGGCGGGTAGAGCGCGGTGGAGTCGACACCACCGGACAGGATGCGTCCGGACGCCGGTGCCGCCAGGTTGTACGCGCGTCCGAGCCGGGTGATCGAGTCGAGCAGCACGACGACGTCGTGGCCCAGCTCCACCAGGCGCTTGGCACGTTCGATGGCCAGCTCGGCGACCGTGGTGTGGTCCTCTGCCGGACGGTCGAAGGTCGAGTGGATGACCTCGCCCTTCACCGTCCGCTGCATGTCGGTGACCTCTTCCGGACGCTCGTCGACCAGGACGACCATCAGGTGGCACTCGGGGTTGTTCTTGGTGATCGCGTTGGCGATCGACTGGAGCACCATCGTCTTGCCGGCCTTGGGCGGCGACACGATCAGGCCGCGCTGGCCCTTGCCGATCGGCGACACGAGGTCGACGATCCGCGTGGTCAGGATGCCCGCGTCGGACTCCAGCCGCAGCCGCTCCTGCGGGTACAGCGGAGTCAGCTTGGAGAACTCGACGCGGCCCTTGGCCTGATCGGGCTCCATGCCGTTCACGGTGTCGAGGCGGACGAGCGCGTTGAACTTCTCGCGCCGCTCGCCTTCGCGGGCCTGACGGACCGCGCCGGTGATCACGTCGCCCTTGCGCAGGCCGTTCTTGCGGACCTGGGCCAGCGAGACGTACACGTCGTTCGGACCGGGCAGGTAGCCCGTGGTGCGGACGAACGCGTAGTTGTCGAGGATGTCGAGGATGCCCGCCACCGGGATGAGGACGTCGTCCTCACTGATCACCGGCTCCTCGTAACGGTCCCGGCCCTGGCCGCGGCCGCGGTTGCGCTCGCGGAACCGGCGCCCGCGCCGGCCCCTGCCGCCGCCCTCGCCGTCGTCGTCGGACTGGCCGCCACCCTGGCCGCCGCCCTGACCACCCTGGCCGCGCTGACGGCCACCCTGCTGGTCGCCACGGTCACCGCGCTCACCACGCTCGCCACGGTCACCGCGCTCGCCACGGCCCTCGCCACGCTCGCCGCGCTCACCGCGGTCACCACGGCCCTCGCCGCGCTCGCCACGCTCACCGCGCTCACCACGGCCCTCGCCGCGCTCGCCACGTTCGCCGCGCTCACGGCCGTTGCGGCTGCGCTGACGGCCACCGCCGTCCCGGCCACCGCCGTCGCGGCCGCCCTGGACCTCGCCGTCTTCGCCAGCTCCGTCGGACTTGCCGCCGCGTTCGCCCCGCTCACCACGGTCGGACTGCCGCTCGCCGCGCTCGGGCCGGTCGGTCGCCTTGTCGGTGGCGCCCTTGCCTGCCTTCTCGGCCTTCTCGACCTTGTCCGTCTTGTCCGTCTTGTCGGCCTTGACGGGCTTCTCGACGGCAGGTGCGGCGTCCTTCTCGACGGCCGGTGCGGCGTCGGCGATGGTCACCTGGTCTTCGGCGGGCTCCCGCTTGGCCGCAGCCGTACGGGTGCGGCGCGGGCGCTCGGCCTTGACGGTGGCAGCGGCTCCCTGCTCGCCCCCGGCCGAGCCCTGCCCCGCGCCACCCTGCTTCTCCTGGATGGCTGCGATGAGCTGGCTCTTGCGCATCCCGGTCGTACCGGTGATGCCGAGGCTGGACGCGAGCGCCTTGAGCTCGGGCAGCACCATGGCCGACAGGCCGGTGCCGGTCCGGCGGCGCCGGGGGGTGGCAGCCTGCGCGCCACCGGCCTCCGTGGCCTCGGCGGCTGGTGCCGTGCTGGATGCGTCCGTAAGGAGTTCGCTGGATTCGCTCACTAAGGGTCCTTCCCAGGGAGCGGGCGTAGGCCGGCGGTCGGCCAAGCAACCCGGTGATGCGGCCCGGCGGGGGCGCCGAGTCGGGCTCCGCTGATCACGATGGTGCCGCGATCTGCGTTTTCTGGGCACAGCCAGATGGTGGTCGGGACGGTTCGCTCGTGCGTGTCCCCCGTACCGCTACGTCCGAAGTTTCGCTGGAGTGCCTGACAACGGGATGTCACGGTGTCGGGGAGCCTAGTACGCGGGACCGACACGACCGAAGGGTCGAACAGGCGACGCGTGGCTGACGAGCACACAGCCCCGAACGGGGCATCTGGTGCGGCATTCAGCCTAACATCACCAGGGCACACTGCTATTCCCCAGAGGTCGATGTCTTCGCATTTTACCTAGCTGGATCATTGCACCTGGCCGGAGCACTCCACCAACCCCCGCTCACGCGGGACATCTCAAGGACGGACCTACGCACCGTCGAGCCGAACGCAGGCGCCGTGGGGGGCAACGTTCAGCGGGTGTATGTGCCACCCATTACCCACTTCCGCGCCTATCGAATCAACTTGTGATGCGCTTGTGAAGGCCAGGACAGTAGGACCTGCCCCGGAAACCACCGCCGGCACCCCGTTCGCGCGCAGGCGGGCGACCAGCGCAGCGGATTCGGGCATGGCGGGCGCCCGGTAGTCCTGGTGCAGCCGGTCTTCGGTCGCATCCAGCAGTATGTCCTGCGGCAGGTCCCTTGTCAGCGCCGCGATCAGGAGCGCGGCCCGGCCCGCGTTGGCGGCCGCGTCCTTGTGGGGCACGGCCCCTGGCAGCAGCCCACGTGCCTGCTCGGTGGCGAGACGCTGGTCCGGTACGAAGGCCACGACCTGGCGATCCAGGTCGAGCCGTACGAGCCTGGGCCCCGTCTGGGTGGTCCAGGCAATGGTCAGCCCGCCGACGAGACAAGGTGCGACGTTGTCCGGGTGCCCCTCGATCTCGGTGGCGAGCCGCAGCGCACCCTCGTCGTCGAGGAGTTTTCCGTACGGGTGCAGGGCACGGGCCGCGGTGATCCCGGCGACGATCGCCGCCGAGGAAGAGCCCAGGCCACGGCTGTGCGGGATGCGGTTCGTACATCGCAGCCGGAGCCCGGGCGGCTGCCCGAGCGGTTGCGCGGGCGGCTGTCCGGGCGGTTGTCCAAGTGCGGGGCGGTCGAGGCCGGACCCGGCCAACTGGTCGATGAGGTCGAACGCGCGCCGCAGCACCTTGATGATCAGATGACGCTCGCCGCGGTCGGCGACCTCGGTACCCTCGCCCTCGACCTCGATGGACAGGCCGCCATCGGTCACCGCGACCTCGACGTCGTCGTACAGGGTGAGTGCGAGCCCCAGCGTGTCGAATCCCGGCCCCAGATTGGCGCTGGTGGCCGGAGCCTGGACGATCACTGGTTCCGTAGGCCAGCCGCCCCCAGAGGGGGCGTGCGCGTCGTTCAGGGGCTCCTGCTGGGCGGTCAGGGGTTCGTGCTGGGCGTTCTGGGGTGTGTGTGCGGCGTTCGGGGGTTCGTGCTGAGGGTCCTGAGGGTCCTGGGGGTCCTGCTCGGCGTGCGCTGGGCTCATGTGAGGCCCAGGGCGGAGGCGGCGGCGTGCGCGTCCACCTTGACCGTGGTCGGGGCGGGCGCGCCGGAGATCGCCCAATCGGGGTCCTTGAGGCCGTTACCGGTCACCGTGCAGACGACCTTGGAGCCGGACTGCACGACTCCCTGCTCGTGGGCCTGGAGCAGACCGGCCACGCTCGCGGCGGAGGCCGGCTCCACGAACACGCCCTCTTCGGAGGCCAGCATCCGGTAGGCACGCAGGATCTGCCGGTCGGTGACCGAGTCGATGGCGCCGCCGGACTCGTCGCGCGCGGCGATCGCCAGGTCCCAGGAGGCCGGGTTGCCGATGCGGATGGCGGTGGCGATGGTCTGCGGCTTGAGCACCGGCTCGCCCTTGACGAACGGGGCGGCGCCGCTGGCCTGGAAGCCCAGCATTCGCGGCGTACGAGACGACACGTCGTCGGCCGCGTACTCCTTGTAACCCATCCAGTACGCAGAGATGTTGCCCGCGTTGCCGACCGGCAGGCAGTGCACGTCCGGCGCGTCGCCGAGCGCGTCGACGATCTCGAACGCGGCGGTCTTCTGGCCTTGCAGGCGGTATTTGTTGACCGAGTTGACCAGCGCCACCGGGTAGTCCACGGACAGCTTGCGGGCCAGCTCCAGGCAGTCGTCGAAGTTGCCGTCCACCTGCAGCAGCCGCGCGCCGTGCACCAGGGCCTGCGCGAGCTTGCCCATCGCGATCTTGCCCTGCGGCACGAGCACCGCACAGGTCATCCCGGCCCGTACGGCGTAGGCGGCGGCTGAGGCGGAGGTGTTGCCGGTGGACGCGCAGATCACGGCCTTGGCGCCGTCCTCGGCGGCCTTGCTGATGGCCATCGTCATCCCGCGGTCCTTGAACGAACCGGTGGGGTTGGCGCCCTCGACCTTGAGGTAGACCTCGCAGCCGGTGAGCTGGGACAGCCGGTTGGCGGGCACCAGCGGCGTGCCGCCCTCCAGTAGGGTCACCACGGGAGTCTGGTCCGTCACCGGGAGCCGGTCGCGGTACTCCTCGATCAGTCCACGCCAGGCACGGCGAGCGGTCGGGTTCACAGTCGTCTCCTCGATGACCTGCGATGTTGTGCGGATTCTACCGGTCGGCCGCACGTCCCGGTCACGGTCGCAGGGCGCCTTGTTCAGGGGTGCAGGACTTCTCGTTCAGGTGCAGGACTTCTCGTTCAGGGTTATTCGTCGCTTTCGACGGCTATTCGTCGCCTTCGACGCGCATGACGCTCGCCACTTCGCGGACCATCTCAAGGTTGCGGAGGCCCTCGACCGTCGCCGACAGCGCCGCGTCCGAGGCCCGGTGGGTCACCACCACGAGCTGGGCGTCCTCACCGAGGCCCTCCTGGCGTACGGAACGGATGGACACCCCGTGGCGTGCGAACTCCTCGGCGACCGTGGCCAGGACGCCGGGGCGGTCGGCCACGTCGAGCTGGATGTAGTAGCGCGTCACCGTCTCCCCCATGGGGAGAACGGGCAGCTTCGCGTACGTCACCTCGACCGGGCCGGACGTACCGCTGACCAGGTTGCGAGCCACGGCGACCAGGTCTCCCAGCACGGCCGACGCGGTGGGTGCGCCGCCCGCGCCCGCGCCGTAGAACATGAGCGAGCCGGCCGACTCGGCCTCGACGAACACCGCGTTGTACGCCTCGCGGACGCTCGCCAGAGGATGTGATCGGGGGATCATGGCCGGGTGGACGCGTACGGAGACGCCGCGCCCGTTCCGGCCGTCTTCCGCCGGCACGCGTTCGCAGATGGCCAGCAGCTTGACCACGCTGTCCATCTCCTGGGCGCCGGCCACGTCGGCGGCGGTGACCTCGGTGATGCCCTCGCGGTGCACGTCGGCGGCGGTCACGCGGGTGTGGAACGCCAGCTGCGCCAAGATCGCCGCCTTGGCCGCCGCGTCGAAGCCCTCGACGTCGGCCGTCGGATCGGCCTCGGCGTACCCGAGCGCCTGGGCATCCTCCAGCGCGTCGTTGAAGCCCGCCCCATGGGTGTCCATCTGGTCGAGGATGTAGTTGGTGGTGCCGTTCACGATGCCGAGCACGCGGTGCACATGATCGCCGACCAGCGACTCGCGCAGCGGCCGGAGCAGCGGGATCGCCCCGGCCACGGCGGCCTCGTAGTAGATGTCGGCCCCGTGTTCCCGGGCGGCCGCGAAGAGCGTCTCGCCGTCCTCGGCCAGCAGCGCCTTGTTCGCGCTGATCACCGACTTGCCGGCCTTCATGGCCTCGAGGAGGAGCGTCCGGGCGGGTTCGATCCCGCCGATCACCTCGATGACGATGTCGACGTCGTCCCGGGTGACCAGGGTGTGCGCGTCGGTGGTGACCAGCGCCGGGTCCACGCCCTCGCGCTGCCGGTCCAGGCGCCGCACCGCGATCCCGGCCAGCTCCAGCGGGGCGCCGACACGCGCCGCGAGGTCGTCCGCCTGCTCGCTCAGCAGCCGTACGACCTCGGTGCCGACTACGCCGCAGCCCAGCAGCGCCACCCGCAGCGCCTCTCCAGGTTTCGGCGCCCGTTCGGATTTCACCGTCCTACCTCCGTTTTCACGCGCCTGCCTCCGCTTTCACGCGTCCGCCTCCGCTTTCAGCGCTTGCCACAACTCCTGCTTTCAGCGCCTGCCACCACTTCTATGCGCCCGCGCTCCTACTTTCACGCGCTCGCCTCCACCTTCACGTCCTCGCCTCCGCCTCTACCTCCGCCAGCCCGCGTCAGCCTCCGCCAGCCCGCGTCAGCCTCCGCCCGCCGCGTCAGCCTCCGCCCGCGCGTCAGCCTCCGCCCGCCCGCGTCAGCCCTCGCCCGCGTCAGGCGTTGGCCTCCGCCCGCGTCAGGCGTTGGCCTCGGCGTCAGGCGTTGGCCTCCGCGTCGAGCCTGAGCAGATCATCGTCGGTCTCGCGGCGGACGATGACGCGGGACGTGCCGTCCTTGACCGCCACCACAGCGGGCTTGGGGACGTAGTTGTAGTTGCTGGCCATCGACCGACAGTACGCACCGGTCGCCGCGACCGCCACCAGGTCCCCCGGCGCAAGATCTGCGGGCAACCACAGGTCACGCACGACAATGTCGCCGCTTTCGCAGTGCTTACCGACAAGTCTGCTGAGCATGGGGGGCGCATCGGAGGCCCGGCTGGCCAGTACGCAGGTGTACTCGGCGCCGTAGAGGGCGGTACGCAGGTTGTCGCTCATCCCGCCGTTCACCGAGACGTACGTCCGCAGGCCCTCGACGTCCTTGACGGTGCCGACCTCGTACAGGGTAACCCCGCCTGGTCCCGTGATCGCGCGCCCCGGCTCGACCGTCAGGCGCGGCATGCTCAGCTCGTACGACTTGCACTCGCGGGCCACGATCGCCCGCAGCCCGTCCGCCATCGCCTTGGGGTCGTGCGGCTCGTCCCCGGGCACGTAGGCGATGCCGTAGCCTCCGCCGAGGTCGAGCTCGGGCAGTTGGATCCCGTGCTCGTCCCGGATGGCGACAAGGAGTTCGGCCAGCCGGTGGGCTGCGACCTCGAAGCCGTCGGTCTCGAAGATCTGCGACCCGATATGGGAATGCAGGCCCACCAGTTCCAGCTGCTCGAGCTGCAGAACGCGCCGTACCGCCTCCAGCGCCGCGCCGGAGCTCCTCGAGAACCCGAACTTCTGGTCATCATGGGCCGTCGCGATGAACTCGTGCGTGTGCGCCTCGACGCCCGTGGTCACGCGGATCATGACCTTCGGCCGTACGCCGCGTTCCCGCGCCAGGAAGCCCAGGCGCGCGATCTCCTCGAACGAGTCAAGGACGATCCGCCCGACGCCGGCCTCCAAAGCGCGCTCAAGCTCCCAGGGCGCCTTGTTGTTGCCGTGCAGCGTGATCCTTTCCACCGGGAAGCCCGCGGCCAGGGCCACGGCGAGCTCTCCCCCGCTGCACACGTCCAGGCCGAGGCCCTCCTCGTTCAGCCACTTGGCCACCGCCGTGCAGAGGAACGCCTTGCCCGCATAGTGGACGTCGCCGTCATGGAACGCCGCCGCGTACTCCCGCGCCCGCGCCCGTACGTCCTCCTCGTCGTAGACGTACAACGGCGTCCCGTACTCCGCCGCGAGATCCCGTACATCGATCCCGCCGACCGCCAGGACGCCCTCCTCCCGCCTGGCGCCACGCGGCCAGACAGTCGGGTCCAGGGCGTTCAAATCCTCCGCCGGAGGCATCGGGTGGTCTTCGGGCAACACGTCCGCGTGCCGGGGCCCGGCCGGGTGAACTCTGCTCATATCCGCTCTCTAGGGGTCTCACCGATCATGTTCAGGCCATTGCCAAGGGCGATGCGCGCCGCTTCCGCCAGAGTGACTCGGGCCGCGTGCACCGCCCCGGGTTTCTCGTCTCCCTGGGGAAGCGCCGGGCACCGCTCGTAGGCACCATGAAAAGCGTCCGCGAGCCGTTCGAGACACTTCTCAACAGCAGCGACATCACGTTCCCGTTCAGCCTGCGCGGCCCGGCCCGGAAGGTCACCGAGAGCACCCACCACCGCAAGCTCCTCGGCCCGTAGTCCCTCAGCCACTCCCCCAGGCAAACCGATATCCCGGGCCCGCCTCCCCACGGCAGCGGCCCGCGCATAGGCATAACGCACCCGGAATCCAGGATTTTCCAAAATCCGAGGCCTGTCGGGCCACCCACCCCGTGGCACCTCAGCGCGCCCATACGCTTCACCCTCGGCCAGAACACCCTCAACGGTCTCCGCGACCCCCACCGAGACCGTCAGAAAGCCCCTGGAGGTCTCAACACCCAAGATCCCCGGCTCTCCCCGCACCCGCTCCGCGACACGCTCGGGATCCAGCCCCATCCGCAAAGCCACGGGAGTGCCGTAGATTCCCGCTCCCAGGCAGCTCACCGGCACCTCGCGCACGCCGACGGCACGCGCGATGGCACTGCTGACATCGGCTGGGGTCACGCCCGTGAGACTATCCGACCACTATCTGGACAACGCAGCCAGCTTGCGCACCGTCTGGATCAGCTGGTTGGGGTCGAACGGCTTGGTCACATAGGCGTCGACGCCGATCTCGTGCCCCCGCCGCACATCATGTTCCTGCGCCCGCGCGGTGATCATGACGACCTTCACGTGCTCGGTCTCCGGGTCCTCCCGCAGCCGCACCGCCGTCACCCACCCGTCCAACCGGGGCATCATCACGTCCAACGTGATCACATCGGGCTGGATGTCCCGCACCTTCTCCAGACAGTCCTGCCCGTCCACCGCCGTCGCCACCTCGAACCCCTCAAGCTGCAGATTCACAGCGATGAGCTGCCTGATCACCTCGTCATCGTCGACAACCAGCACGCGTCCCAGTGGCTTGGTCACGGCCTCGAAGTTAGTCGACTCCACACAGCAACGCACGAGGAACGCCCAGGTGCGCGCAAGCCCACGAACCCTGGTAGCCTTCATTCCGCGCCGAGCGACCTCAGCGCAACGCCCCCTTAGCTCAGGGGATAGAGCAACGGCCTCCGGAGCCGTGTGCGCAGGTTCGAATCCTGCAGGGGGCACCCTCCAAGATCAGCAAAAACCCCGGTTGACCTGCCTCGACAGCAGTCACCGGGGTTTCGCACATGTGCGGTTTGTAGGCCGGCGGCTGGCCCGCTACACACCCGACACCCATCTGCGGAACGTCCTGGAACCACTGGAACTCGGCAACGAACGCCTCGACTCGGCCGGGCTCAACATGCTGCTCCACTGCGTTCCAGGCCCGATCGCGGAAAAGGCCGTGATCTTCGACTGGATACTGCACCACCTGAGCGACGAGGGGCGTGTGTTCGGAAGCACCATCCTCACCCGCGGCGTGCACCACACTCCTGTCTCCACCCTGGCCGCACGCCTGCTCAACGCCCGCAAGGTCTTCCACAACCTCGACGACACCGCGACCGAACTGGACACGGAACTGGGACGCCGCTTCAGCCATCACCGGCTCACCATCCACGGCTCGATGGCCCTGTTCGAAGCCCGCCGTTGACCACACGCCAGAAGAGGAAATGATGTCTGTCGAAGAGGGCGAGTTCGGGCCGTCGATCCCGTGGCCGGGCGAGGAGATCGGCGAGGCTTGGCGGAACACGCGCTCGTCGCATCCCCCGGGCTACTTGAACGCGGCGGCGTGCAATGTGCCCGGCGACCGCGTCATGACGGCCGTCGTGAAACATCTGCATCGAGAACGTGCCATGGGTGGTTACGAGGCCGCTGCGCAGGCCATTCCGACGGACGGGCGGCCCTGGCGGCCTACGTGGGGGCGGCGGCACGGTTCGTGGGGAGCGGCACGGCTGGGATGGCCACGGTGCTGGGCGGGTGGCGGCTTCGCGAGGGCGCCCGGGTCGGCGTGGTGAGATCGGAGTTCGGCAGCAATCGGCTGATGATGCAGCGCCTCGCGACGCAGCGTGGGTGGTCTCTGGTCGAGTTGCCCGTCGACGATGATTCCCGAATTCTCCTGGATGGTTTGACGGCGGCGTTGTCGAGCGGGCTTGATCTGGTGGTCTTCCCGCACATCGCCTCACACCGCGGCGTTGTGCAACCAGCGCCCGCAGCCGGGCGGCTGTGCCGGGACGCGGGCGTGCCGCTGGTGCTCGATGTCTGCCAGTCTCTGGGACATGTCGAGGTTGCCGGTGTGACCGCCGACGCGTACGTCGGTACCTCGCGCAAGTGGCTCGCAGGCCCGCGCGGCTCCGGATTCGTCATCGTCCCGGGTCTGGCCGAGGGCGCCGGGCCGGACGCCTTCCCGCCGACGTTCCAGACCCACGGCTGGGGCGAACGCGGCGGGCGGCCGGTGCGCGGTGACATGCCCACTCCCGTGCTGCGCGTCTCACCGGCTGCCGGTGCGCACCAGCGAGAAGTCTTGGCCCTCGCGAAACTTCTCGCCTCGACGTCGCTGCGCTGAGGCGCGTCATGCGGTGCGCTCGCGCGATCACCTGTTATGTCCGCAATGCCATGGGAAGGGCGGTACCGAGGCACACATATGAGGGGGAACACCATGCAGCACGAAGAGTTGATCGGACAGGTCCAGGCCCGTGCGCAACTGGCCGGCCACGGAGAGGCCGAACGAGCCTGCCGCGCCACGCTGGAGACGCTGGGTGAGCGCATCCCCGAGGGGCTGGCCGACAACCTCGCCGCCCAGCTCCCGCATGAGATCGGTGAGCACCTCAGGCGCACCGAGGTCTACGGCGGCGCAGGGAGCGGCGAGCGCTTCGACCGCCAGGACTTCATCGCCCGAGTGGCGTCCCGGGCAGGCGTGGACGACCCGCAGGCCGCATACCTGATCCGGGTCGTCCTGGAGGTCGTGCGCGAGGCCACCGGCGGCAGCATGATGAACAAAATCCTCGACGCCCTGCCCAACGACATCCGCAGCCTGGTCGCCGCCGGCAGCAAGGGCTGACGCACCGCGTCGGGCAGAGTCATTTACTCCTCTTTGCCCGATTCGGCGGGCCATCACCGATAGGTGTGCGGATCGCCGGGTACGTGGGGCCCATGGCCGCCGCGGGGGCGGCCGACCGCGAAGAGGCGAGAGGAGGCCGTTCATGGCGTCGAAGACCGTCGGCGACTACGTGCTGGCGAGGCTGCGCGAATGGGGTGTCGAGAAGGTGTTCGGCTATCCCGGGGACGGCATCAACGGTCTCCTCGCGGCGTGGGGCCGGGCCGGTGACGAACCGCAGTTCGTGCAGGCCCGGCATGAGGAGATGAGCGCGTTCGAGGCGGTGGGCTACGCCAAGTTCACCGGTCGCGTGGGTGTGTGCGCCGCGACATCCGGCCCCGGGGGCATCCATCTGCTGAACGGGCTGTACGACGCCAAGCTGGACCATGTCCCGGTGGTGGCGATCGTGGGCCAGACCAACCGCAGCGCGATGGGCGGCTCGTACCAGCAAGAGATCGACATGCTGTCGCTCTACAAGGACGTGGCCAGCGACTACGTGCAGATGGTCACGGTGCCCGAGCAGCTGCCCAACGTGCTGGACCGGGCGATCCGGGTCGCACTGGCCGAGCAGGCGCCCACCGCCGTGATCATCCCGGCGGACGTGCAGGAGCTGGAGTACACCCCGCCCGGGCACGCGTTCAAGATGGTGCCGTCCAGTCTGGGCATCGACTGGCCCGCGATCTCCGCCGACGACGAGGCGATCCGGCGCGCTGCGGATGTCCTCAACTCCGGCAAGAAGGTCGCGATACTGGCCGGTGCAGGGGCGCGCGGCGCGCGCGCCGAGTTGGAGCAGGTCGCCAACCTGCTCGGCGCTGGAGTCGCCAAGGCGCTGCTCGGCAAGGACGTGCTGTCAGACGAGCTGCCTTACGTGACCGGCGCCATCGGGCTGCTGGGCACGCGGCCGAGCTACGAGATGATGAACGAGTGCGACACGCTGCTCACGGTCGGCTCCAGCTTCCCGTACACCCAGTTCATGCCAGGCCTCGACCAGGCGCGGGCCGTACAGATCGACATCGATCCCAAGATGATCGGGATGCGCTACCCGTACGAGGTCAACCTGGTCGGCGACGCCGCCGCCACACTGCGCGCGCTCATCCCGCTGCTGAAGCGCAAGAGCGACCGGGACTGGCGCGAGAAGATCGAGTCGAGCGTCGCGCGGTGGTGGGAGACCGTGGAGAGGGAGGCGATGGTCGAGGCCGACCCGATCAACCCGATGTTGCTGTTCCACGAGGCCTCCGCGCGCCTTCCCGACAACACGATCCTGGCCGCCGACTCGGGCTCGGCCGCCAACTGGTACGCGCGCAACCTGCGTTTCCGCGGCGACATGCGCGGCTCGCTGTCCGGCACGCTGGCGACCATGGGGCCGGGTGTGCCGTACGGGATCGGCGCGAAGTTCGGCCACCCCGACCGGCCGGTGGTCGTCTTCGAGGGTGACGGCGCCATGCAGATGAACGGCCTGGCAGAGCTCCTCACGATCAGGCACTACTGGGAGCAGTGGCTGGACCCGCGGTTCGTGGTCGCCGTCCTGCACAACAACGATCTCAACCAGGTCACGTGGGAGATGCGCGCCATGCAGGGGGCCCCGAAGTTCCCGCAGTCGCAGACGCTGCCGGAGTGCGACTACGCGGCGTTCGCCGCGAGCATCGGCTTCAAGGCCATCACCGTGGAGAAGCCCGAGCAGGTCGGGCCCGCCTGGGATGCGGCGCTGGACGCCGACCGGCCGGCGCTGCTGGACGTACGCGTCGACCCGGACGTCCCGCCCATCCCGCCTCACGCCTCGTTCGAGCAGGTGAAGGCCACCGCCGAGTCGATCATCAAGGGTGATGAGGACCGGTGGGGCGTCATCCGGGAGGGCGTCAAGACCAAGGTGCAGGAGTTCCTCCCCCGCCGGGACGATCCGACGCGACGATGACCGGTCGCGCCGACGCGCTGATCACCGCGTGTGAGGCCGGCGTCTACACCGTTCCGACCGACGCGCCGGAGGCGGACGGCACGTTGGCGTGGGACTCCACCACGATGATCGTGGTGGAGGTGCGTGCCGCCGGGGCGACCGGGCTGGGCTGGACCTACGGATCGGCGGCGTGCGCCTCGGTGGTCAGCGGCAAGCTCTCCGGTTTGGTGTGCGGGCGTCCCGCTCTCGACGTCGCGGGGGCGTGGGAGGAGATGGTACGGGCGGTCCGCAACGACGGCCGTCCGGGAGCGGTCGGCTATGCGATCTCCGCCGTGGACGTGGCGCTGTGGGACCTCAAGGCACGGCTGCTCGGCCTGCCGCTGCACCGGCTGCTGGGGACCGTCCACGACGACGTGCCCGTGTACGGGAGTGGCGGCTTCACCAGCTATGACGACGCCCGGATGGCCGAGCAGCTCACGGGGTGGACGGACGCGCAGGCGATCCCGCGCGTCAAGATCAAGATTGGCGAGTCGTGGGGCACCCGTACCGGGCGGGATCTGGCGCGCATGCGGCGGGCCCGCGAGATCATCGGCGACGAGGCGGAGCTTTACGTGGACGCCAACGGCGCGTACACGGGCAAGCAGGCGATCCGCGTCATGACAGGGGCTGCGGACCTGGATGTGCGATGGCTGGAGGAGCCGGTCTCGTCCGACGACCTGGACGGCCTGCGCCACGTACGCGAGAACGTCCACGCCGATGTCACCGCGGGCGAATACGGCTACGACCTGGTGTACTTCCGTCGCATGTGCGAGGCCGGAGCGGTGGACTGCCTCCAGGCGGACGCCACCCGATGCGGCGGCATCACCGAGTGGTTGCGGGTCGCCGCCGTCGCGGCCGCCCACGGGCTGGAGATCTCGGCGCACTGCGCGCCGCACCTGCACGCCCACGCCGCCGCCGCGACGCCGAACATCCGGCACCTGGAATGGTTCCACGACCACACCCGCATCGAGTCGATGTTCTTCGACGGCGTGCTGGACCCGGCTGGCGGCTCAGTCAGGCCGCGGCTTGACGCCCCCGGCCACGGTCTGGAGCTGCGCCGCCCGGACGCGGAGAAATATCGGGTCGGCTGACCAGCCCTACACAACAGCCCGGCGCGGCGACAGCTTGGCGCGGCGCAGCCACATTGCAGCGCGGCGCGGCGCGGCAATGGTGCGGCGCTCTACAGCAACACCTCGGCGAGGAGTTCGGCCAGGTGGACGGGGCGTGCGGATGTTCCGGCCTCGATCTGGGTCCGGCAGGAGAAACCGTCGGCCAGGACGCGCGTTCCGTCGCTCGCGGCGCGGACGGCGGGCCAGAGGCCGAGTTCGGCAGCGCCCGTCGACACCTCGTAGTGGCCGCGTTCGAACCCGAAGTTGCCCGCGAGCCCGCAGCACCCCTCGTCCAGCACCTCGACCTGGACGCCGACGCGGTCAAGCAGCCTGGTCTCGGCCTCGTACCCCCAGATCGCGTGCTGGTGGCAGTGCTGCTGGGCCAGCACGCGGACGCCGGTGCCCGGGAGCGGCGCGGGTTCGGCGCGGTCAAGGAGGAGCTCCGGCAGCGAGGTGGTGCTGGCGGCCAGGATCTGTGCATCCGGGTTGTCCGAGAGCAACTCCTGCGCATCAGAACGGAACACCGCAGCGCAGCTCGGCTCCAGCACCACGATCGGCACGCCCTGCCGCAGCCTGGGCGCCAGCGCCCGGATCGTCCGGGTGAGGACGCGTTCAGCGACTCCGAGCTGGCCGGTGGAGATCCAGGTCAGCGCGCAGCAGACCGCGACCGGCGGCATCTCGACCCGGTAGCCGTGCGCCTCCAGCAACCGCACCGCGGCCTTGCCTATCTCAGGGGCGAAGTTGCTGGTGAAGGTGTCCGGCCAGAGCACCACCGGATCGCCGCCTGCCTGACCGCTCTCTGCCCGCGGGCTGCGTTCACCGAACCAATCGACGAGGCTCTGGCCGGTAAAGCGCGGAAGCTCCCGCCTCTGGTCAATGCCGGCCACCGCCTTCACCACGCGCCCCGCACCGGGCGCGTGCGCAACCCGGTTGACGACCCCGGGCGCCGCCGAGGCCAGGCGCGCCCAGAGCGGCAGCCAGCCCATCGAATAGTGCGCCGGGGGCCGGGGCCGCCACCGGTAGTGGTGCGAGAGGAACTCGACCTTGTAGGTGGCCATGTCCACATTGACCGGGCAGTCGCTCTTACAACCCTTGCAGGCCAGGCACAGGTCCAGGGCTTCATGGACGTCTTTGGACCGCCACCCGCCAGACACGGTCTCCCCGCGCATCATCTCCATCAGGATTCGGGCCCGGCCGCGCGTGCTGTGCTTCTCCTCGCGGGTGACCCGGTAGCTGGGGCACATGACGCCGCCGGAGGACGACCGGCACTTGCCGATTCCCACACACCGGGACGCGGCGTGCGCGAACCGGTGGTGGTCAGCGGGGTAGGTGAAGTGGGTCGGAGGCTCCTCCGGGTCGTAGCCGAGATGGTCGAGGTGCTCGTCCAGGCGATAGGGGTCGACGACCTTGCCGGGGTTCATGCGGCCGGACGGGTCCCAAATCGACTTGAAACGCCGGAACAGCGCGATGACCTCGTCCCCGAACATGATCGGTAGAAGCTCCCCGCGCGACTGGCCGTCTCCGTGCTCGCCCGACAGCGAGCCGCCGTAGGAGACCACCAGCCGCGCCGCGCGCTCCACGAACCGCCGGTACTCCGCGACGCCGGCCGCGTCCTCGAGATCGAACGGTGTGCGGGTGTGCACGCAGCCCTGGCCGAAATGCCCGTACAGCGAGCAGTCCCTGTAGCCGAACTCGCGCAGCAGCGCCTGGAAGTCGCGCAGGTAGTCGCCGAGCCGCTCCGGCGGCACGGCCGCGTCCTCCCAGCCCTCGTGCGTGTCGGGATGCCCGGGCGGGTACGCGGTCGCACCCAGCCCGGCCTCGCGCACCTTCCAGACCCGCTCCTCCACGTCCGGGTCGTCCAGGTGGGCGGTGTGGACGCCGTACTCCCTGACCTGGTCAATGAGCCGCCGCGCCTTGCCGTCCGCCTCCTCCTGCGTGTCGCCGCCGAAACGGACCATCAGCCAGCCGGATCCCTCGGGCAGCTTTTCCAGCACGCCCTCACCAGCGACGTGCTCCACGCGGGCCAGGTCGACCAGCGTGTGGTCAAGGCCCTCCAGGGCGAGCGGCCGGCTCCGGGCGATGCGCGGCACGGCATCCCCGGCGGCGGCGATGTCGTCGTAGCCGAGCACCGCGAGCGCCTGGCAGGCGGGGACCTCGAACAGTTTGATCTCGGCCCGCAGCACGGTGACCAGCGTGGACTCACTGCCGACCAGGGCGCGCGCCACGTTGAGGCCGTTCTCCGGCAGCAGCGAATCCAGGTTGTAGCCCGACACGCGCCGGGGGATGCCGGGGTAGCGCGTCCGGATCAGTGCCATGCCGTCGTCGCGCAACTCCCGCAGCTTCCGGTAGATCTCCGCGCGCCGGCCTCCTGAGGCCACGATCGCCTCGTACTCCTCGTCGGAGGTCGGCCCGACCCACATGCGCGTCCCGTCGTAGGTGAGGACCTCCAGCCGGAGCACCGAGTCGGCCATCTTTCCGAACGCCTGCGCGGAGGCACCGCACGAGTTGTTCCCGATCATTCCGCCGATGGTGCAGGTGTCGTGCGTGGACGGCTTGGGGCCGACCATCAGGTTCCGGTCGCCGAGTTCGCGGTTGAGGTCGTCCAGGCACGCTCCCGGCTCCACGACGGCCCGGTCGTCCTCGACCGAGAGCAGCCGGGTGCAGTACTTCGACCAGTCGATCACCACGGCCTCGTTGCAGCACTGCCCGGCCAGGCTCGTTCCACCGCCGCGTGAAAGGAGCGGGACGTCGTGCTCCCGGCACACCGCCACCGCCTCGACACCCGCGTCCACCGTGCGCGGAACCACCACGCCCACCGGGGTCTGCCGGTAGTTCGACGAGTCGTGGGCATAGGCGGCCAGTGTTCCCTCGTCGAACCGCACCTCTCCGTTCACCCGAGCGACGAGATCACTCCGAAGCGACATGTGCCTGCCCCTCACTCCTTCATATGACGGCGCTACCCCGGACTGGGAGGGATAGTCACGACCAAGCCCGCGATCGATCTGCGGTGGCCTCTGCGGTGGGCCGGTTAAGGCGGGCCGGTTAAGGCAGCTGGTTAGCCGGGTCGGTTAAACGGCGGTCAGCAGCGCGAGGAGGGCGACGCCGGCGACGAGCCAGGCGGCGTAGTCGCCGACATGGCCTGAGTGCAGGTCGTGCAGTCGCGCCGCGACCGCCCGGACGGGCCGATAGCGTCGGAGGCCACGCAGACCCAGCGCCGCGACGAGCACGGCGAGGCCGATCGAGACCGCCGCCGTGAACAGACCGCTGATCGTCCACGGATGCGGCGGTTCGGCGGTGGTGGACGGCGCGACGCCATGCAGGACGAGCGCAGCGTAGGCACCGGGGTCGGCGAAGGACTCCGCAGCGGACGCGATCCCGCGACCCGGGACGAGGCCCAGGACGAGCGCCGCGCCGAGCAGCAGCAGGCCCGGCGCGAGCATCGTCCACGGCAGGCGCAGCAGCGGCGTGTGCGTCTGGGTCTCCGGCTCCTCGTGCTCCTCGGTGTGGGCGTCGCGATGCCCGGCTCCCCGGAAGACGCGTGCCCAGACCCGCAGAACCGCGCCGGCGGTCAGCGCGGAGGCGAGCGCGGCGCCCAAAGCGAGCCACCACCAGCCGGCTTCCAGCGACGCGTGTTCGATGAGCGCCTTCCCGGCCCACATCCCCGAGGGCGGCAGGCCCGCCAGGCCGAGCCCGCCCAACAGGAAGACCACACTCGTGACGCGCATGTCCCTGCCCCGACCGTGTAGTTCGTGTTCGTCCACGGTCTCGAACCGGTTGAGCAGTGCTCCGGCCCCGAGGAACAACGCGCTCTTCACCCCGGCATGCCCGGCGAGGTAGAAGGCGATCCCGGTGAGGGCGTGCGGGTCGGCCATGGCCACCGCGGTGGTCATGAATCCCACATGGCTGATCGTCGAGCACGCTAGTAGCCGTTTGATGTGCCGCTGCATCACGCACATCACGCCGCCCAGCAGGGCCGTCGCAACGCCGAGGATGGCCAGGCCACGCAGCGGCACCAGCCCGTCGAACATCGTCCAGTAGGTGCGCGCCACCGCGTACACGCCCAGTTCCACCATGACTCCGGAGAACAGGACGCAGACCGGGGTCGGTGCCACCGCGTGCGCGTCGGCGAGCCAGAAATGGAACGGAACGGCGCCGGCCTTGACCAGGAAGCCCGTGCAGATGAGCACGAAGGCGGTGGTGACGAGCCCGTCGTCGTGCCTTGGGATCGTCTGCCCCACCATGGCGAAGCCGAGCTGGCCGGTCCGCGCGTAGACGAGGGCGATGCCGGTGAGGGTGAGGTAGGCGCCCAGCGAGTTGACGATCCCGAAGTTGAGCGCACCGTGCACCGTGGCCGGTTCCTCCGACCGGTAACCGGCGAGCACGAACGCGACCACGCTCATCAACTCGAAGAACACGAAGGCGTCGAACAGGTCGCCGGTGAACGCGAAGACGCACATCGCCGCCAGGAAGAGCAGCATGAGGGTGTGGAAGATCGCATGGACCTCGGTGAAGAACCGCCACGAGAACATCAGCGCGGCGAGCGTCAGCACCGCGACGACGAACGCGAGTCCGGCGGCGAACGGGTCGGCGACCAACGGGATGCCCACGCCCGTGTCGGGCTTCCAGCCGCCCAGCCAGGTCACCTCTGGCGACCCGCTGGATCGCACGAGCACCACGGTTGCGAGCACCGTCACCGCGACGACGGTCGCTGTCGCGGCGGCGTCGACCACTGGCCGCGGCAGCCACCGGCCGCCCGCCGCCAGCAGCACCCCGACCGCGACCGGGAGCGCGACCAGGATCTGGAGGATCACGGTTCCAGCGATCTCAGCTCGTCAGGATCGAGCGTGCCGCGCCGACGTGCGACCTGCACGGTGAGGGCCAGCAGCAGCGCCGTCACGGTCGCGCCGACCACGATGTCGGTCAGCGTCATCGCCTGAACGACAGGGTCGACCACCGGGGCCTGTCCCGGCTGGACGTCGGAGAACACCGGAGCGGTCGCGTCCTTCCGGTAACCGATCGCCAGCAGCAGCACGTACGTGCCCGACTGCGTAACCGACAGGCACACCACGGCGTGGATCAGATCGCGGCTGGTGACGATGCCGTAGACGCCCACGAGCATGATCCAGGCCGCCGCGAGATAGGGCAGGTGATCGAGGATGTCACTCATCCGGCGTCCTCATCCGGCGTCCTCCCTCACCAGCAGGGCCTGGTCGAGGAACTTGGCGATCAGGAGCACCAGCGCACAGCCCACCTCGATCCCGACCGCCACGTTCAACGCCGGGACCGCGCCCGCGGCCAGCAGAGCCAGCGCCACGAACGTGCCGGCCGCCACCGCCTCCCCCACCTCGAACAGCGGTATCGGGCGCAGCCGCGCGAGCGCGGGATAGTCCCCGGACAGATAGACCAGGTGGATCGCGGTGCCCAGCACTACGCCCCCCTGGAAACCTCCGCCCGGCGACAGGTGCCCGTGCGCGATGACGTACACACCGGTCACCAACGTGATCGGCAACAGCACGACACCGACCAGGCGCAGCGCGTCGAACACTTCGGCGATCCCGTGGCCGTGCCGCCTGCCCGGCTCGGTCTCCTCACGGCCGACGGCACGCAGCAGCACCACCGCTCCGAGGGCGGAGGCGAAGAGGATCAGCTCTTCACCGACGGTGTCCAGCGCCCGCTGGTCGAAGTTGACCGATGAGACGACGTTCGGCGTCCCCTGCCGCAGTGCCTCCCGCACCGCCCGGTCGCCGTAGGGGTGGAAGGCGCCGCCGAAGTCCGGCAGCCGCAGAAATCCGCCGGTGAAGAGGACAGCCATGCCCACCGCCCCCAACGCGAACACGATCATCCGGACGCGGTCGCTCATCGGTCCCCGCGATGGCGGCGGGAGGCGTGGATGGCCAGCACGACGATCAGCGGCAGCACGACCGTGCCGACCGCCAACTGGGACATGGCCACGTCCGGGGCCTGCACGACCACGAAGAACACGCCGAGCGTCAGCCCGTACACCGCAAGCACGATCGCCTGCCGCACCGGCTCACGGGTGAGCACGACCCCCATCGCCATGAGGACCACCAGCCCCAGCACGACGGCGATCAGCGGATCAGTCACGGGACCTCCTGACCGCGAGCCCGGCCGTGACCACGGTCGCCGGCCCGGTCGCGGCGAGCAGCGCGCCGATCACGACCAGCTTCGCCACCTCATGCCACGACGACCACGACCGCAGCGCCAGGCCGGCGGTCATCAACGGCGCGGCCAACACCGTCACCGGCGCGATCACGTGCAGCCGCGCAGCCGGATCGCGGGTGACGAGCAGTCGCAGGCCGCACAACACCGCGACCCCTGCGCCCGCCCAGACAAGGACCGTGCTCACAACGTCCTCCCCAGGAACCGCGCGAACACCAGCGAACCGGCGCACGACAACACCGAAAGCACCAACGCCACATCCAGATAGGCCGATCGCCCATACCCGGCAGCGAGCACCATCAGCACCAACGTGACCAGCGGCCCGACGAGCATGAGACCCGCGAGCCGATCGACAGGACGGCCGTACAGCGTCGTCAGGACCGTGGGCAGCAGCGCCCCAGCCAGCACCACGGTCGCCACAAGAGTCATGCGCCTCCCACCATTCGCTTCTCCAAAGCCGAGGTGCGACCGCCAGTGCGATGGACCACCAGCCGCCCGTGCTCTGGATCGACCGCGCCCACATAGGCTCCCGGAGACGCCGACACGACTAGCGTGACCGCACCCTGAGCCCCGCGCCCGACGCGGATTTCCCCCCAGACACCTTGTGGTGACCAGAGAACGCGCACCGTGTCCTCCACGATCCGCACCGGCAGCAGCGCCAGCGCACCTGGCCGGACCGGTGACCGTCCATGCCGCTCGGGTGTATCCGGCGTGAGTACGCGACGTGCCGCCAGTGCCGCAACGGCTCCGGCCGCCGCGGCACCCGTCCCGACAAGAACCTCCGTCAGCGAGACGGACGACACGACCGCCAGGTAGCCGACAGTGAGCGCACCCCACCAGGCCAGCGCTTCGAGGAGAGGTCTCATGTCACGCGCTCCCCGCAACTCCGTCGGACAGTAACGACCGCACCCCGGCGGCCTGGCCGGATCGCCGCCCACTAAGCCGATCTTTACCCCGCCCTACCCGATGCGGTGGCCATCATTCGGGCGGAGCAGCGGGATGCGCGTTCAGTCAGGCCTGGGTGATATCCCCGGTCACCATTGCCGACCAGCGGGTTCTGGTTCTGGTTCTGGGGTCGGCGGTGGCGGCGGTACGGGCCCGGGCGGCACAGGTTCGGGCTGCGGCGGTGCGGGTTCGGGCTCGGGCACCGGCGACGGCATGGGCGGCGGGTACGGGCCTGGCGGCTGAGGTTGTGGTTTCGGAACGGACATGGCGCCGGGCGTGCCCACTCTCGGCAATACCAAACGACCTCGTGTATCGGAGCCAGTCGTCAGCTCTGGCCCTCGAAGACGCTGGTCCGCTTCATGATCGTGAGCATTGTCGTTGTCACGGTGTGTCGCCGAGTCTCCTGCTCAACGGCCAGTTTCGGCTGTTAAATCGCCGCAAGAGGTCATAGGTCTGGCCTTACTTGACAAATCAACGCAATACTCCGGTGACCGAAAATCTTCGGGGGAGCGTCATAGGTGACGAGAAGGAGCGAACGTGGCTTCTAGCCTCAAACAGAGATCGAACAGACGAACACTGCTGGGATCGCTGACCGGCCTCATCATGGTCCTGTCAGCGTTGTTCGTCGCGCCGGCCGCGTCCGCGGACATCCCTCCGGTCGACGAAGTCGTGACCAGCTCGAACGTCAAGCACCTCGCCAACGTCCCCAAGCAGGGGCCGTTCGCGGGGCCGACGGCGTTCGGCACCGACATCGCGTTCACCGGGAAGTACGCGATCTCCGGCAACTACCTGGGCTTCACGATCTACGACATCAGCAAGCCCAGCGCACCCAAGATCACCAGCATGGTGAGCTGTGTCGGGTCGCAGAACGACGTGTCCGTGGCGGCCGACGGGAAGCTGCTGTTCCTGTCGACCGACTCGTCACGCAGCGACGACTCGTGCCAGAGCACGGCCAAGCCGGTGTCGGACCCGACCGCGTGGGAGGGCATCAAGATCTTCGACATCAGCGACAAGGCCAACCCGCGCTACATCAAGTCCGTCCGGACCCAGTGTGGCTCGCACACCCACACGCTGGTGCCGGGCAAGCGCGGTTCGATGTACATCTACGTGTCGTCGTACATCCTGCCCACCTGGCTTGTCGGAACGCCCAACCAGGGCCCCAACTGCCAGGCTCCGTTCGACAAGATCTCGATCGTCAAGGTTCCGCTGAAGGCGCCCACCACGGCTGCTGTCGTGGCCACGCCGGTGCTGTTCCCTGACGGCGGCAACCCCGGCAACCCCGGCCGGCCGGACAACCCCGTCCCAGGTGACGACACCTGGGTGCCGACCACCGGCTGCCACGACATCACGGCCTACCCGGACAAGGGCATCGCCGCGGGTGCCTGCATGGGTGACGGTGCGCTCTTCGACATCCGCAACCCGGAGAAGCCGAAGGTGATCACCACTGTCCGGGACACCAAGAACTTCGCGTTCTGGCACTCGGCCACGTTCAACCAGCGCGCCAACAAGGTCGTCTTCACCGACGAGCTCGGCGGCGGCTCGGCCGCGACCTGCAACGCGGCCGTCGGCCCGAACAAGGGCGCCAACGCGATCTACGACATCGTCGGCAAGGGCGACAAGCGCAAGCTGCGCTTCCGCAGCTACTACAAGATCTCGCGGGCGAACGCCGACACCGAGAACTGCGTCGCGCACAACGGCTCGCTGATCCCGGTCAAGGGCAAGGACATCATGGTGCAGTCCTGGTACCAGGGCGGCATCTCGGTGTGGGACTTCACCAACTCGCGCAAGCCGAAGGAGATCGGCTTCTTCGAGCGTGGCCCGCTCCCGCCCGGGTTCGCCCTGGGTGGCACCTGGTCGGCGTACTACTACAACGGCTACATCTTCTCCAGCGACATCCAGAAGGGCCTTGACGTCGTCGACGTCAGGGACCCGCGTACTGACAAGGGCAAGAAGGTCCGGCTGCGTGAGCTGAACACGCAGACTCAGCCGGATTACTTCGATCGCCACTAGTTTCTGTAGGTGACAGGGGCCTCCCGTGCGGGGGCCCCTGTTGCATTCCGGGCTATTGAGCGTCGGGTAGGCCCAGCAGGCGGTCCGCCATGGTGTGCAGGTACGTGCGGAAGGCTTCCAGCTCGCGGTCGGTGACGGGCTGGCCCGGGCCTCGCGAACGCTTCTCGTCGGTGTGGATCATGCCGTGGCCCAGGAAGCCCGAGACGACCCAGGGGAAGCTCCAGAGCGCGTAATCCAGCTGGTCGGGATCGAGAACGTGCTCTCTGAGAGTGCGCACGAGCCAGCCCAGGCGGGGTTGGACGTGGTGCTCGTCGATGTCAGCTGTGTCGGCGGCATCACCGGTGCGCCGATGCAACCACAGGCCCAGCAGGTCGGGCCGGGCGGCGTAGAGGTCCAGGTAGTCGTCCAGGAGCCGGTTCATCGCCTGGCGGGTCGGAGTGAAGGCCTCCACGGCCTCCCTGAGCGCTTCTTGCTCGGCCTTGGCGGCTCTCCGCATCACCGCCCGGTACAACTCGGCATTGCTGCGGAACGACGTGCGCACCGTGGCGGTGCCGACGCCTGCCGACTCGGCGATCAGCTCTGTCGTGGTCGCGTCGAAGCCCAGCGCCGAGAACAGCTGCATCGCGGCCTCGACGATCCTGTCGCGCTCGCCGTCCACGTTGGATTCTGCGTTCACCTTGTCACTCTAAGTGATGATGGTGGAGCGATCACGACAACGGTTGAACGAGTGGATCCGGCAGTCGCCGGGGCCGGGGGGCGGCCGGGGCCGGGGTGAGGCTATCCCTACCGGCGTTCTGGAGGTGGCCCGATCGCCCCGAGCGGCGCGGCTTCCTAGCGTGGACGATCATCAAAGATGCGGAGTCCACATGGTCAAGAGACTTGCCTTCTGCGCTGTCGGGGTCAGCGCGGCCGCGCTTTTCGCGCCCGCCTTCGTCGCGCCTGCCTCAGGTGCGCCGAGCTATTCGCGGGCACAGTTGCAGCGTGACGTCGACGCGATCCGGGACACAGGAACGACCGGGGTGCTGGCGCAGGTCAACCACAACGGGCGGAGCCTGAAGGCGCGCAGCGGTGTCGCGGACGTTCGCACCCGGCAACCAGTCCCCTGGGACAGCTACTACCGCGTCGGCAGCAACACCAAGACCTTCGTCGCCACCGTCATGCTGCAACTGGTGGGCGAGGGGAAGGTCAAGCTGAGCGACACCGTGGAGCGCTGGCTGCCCGGCCTGGTCAAGGGCAACGGGAACGACGGCGGCAAGATCACGGTGCGGCATCTGCTACGGCAGACCAGCGGCCTGTACGACTACAGCTACTACCTGCCGCAGGACGTGTCCCACACCCCTGAGACCTATCGCAAGGTGCGGTTCCGGTCGTACCAGCCGCAGCAACTGGTCAAGATGGCGATGCGGCACGCACCGGAGTTCCCGCCGGACGAACGGCGCTGGAACTACTCCAACACCAACTACATCCTCGCCGGGATGATCATCGCGAAGGCGACCGGCAACCCCTGGGAGCACGAGGTCCACGAACGCATCATCGCGCCACTCGGCCTCCAGCACACCTACAACCCCGGTACCTCCGCCTACGTGCCACAGCCGCGTCCCGTCTTCTACGAACGCTTCAAGCCCGGCGGGCCGCTCGTGGACGTGTCCATCTTCAGCGACGGCCATGCCGACGGTGCGCTGATCAGCACCACGGACGACATGAACCGGTTCCTGAGGGCCCTCCTCGGCGGCAAGCTGCTCTCCCCGGCGCTGCTGGCGCAGATGAAGGACACCGTGGAAGCCAAGGAATGGCAGATCCTCTACAAGGAGGCCGGCTACGGGCTCGGCCTGGCCAAACGGCGGACCTCGTGCGGAACCTGGGCCTGGTATCACGGCGGCAGCATGTTCGGCGTCGCCAGCGTCAACTCCGTCTCCGCCGACGGCCGGACCAGCGTGGAGATCATGCTCCCCACCCAGCCCGGTGAGGAGAAGGTCAAGTTGGCGCAGCTGACCGCCGCCAACAACCTCACCGACCACGCCCTCTGCGGCAATCGGTAACCGGTAACCGACGACTGCCATCGGCTGAGGGCTGCGAATTGTCGTAGTCCTCAGCCAACAGGCGAATTCAGAGAACAAAGTTGGCGGGGCTGAGCTGTCTACTGGTCTGACTCGTAGCGTTCTTTCAGCAGGGCCTTGTGGATCTTTCCGACCGGGGTCAGCGGGACCTCGACGGTGACGACGAACTGCCGGGGGACCTTGTAGTCGGCCAGCCGGTCCCGGCAGTAGGCGGTGAGCTCCGCCTCGCTGGGCGGCTCGATCTCCGGGCGCGGCACCACGTAGAACCGGCCGACCTCGCCCAGCACCTCGTCGGGAACGCCGATACCGGCGGCCATGGCGACCTTCGGGTGGGTGGCCAGCACGTTCTCGATCTCCACCGGGTAGACGTTGAAGCCGCCCTGGATGTACATCTCCTTCTTGCGGCCGCGCAGCACGAGATGCCCGTCCGGCTCCATGGTGACCATGTCGCCGGTGGCCAGCCAGCCGTCCGGCAGGAAGACCTCGGCGGTCTCCGCCGGCATCTCCCAGTAGCCGGCGACCACGCAGTCGCCGCGGACCTGGAGCTCGCCGGTCTCGCCCGGCGGCAGGACGGTGCCGTCCGGCCCGGTCACCCGGGCCTCGAAGTCCCCGATCATGACGCCCAGCGTGCGCGACACCGTCTCCGGGTCGTCGTCCGTCCTCGACAGCACACACGCCCCCGAGCACTCCGACAAGCCGTACAGCCCGTACAGCGGCGCTCCAGGGAAGGCGCGCCGGATCGCATCGGCCAGCGCCGGCTCCACGTTGGACCCGCCCGCCGTGCACATCCGCACCGACGAGACGTCGTGGTCGGCGAAGTCCTTCCGGCCGAGCATCAGCACGTACATCGTCGGCACCGCGCCGAGGAAGGTCACCTTGTGGCGTTCGATGGCGCGCAGCGCGGCGTCCGGGCTGAACGCGGGCAGCAGGGCCACCGACCCGCCGCTGACCAGCGCGGCCATGACGGTGCAGGTGATGCCGCCGACGTGGTTGAACGGCAGGTGCCCGAGCAGCACGTCGGTGTCGTCCATCCCCAGGTGATCCGCCTGCGCCGACGCCGACGCCAGGATGCTGCGGTGCGTGATCGTCGCACCCTTGGGCCGCCCGGTCGTTCCCGAGGTGTAAAGGATCACCAGCGGGTCGGCCGGATCCACCGCCCGGCGCGCCACCGCCAGCGCCTCAGGGTCGGCCGGCGTCGCGATGAGCTCGTCGAACGAGCCCGCCTGGCCACCGCCATCACCGAAGAACACATGGTCGCTCACCCCGGGAAGCTGAGCCCGGAGATCCTTGAAGGACGCCGCGAAGTCGAAGTCAGGGGTGGCGTCGACGCTGATGACCATCCGGGCGCCGCTCTGGCCGAGCATGTGAGTCAGCTCACGCTCTCGGTAGCGCACGTTGAGCGGGACGATGACGGCGCCGATCCGCGCCGCGCCGAAGAAGGCGGCCAGCCACTGCGGCGTGTTGAGACCCAGCAGCCCGATCCGGTCACCCCGCCGGATCCCGCGGGCCAGCAGCCCGCCCGCGACCCGGTCGGCCAGCTCGCCGAACTCCCTGAACGTGATGGTGTCGTCCCCGTCGTGAAGGAACACCTTGTCCCGCGCGACCGCGTCGTCAAGCACGTTTCCGACCGTCATCGCCCGCATGTGGCCCTCCCTCGCCCCTGTGATGCCATAACGATCACTGATCCGGGACGGCCTGCCAATACCTTCAGGGTTTCCGGCCGACGCCCGCGTAGAACCAGACCCGCTTGGCCTCGTCCATGCTCACCGGGCGCTGGGGACGCCACAGCGGCGCCCACACCAGACCGGGATCGAGCATTTCGAAGTCGCCGAACAGGCCCGTCACCTGGTCGCCGGTACGCGGCGTGCCGGGCGCGGACGTCCTCTTGTAGACCTCCACGACCTTGGCGACCACGTCGGGGACACCGTCGGCCGAGGCGTGGGTCAGCGCCAGATGGCTGCCCGGCGCCAGCGCGTCGCGCAGCGCGGCCATGATGCCGGCCGGGTCGTCCTCATCGGGCACGAAATGGAGGGTGGCCACCAGCAGCAGCGCCACCGGCTTGCTGAAGTCGAGCGTCCGCTTGACGTCGGGGTGGTCGAGGATCTCCTGGGGGCGGCGCAGGTCGGCTTGGACCATCCTGGTCTCGCCCAGGCCGGCGAGCAGCGCCCGCCCGTGCGTGACCACCTGCTCGTCGTAGTCGACGTAGACCACCCGGGCGTCGGGGTTCACCGAGTGGGCGATCTGATGCACGTTCTGCTGCGTCGGCAGGCCGGTGCCGATGTCGAGGAACTGGTCGATGCCCTGCTGGGCCAGGTACCGCACGGCACGTCCGAGGAACGCCCGGTTTTCCTTGATGAGGTTCAGCAGCGTGGGGTCGGCCACGATCGCCTCGTCGGCGCGGGCACGGTCGACCTCGTAGTGATCCTTACCACCGAGGTAGTAGTCGTACATCCGGGCGATGTTCGGAACGCTCGGGTCGAACTCGCTCGGCCGCGGCCGTTCCTCTGTCACCGTTTCTCCCACCAGCCGCGCATACTGACTCCGGCCTCACAGCGTACGCCGCACGGCGTTGCGGATCGTCCCAAACCGCACGATCAGCCCTGAATGAAACCCGAGGGCGACCGCTGACGGTCCCGGCCGGGGATGGGGGATGGTGCCCGGGCTCGGCCTCTCGTTTTGTCGCTCTTTGTGCGGGTAACCCGCGCTAGACCAGGGACTTCGACGAGGTGAAGAACCGATGAACTTCAGAACCGGCGTGGTCGTCGGCGCCACGGGTTACCTGACCGCCCGGGCCGCCGTGCGGCGGCTGCGCGGGCGCCTGCACGGGGCACTCGTCACCCGGTACGAGGCGAAGCTCGACCAGGCGGTGCGACGGCTCACCACCATGGCGGAGACCGGCGGGCCGCTGATCAAGGGTGCCCTCGCGGGCGCCAGGGCGCTCGCCGAGGGCAAGTCGCCGGTCCGCGCCGTGCTGAGCGCGGGATGGGCGGCGTTCAAGGCCGTGCTCGCGGGCATCTTCGGCGGGCGTAAGAAGGTCACGTTGACCTCCATCGTCGAGGAGATCGACATCGGCGCCCCTCGGCGGCTGGTGTACGACCAGTGGACGCAGTTCCAGGACTTCCCGACGTTCATGAAGAAGATCGTCAGCGTCGAGCAGCCCTCCGAGGAGAAGCTCAACTGGAAGGTCAAGATCTTCTGGTCCAGCCGGACCTGGGAATCCACCATCATCGAACAACTGCCCGACGAGCACATCGTGTGGCGCTCCAAGGCGCGCAAGGGCCACGTCGACGGCTCGGTGAGCTTCCATGAGGTGGCCCCGGACATGACCCGCGTGCTGCTCGTTCTCGAGTACCACCCCAAGGGCCTTTTCGAGCGCACCGGCAACCTGTGGCGGGCGCAGGGACGCCGCGCCCGGTTGGAGCTCAAGAACTTCAGACGGCACGTGATGACCGAATCCCTGTCACATCCCGAAGAGATCCAAGGCTGGCGCGGTGAGATCCGCCACAGCCAGGTCGTCACGGCATCTCAGAACACTTCATGACGCCTAGAGAGGCGGAGGTACCACCCATGAGAGTCCCAGTAGGAGCCATCGCAAAGCGGTTGCCGGGCCGGAAGCAGTCGACCCTTAGCCGCATCACGAAGAACGTGCCTACCGGCGCACTCAAGAAGCTGCCGGGTGGCCGTGCCACCGGCGCGGCAGGAGGCGCGCTGGTCGGCGCCGGGGCGGCCGTCGCGGCCACCCAGGCCGTCAGCCGCATGAAGAACAGCCGGCGCGACTCGTCGTCGGACGACGATTCCGCGTCCTCGTCCAAGTCCTCGTCCGCGCCCAAGTCGTCCAGCAGCGAGGTGGCGGAGACCTCGAAGCAGCAGAGCGACCAGCCGGAGGAGAGCGGCGGCGAGAAGAAGGGCGTTCTCGCCAAGCTGTCCAAGGGCGGCGGTGGCGGCAAGAAGACCAAGGTCACCAACATCGTCGAGGAGATCGACATCGGTGCGCCCCGGCGGCTGGTGTACGACCAGTGGACACAGTTCCAGGACTTCCCGACGTTCATGAAGAAGATCGTCAGCGTCGAGCAGCCCTCCGAGGAGAAGCTCAACTGGAAGGCCAAGATCTTCTGGTCCAGCCGGACCTGGGAATCCACCATCATCGAACAACTGCCGGACAAGCGCATCGTATGGCGCTCCAAGGCACCCAAGGGCCACGTCGACGGCGCGGTGAGCTTCCACCGCATCGCCCCGAACCTCACGCGCGTGCTGCTCGTTCTCGAGTACCACCCGCAGGGTTTCTTCGAGCGCACCGGCAACCTGTGGCGGGCACAGGGACGCCGTGCTCGCCTGGAGCTCAAGAACTTCAGACGGCACGTGATGACCCAGAGCCTGCTCAAGGCCGACGAGATCGAGGGCTGGCGCGGCGAGATCCGTGACAGCCAGGTCGTCATGACGCATGAGGAAGGCCTCGCCGCCGAGGAGAGGGCACAGAAGGAGGGCTCCGACCAGTACGAGGAGTCGTACGAAAGGGAGCCCGCCAGGGCGTCCGCCTCCGACAAGGCCGCCGACAAGAAGGCAGAGAAGGAGCCGCAGGCCAGCCGTTAAGCCCGTCCGGCGGGCAGATACAGCCGCCACCCGCGGGAGACGCGGCCCTCCACCCAGGGACCGCCGCCCGCGGGTGGCAGCATGGCTCGGCGAGGCGTACTAGGAGCGCAACGTTGCGCTGAGCCTGCTCAGGAGTTGGGCGCTCTGCTGTTCCCAATGGGCGAGGCCGAGCCGCTGATGTACGGCGAGGGAGACCTTTGCGTGTTCGATGGCCTGGTCCGTACGTTCCATGCTCGCGGCGAGCTCGGCGAGGACCAGGTGGTTCGATCCCCATGCGGCGGTGCCCATGCCGGCGACCATCAGCTGGTCCGCCACCGGAGCCAGCCGGTCGTACAGGGGCTGCGGGTCGGGGACGCCGAGCCGGGCGGCCACCAGGCCCCAGACCGGGATCAGGAAGTCGGCGATCCAGGTCTCGGCGATCTCGGTCCCCCAGCGCGCGATCAGCTCGCGGGCGAGGTCGGTTCGGCCCGCTTCGGCAGCGGCCAGCACGGCGACGGGCCGGAGCGGCACCAGGTCCGGCGCGTCTGCGGCCGTTGCGAGGTCGTCGACCATCTCGGCCCCAGCGCCCTGGCCGCGCCTGCATGTGTACGTGGTCAGCAACATCCGGAGCCGCAAACCCCACGGCGTCGAACCGAACCGCAGGGTCGGGTACGCGCCGACGAGCGCCTGGGCATCCGCCCACCGCGCGTCGAGCGTGGCCCGGGCCGTTTCGGCGACCCGCACCATCGACTCCAGCTCGGGGCGCGGCCGTTCGCCCAGCAGCACGCGGCACCGCGCCATCTCGCGGTCCCATCCGGCCAGGTCCCCTGACCGCAGCAGGCACGACATCAGGAAGATGCGCGCGATCAGCTCGGTGGACCGGGGAATGTCCGGCAGCTCCGCCATCTCCTCGGCCGCCCGGCGCATCGTCGCCGTCCCGCCGGGGACGAACGCGACGAGCAGCAGGTTGTTGAGGGTCTGCGCCCGCAGCGCCGGGTCCCCGGCCTTGCGGGCGAGCTCGACGCCCTGCGCCGCGTGGCGTTCTCCCTCAGCCCGGCGCGGGCCGTAGTACAGCTCCACGCCAAGCGCCCCGAGCAGGCCGGCACGGTCGCGGTCGTCCAGGGGGCGTGCCAGGAGCTCCTCGATCGCCTCGACGACGGGTTGCTTGACGACGCCGAACGGCCGCCAGGTCCACAACGTCGGCCCGCTGAAGGCGGTGAGGACACCGATCAGCGCCTCCTCGTCGTCCGCCTGCCGGGCCAGGTCGAACGCCTCGTCCAGGTCGCGTCCGGCACCCGCGGCGTCGCCCACGGCACGACGGGCCTTCCCCAACTCGGTGAGCAGCCGAGCTCGCCCCGGCCCCTCGGCCGGGCCAAGCCCGGTCAATGCCAGCTCCCAGAACTCCACCGCTTCGGTGTACGCGAGCTGCCCGGTGGCGTGCCGGGCAGCACGCGACGCGTACTCCACCGCCTTGGCCGCACCACCGACCTTCGCCGCCCTGCCGAAGTGCCGCGCGAGGGTCGCCGACTCCGCCATGGGTAGAACGGGCTCCAGCGCCTCGCCCACCTTCAGATGCAGGCGCGATCGTTCGAGCCTGCTCAGCCCCGCGTAGAGCGCCTGACGCACCAGCCCATGGCTGAACCTGTAGTCGGCGTCCCCGAACGATCCACTCGGAGGCTCGGTGAGCAGCCCTGCCGCGACCGCAGGTTCGAGGGCCATCATCACGTCCTCGGCCGTGGTCCCGGTGACGACCTCAAGGAGATCGATGTCAGCCTCGGCACCCACCACCGCCGCAGCCCGCAACAGCCGCCGGGTCTCCTCCGGGAGCTTGGTGACCCTCCGTTCGATCACCTCACGCGCGCCCTGGGGGACGGCCTCCGGCAGACCGCGTTCGCTTTCGCGCAGGCCGCGCTCGCTCTCGCGTAGCCGCAGCACCTCACCCAGGTAGAACGGGTTGCCGCCGGTCCGTTCCAGCAAGACGCCCACCAACCCCGGCTGCTCGGCGATCCCGCGCGCCCGCAGGTATGCCGACACGTCTCCGGCGTCGAACGGGGGCATCTCGACGTACTCGGTGCCTTCCAACCGGGACAGCGAGCCGAGGGCGTCGCGCAACTGTTCCGGGTGGTCGCCGGGCTCCGCGCGCAACGTGGCCACGATGAGCACGGGCCGCCGGGCGACCGCGTCCGCGACGTACGTGAGCAGGCGCAACGACGACACGTCCGCCCAGTGCAGATCCTCCAGGACCACCATCAGCGGACCTCCGCCGCCGGATCCAGACAGCGCCGCGACGACCCGTTCGTACACGTCGTACAGCGCCGCATCCGGATCGGCGGACTCCCCCGGCACCTCGCTCGACAGCAGGGCGGGGTCGGCGCCCGCGTCGCGCAGCACCTGGATCCAGGGCCAGAACGCGGGAGCGGTGCCGTCCACGCAGCCGCCCTGGGCGACCCGGAAACCGCGAGCCACCGCCTGTTCGGCGATCTCCCGGGCGAGCCGGGACTTCCCGATCCCCGCCTCCCCGGTCACCAGCAGCACACCGCCGCGGCCACGCCGCACTTCGCTGAGCCGCTCGTCCGCGCGGGAAAGCTGGCCCTCCCTGCCGATGAGCCGGTTGGACGCGGCCCTCCGTTCCTCAAGCTGTGCGGCCCTCCGTTCCTCAAGCTGTTCCGCTGGCGCGGGCGTGGACCTTGAATGCGGGGCGGTTGGGGCTTCCAGCTCTGGCGACTGATCGAAGACCGCCTGCTCCAGCCGACGCAGCTCCGGGCCCGGCTGCAGGCCGAGGTCGTCGTCCAGCCGGGTGCGGACACGGCGGAGCGCGGCGAGCGCGTCGGCCTGGCGGCCCGTCCGGTAGAGGGCGAGAACGAGCAAGGCCCAGGCACGTTCCCGATACGGGTGTTCTTCGACGAGTGCGTCGAGCTCCGGAACGGAGGTCGCGGCCTCACCGAGCGCGCCGAGCGCGAGCCGGGCCTCCAGCCGGTCTTCCCGCGCCGCCGCCCGCACCTCGGTGAGCCTCGTGATGACCGGCTGCGCGAACTCCTGGTCGGCGAACTCTCCCAGCGGCTCCCCACGCCAGAGCTCGAGGGCCCGGTCCAGGATCTGCAACGTCTCGGCGTGCGCGCCCCGTGCCAGCGCGCGGCGTCCCTCCTCGGCCCACGCGGCGAAGCGTTCGAGATCGACCTGACCGGGGGCGACGGCCAGCAGGTAACCGGGTTCGCGGGTGAGCAGGATCTGCGGCGGTGTGCGGGGCGCCCGGTCCGGCTCCAGCACTTTGCGCAGGTGGGCGATGTACGCCTGGAGGGTACGGGTGGCCCCGGCGGGCGGCTCCCCAGCCCACAGCTCCTGGATCAACCGGTCCAGCGACACCACCCGGCCGGGCTCCAGGGCCAGCATCGCGACCAGGGCGCGCTGCTTGCGGGTGCCCAGATCGAGGCGGGTCCCCGAGCCGTCAGTGACCTCCAACGGGCCGAAGAGCCCGATCGACAGGCCGGCCGGCATATCCACCTCGATCTTGATTGAGCCCCGCGTCGTTGATTGAGCTCCAGGCGTCCACAGCATAGGACCGCCCCAGCCCGGACCTCAGCTCAGGCCTCAGCTCGATCCCAGCTCAACCCCAGACCTGTCGGCCGAAGCTAGGGCCATCGACACGGAGGGAAGAGATCATGAACATCGCACACGAACTGAGCAACACGATCAAGGGTCAGGTCTTGGCAGCGGGTGATGAGGGCTTCGAGCAGGCCTCCCGGCCCTGGAACGTCGCGGTCCCCCAACCCGTCGACGCCGTCGTGGACGCCGCCGACGCCGACGACGTGGCCGCGCTCGTCCGCTACGCACGGCTGAACGGGCGGACCGTCCTGGCCCAGCCGAGCGGCCACGGCGCCACCGGCGACGTCGAAGGCGCGATCCTGCTGCGCACTGGGCGCCTCAATGAGCTCGACGTCCGGCCCGCCGAACGGATCGCCCGGGTGGGCGCCGGGGTGAAGTGGGGCCAGGTGCTGGAGGCCGCGAGCCCGCACGGTCTCGCGGGCCTCGCCGGGAGCTCTCCTGTGGTGAGCGTGACGGGATACACGCTGGGTGGCGGACTCAGCTGGTTCAGCCGCATGCACGGCTTCGGTGCCGACGCGGTCCGCGCGTTCGACATCGTGGACGCCGGCGGCGACAAGGCGCGCGTGACGGCCGACTCCGACCCGGACCTCTTCTGGGCGCTGCGCGGCGGCAGCGGGGACTTCGCCATGGTCACCGCCATCGAGTTCGACCTCTTCCCTGCGCCGCAGCTCTACGGCGGCCGGTTGATGTGGCCCGCCGCGAAGGCCCCCGAGGTACTGGCGGCCTTCCGGGAAGTGAGCGCGACGGCGCCCGACGAGCTTGCCGTCTGGTTCGACCTGCTTCAGTTCCCCGGAGCGGCCCCGCTGGTCGCCGTGGACTCGACCTACCTGGGCGACGCCGCCGACGCGGCCGCGCTGCTCGCCCCGTTCGACAAGATCGGAGGCGTCCTCAACGACAACCGCGCCGTGCTGCCGGTGGCCGAGCTCGGCTCCATCACCGCCGAACCCACCGACCCCGCCCCCGGCCGGTCCCGCGCCGAACTGCTGACCGAGCTGACCGACGACGTGGCGGCGGTACTGCTGGAGAAGCCGATCGACCCGCTGCTCAGCGTCCAGCTCCGCCACCTCGGCGGCGCGCTGGCCCGCCCGGACGGGAACGCGGGCGCCAGCGGCCGGATCACCGAGCCCTACCTGCTCTACATGTTCGGCATCCCCGCGACCCCGGAACGCGGCGCCGCCATCCGCGACCGGCAAGCCGAGCTCGCGACCGCCCTCACGGCCTCCACCAGCGGACGCAAGCCGTACACGTTCCTGGCCCCGGGCGAGAAGGCCGCGAGCGCGTTCTCCCCCGCCACCCTGTCCCGGCTCCGCGACATCAAGCGCGACCGCGACCCGCTCGGCGTCTTCCGCGGCAACTTCCCGATCAACAACTGAACGCGCGCGCCGCGGGCGCCTCGCGAGTCGCGCGCGCCTCGCGTGCCTCGGGGGCCGCGTGCACCTCGGGCACCTCGTAAGCTCGTGCGGTCACTGATCAACGAAATGGGCCGGGATGAGCGAGATGTTGCAGGCGAACGATCCGCTGATGCTCGGCCGGTACTTGCTGAGCGGGCGGCTCGGGCGCGGCGGCATGGGGACCGTGTACCTCGGCGAGGACCCCGAGGGCCATCGGGTGGCGCTGAAGGTCATCAACACCGAGCTGGCCGGGGATCCGGTGTTCCGCGAGCGGTTCGTGCGCGAGGTGGAGGCGGCCCGGCGGGTGCGGCGGTTCTGCACGGCGCCCGTCCTGGACGCGTCGCTGGAGGGCGACCCGATCTTCGTGGTGACCGAGTACATCGACGGGCCCACCCTCGACCAGGCGATGACTGAAGGCGGGCCGCTGCGTGGCTCCAATCTCGACGGGCTCGCGGTGGGAGTCGCCACGGCGCTGTCTGCGATCCACGACGCGGGTCTCGTGCATCGGGATCTGAAGCCCGCCAACGTGCTGCTGTCCGCGGTCGGCCCGCGCGTCATCGACTTCGGGATCGCGCGGGCCCTGGACGCCCAGACCGGGGTGACCACGACCGGGCAGGCCGTCGGCACGCCCGCGTACATGGCGCCGGAACTGCTGACCGGTGGGGAGATCACGCCGGCGTCGGACGTGTTCTCCTGGGGGTGTGTCGTGGCCTTCGCGGGCACGGGGCACAGCCCGTTCGAGGGCCAGTTCGTTCCCGAGATCCTCTACAAGGTCGTGCACGAGCAGCCGCGCCTCGACGGGCTCGATCCCGCGCTGCGCGAGGTGGTGGAGGCGGCGCTCGCGAAGGATCCGGCCGACCGGCCGTCGGTGCCGGAGTTGCTCGAACGCCTCGCGGGGCGCCCTCGTTCCGGCGGTGCCACGCTACCGCCGACCACACGGCTGACACGACCCGATCGTCCGGACAAGTCCGGACTGCTGGCGGTGGGCATCGCGGCGGCCTCGATCGTCGCCGCGATCGTCGCGCTCATCGTCCAGCCCTGGGCCGGCGATGAGCAGCAGACCGGTCCGCCTCGGACGGGCGGCGACGTCTTCGCGCGGTACGTCGGAACGTGGACCGGCAGCGTCGACCACCGGCGTGGAGGAAAGGTCGTCTCCACGTTCGATGCGGTGATGACGATCCGCCGTGGGAAAGTGAGCAAGGTCGTGGGCAGCAGCGACTACGCCTCGCTCAACTGCAGTGGCAGCTTGACACTGCGGGAGGTGACCGAATCCAGGTTGCGGGTCTTGGAGAACATCAGCCAAGGCCCGTGCACGCCGACGGTGACGATCACGCTGACGTACGAGAAGGACGGCTCGCTCGGCTACTCGTACAAGACGGTGAGCAACGAGGGCACGGGTCGCCTTTACAAGGTCCAGTGAGCGGTCCGGTGAGCGGCCTGAGCCGCCACCAAGTGAGGCTTCGCCACACCCACTCCGCAGGCCCGTATGCGAACCGGCCCAGCCACCACCGGCTCGCCGTCACCTGAACGAGCAGGATCGCGAACGTGAGCGGTATGAGTGGCAGGGTGCGGCCCGCGACCAGAATCATGATGGTCGCGGAGAGGTAATTGGTGAGGGCCATCCGTCCGAGCGGTTCCAGGACGTAGCAGAGCGCGGGGCGGACGCGGGTTCGCAGAACGAGGAGCAAGCCCGTGGCGTACGCGGTCGCAGTGACGACGCCTGCGACGGCCGGGATGCGAGGTGGCTCGGCAGCGAACTGCCACACGTTCAGCGGAACAGCCACGACCACGCTCGCGACGAAGACGGCGCCGATCGGGTGCCGATCGAGGTTGTTGAGAACGCCGTAGTCGACGGTGGCCAGGCCAAGCAGGAAGAGGCCTGGGATCAATTCGATCCCGCCTTCGGCGAACGCCAGTGCGGCGGCGGTGGCGGTGATGCCCGTCCCGAGCACCAGGGAACGGGGCAGGAACGAGGCCGGCAGCAGTACGAGCACGCCGAAGATCGCGTACGGCAGCAGCACTTCGCCCGGTTGCACCATCTGGTGCGCGAGACCGATCGGAATCAGGAAGCCGAGCCGGGCGAGCATCACCAGCCGGGGATGGCTCGTGCGAGCAGATGCCGCACGGAGGAAGAGCGCGAAGCCCACCCCGAAGAGGAACGCAAAAATCGGGAAGAACCGCTGGTGCAACAACGTCTCGTACAACTGCTGGCCGTGCACGGGCAGGCCAGTCATGCCGACGATGTTCACCGGCAGGATGCCGCAGAGGGCCAGGCCGCGCAGTGCATCGATCTCACGGATGCGGCCGAGACCACGCGTGCCGACGAGACCACGCGCGGCACGCGTGCCGACGGGACCATGGATGCCGGTGCGGATTCCGTCCACCCGTTCCCCCCGCCGCCTGTCCGGGGACGTCCTGACCCAGAATAGAAGCATGTCCAAACGCCGCGACGCCGCTCCATGCCCGTGCGGGCTCCCCGCCTCCTACCAGGACTGCTGCGGGCGGCTGCATCGCGGCGAGGCACAGGCCGCGACGGCGGAGCAGCTCATGCGCTCGCGGTTCAGCGCGTTCGCCGTCCAGGACGCCGCGTACCTGATCAAGAGCTGGCACCCGGCGACCCGGCCGCCGTCGATCGACTTCGAGCCCGGCATGCGGTGGGAGCGCCTCGAAATCCTGGACGCGACCGAGGGCACGCCGTTCCACACGAAAGGGACGGTCGAGTTTCGCGCGTCGTACTCAGCCAAAGGAGGTCAGGCGGGGGCACTGCACGAGGTGAGCCGCTTCGTCCGCCACGACGGCGCGTGGGTCTACCTCAAGGGCATTCTGCAATAACTCTAAGGAACTGTGCGATAACTCTAGAGTTGCATGAACCAAACCGGGTAACTTGCCATCAAAGCTGAGCAGGCTCTCTTTTTCGGATTTCCCGGGTCGGTGCCCCCGGCCGGTCAGCAGGATGGGCGAACGTTGGTTGTAAGCAAGCGATCTCGGTTTCTCGGACTCCTGCTGGCCACAGGTCTGACGTTGTCCGCGTGCCAGTCCGATTCGGGCGGGCCGGGCGGCGGAGGCGGGGGTGGGGGCGGATCGGCGAAGGCAGCCCCGGTCAAAGTGACGATCACCCCGGCGGCCAACACCAAGAAGGCGCGTCCCGACAGCGGCGTCACGGTGACGGCGGCGGGCGGCAAGCTCGACACGGTCAGCGTGAAGGCGGGATCGAAGGACGTCGTGGGCGAGTTCAACGCCGCACGCACGGAGTGGAAGTCCAAGTGGACGCTCTCCCCCAACACCTCCTACGAGGTCTCCGCCAGCGCCAAGAACGCCGACGGCGTCGCTGCCCAGGCCGGCAGCAAGTTCAAGACGCTCAAGCCGGACGAGACCGTCGCCGCCTCGCTGGACTGGATCCTGGAGGGCAACCAGGGCGAGAAGTACGGCGTCGGAACGCCGATCATCCTGAACTTCGACCGTGAGGTCCGCAACAAGGACCAGGTCGAGAGGGCGCTGGAGGTCAAGGCCGAGAAGCCCGTCGAGGGCGCCTGGCGGTGGATCGGCAACCAGCAGGTCGTCTACCGCACCAAGAGCTACTGGCCCGCGCACCAGAAGGTCACCCTCGTCGCCCACCTGGCCGGCGTCCGGGCGGCCAAGGGCGTGTACGGGACGAAGGACCTGACCCGCACGTTCAAGATCGGGGCGTCCCGGATCTCGACCGTCAACCTCAAGAAGCACAAGATGACCGTCAAGGTCGACGGCAAGAAGGTGCGCACGGTCCCGGTCAGCGGCGGCAACGGCACCACGCTCGAATACACCACCACCAGCGGCACCCACCTGGCGATGGAGAAGGACAACCCGACGCGGATGATCTCTCCGGGCCGCAAGAAGGGTGACCCGGGCTACTACGACCTGCTGATCAACTACGCGGTCCGGATCTCCAACAGCGGCGAGTACCTCCACCAGACAGCCGGCGAGTACTACTGCCTCGGCGAGGCCAACTGCAGCCACGGCTGCGTCCGCCAGCCCGCCAAGGACGCGGTCTGGTTCTACCGCACCGTCCAGCCGGGCGACGTCGTGGTCGTCACCGGCACGCGTCGTGACCTCTCCTGGGACAACGGGTGGTCCTTCTGGGAGATGCCGTGGGACAAGTGGAAGAAGGGCAGCGAGCTCAAGTGAGCGGCCTGGGCGACCGAGCGGCCGGTGCGATCGACAGGTAGGTTCGGTAGGTAGGTTCGGTAGGTAGGTTCGGTAGGTAGGTTCGGTAGGTAGGTTCGATAGGGCAACCGACTAGGATGGACGGGGTGAAGCGCACCCCGTTCTCCCGCTGGCCCTGCTCCGTCGCCCGCACCGTCGACATCCTGGGCGACTGGTGGACGCCGCTGGTGTTGCGCGAGGCGTTCTACGGGGTGGTCCGCTTCGACGACTTCGCCAAGAGCCTGGGGATCGGGCGGAACGTCCTGACCCAGCGCCTCAACCGCCTCGTCGAGGAGGGCCTGCTCGAACGGGTGCCCTACCAGGAGCGGCCCCTCCGGCACGAATACCACCTCACGGAGAAGGGCCGCGACTTCTTCCCGGTGCTCATGGCGATGATGCGGTGGGGCGACAAGTGGATGGCCGACGACAGCGGCCCGCCCGTTCTGATCCGCCACGCCGCCTGCGGCCACACCGCGCACGCTGAGATCGTCTGCTCCGAGTGCCACGAACCCCTCGTGCACGACAACGTCCGGCCAGAGCTGGGCCCTGGCTTCCCCGAACGCCTACGCGAACGAGCCGAAGAACTACCTCGCTTCGCCGGCAACACCGGCAACACCGGCGGCCACTCTGGTGGCGGTTTCTGACAGGGGCGAGACGCGTGCGGGGACGTGTTTGTGCCAGGGGGTGCCTGCGAACTCGTCGCGGTCTTCGGATGCGGTGAGTTCGTTGGGGGCTACGCCGGTGACCCTCGGTGCGCCGTCGTCCGGGTCTTGCACTGCGAGGCCCAGGCCGTTCGGCAGCGAGATGTGTCCCGGGCGCATCCGGTCGGTCGTGTCCACGGGGACCTCGACGCTTCCGCGCCGTGTGGTCAGACGGACACGGTCGCCTGCGACCACGCCCAGGTGCTTGGCGTCCGTCTCGTTCATCCGCAGCGTGCCCTCGGGGTCGCGGCGGCGCCAGCCGGGGTCGCGGATGATCGTGTTGGCGGTGAACGCGCGGCGCTCGCCCGCTGAGAGGACGAACGGCCAGTCCGGCTCGGGGTCCGGCCGCGGGCGCGTGGCGAGGCCCGCGACCTCGGTGAGGAGTTCGGGTACGTCCAACTGGATCCGCCGGTCGCCGAGACGGCGCCAGGTCTCGTCCTGCTCGTCGTCGGTGATGACCACGCCGTGCGGGTTCGAGACGATGGCGTCGAAGAGCCGTTCGCCCGCTTCCAAGCCCTCGCCGTAACCGGCGCGCTTCACTCCGGCGGGGTTGTCCTGCGCGCACTTGTGCGCGAGGGCCCAGAGGGCGGCGGCGGCCGCGGCTCCGTTCGGCAAGGTGGGGCCGAGCGTTCGGTATAGGAGTACGGAGGCCAGCCTCATGAGCTTTGGCCTTTCGGCAAGCGCGCCTAGGAACGCCTCGGCGAACGCCTGCCGCCCCTTGGCCGCGGCCTCGCGCAGCGGAATGTAGTCGTCCTCGCTCAGCGCGCCTGCGGCCTCCACCAGACGCGCGTGGATCTCGGGCTCCGGCAGTACGCCCTCGGGGGCCTCCACCACCGGGTGGCGCAGATGGAAGATGTTGCGCGGGAAGTCGAAGTTGAAGAACGTCGCCTCGTACTTCTCGTACTGCGTGGCCGCGGGCAGCACGTAGTCGGCCAGCCGGGCGGTCTCGGTCATCGCCACATCGATGACCACAACGAGGTCGAGAGCTTCGAGCGCCTCGCGCATGCGCGCCGAGTCGGCGAGCGAATGGGCGGGGTTGGCGCTTTCGACGAGCATCGCCCGGTAACGGTCCGGATGGTCGGTGAGGATCTCCTCGGCGATGACGTTGCACGGAACGAGGCCACCGATGATCTTCGCCCCGGCGACCGGGCTCTTGGGGCCCTCACCGGCGGGATGGCCACGGTCCCGGCCGATCGCCGCCATGCTGGAGAAGACGTACTGCGCGCCCTCCTTGCCGAGGTTGCCGGTCAGCAGCCAGATCAGCTTCTCGACGTAGCTCACGAGCGTGGAGTCGCGGTTCATCTGCACGCCGAGGTCTTCGAGCACCGCCACCGACGACGCGCCCGCGATCCTCCGTGCGGCTGCCCGGACGAGTTCCTCGGGCACGTCGGCGATCTCGCAGTAGGCGGCGATCGGGACGTCGTTCAGCACGGCCGTCACCGCCTCCAGGCCGTCGGCGTGCTCGGCGAGCCAGTCCGCCGCGACGAGGCCCTCCCGCACCAGGATCGCCGCCAGCGCGGTCAGCAGGTAGAGGTCGGTCCCGGGACGCACCTGGAGGTGGAAGTCGGCCAGCTCGGCGGTCTCGGTACGGACCGGGTCGATCACGATCATCGAGCGGTCCGGGTCCTTGGCGATCTCCTTGAGCACCGACCGGGCACGCGGGAAGCCGTGCGACTGGTAGGGGTTCTTGCCGACGAACAGCGCGACCTCGCAGTGCTCGACGTCGGCGCGGTTGGGCAGGCCGAGCATCCGCGCGTTCACCCAGAACTCGCCGGTCTTCTCCTGCGCGAGCGCGCTGGAGCGGTACCGCATGCCGAACGCGCGCAGCGTCGCGGGCGCGTACGCGCCGCCGAGGTGATTTCCCTGGCCGCCGCCGCCGTAGTAGAAGATCGTCTCGCCGCCGTGGGCCGCCTCGATCTCCTTGAACCGCGCCGTCACCTCGGCGATCGCGGTATCCCAGTCGATCTCCTCGAACGTGCCGTCGGGACGCCGGCGCAGCGGCCGGGTGATCCGGCCGGACCGGCCGTTCTGGTAGTGATCGAGGCGCAGGGCCTTGTTGCAGGTGTAGCCGTGCGAGGCGGGATGCTCCTTGTCACCGCGGATCTTGTCGAACGACCTGCCGCCGGCGCCCACGAGGATCTCGATCCCGCAGTTGCACTCGCACAGGATGCAGGCGCTGGCCCGCCATTCCCCCGGTGTTCCCGGTCGTCCCGCGCTCGCCGTTCCCGGTCGCCTCGCGTCTGCCGTTCCGGTTCCGTGCTCGGCCATCGCCATCCGGACCTCCCTTGGCCCGCACTCTAACCGAGTCAGTTCTTTAGCGAAACCCACTGGCCACGGCGGGATAGCCTTTTCGCATGGCCGACCGCCGAACGCTGCGCAGGACGTTCACCGAAGACGCCGCCCTCTACGACCGGGCCCGGCCGCACTACCCGGCCGGGATCTTCAACGACCTGGACGCGCTGGCCGGGACCGGACCGGGCTGCCGCGTGCTGGAGATCGGCTGCGGTACCGGCCAGGCGACGGCGCCACTGGCCGCGCGAGGCTGCGAGGTCGTCGCCGTCGAGCTGGGCGCGGAGATGGCCGAGGTGGCGCGCCGCAACCTGAAGGGCTTTCCCTCGGTCGAGGTGGTGAACGCGACGGTCGAGGAGTGGCCGCTGCCGGACGAGCCGTTCGACCTGGTGTTCGCGGCGACGGCGTTCAAGTGGGTCGACCCGGAGGTGAGGGTGGCCAAGGCCGCCGCCGCACTCCGGCCCGGGGGCGCGCTGGCCACCGTCGAGACCCACCACGTGGCGGGCGGAACGGAGGCGTTCTTCGCCGAGGTCCAGGATTACTACGAGCGGTACGACCCGGAGACGCCGGAGGGGCTGCGCCTGTCTCCCGCGTACGAGGTGCCCCGGGACAGCACCGAGGTGGACCGGTCAGGGCTCTTCGGGACGGCGATCTTCCGGCGGCACGAGCTGGACATCTCGTACACGACCTCGGAATACCTCGACGTGCTCCGCACCTATTCCGGACACCGAGCCCTGCCGCCTGGAACGCTGGCCGAGCTCCTCGACTGCATCGGGCGCCTCATCGACGACCGTTTCCGCGGACGGATCACCAAGCGCTACATGTTCGAGCTGCGTCTCGCGTACCGGAACCGAACGTGAACGTCAGCAGGTCCAGATCTCGAAGCTCTTCTGGTCGGAGATGGGCCCGGACACCTTCACGGTGACCGTGACCCTCGCCCGGCCGTTGAACGATCCGTTGCCCTGCCCCTCCTCCGCAGAGCTGCCCGCGCTGTGGCTGCCCCCGTCGACCCGCGCGCCGTCCACGTAAACGCCGTAGTCATAGCGGGAGCCGCCGCTGGGCTCTCTGATCGCATAGCCGTAGTAGTAGCGGGCGCTGTTGCAGTCGCCGTTCAGCGAGATGACATTGACACTGCCCCCGCTGCCGCCACCACCGCCGCCGCCGTTGTTTCCGCCACCACTATCTCCGCCTCCACCATTGTCACCGCCGCCTCCGCCACCGCCCCCGCCGCTCGAAGGCTTTGGACCAGGACTACTACCCGGCTGGCCTGGCTTCCCGCTGGACCCCGGTTTCGGCTTACCGCTCGCGCTGGGCGAACCGCTCGTGCCCGGGGAGGGCTTGCCCGACCGGTTGCCCTTCCCGCCGTTTCCGGCATTGCCCGCATTGGGCCCAGTTGTGCCGTTCTGTGTGCCAGGCGCACCACCGTCCGAGCCGGAGCCGTTGCCCTTGGCCGAGTTGGATGCGTCCGACTGCCCGGGCCAGAAGATGACCCCGGTGGTGATGACGGCCATCGCCAGCACGACAGCGGCGGCGACCGCGAGGACAAGCACCTTGTTCTGCCCCGGCGACCCCTGCTTGCCCTGCCTGCCTTGCCGAGCGCCGGGCATCGGTAGGGGAAGCGGCGGCGAAGCCGCCCCGGACGCGCGCGTCACGGGAGCGGGTGCCTGCGGGCCAGTCGCCAGCGGCTGTACCCCCGGGGCTGTCGACTGCGGACCAGCCCCAGGCGGCTGCAGAAAGGACCCCGGCGGTTGCGGGCCGGCCCCCAGCGGTTGCGGGCCAGTCTCCGGCTGCTGCGGGCCAGCCTCCGGCCGCTGCGGGCCAGTCTCCGGCTGCTGCGGCCCAGGCCCGGGTGCCTGCGGCCCAGACACCAACGGCCGCGGCCCAGAGGCCAACGGCTGCGGCCCGGGGACCGGCAGTTGCGGCCCGGGGACCGGCGGCTGCGGAAAGGACGCCGGGGCTTGCGGGCCGGTCCCGGATGGCTGGGGGCCGGTCGACTGCGGCTCCGCAACAGGGAAGGGCGCCTGTGCAAAGCCCGGGCCCGGGCCAGGAGCCGGGATGGGTGGTTGAGGTGCGGTCGGCGCCGAACGGGCCCTGAGCAGGCGCAGCACCACGTCCTGCATCGTGGGCCGCTGGGCGGGGTCCTTCGCCAAACAGGCGACGACCAGGGATCGCAGCGGCTCGGACAGCTCTCCGAGCTTCGGCTCGCCCTGCAGGACGCGGTGCATGATCGCCGGAAGGCTGTCGGCACCGAACGGCGGCTTGCCGGTGGCGGCGAACGCCACGACGGCGCCCCAGGCGAAGACGTCGGCGGCAGGGCCGACGAATTCGCCCGCGAACTGCTCGGGTGCCATGTAGGCCGGGGTGCCGATGATGCTGCTGGTCATCGTCAGCGGCGCGGCGCTGTCGCGGGCGATGCCGAAGTCGATGACGCGCGGGCCGTCCGGCCCGAGCAGGACGTTGGACGGCTTGAAGTCGCGATGCACGATGCCGGCGCCGTGGATCGCCGCGAGCGCGGTCGCGGTGGCGACGGCGAGCCGCTGGATGGCGGCCGCGCTCTCCCGCGCTCCCGCCTGCTGCAGCGACGGCCCCTCGACGTACTCGGTGACGATGTACGGACGCGGCCCCTCCAGCGAGGCGTCGAGGACCTGCGCGATGCAGAACGGGTCGACCCGGCGGGCCGCGGCGATCTCCTTCATGAAGCGCTCGCGTACGCGCGGATCGGCGGCGAGTTCCTCGCGGAGCAGCTTGACCGCCACCGGCGTGCCCTCGGCCGTCAAGCCGAGATAGACCACGCCCTGACCGCCCATCCCGAGCCGCTCGGTGAGCCGGTAGGGCCCCGCCTCCCTGGGGTCGTCCGGGCGCAGAGGATCGGCTTCGGACATGGGGTGCGGCTCCTGCGACGAGGAAAATGATCAGGGGAGGTTCGCCACACTATTGCACCTGCGTGCCCCCGCGTCCCGCATTCGCTGATCTTGCTATTGGACCGAGCGAACCGGGTCAGGCCCGGTACATGAGCAGTCCACCGAAGGCGTTCCAGGACGCCGCGCAGAAGACCCCGGCCGTGACCGCCATCGCCGGCCCGAGCGCTCCGGGCTTGAGCCTGCCGACGGCCAAGGCGACGAGCCAATGGACGATCCCGATCGACGCGACGGAGACGGCGAACGCCCACCACGCCTGCACCGCCCCGTTCGGCTGGACGTAGAACGTGAACATCAGCAGCAGACCGGTAGTGCCGGCACTGAAGAGTCCAGCCAGCACCCAGGCCGCGATGCGAACCGCCTTTCGAATCATGGCGCGTCCCCCAGACAGTCTCCTACCCGCCAGCGAGCAATGCCCTGACCCTCGAGTTCATCCCAGATCATTAATGGTTCGGGCAAACGGCGCCCGGCACGCGGGCCCATCGCGGTGGAGTGCTGGTTGAGTCCCAGGATGCGTTCGACAAAGCGAATCATCGCCGTGGCGATCGCCACGGGTCTCACCGGCGCCGCGACCCCGGCGTCCGCCCTGGCCGCCGCGCCCGCGCCGGTCCACAAGCCGGGGATCTACCGCGTCATCCCCAGCCGCATTACCCCCGACGGGGTGAACACCCGTACCGGCCCCGGCACCAAGTTCAAGGTGGCCGGCCTGCACAAGGCGGGCGCCCTGCTGGCCGCGTCCGGGCGCAACTCGCGAGGCTGGTCGGAGGTCTTCCTCTCGACCGGTGGCTCCGCCTGGATTCCATCGACTCACCTCACCAAGGCGTCCGGCACCGTCTACAAGGTGCAGGGGAAGCCCGGGGTCAACGTCCGGTCCGGCCCTGACACCAAGAAGTTCAGGCAGGTCGGCTTCCTGAAGAGCGGCGTCATCGTCCCTGGCACGGGCAAGACCAAGGACAGGTGGGCGCAGCTCCTCCTGTCCGACGGCCGGCTCGCCTGGGCGTCCACCCGGTACCTCGTTCTGATGAACGAAGCGCTGACGGCACCCGCCACCAACGCACTTCTCGCCAAGGACGCGCCGCAGGACCCGCCGAAGAACGAGGAAGCGGACACACGGCCAACCAACGACACAGGGCCGGCCAAAGACACACCGCCGCCCGCAGAGGAGCCCGAGCCCGGCGGCCCGTTGGTGGCCCTGATCCGCGCCCTTCTGGCCCCGGCATGACCTGAGGCTTGATAAACATGGGGCCGTGATCAACGTGCTGCTCGCCGATGACCACCACGTCGTGCGCGGCGCCCTTGCCGCGCTGCTCGACCTGGAACCGGATCTGACCGTGGTGGCGCAGGTCGACGCGGGCGACAAGGTCGTCCCCACCGCCCGCTCGTACCGCCCTGACGTGGCCGTCCTGGACGTCGACATGCCGGGCCTGGACGGCCTCGCCGCGGCCGCGGAGCTCCACGCCGAGTTCCCCTCCTGCCGCGTCCTGATCCTCACCGGCCACGGCAAACCCGGGCACCTGCGACGTGCGCTGACCGCGCAGGTGAGCGGCTTCCTGCTGAAGACGGCTCCCCCCGACGAGCTGGTGGCCGCCATCCGCGCCGTCGCCGAAGGCCGCCGGGTCCTCGATCCGAGTCTCGCCCTCACCGCCTGGGACGTCACCGACAACCCGCTCACCCCGCGCGAGACCGACGTTCTCCGGCTGGCCGCGGAGGGCGCCGAGGCCCCCGAGATAGCCCAACGCCTCCATCTGACGGCCGGCACCGTCCGCAATTACCTGACCGCCGTCGTCGCCAAGCTCAACGCCCGCAACCGCACCGACGCCGCCCGCATAGCCCGTGAAGCGGGCTGGATCTGACACGCCTGGACTTCGAGCGTTCCCGAAAACGGGGCCTGAAGCGGTCATATCGATCGATCCTTGATACGAACCCGCGGATCCCGGCGACGCTCTAAATCAGCAGGCGGGCATGGAACGCCGGCCACGGGGCTCATCGGAGAGATCCATGGATGTCGCGCTGCACGAACTCCACGTCGGCCAAGCCGAGGCGCTGGCGCAGCTCTACCGTGAAAACCGCTCGCACCTGCAGAAGTGGGAGCCAGAACGCGACGATGCGTTCTTAGAACCCGGCCACCAGCGCGAACTCCTCGCCGAGGCCCAGCGCCTCCGGCAGGTGGGCAGACGCTGGGCGTCACTGATCCACGAAGGTGACGAGTACGTCGGATTCCTGGCGCTCAACCACATCGTTCGCGGCGCGTTGCAGAGCTGCCAGCTGGGGTACTGGGTCGCGGAACGGCATTGTGGCCGCGGGATCGCGTCCAGCGCCGTGGCGCTCGGCTTGGACGTGGCCTTCGGCACGCTGGGGCTGCACCGGGTGGAGGCTTCTGTGCGCACCGACAATCCCGGCTCGGTCCGGGTCTTGCAAAAGAACGGTTTCCGCCGCATCGGCCTGGCGTTGTCGCACGTCTTTCTGGGCAGTTCCTGGCATGACCAATGGCTCTATGAACGACACGAACCAGGTGGCGGGCAGTGACGCGATCTTTGTTCGGCGGGTTCCCGCACGCGGCCCGGGCGGGCCCGTGTACCTTGACGTGCGGCGGCCCCTAGCCCTTACGACAAAGGGAATCAAGACCCGACGAGGGGTCGCCGCCAGTCTTTGAAACCCCAGGCCCGTGCCCCGGCGGCTCCCCCGTCACGGCATGGGTCTTGCTCGCTTCCGTGGACCGCAATTCGATCGATGTGTGGTGGAGGGAATCGCAGACACGATGACCACTACCATGGTATTTCGCCCTCCGCTGGAAGCACGTAACGATCCGGCCTGGCAGCGTGACTACAAGCTGCTGTGGAGTGGTAGCGCCATTTCGATGCTCGGCGGTATGGGCGCGACCCTGGCCGGTCCTTTGGTGGCTCTCACTCTCTCGGGCTCGGCCGTCGCGACGGGCTGGATCGTGGCGGCGGGAACATTGCCCCATCTCCTTCTCCAAATACCCGCGGGGATCGTGGCAGACCGGCTTGACCGCAGATGGACCATGCTGGTGAGCCAAATCGTGCGTGGAATGGTCGCGGCTACGGCGGGAGCGCTTCTCTTCGTCGACGAACTCTCGATCCCGCTGCTTCTTCTCTCGGTGGCCATCAGCGGCATCTGCGTCACCTTCCACGGGGTGGCCGAGGTGGGTGTCGTTCCGATGATCGTTCCACGGAGCCGGCTGCCGCAGGCCATGGCGACGAACGAAGCGCGCAATCATTTGGCTCTGCTGCTCGGGCGTCCGCTGGGCGGCCTGATCTACGGCCTGGATCGGGTCTTGCCGTTCGCAGCCGACGCCTTCTCCTGTCTGGTCTCCGCTGTGACCATCGCGCTGATGCGAACGCGGCACCTCCGGCCGGCTTTTACCCGGCACCAGAAGAACACGCAGGCCCGCACCAGCCGGACCGACACCGCCCGATCATTGATCAACGAGATGGGCGGAGGCATACGGTGGCTCTGGGAAGTCCGTTTCCTCCGGACGGCGATGTTCGTCTGTTTCGTGACCAATTTCCTCTTCCAGGCGATCATCTTGCTGCTGGTCATCGCTTCGAGAGAGCGAGGCCTGTCCACGCTCGTGATCGGTGTGCTCCTCGCGGCTCCAGGACTCGGCGGGCTCGTGGGCACTCTGGTGGCACCGGCCTCGCTGAAACGGATCAGGCCCCCGGCCGTGGTCACGGCATGTGTCTGGGTTTGGTTCGGTCTCACCGGCGTCATCGCCCTGTCCGCGAATCCCCTTGTGTGGTTCGTCGCCTGGGCCGGTGTCGGCTTCATGGGCGCGCACATGAACGTCACGATCGCCACGCATCAGGCCATGACGACTCCGCCGGAACTTCTCGGCCGGGTGACGAGCGCCAACAGGTTCCTGTCGCTGGGAGCCGTCCCCCTCGGCACGATCTGCGCGGGTTACGGCATCTCGGTCATGGGCCCGTTCCATGCGTCACTGGTCGTCTGCGCTGTGATCGGCGCGCTGGCCATCGCCATCACAGTCCGCCGCCGATCAATTCCCGTCCGGCCGTCATGGGTTGGACGACCCGAACTGGCCCCGACCGACGATCGCCCTGACGTTCCTGTGAAGCGGACCAGGATCGTGCCGGGAAAGGTCGTCCAAGAGATACCTGGGGACGAGGAGATACCTGGGGACGAGCAGTTCCCGATGGGTCACACGTTCGTCCCTGCCGATCGCCTCCGCCAGAACAGCCACGACCTCCTGCCGGACCCTTTACCCGGCAGGGCAGCCGCCGGAGCGCCGGACACCTGCACGCTCAGCAAGCGAAGCGACGATCTCACAGCCTCTTCCATCCCGTCCGCGTCACCCAGCGGGGCGGCCAGCGAACTCACATGCCCATAGGCGCGGCTCACGTCGGACCGCAACTGGTCGGCGGAGGGGCGAGCCTCTTCTCCGATCAGTATCCAGAGCGCCTCGATCGCGACGATCGCGTCCAGGTACTCCGCCCGGGCACGATTGACCACGACCTTCAAATCGTCGTTGTCCATCCTGGCGAACCCGTGCTCAACGCCGCGCATGCTCATGCAGACCCGCACGGTGACGGCGAGGCGGAGCACTGCGGACCTCGTTTCGTCGAGTGCACCGCGGAGCCGCAGCTCACGAGCGGCGATCTGCTTGAATTCCCGGGCATCCCGCTTGCGGCGGAGTTCGTGAGCCGCACGCCGGCCCTCACCCAGAATTTGCCAGCCCGCGCTGAGAGCGAGCGTGACGCCACTCGCCAGCGCGACCCATGCGGTGTCCTGCATACCGTCAGGATGATTCGAGTCTTCCACGCAATACAGTGACCACTGTCACATTTCACTCAGGAGTCTCAGGGCCGCTGCCTTCTGATGGGGAGGGAGCGGCGGATCACTGGCCTTCACCGCGCGGGACGCCAGTTCGGTGGCCGCGCCGACATCGCCGGTGAGCCGCTGTACCCGCGCGACCCGAAAGAGCACCGAGCCGTCATCGGTGGCCTCGGCATCGATCTCCTTGAGCTCCTGCCTGGCCGCCTCCACACGCGAGAGCGTGGCCAGAGCAAGTGCTCGCGCCGCCCGCGTGGACGGACGAGGACGCCGTTCGATGCGATCGAGGTCACGAAGCGCCGATTCGGCGTCGCCCAGATCGGCGAGTATCTCTCCTCTGGCTCGTAGCGCTTCGGCAGTGTCACCCTCACGGGTGAGCACACTGCCGAGGACGGCCAGTGCCGTCTGTGGCTGACCGGCGATCCACAAGGCCTGCCCGAGCTCCGTCTGAAGCATCGCATCGTTGGGGATGCGCCTGACCGCCGCCTTCAGGTTTTCGACCGCCGCGCCGCGGTCTCCCAAGTCAAGCTTGAGCATGCCGACGGCAGCGAGCATCCATCCCACGTTCTCGTTGGCCTGCAGCGTCTCGTACATCACCGCCGCCGCGCTGTAGTGCTGGGTGGCCGCTTCAAGCTGACCGCGCTGGAGAGCGACGTTTCCAAGGAAGGACTCCGCCTCGGCCCGTTCACGCATGTCACCCGCGCCGTATGCGCGCACTGCCTGTTTGACGTGTTGCTCAGCGAGATCAGGCTCATCCGTTGACAGAGCCACCTCGGCGGCGCGCAGGAGACCAGCGGGTTCGGGACGCCGTACGGTCCAGCGCTCCTCACCAAGCCGCCAGATGGGCTCGATCAGCCGTGGATGCTGGAGTTCGTAGGAACGGGCGCCAGCCCTGCGTTTGATCAGATGCTGGTCTTCCATTGCCCGGATCACCGAGTCCGAAAGGGACAGGCGTGCGGGCCCGGCCCCACTGAGCAGATTCCGCAGCCAGGTCGACAACTCGTCCGGACGTACCCCATGGTCGGATGCCACCGCTGAGAGCGTCTGACGGCTGAAATCGGCGAGCGCCCGGTCGCTGTCCGGGAGCAGCCCGGCAGAGACCACGGCGGTGTCGTCCGCGAGGTCTTCCCACATCCTTCGGCACACGGCTTGCAGGAGGACCGGTTCTACCAAGGCCTCGGACTCGTCCGCCGTGACCGCAGAGGATTCGGCGAAGCGCCCGCGAGCCGACGCCGCCGGCCCCGCTGCCAGGTCGTCCACCAGACGAGCGGCGACATCCGGATCGAAGGTCCGTCCAGTCGCCTCCAGCGGGCCCGTCACAGCCGCCCGGGCACGTCGGCGATCGAATGGCCGGAGCACGTACGGGTCGCCTCTCTCCGGCGCCAGTTCCTCGGTGACCCGCATGACCTCGTCGAGGTGATTCTCACGTACGGCCATCAACAGGTGGATTCGCGGCCGATCCTCGATCGCCTCTCGCAACTCTTCGAGGAAGCGCACGCGGTGCCGCGAGTCGGCGGCGTGGAAGAGCCGCTCAGTCTGGTCGATGGCGACCAGCATCGGAAGCCGCCGGCCATACCGGTCGGTCAGTTGCCGGTGGTGCAGGAACCGGGCGATCGACAACATCGAGACCCGGGTCAGTGTCTGTTGCGGCCACCACGATGCCAGAAGCGCGAGCGTGTAGGGATTCTGCTCCGGAACGGCGGCCATCGGGAAGGTCGAGCCATGGGACACGCGCCCGACGGGGAGGACGTTCGCGGGCTCCGACGCCAGAGCCGGGACCACGCCTGCCCGAAGAAGAGAGGTCTTACCTGCGCCAGAAGCGCCCGACAGGATGGTCAGCCGATTGGTCAGCCACGCGTGAGCGACCGCGCGCGCTTCGTCTTCTCGCCCGAAAAAGAACTTCCGATCAGCTTCCGTGAAAGGCCGCCGACCCACGTAGGGGCCTGACCACGCATCGGGCGGGCGTCCGACGACGCTCATGGCGTCGGCTTCGCCACGCGGACGACCCTCATTCACGATGGCCCTTTCATCGTAGGGCCATCAAATGGTACGGCAACCCACAAGATCCAGTGAATGGATCGCCGAAATCCGGGCGGGGCGGAAAGTGGTTTCATGGCGGTCGCCCCTTCACGGTCGGCTCAGCTCGACACGGCCGACTCACTGCCTCAGCGTGGGCCTGGCGTTCTGCCTCAGCGGCGGCCTGGCGTCCTGCCTCAGCGGAGGGCCGGCGTTGAACCTGGCGATGCCCTCCTCGCCCAGCGACTCGCTGAGCTCGCACAACTCTTGCGCCAGAACGATCCTGTCCAGATCACCCAGAGCGACCTCAGACAGATCCGGGACGATGCCACCGAGCTCGACGTCTTCGCGCATACCAGTCCTCCACTCGGCGTCCGCCGGTCTCGGATACGGGTCTTCCCAATCCCTTACCGGCGAACCTGTCCAGATTGCGCCAGAGACGTATCAGCCGGACAAGTAGACGATTCCAACAATACGCAGAGATATCATTGATCTTTCGGGGAATCAATTACGGACAACCCCAAAGACAGCCTCTATTGCATCCGTAATAGAGGCCCGCCTCACTCGAGAAGGAGATCATTACATGTCGATCTTCCCGATTTTACGATCTCTGTCACGTGACACTGGTATTGCCTGTTTCGCGGCATAAGATGGCGCGCGGGGGGCCGGACGACAGAATGACGCGAAGGCGGTACGCGTGATGAATTCACCACATCAACGACGATCGCCTGGCCCAGCACCCGAGGTATGGGAGAACGTCCCGCCGCGCAACCGGAACTTCACTGGCCGCGAGGAGCTTCTCGCCGAGCTCCGCGCGAGCATCACCGGGGAGATCACTGCCGTCGTGTCGCGGGTCGAGCCGCAGGCACTGCACGGGCTGGCCGGCGTCGGCAAGACCCAGATGGTGGTCGAATACGCCTGGCGGTACCGGTCGGACTATGACCTGGTCTGGTGGATTCCATCCGACCAGCCCATCCTTGTGCGTTCGTCGTTGGCGGGCCTTGCTCCACACCTCGGCCTGCCCTCGGCGACCGCGACAGGCATCGAGGACGCCGCGAAGGCGGTGCTGAGCGCGCTACGCCGGGGCGAGCCCTACGCGAAGTGGCTACTGATCTTCGACAACGCCGATCAGCCGGAGGACATCAAGGAAATCATCCCCGACGGCGGGCCGGGACATGTGCTGATCACTTCGCGCAATCCCCGATGGCAGGCCGAGGCGAACGCGATCCCGATTGACGTCTTCTCCCGTGCCGAGAGTGTGGATTTCCTGTGCAAGCGTGTCCGCGGGATCGACTCCAAGGAGGCCGACGCACTGGCCGAGGCACTGGGCGACCTGCCACTCGCGCTGGAGCAGGCGGGCGCGGTGCAGGCCGAGACAGGCATGACGGTGGAGGAGTACCTCCCCCTCCTGAAGGAACGAACAGCGCAACTACTGGCGGAAGGCAAGCCGACCGAGTATCCGGAATCGATGACCGCAGCCTGGGGACTGTCGGTAGCCAGTCTGATGGCGAAGCTGCCCGAAGCGATCGAGCTGCTCCGCTGCTGTGCCTTCTTCGGCCCCGAGCCCATTCCTCGCGCTGTCTTCAACGCTGCGCCTGACGGGATCGCGCCAGAGCTGTCCTCTCTCCTGCGCGACCCCATCCGACGCAGCCGCGCCATTGGAGAGCTCGGCCGCTTCGCTCTCGCCCGCATCGATGCACCTGGCCGGACCATCCAGGTGCATCGGCTCATTCAAGCGCTGGTCCGTGACGGACTCTCACCGAGCGAACAAGAGCGCTGCCGGTCCGACGTGCACCAGATCCTCGTCGCGACCACTCCCGAGAGTCCTGACAACACGGCCGACTGGGCGCGGTATGCGAGCCTGCTCGCTCATGTGGCGCCCTCCGCCCTGGATCAAAACCGCGACGAGTCGGTACGCGCGCTCGCCCTGGACTTCGTTCGTTATCTCTACATCTCCGGTGACTACCGGTCCGCGCTCGTGTTCGTCGAACGGTTCGAGGAGCGGTGGACGCTCGACTCTGGCCCTGACGACCTCGATGTACTGCGAGCGCGCGTACAGCGCGGGATCATCGTGCGCGAGCTGGGCCGCTACAACGAGGCCTACGAGATCGACAAGGCCACCGCGGCCCATATGGACGGGATGGCCCAGGGCAGTGATGAGCTCAGAGACGCACGGCTGATCGTCCTCAACAGCTTCGGGGCCGACTTGCGGGCGAGAGGTGACTTCATCGCTGCTCGCGAGCACGACGAGGAGTCTGTACGCCGGCACGAAGACGCGTACGGTCCCGATGAGCGACGCACCCTCCGTGCAGTCAACAACCTCGCACTCGACTATGGCCTGGTCAGTCTCTACAGCGAAGCCCGCGACGCGCACGCACGGAGTTACCAAGGGCTCGCCCCCGGCGGGCGCGGGGTCGGCCGCGCCGACGTCCTGAGCTCATGGAGCGGGCTCGCCCGGGCCGTTCGGCTCTGCGGCGCCTACAAGGAGGCCTGCGATCTGGGTGAGGACGCGCACAGCTTCGGGGTGGACGAGCTGGGCGCCGAGCACCCGTGGACGCTTCGTACCGCCAAGGACCTGGCGATCGCGCTTCGGCGAGCAGGGGACTACGACAGGGCGCTCGAGTTGGCTTCGGAGGTCCATGGCCGCTACCTGCGGCTCTTCGGCCCCAACCAACCGGACTCGCTCGCCTCAGCCATGTGCCTGGCCAATATTCAGCGCTCGCTCGGGCAGATCGACGAGGCCTTTGAACTTGTCTCCGAGACTGTCGAGCTTTATCCAGACATGTACGGCTCCGACCACCCGTACTACCACGGCTGCGCGGGGAACCTCGCGCTCCTACACCGGGTCCGCGGCGAAGCGGCCAAGGCACGCCAGCTCAACGAAGGGGCGTTGGCCGGGCTCGAGACCAACCTGAAGCGCGACCACCATTACTCGCTCACTGTCGCCACCAACCTCGCCAGCGACCTGGCCGCGCTGGGTGATCTGGCGTCTGCCCGCCAACTAGGACAAGGAACCTTGCGTCGCTTGCGTGTCGTACTGGGCATGGATCACCCCATGACGCTGGCCTGTGCGGCGAACCTTGCGGCAGACATGAAGGCGGACGGCGCGGAAGAAGAGGGCACGAAACTCTTCGAGGACACGCTTGACCGGTACGCGCGAGTGCTCGCTGCGGATCACCCAGATGTGGTCGTTGCGCAAGCAGGTCGTCACCTCGACTGCGACTTCGACCCGCCTCCCATCTAGGCTCAGCTAACCGGCTCTGAGTCCCGCTAACCGGCTCTGAGCCCGGCTAGTCGGTCGGATCAGCGCCGTTCCGCAGGCGCCATCTAGCTCGATGGCGTCCAGCAACGGTACGTGCGTGATCCAAGGCGACCTGCGGGACTGGTTCGCGGCACCAGGAACGGAGCGTTCGCGCCATTTCGGCCACGAATGTCTCACCGGCGTCGGTGAGGCGCCCGCTTGCCGCAAGGGTGCGAGCCGTGAGAGCTGCCGCGTCCCGCCAGCGGGCGAACTCGATATGTGCCCGCATCGTGGTCGCCCCGCGCTCATGCGCGCGTTGCCGGCGCCAAAAGCCGGCAACGCCGAGATGAGCGTACGCGCCGTGCAGCAGGCCGTTGATTGGACGTGGATCGTCACGCCAGGGCGCATAGTGACGGCTGCCGTCGTCAGGGCGGGTGAGCGGCACCAGATCCATCAGGGCGCCGAGCTTGGTGTGCTGCACCTCATGCGCCAGAGTGACGGCGAAAGCGTGCTCGTCAGGCGGGAGCGAGAGGCCGATAGCGCCGAAGGTGTGATGTGCCGTGGCGCTGGTGTGCTCCTCCCCGTGGGGCACGAGCGGTGACACCACGGAGATCGCAGCGGCGATCTCCTCGGCTGCGGTCCAGTGAAAGCGAACCAGCAGACGCCATGCCCGGCGCATTCCGGCACGCCACTTCTCCACCTCGGTGGGGGACAACCGGGTATGGAGCACCTCGGCACCGGGCATCCGGTACGGGTCGCCTTCGTCGAGCAGGAACCGGATCGCCATGCCGTGATATTCGGCCTCCAGGCGTCGCAGCCCCTGCCAACCAGGCGCGTCTCGATACGGATCCGCGGGAATGCGCACGCCCGCGCCATGCGCGGTCACCATGGCGACATCTGGCCGCACGACCGCACTCCTGCAGTCCGGCAAGATCGCGCGTCCGAGCGACGGCAACACCACCACGCCATCGGAGGCGGGCACCTCGATCGGACGAGGAAAGCCGGCACGCACCGCCGCGGCCGCCGCCAAGGCGGCCAACCCTCCCGTGTCACCCTTTCCCACCAGGACGTCGCGCGCCCACGCACCCACGGTGGGGTAGCAGATCGTCGCCTCAACGGCTTCAGGCGCCAGTTCCTGGATCTCCGCGAGCAGAGCGAACGCTTGACGTGCTCGCCGGGCACGCTTCGGTTCCTGGGTCTTCGCAGCGTCCTGCACACCGCGGAGAAGCAGGAGTCGTCTGCTGTACTGCGCGACTTGGAGGTATCCCACCGCATGAGCGCCACCGCTGCCCGCCGCCAGCGCATCGAACACCTTTCTTGGTATTCGGTGGCGTTTCATCGGCGCCCTTCCGTCAGATCATCAGTGACTCGCCCATGAATATGGTTGATAAGCCGGAAAAGGTCTCGACAGTAGACGGATGGGTTGAGGAAACCGCTGCCCGCTCTATAGCGATGCGCATACATGCCTCCACCGCATACTCTGCGTGCGGTGCAGGCACGGCACTGGCTCGAAAGGGCCTGTTCCCCGAGCTGCCTCGCGGCCACCGACGGAAGTTCGAGCGCCGCATCGAAACCGTTCCTCAGGACGTGAAGGCCGGTTCCGGCCGCGCCTTCGTACGCCGACTTGAGACTGTCGACCTGCTCGAGGCTTCCATCGGTCTCCACCACGACCAGTACTGACGGAGAAAGGCCGACCGCCTCGGTGCCGGAGGCGCCGCCCAGCAACATTCGTATGATCTCGCCGAACAGGCGAACGCGCGTCTCCCGGACCGGCGCGTCATACCAGCGGTCGAAGACCGCGATGAGCCAGTCCCCGTAGAGCGGTGACGAGCCGTCGAGGAACGGAGGAGCTGTCTCCCAGTTGCCATGGGGCAGCAGGAAATCGACCGCCGGAGGCCCGAAGGAAACCAGCGCCTCAAAGGTGGTCCGTGGGTCGTTGCGAAGATCGATCGTGCTGAGCAGCCCGGCGAACAGGTGAGGATAGGCGGAAAGACGTTCGAGCCCCGCCCGTACCTCGGCGTAGCTTCCCCGGCCGTCTCCATGGCGCCTGTGTCTGTCATGGCCTTCCGCATCGCCGTCCAGGCTTACCCCGACCGACACATCCAGTTCGTCGAAGAGCCGAAGGAAGTCGTCGTCGATCAGCACACCGTTGGTCTGGACAAGCGCCCGTACCGTCACGCCCTCACCGACCGCCGCGCGAACAGCGGTCACGGCCTGCCGGATCAACTGGGGGCCTGCCAGCAGGGGTTCCCCGCCGTGAAGCATCAATTCGATCGCGGTCAGCCCGTGGGCATGCACGTGGTCGGCAATCCGAGTCGCTGTGCGGTCGACGATGGCAGGTGACATACGCCGCGGACGGCTTCGCCACCCCTGATCCGCCATCTCGTACATATAGCAATAGTCACAACCGAGGTTGCAGCGACTGTGCACCTTCAAAATGAACTGCTGGAAGGGAACGGGCCGCCATCCGGAGGCGCGGAGCGCATCGACGTCAAGAGTCTCGGGCCACTCAAGACCATCCGTGCGACCTGCCACGCCGATCAGCTCCCAGATGCGTTTGCGCTCGAGCGCGGCGTTGCGCATATTCCGCATTTACATGGTCATGTACACAGACACAGAGATCAACAAACCCATCCACAATGGCCGGGTTCAGTCATGGGTCAAGCTCAGAGTCAAGCCCCGCCATCGGCGAAAGTCGGGCGGCTGCGGAGAGTGATGTGTAGGGCCATACGACGCCATCATGCCCGCCCACCGCACCGGTCACGGTGCAGCGGCAAGTCAGCGACACTGGCGTCATCAGGGTCTGCGCCAGAAGGTCTTTCTGAGCCGTCTGCACGCAGGGCAAGTCGTGACACACAATCCGCTCGCCGGAATACCCATCCCACGGTGAGGGCTTGGGTGCTCCAATTGAACGTCGTCGTGACGTCGTTTCCTCTGTAGTGCCATCGATGAAGGGGCGGAGGTGCGGAGGCGGAGCCCCTGCTGGGGCTTGGGGCGGAGCCCCAATGGGGACAGCCCCGAGCGGAGCGAGGGACCTGCCGTTGGCGGTGGAACGTCTGCTGGGGGCTGCGACGAAGGCTCATTGCGGCAGCCCGCACGGAGCGAAGGGGCATGCCAGCGGGTGGCGGGGCCGCTTTCGGGCGGCCCCGCTGGTGGGTCTTAGGCGATTGCTTCCAAGGGTTCTCCGGTGGGGGTCTTGGGCGGGCTGTCTTGCTGGTCGAACTGGGTGCGGTAGAGCTCGGTGTAGCGGCCGTCGGCGGCCAGGAGGTCGTCGTGGGTGCCGCGTTCGACGATGCGGCCGGCCTCGACCACCAGGATCTGGTCGGCGGCCCGGATCGTGGAGAGGCGGTGGGCGATGACGATGGCGGTGCGGCCGTCCAGCGCCTCGGTCAGGGCCTCCTGGACCGCGGCCTCGGAGGTGGAGTCGAGGTGGGCGGTGGCCTCGTCCAGGATCACCACGCGGGGGCGGGCCAGGAGGAGCCGGGCGATGGTGAGGCGCTGGCGTTCGCCGCCGGAGAGGCGGTAGCCGCGTTCGCCGACGATCGTGTCGAGGCCGTCGGGGAGGGACCTGATCAGGTCGTCCAGGCGGGCGCGGCGGAGGACGTCCCAGAGGTCGGGCTCAGTGGCTTCGGGGCGCGCGAGAAGGAGGTTGTCGCGGATGGACTCGTGGAAGAGGTGGCCGTCCTGGGTGACCATGCCCAGGGTGTCGCGGATGGTGTCGAAGCTCAGGTCGCGGACGTCCACTCCGCCCAATCGGACGGCGCCCTCGTCCACGTCGTAGAGGCGCGGGAGCATCTGGGCGATGGTCGACTTGCCGGCGCCGGACGAGCCGACCAGGGCGATCATCTGGCCCGGCTCGGCCCTGAACGAGACGTCGTGCAACACCTCGACGCCACCGCGCGTGTCCAGGTTGGCGACCTCTTCGAGCGAGGCCAGGGAGACCTTGTCAGCGGAGGGGTAGGCGAAGCGGACGTTCGTGAACTCGACCGAGACGTGGCCCTCGGGGACGGGCTTGGTGACTGGCTTTTCGGCGACCAGCGGTTTGAGGTCGAGGACCTCGAAGACGCGCTCGAAGCTCACCAGGGCGCTCATGACCTCCACGCGGGCGCTGGCCAGGGCGGTGAGCGGGGCGTAGAGGCGGACCAGGAGGAAGGACATTGCGACCACGGCGCCCGCGTCGAGGCTGCCCTTGAGAGCGAAGAAGCCGCCCATGCCGTAGACGAGAGCGAGGGCCAGGGCTGAGACGACCGTGAGTGCGGTGATGAAGACGTACTGCACCATCGCGGTGCGCACGCCGATGTCGCGGACTCGGCGGGCGCGGCTGGCGAACTCCGCGGACTCGCGGGAGGGGCGGCCGAAGAGCTTGACCAGGGTCGCGCCGGGCGCCGAGAAGCGCTCGGTCATCTGGGTGCTCATCGCCGAGTCGTGCGCGGCCGCCTCACGCTGAAGCCGGGCGAGACGGGAGCCCATCCGCCTGGCGGGCAGCACGAAGACGGGCAGCAGGATCAGCGCGAGCACGGTGATCTGCCAGGAGATGCCCAGCATGACGATCAAAGTCAGGAGGAGGGTCACCAGGTTGCCCACCACGCCGGAGAGGGTGTCGCTGAAGGCCCGCTGCGCACCGATGACGTCGTTGTTGAGCCGGCTGACGAGCGCTCCGGTGCGGGTCCGGGTGAAGAACGCGACCGGCATGCGCTGGACATGGTCGAAGACGGCGGTGCGCAGGTCAAGGATCAACTCCTCGCCGATACTGGCCGACAACCAGCGGTTGAGCAGCGCCAGCCCGCCCTCGGCCAGGGCGATGATCGCAATGATCACGGCCAGCCAGACCACCGTGGAGGAGGACGAGCCCTTGACGATCGCGTCCACCACCCGGCCCGCCAGCACCGGGGTCGCCACCGCGAGGACGGCGGTGATGACGCTGAGGAGCAGGAACCAGCCCAGCCAAGCGCGGTGCGGGCGCGCAAAGCCCCAGATGCGCTTCAACGTGGCCTTCGAGAACGGCCGTTTGTCATCCTGCGCGTTCATCGCGTGGTGCAAGGACATCCACGCGGTCACTTCCATATCCATGGCACACCATCGCTTGTCAGGGGGCTCAGTGGCCGCCGTCCGGCGACCTGTGGTCAGGATGCAACCTCAACATTGATTGAGGTCAACTCCCCGGCTTTCACCAGGGTCTCCCACAGGTATGACACTTTGCGCCGCCGAAACTCATCGGGCAGCCTCTGACCATGGGAATCGACATCGAAAAGGTCCGCGCCGACACCCCCGGCAGCGCAGGCGTCGTCCACCTCAACAACGCGGGGGCCTCGCTTCCTCCCCGTCCGGTGACCGATTCCGTCTTCGCGCACCTCGAACTCGAGGCGACCATCGGCGGTTATGAGGCCGCCGAACGGAACGCCACCGCGATCGCCCGCTTCTACGGCGCCGTGGCCGAGCTGATTGGGGCCGTCCCCGAGGAGATCGCCTACGTGGAGAACGCCACCCGGGCCTGGGACATGGCGTTCTACGGCATCCCGTTCGAACGCGGCGACCGGATCTTGACCACGACGAGCGAGTACGCCAGCAACGCCATCGCGTACCACCAGATCGCGGCCGCACGCGGGGTGAGCGTCGAGGTCGTCCCGGACGACGAGCACGGGCAGATCTCGCTGGAGGCGCTTGCCACCGAGCTCGCCAGGGGTGGAGTCCGGCTTGTCGCGATCAACCACATCCCGACCCACAACGGCCTGATCAACCCGGCCGCCGCGGTCGGACGGCTGGCCCGGGAAGCGGGCGCTCTCTACCTGCTGGACGCCTGCCAGTCGGTGGGGCAGCTCGCCGTCGACGTCCGCGAGATCGGCTGTGACATGTTGTCGGCGACCGGGCGCAAGTTCCTGCGCGGCCCTCGTGGCACCGGTTTCCTGTATGTACGGCGCGACGTCATTCAGATCTTGGAGCCGCCGTTCCTCGACCTCCAGTCCGCCGAGTGGATCACGCCCGAGACGTACGAGGTGCACGATGACGCGCGCCGCTTTGAGACCTGGGAACGCTTCGTGGCCGGACAGGTCGGCCTGGGCGTCGCGGCCGACTACACCGCCGCGATCGGCATCGAGGCGATCGAGGAACGGGTGACCGGCCTCGCCGCCCTCCTGCGCGGTGAGCTCGCCGCCCGCCCCGGCATCAGGCTGCTGGACCGGGGCGAGCGGCGTTCCGGCGTCGTCACGTTCACCGTGGAGGGGCACGACTCGATGGCGGTCAAGCTCGCCATGCGCGAACGAGGCGTCAATGTCAGCGCGACCGACGGCGCCCACCAGCGCTTCGACCCGCACGCGGTCCCGTCCGCCGTACGGGCGTCGGTCCACTACTACAACACCGAAGACGAACTGGACCGCCTGCTGGCTGCGCTCCCTTAATTCCTGAAGGTCTGGAGGAGTTTGCGGGCGGCTGGCTCGTTCAGGGCCAGCCGATTGGGATCGTCCGGATGCGGCCGCACGGGGATGGTGCTGAACCGCACGGTGTCCGTCTCCGTCCTTTCGAGGATCCGGGCGATCTCCTTCATCACGGGGAGGCTCAACTGCCCGTGGGTCTCCATGGTCCCGGCCATCATCTTGAGGAACGTCGGCAGCCGCACCGGGCTCAGCATCTGCTTTTCCTTGGCCCTCTTCAACATGGCTGCCATGAGCTGCTGCTGCCGTTTGATGCGTTCGAGATCCGAGCCGTCGCCGAGGCCTTGCCGTGCCCGTGCGTACGCCAGCGCCTGGTCACCTCGGATCATCTGCCGTCCGGGGCTGAGGTTCAGCCCGGCCTTGGGGTCTCTCATCGCTCTCGGCACCACGACCTCCACCCCGCCCATCCCGGACACGATCCGCTTGAAGCCGGTGAAGTCGATCGACATCGCATGATCGATGGGGACGTTTGTCAGCTTTTCCACAGCGTGGACCGAACAACCCAGACCACCGGCCGTATACGCGCTGTTGATCAGGCCCATCTGCGCCGCCGTGGGCTCTCCCGACCTCGTCTTGCAGGACGGCAAGGGCATCATGAGGTCGCGCGGGATGCTGACAGCGGAGATGCGTTCGCTGTCCCTCGGTAGGTGCAGCAGCACGATGGTGTCCGAGCGCGGCGCGAACTTGTCGCCGCGACCGTCAGTCCCGAGTACCAGGATGTTCAGGGCCTTGGTCTCTCCAGCACGGTTCGTGGATCCTCCGAGCGGGCCCTCCGTGCCCTTCCCGCCGCCGCGCAGCAGCACCGTCGGCACGAGGATGAGCGCGGCCGTCACCGCCGCGGCCACGCCGATCAGGATCCGGCCCCGGCCACGGTGGCGGCCCGTCCGCCCGGCGATCGCCTCGGCGAGACGGTGCCGCTGCCGGACGAGGGTGGCGGGGGGTTCGTGTTCGAGGTCGTGACCAAGGTCGCGAAGCAGGTCGAGGTCGTCCATGGTCACTCCTCCTCGTTCATCGGGTTGGTGTCGCCCAGGACGGCCCGGACCTTGCGGCGGGCGCGGCTGAGGCGCGAACGGACCGTGCCGACGGGGATGCCGAGTGCCTGCGCGACCTCCCCGTACGCCAGATCACCCCACGCCACCAGCAGCAACACGTCCCGGTCACGGCGCGGCAGCCCGGCCAGCGCCTCGGCCAGCAACGGCCGCGACGCCGTCGCCGTCACACCGGCGGCGACCCGGTCCGCAGGCCCCTCGACATGGCCGTCCACGGGGCTGCGCCGCAGCGCCCGGTAGCGCGCCGCCTCGCTGCGGTGATGCCGGGAGACGAGCTTGGTGATGATCCCGAACAGCCATGGCCGCGCGTCCCTGTGGCTCAGGTCGTACCGGCCACGGCGGCTGAACGCGACGAGGAAGGTCTCACCGACCAGGTCCTCGGCCACTTCGGGCCCCAGCCGCCGCGAGACGTATCTGTAGAGCATGCCGCTGTAGCGGTCGAACAGCGCGGCGAACGCCTCCGGATCCGTGCGCGACCGTTCGATCAGATCGGCGTCAGGGGCATCAGCGGCACCGACTGGGCCGACTGCACCGGCTTCGTCGGCCGGCGTGGCTGCGGGGACACCGGCGCGCGCACCGGTGGGGGGAGCGGTCATCGCGGACACCATGACATGAAGACCGGCCTTCCCGTCACTTGGGGATCTCGTACGGGGATGTATCGCCACAACCCCCGATCCGGGTTCACGCCACGACTCGGCAAAGTCTCGGTCCCTCCGACGGGTCGGCAGCGGAATGCCGGGAACGACCGGGGACATGGAGGCCAACGCCGAGAAAGCCGACACGCTCGTCCTCTTCGGCATCACGGGCGACCTCGCCAAGAAGATGTTGCTGCCCGCGCTCTACCGGCTGACCGCGCGCGGCGAGCTCGACATCCCGATCATCGGGGTGGCCAGGTCCGACTGGGACGACGAGGCCCTCCGCTCGCACGCGCGCGAGGCGATCGCCGCCGTCCACGAGATCGATGACGAGGTGTTCGGGCGGCTTGCCGGGCGCCTGCGCATGGTGACCGGCGACTACCGGGACGGCGAGACGTTCTCCCGGCTCCGCGACGCCGCCGAGGGTTACGGGTTCCTGACGCACTACCTGGCGATCCCGCCGACGTTGTTCGAGACCGTGGCGGAACGGATCGCCGGGGTGGGGCTGAACGAGAACGCCCGGCTCGTGGTGGAGAAGCCGTTCGGCCACGACCTGGCATCGGCGCGCGCGCTCAACGCCGAGCTGCAGAAGTACTTCGACCAGGACCACCTGTTCCGGGTCGACCACTTCCTGGGCAGCGAACCGGTCGACGGGCTGATGATCGCGAGGTTCGCCAACACGCTGCTCGAACCGCTCTGGAACCGGTCGTACGTGGACAACGTGCAGATCACGCTCGCAGAGGACTTCGACGTCGCCGACCGCGGCTCGTTCTACGACTCGGTCGGGGCGCTGCGCGACGTCGTCCAGAACCACCTCCTGCAGGTGTGCGCGTACCTGATCATGGATCCGCCGGCCAAGCCCGACGCCGGCTGCTGGCTGAACGAGAAGTGGCGCGCCCTGAGCGCCGCCCGCACCATCTCCCCTTCCGACGTCGTACGCGGGCAGTACGTGGGCTATCAGGACGTCGAAGGCGTCAAACCGGGCTCCACGACCGAGACGTTCATCGCGCTGCGTATGTACGTCGACAACTGGCGCTGGGAGGGCGTCCCGTTCCACATCCGTTCCGGCAAGTGCATGTCGATCTCCGCCACCGAGGTCATCGTCGAGCTGCGCAAGCCGCCGGTCACGCTCTTCCAGACGTCCGAGGGCACCGCGCCGCCCAACCTCATCCGCTTCCGCCTCGAACCCAAGGCGGGGATGACGTTCGACCTCCTGGTCGAGCAACCGGGCAACGAGGACCGGCCCGTGCCGGTCCCGGTCGCCGTCGACTTCTCCGACGTACTCGGGCCCGGTGAGATGCCGTACGAGCACATCCTCAGCGCCGCTGTGTCCGGCGATCCGGAGCTGTTCGCCCGCTTCGATCTTGTGGACGAGTCCTGGCGGATCATCCAGGACATCCTCGACCCGCGAGATCCGCCCGAGCCGTACAAGCCCGGCACCGACGGCCCCGCCTCGGCCGAACGGCTGCCCGGCCCGGACGGTTGGCACACTCTGGAAGGCTCCTCGCACAGATGACCACGGTCCACATCGCCTGCCTGGCGATCTTCGACTCCGCGGCGACGGCCATGATCGCGCCCCGGTACGCACCGAGCCCTGGTCTCCGCCGCGCCCGTCGCTCTGTGGTCTTCACAGCGGTCCAGCTCAACGGCCCTTTCCGGGAGCCAGCCCGCCGCGTTCGGCCACGCCGTACAGGGTTTCGCCACCATCGACACGCACTCGCCGCGCCGTCCCTGACCAGCTCCGACTTTGATCACCAATGCGTAACAAGGTGAACTTTCGGGCTAAGCTGCGCATCCTCAATGGTGCACGGGGGGTCGCCGGCGAGACCGCTCCGTCTGCCTGTCCCGGAACAGTCGTCGAGGAGGTCGCGCGGTGAAGGAAACCCGGCACGGGCCGGAGTCGGCGGGCAAGCCCGCAGACTCCACGGAGACCGGCACGGACCCGGCGGGCGACGACGCCAGCCGTGCGGACACTGCCGAGTTCCCCCTCCCCAAGCCCGCCGCGGAGGAAGAAACCCCCGCGGACCCGGACGAGGTGACCCCGGACGGCGAGGAGATCTCAGCCCTCCTGGGCGTCCCCACCACACCCGAGGACGAGCCGAACGCCGCCGCGGAAGAGGACGAGCCCGCAGAGGAGCCCGAGCCCCCAGCCGCAACGGAAGCCGAGTCCGCAGAGGCCCCCTCCGAAGAGCCCACGCCCTCCGCACCATCTCCCGCGCCCGACGCGGACCCTGATCGCGGTTCGTGGACCATTGAAGACCCCGGCGTCACGGCTGCGCTGACGGAGTTCCTGGACGACCCCAGCCCGACCAAGCCCGCAGCAGAGCCACCATCGGAACCGGAGACGATCGACCCGGACCGTACGGCAACCGACCCCGTCCCGCCGCCGCCCACCCCCACAGCCCCCAAAGCGCCACAACCGCCGACCTCCGAACCATCGGCACCCGCAGCTGCAGCACCGGAGTCTCCGACACCCGCACTGCCAACTCCCAAACAAACAACGCCTGCCTCACCGACATCAGAGGCCACCACACCACCGGCGCCCACCGAAGCAACGCCAGCACCACCGGCCCCGGCATCGGAGCCGCCCGCACCCACATCAGCGGCGCCCGAATCTGCGCCACCTGCACCCCCAACGCCTACGCACGCGGCGCCCGGCTCACTACCGCCTGCGCCCAACGCCGAAGCACCCGCACCGCCAACTCCCAAGCACGTAGGCCCTGCGTCACCGCCGCCCTCCACACCACCAGCGCCCACACAAGAGACTCCTGTACCACCGGCCCCGGCATCGGAGGCGCCCGAACCGCCAGCGCCCACATCGGCGGCGCCCGAACCGCCGACCTCCACAGCGGCGGAATCCACGCATTCTGCGCCCACACCGCCGACACCTACACCGGCGGCGCCTGAGTCCACGGCACCCGCACCGCCAGCCCCCAAACACGCGGCACCGACCCCACCCACACCGGAGGACCCCACACCACCGGCGCCCAAGCACGCGGCACCTGCCTCTCCACCGGCCCCCGCGTCGGCCGCGCCTGAGTCTGCGCCACCCACACCGCCAGCCCCCAAACCCGCGGCGTCTGCCCCACCCACGCCTTCACCGGAGGCCTCCACACCTCCGACGCCAGCACCATCGGCCCCCACACCGGAACCCCCCACGCCACCGGCGCCCACACCGCCCGCACCCACACCGGCGGCGCCCGAGTCCACGCGACCCGCGCCACCAGCCCCCAAACACGCGGCGTCGGCCCCACCCACGCCTACGGCGGATGGCCCCACACCACCGGCGCCCAAGCACGCGGCGCCTGCCTCACCCCCGCCCGGACCGTCGGCTCCCGCACCGTCGGGCCCGGCGTCGAGGCGCTCTGCACCGCCTGAGTCCACGCCAGGGGCGCCTGCTCCGGCTGCGCCGGGGGCGGAGTGGCGGCAGGAGGGGGCGGTTGATCCGGATCGGACTACCGACGATCAGGCGCCTCCGACGCTCAGGCAGGTCACAGAGTGGAGGGCCGCGGTCGCGCCGCCTCGGACGGACCCTGGGCAGGATCAGGGGTGGGGGGCTCCCCCCGCGCCGTCCGTTCACCCCGATCCGTCCTTCCAGGAAGGGTGGAGGGCTGCGGACGACCCGGCTTCCACCACTCAGACGGATCTGCCGATGCGCAGTACGGATCCGACTGTCGAGACTCCGCTCTCGTCCACGCCGGCGCCGCCCGCATCCACGGACTCGGGCCAGTGGGCGGTTCCGTGGGGAGCCCAGGCGCCGCAGCAGGCAGGGCCAGAAGTCGAGGCGCCGCCCAAGAAGAAGAAGCGGCGCGGTCGGCTGATCGCTGCGGTGCTGGTACTGGTGCTTCTGGCCGGTGGGCTGGTGGGGGGCCAGTTGCTGCGCCCACTGCCCGAGCCCACGCTCTCATTGACGTTGTCCAAGACCAGTCACACCTTCGACGGTGCCAAGCCCCTGCTCGCCTGGCCCGGCCAGGGGCAGTCGGCGTTGTACGTCGAAGGGATCGGGACCATGGGCGCGGCAGGCGGCGGGGTTCCCACGCCTACGGCCAGCGTGGCCAAGGTGATGACCGCGTATGTCTTCCTCAAGAGCCACCCGCTCGCCAGCGGGCAGCCCGGTCCCACGTACACCGTCTCCCGGGAGGCCGCGATGCGGCTCGTCGGGCAGAAGCGGCGCGGTGAGTCGCTACTGGAGGTCACGGCGGGTCAGCGGCTCACCCAGCGCAAGGCCCTTGAAGCACTGATGATCATTTCGGCGAACGACGTGGCGCACGAGCTGGCCCGGTGGGACGCGGGCAACCCGGCCGCGTTCGTCGCGAAGATGAACGCGGCGGCCAAGCAGCTGGGCATGAACAACACCCGTTACACCGACCCCAGCGGCTACCACTCCGGCACGGTCAGCACGGCGGCGGACCAGGTCAAGCTGCTCCGCGCGGCGATGCGCATCCCGGCGTTCGCCGAGATCGTCGCCAAGCGGAGGTATGTGCCCGACACCGGCGGCCCAGTGCGAATCGGCGGCAACATGTTGCTCGGCCAGCTCGGCGTCGTCGGCGGCAAGACCGGCTTCACCGACGCGGCGGGCGGCAACTACGTCTTCGCCGCGCGCAAGCGGGTCGGCGACGTCAACACGCTCATCGTCGGCGCGGTGATGGGCCAGCGCTCGGCGAGCGCGGTGGGCGCCATCGACGCGGCCAAGAACCTCGTCGCCGGCGCCGAAGGCGCGCTCGTCTCGGTCACGCTGGCCCCGGCGGGCCAGCAGGTCGCGGAGGTCGACGACGGCATGGGCGGCACCACCCCGGTGACCACCAAGGCCCCGCTGACCGTGATCGGCTGGCCCGGGCTCACCGTGCCGGTGAAGATCGAGGCGAACGCGCCGCACAAGGCCGCACAGGGCACGCAGCTGGGCACGGTGACGGCGGGCGCGTCGCGCGTGCCGCTGGTGCTGGGCGCGGAGCTGACCGAGCCGCCGGTGACCAAGCGGCTCCTCCGCCTGGCCGACTAGGCCGTCCGGCGCGGGCCGTCCAGCTCGGACGCGTCCGCAGGGCGGTCCACGGGTGGGGTGAGCCACACGGTGAGCACCATCTCCATCTCCAGGCGGCTCTCCGGCTCGTAGAGGCCCTCGCCGAAGAGCTCCTCCAGCTGGTGCAGCCGGTAGCGGACCGTCTGGGGGTGGACGTGCAGCCGGGTCGCCACCTCCGTGGCGTTGAACCCGCTCTGCAGGCATGCCAGCAGGGTGCGGGCGAGCCTTCCGCGGTGGCGCGGGCGGACGGAGCGAAGCGGCGCGAGGCGCAGGTCGGCGACGGCGCGGACGAGCTCCTCGTCCTTGAACACGACGAGCGTCGGCATGTGCTCCGAGCAGCGGATCAGCTGGTCCGACGGCAGGATGCCGCGCCGGGCGAGGGGCAGCGCCTCGCGCGCCCAGCGGAGCGACTTGGACGCGTCCTCGGTACGGACCGCGGGCCCCATCGCGGCGACCCAGTTGCGCAGCGACGAGTCGAGCAGGCGCCCGCGCCCCGGTCCTTCCGGATCCGGAACGATCAGGCACGGCTCGCGCCGGTTGACGTCGGCGAGCACGTCGGGCGGCAACGACGGGTGGGAGAACGGGTGCTGGCTCCGTTCGTACAGCACGACCACGGCGACCGTCCGTGGAACGCGCCATTGTGCGAGGCGCGCAAGATCCGCGATCGCCTGCGGTGACGCGGGCGGCTCGGCCAGCAGCAGATCCAGCAGGCGCCGGCGGCGGTGTTCGAGCTCGCCGGCCTCCTGCTCGCGCGCCTTGGTGTACCCCTCGGTCGCGGCACGCGCGATCTCGTCGAGGAACGCGAAGATGGCCTCGGCGATGCTGGCCAGGTGGCGGCGCGGGACGTTCATCTGCTCGGACTCGGCGGCCAGCCGCCGCCACGCCACCCGGGCGCCCAGCCGCAACGTGCCCTGCAGGACGTCGAGGTTGCGCCCCTCCCGGGCCTCCGCCCAGCCGATCTCCCGGTAGACCGCGGCCACGGGCTCCCAGGACGCGTCCGGGTCAACGATCAGATCCACGAACTGCCGCAGGGCGCCCTCCACCGCGAGCCGCACCAGACGGGCGTACTCCTCGTCCTGGGGCCGGTCGTACTCCGGGATCCCGGCGAGGATCTCCTCGATCATCTCGTCGGCCAGCTCGGCGAGATGGGGCCGGAAGATGTCGGAAAGCTCGCCCGGCACCCCAGCCCAGGGTTTCAGGGGCGAGTGTTCCTCAATCGCCATGGTCACCGTCCGCACCTCCTGCCCCCTGCACAGGAACGCGGGGGCCTTTCGGAAGTTACCTCGGCGTGATCCGCAGCACTTCACCGCATGTGAAGCAAAGAACTCACTGAATTGTCATCCGGGTGACAAGACCCGGTCAGACGCGCCGGTGCCCCGGGCCCGCGAAGACCGCCGCCGCGCCCAGCCCGAGATAGATGAACCCGGTGGCGAAGCGCTGCCGACGCTGGAACGCCGGCCTCGCCCGCAGCCAGCCGGCGATCGAGTCAGCCGCGAGCGCGTACAGGATGTCGCTGACCAGCCCGATCAGGCCGGTGATCAGTCCCATCACCAGGATCTGCAGGGGCACCGCACCCGCGTTCTGGTCCACGAACTGCGGCAGGAACGCGAGGAAGAAGAGGATGACCTTCGGGTTGAGGACGTTGACCAGCGCGCCGTCCAGGTAGACCCGGCCGAGCGGCTGTGGCTTGAGGTCGGGCGCGTCATGGTCGCCCCGGCTGCGGAACGTGCGGATCGCCATGTAGACCAGGTACGCGGCGCCCGCGTACCGGACGATTCCGAACGCGGTCGAAGAGGCCGCGATCACCGCCGACAGCCCCGCCGCCGCGGCCACCATGTGCACGAGCGTGCCGGTCTCCACGCCGAGGGCGGACGCGATCCCCGCGCGCCGGCCCTCCGCGATGCTGCGCGTGGTGATGTAAAGGTGGTTCGGCCCGGGGATGACGACCAGCGTCGTCGCCGCGAGCAGAAAGAGCAGCGGATTCGTCATGTCACGGACATTACGAGTCTCACTGGATCTTGAGGAGAGCCAAACCGGCCCGCCTGTCGTGGACCAATCGGCTCAGGCGGTCGGCGCAGGCAATCGGCCCAGACGTTGCCCCAGGCGATCGGCTCAGGTTCCGGCGGGCGCGGGTCCGACTGCCAGGGCGCCCGCGAGCACGAGCCGTCCCGACATGCGGACCATGCGGGTGACCTCCTCGGTCGGACGCCGCAGCGCGGTGAGGCTGACCAGGGCGGCGAGCAGGATGTGGCCGAGCACGATCTCCACGTCGTCGAGGTCGGGCACCGGGTCGCCGATCGCCACCGACAGCCGGTCGCGGACGAACAGGAACAGCACCGTGCGGGCATCGTCCACGCTGGAGTCGTCCGAGGTCACCGCCTGGATGATGGCCGACGTGAGGGTGAGCTCGGAGGCCGCGACCTCGACGATGCGCTCCAGCAGTGCGGTGAGCCGCTCGGCCGGGGTGTCCCCGATGGCCAGCGCGTCGATGTCGTCGGTGACCCGGTGCGCCCAGGTGGCGGCGACCTCGGTGAGCAGGTGGTCCTTGGTGGCGAAGTAGCGGTACACCGTCGCCCTGGCGACGCCTGCGCGGTCGGCCACGTCGTGCATGGTGACGGCCGGGTAGCCGCCCTCGTGCGCGAGTTCGCGGGCGGACTGGAGCAGCCGTTCCCGCCGGGCCTGCTGATCCTTGCTCAGCGTCCGCGTAACGGTGATCCGCACATCGCCGGTCAAGTCGCCTCCTATATGTGGCCACCCCTATCTTCTCGCACATTTGTTTCGTCTCGGTCGCACACAGCTCATGAAACAAGCGGAAAAGGAAAACCGATGCCGGATTCCCTGGCCCGCCCGCGACCACATCTGGCCGATGGCGCAGCCCCTTGTCGCCTGCCGCCGGTGACGTCAGGATGACTGAAAGTCCGGCCTACCGCTTGCTTGGTTGAGACATTAGCCTAGACCGAGGTCTCACCCCAGGGAGCCGCCCGTGCAGCAGCAGCCCTATGCCACGCCCTCCCCCACGCCCTCCCTCACCCCTTCCCCCACCACCGGTGTCATCGTCACCGGCGGCGCCTCCGGCATCGGGGCCGCCAGCGCCCGCGCCCTGGCCGAAGCCGGTCGCCCCGTCGCGCTCTGGGACCTCGCCGACCCCACCCCGCTCGCCAAGGAGATCGCCGGGACGTACGGTGTCGCCGCCCACCCCGTCACCATCGACGTCACCGACACCGCCGCCCTCCCCACGGCCGTCGCCGCGACCCGCGCCGCCCTCGGCACCATCGGCGGCCTCGTGCACGCCGCCGGCACGCCCGGCCCGCATCCGGTCGGCGACCTGACCGAGGAACGCTGGGACTCCGTCCTCGACGTCAACCTGCGTGCCCACGCGCTCCTCGCCCAGGAACTCCTCGACGACCTCAAGGCCAACCCCGGCTCCGCCATCGTCGGCATCGCCTCCATCGAGGCGTTCCTCGGCCAGGCGTTCATCCCGGCCTACTGCTCGTCCAAGGCCGGGCTGCTGGGCCTCACACGCTCCCTCGCCCACCTGCTGGGCGGCGACGGCGTCCGGGTGAACGCGGTCTGCCCGGGTTACATCGACACCCCGATGTTGCGCGGCACCACGCCCGGCGACCTCATCGCGAGCTTCTCCACCAAGGCGGTGCTCGGCCGTCTCGGCGAACCGTCCGAAGTCGCCAAGGCCGTGCGCTTCCTCATGAGCGACGACGCCTCGTTCATCACCGGGACACACCTCACCGTCGACGGCGGTACCACCGCGGTGGACCACTGACAGAGGAGCCCTCCATGACCACATCCCTCGCCGGAACCGCCGCGCTCGTCACCGGCGGCGGCAGCGGCATCGGCCTGGCCTGCGCGCGCCGCCTCGCGGCCGACGGCGCGATCGTGACCATCTGCGGCCGTACGGAGGAACGCCTCGCCCGGGCCGCCAAAGAGATCGCCCAGGACATCGGCAACAGGGACATCAGCGGCAGAGACATCGGCGCCAAGGACATCAAGGTCCGGCACATCGTCGCGGACGTCACCGACGAGGAGCAGATCGCGGCCGCCGTCGCGTTCGCCGCCGAGCCCGCACCCCTCCGCGCGGTCGTCCACAGCGCGGGCGGATCCACCTCGATCGGCCCCGTCGGCGCACTCGACACCGACGCCTGGCGCGCGACCCTCGAACTCAACGCGACCGGCACCATGCTCACCCTCAAGCACGCCGCGAACGAGATGGCGCGCTCGGGCGGCGGCGCCTTCGTCGCCATCTCGTCGATCGCGAGCTCCAACACCCACCGCTGGTTCGGCGCGTACGGCGTCTCCAAGGCCGCCGTCGACCATCTCGTCGCGCTCGCCGCCGATGAGCTCGGCACCGCAGGCGTACGCGTCAACGGCATCCGGCCCGGTCTCGTCCGGACCGAGCTCGTCGCCGGGATCGCCGAGCCGGGCCCCATCCTCGATGACTACCTCGCTTGCATGCCGCTCGGCCGCGTCGGCGAGCCGGAGGACATCGCGGAGGCCGCGCGCTTCCTCGCCGGCCCCGAGTCGTCCTGGGTGACCGGCCAGGTCATCAACGTCGACGGCGGCCACCATCTGCGCCGCGGCCCCGACTTCCGCGCCATGTTCGAGCCCATGTTCGGCGCCGGCGCCCTCGACGGCACTCCCGAGGAGCGACCGACCTCAGCCTGGAAGCCCTAGGAGCACGCTGATGACAGACCTCAAGGTGGATCTGCTCGACGGGGAGATGTACGCGACCGACCCATGGTCGATGTACGCGCGGCTGCGCGCCGAGGCGCCCGTCTACCACGACGCGGAGAACGGCCTGTACGGGATCTCCCGGCATGCCGACGTCTTCGCGATCGAACGCGACGCCAAGCTGTGGAGCAGCGCCGGCGGCTACCGGCCCCAGCTCCCCTCGGACCCGTCCATGATCGGCCAGGACGATCCCGAGCACATGCAGCGGCGCCGCCTCGTCTACGACCGCTTCACCCCGCGCGGGGTGGCCCGCTACGCGGACAGGATCCGCGCCACCGCGATCGAGTGCGTCGACACCGCGCTGGAGGCCGGCACGGTCGACGCGGTCGCCGGGCTGGCCGCACCGCTGCCCGCCCGCGTCATCGGCTGGCTGCTGGGCTTCCCCGAGGACGCGTGGCCCAAGATCGTGCAGTGGTCGGAGACGGCCGGGCTCGCGGGCGGAGGCCGCCGCTACATCACCGACGCGGCGACGATCGCGGCCGGTGAGTTCGCACTCGCGGCCCTGGAGATGGCGAAGGAACGCCGCGCCTGCCCGACCGACGACCTGCTGTCCATCTGGTCGAACGTGGGACCCGGCCAGCCCGCCTACGACGACGAGCACCTCGCCCACGAGGCGCTGTTGCTGCTGGTCGGCGGCGCCGAAACGACCCGGACGGTCATCGCCACCGCGATCGACGCGCTCATCCGGCATCCGGACCAATGGCGGCTGCTCCGCGACGATCCGTCGCTCATCCCGGACGCGGTGGAGGAGTTCATCCGCTGGACGACGCCCATCCTCAACATGTGCCGCGTGCCCAAGCACGATACCGAGTTGCACGGCGTGCCCATCCCGGCGGGCGAGCAGGTGCTCCTGATGTACGGCTCGGCGAACCGAGACGAGACCGTCTTCGACGCGCCCGAGACGTTCGACGTGACCCGCACGCCGGGTGACCACATCGCCTTCGGCCTCGGTGCCCACTTCTGCCTCGGCGCCTCGCTCGCACGGCTCGAACTCAAGATCTTCTTCGAGGAGTACCTCGCCCGCGTCGACACCGCCGAATGGGCCGACACCGAGGGACCGCGCATCTTCCGCAACGCCTTCTTCCGCGGCGTGAGCTCGTTCCCCATCTCCCTGACCCGGCGGCCGACGTCCCCGGCAGTGGGGAGAAGCTGACTGACCACTGCCGGGAACGACTTGCCGGTCACAAGGCGCCGCGCTGTCGAGATCGACCTAGGCGCTGTCGAGATCGACCTAGGCGACGCCGAGTTCGCTACCTAGGCGAGTCGAGTTCGCTGCCTAGGCGACGTCGAGTTCGCTGCGCCGTTCGGCCCAGAGCAGCGAGTGACGGATGGCGTCCTCGATGGTGTACTCGGGTTTCCAGCCGAGCAGGTCACGAGCCTTGGCCGGGTTGACGAAGGCGCCGACCACGTCGCCGGGACGCGCCGGGGCCTCCTCGGCCAGGAAGCCGTCGCCGACGACGTCCCGGAACGCGGTGACCAGCTCCCGCACCGTGGTGCCGTCGCCGGTGCCCAGGTTGATGACCTCGTAGGCCCGCTGCCGGTCGGCCGGCTGGAGCGGCGGCACGATCGTGTCGAAGCGGTCCGCTGCCTCGTAGAAGGCGCGGGCGATGTCCCAGACGTGGATGTAGTCGCGGATCGCGGTGCCGTCGCGGGTCTCCCAGTTCACCCCGGTGATCCTGAACGGGACGCCCAGCTGGTACGACTCGATCATCTTGCCGAGCGCGTGGGTGGGCTTGCTGTTCTGGAGGCCGGTGCGCAGCTGCGGATCCGCGCCGATCGGATTGAGGTAGCGCAGGGAGATGACCCGCAGGCCGTACGCGGTCGCGAAGTCGTCGAGCATCAGCTCGGCCATCATCTTCGAGCGCGTGTAGGGATTCTGCGGTTCCAGGCTGGACTCCTCGGTCACCGACAGGTCGGCCTCGGGCCGGTACATGCCGGCGGTGGACGCGAAGATCATCCGGTCGCGGGAGTTGCGGTGCAGGTGCCCGGCCAGTTCCAGCGTCTTGGCCAGGTTGACCCGGTAGTACCGCAACGGGTCGGTCATGGAGTCGGGCACGACGATGAGCGCCGCGCAGTGCACGGTGACGGTGATGTCCGGGTGGTCGCGGAAGATCTGGTCGACCAGGTCTCCATCCGCGATGTCGCCCTGGTAGAAGATCTTTCCCTCGGTGAATTCCGGCCGGCCGGTGATGAGGCTGTCGAGCACGACGGGGGTCACGCCGCGCTCGGCGAAAGCCGAGGCGATCGTGCTGCCGATGAACCCGGCACCCCCAGTGATCAGGACCTTCACGGTGTTCCCCTGAAATACGTTGAGCTCCCCTGAATCTGTACGCACAGGATCAACAGGCAGTGGCGGGTGGTCAACGCCGCGTCGTCCAAGTGACCGGCTCCGGACTCGCGTCAACCGGCACGCACTGCCGGGCGTCCGCGCGGATCCGTCGGGCGAGCGCGTTCCCGCGAACCGCCCGGGTGTTGCGGACAGGCCGATACGGCCGATTCGATCCTGTCCACGACGTACAGCGTTTGGGGGATCCATTTCGGCCGCGGACGCGTCATCGTCATGGACATGCAGCTCATCCGCGTCCTCATCGTGGACGATCACGCCCTGTTCGCAGAGGCGTTGTCCGCGCGCCTCGGGCGCGAGCCCGACCTGGTGATCCTCCCGGTCGCCGCCGACATCCGGCGTGCCCTCGCGCTGACCGCGACCGAACGGCCGGAGGTGATCGTCCTCGATCTGACGCTGGGGCCCGAGAACGGCCTGGACGTGCTCGACAGGGTTCGCGAGCACCATCCGGACGTCCGGGTGGTGGTCCTCACCGCGATGAGCGACGTGGACGCGATCGTGCAGGCGATCCGGCGCGGCGCGGTCGGCTGGCTGTCCAAGACCGAGAGCGCGGACCTGGTGGCGCAGGTGATCCGCACCGCCGCCCGCCGGGGCGGCTGGATCCCGCCCGATGTCCTGGGGGACGTGCTGCGGCGGCTCGTCGGCGACGATCCGGAGCCGAACGGCGGCGCCCAGCAGCTCGCCGAACTCACGCCGCGCGAGCGCGAGGTGCTCCAGTGCATGGTCGACGGCCTCAACCGCGCGGAGATCGCGGACCGGCTCGGCCTGTCGGCCAACACCGTCCGCACGCACACCCAGAACCTGCTGGCCAAACTCGACATGCACTCGGCCCTGGAAGCCATCACTCTCGCGATGCGCGCCGGTATGCGCCCAGGCCGCCGCGACTAGGACGCGTGCCGAGAGCCTCGGAGGGCTGTGGTGCAGGCCTCTGGAGGTCTGTGGTGCAGGGCCTCGGGGGGCTGTGGTGCAAACGACGTAGCGGGCCATCGTCTCGATGGGCGATTCGATCTCCGCATGCGCTTCCTACGCTCGGGCCAACGTACAGCTCGGAGGGAAGATCGTGGAGATCGACGAAGTCGCCGCGCGCGTCATCCGCAGCTACTGGGCGCTCCTGCTGGTCATGACGGTTCTCCCGCTGCTGCTCGTGGGGTACGTGATGAGCGGGCAGGAACCTCCGCACGTCGCCAAGTCCCGGATCCAGGCCAGCAGCCGGGCCACCGACGCGGCACCCGGGGACGCGGGCGTGAGCATCGTGGTGAGCCAGGTCAAGGCGTTCGCCACCAGCAACACCCTGCTGCTGCGGGTCATGCAGGCGCAGAACGTGAACCGCGACCCGGTGAAGCTCGCCAAGCAGATCGAGGTCACCGGCCTCGGCACGTCCACGATGGTCGAGATGTCGATCAAGGACGCCGACGCCGCTGTGGCGCGCGGGCTCACCGACGCCATCGCAAGCGCGGTCGTCGACGAGATCAACGAGTCGAACCAGGGCGCGATCACCCGCCAGATCAAGGAGCTCGACAAGCGCATCCGGACGCTGGAGAAGCGGCTGGGACCGCTGTCGCGCCAGGCCGGCGCCGTCCCGCGGCCCGACATCAGCGCGGCCAACGAGCGTGAACGCGTCCAGACCGAGCTGACCGACCTGCGCTCCAACCGCAGCGACCTGCGCACCCAGCTCACGACCACCGGCACCGCCTCGGTCGTCCAGCCCGCCGTGCTGGCCCCGCCCTCCAACCCGGTGGTCATGATGTCGGCCATCGGCGGGCTGGCCGGGCTGATCTTCGGCATCCTCATCGCGGTGGTGACCGAGATGTTCCGGCCCACGATCCCCGGCCAGAGCCGGGTGGCCAAGCGGCTGGACGCGCCGCTGCTGGGCTGGGCCGACCGCACCGACGCCGAGCTCGTCGATCTCGGGCGCCGCATCCGTCTCGCCTCCAAGCGCGCCGGGGTCACCCAGGTGACGCTGGTCGGGACCGGCAAGGAGCCGCTGCCGCCGGAGCTGGTCTCCAAGGTGGCCGCAGCGGTGTACGGGGACGAGACCAAGGTCGTCACGAGCGCCCGCCCCGGCACCGTGAAGTCGAAGGCCGGCAACCCGGACAGACCTGGAAAGCCCACCGGGAAGCCCGCTGGGAAGTCCGGCGACGACGCGGACACCGACGACGGCAGCTCAAAGGCCGCAGCGAACGGCAAGGTCAAGGACGCAGGCAAGGACAAGGGCACCGACAAGGGTGACGGTCCGTCCTCGTCCAGCGGCACCTCGGTCGTCCGCGCCGGCAGCAGCACGGCGCTCAAGCCCAAGCCGTCAGGCAGCGAGGCCGTCTCCGCCAGCGAGCTGACGCAGCCGCTGCAGATTCCGGTGCGCGCCACCTGCCATGTGCACGCCTTCGAAGACATCGACCCGGGATCCGACGACAGGGTCGGCGTGGTCGCGGTGGTCGGGCCGGTGACCCTGGTCACGGGCCTGGACTCGGTCCGGGATCTGATCACTGCGTCCGGCTGGCCGCTGCTCGGGGTCGCCGCCACGGCACGGAAGATGAAGAGGTAGCCGCATGACCACCGACAGCCCCGCCGCCGACACCGCAGCCGCGAGCGCAAGCGCAACCGCGAGCACGAGCGCAACCGCCGACAAACCCGAGCAGGCCACGATCCCGTTCGCCATCCCGACCGTGGCGAGCGAGGTCCCCGACGCCGTCGCGAAGGTGCTCGGCTCCGGCTGGATCACCACCGGCCCGCAGACAGGCGCGTTCGAGCAGGACTTCGCCGACCACCTGGGCGCGGCACATGTCGTCGCCGTGGCCTCCTGCACCGCCGCACTGGAGTTGTGCCTGCGCGCGATGAACCTGCCGCCGGGATCGGCGGTGCTCACGCCGAGCCTGACGTTCTGCGGAGCGATCAACGCGATCCTGCACGCCGGGCACCGGCCCGTCCTGGTCGACATCGACGAGGACACCCTCGTTCCGAGCCCGGAGACGGTCGCTGCGGCAGCCGCCCGCCGCGCGCCGGCCGCGATGATCACGCAGAACCAGGGCGGCTACCCGGTGGACGTGGAGGCACTGACCGAGGCCGCGGGCCTGGACCGCACGCGGGTGATCGAGGACGCCGCGCACGGGCCGGGCGCGGCCCGCGACGGCGTCCCCGTCGGCGCCCACTCGTTCGCGGCCTGTTTCAGCTTCTACGCCACCAAGAACATGCCGATCGGCGAGGGCGGGGCGGTCGCCACGAGCGACCAGGAGCTCGCCGACCGGGTCAGGTCCATGCGGCTGCACGGCATGAGCAAGGACTCGTGGCGCCGGTACCTGCCCGGCGGCAGCTGGCGCTACGACGTGAAGAACGTCGGCCTTAAGGCCAACATGACCGATGTCCAGGCCGTCATCGGCCGGGCCCAGCTCGGCGCCCTGCCCGCATGGCAGCGCGAACGTGGCGAGCTCGTCGCCCGCTACGACGCGGCCCTGGCAGGCCTGCCGAATCTGACGCTTCCCCAACGCGACCTCGACGGCGTTCAGCACGCCTGGCATCTCTATCAGGTGCGCGTACCGGACCGGGACGCGGTCATCGCCGAGCTGGAGACGGCGGGCGTGGGGACGTCGGTGCACTTCATCCCGGCGAGTCACATGACCGCATACCAGTCGATCCTCGGTCCCAAGGAGTGCGCGGCGGTCCCGGTCACCGACCGGGTCGCCGACGAACTGCTCTCGCTGCCTCTCTATCCCGGTCTGTCCGCCGCCGCCCAGGACCGCGTCATCACCGCGATCACCGAGGCCCTGCGGACCCGAGGCTGACCGTGCCCAGATTCCTCCGGCGCGGCGCGCAGAACCTCCCGAGGGGGGACGCTCCCCCGCGCCCCCCGTGGCGACTCCGCCGCGGGGGTGAGTCGCTGACCCCGGCTGCGCCCGCCGAGACGAGCCCGCTGGCCCGGCTGATGGGCCGGGACGAGGTGGTCCTGACCGGGCTGCGCGGCCACCGGCTCATCTCGGGCAGACGGGTCCTGGTGACCGGCGCCTGCGGGACGGTCGGCTCGGCCTTCTGCCATCAGGTGAAGGAGCTCGATCCGGCCGCGTTGTGCCTCGTCGACCGGGACGGCCCGCGGCTGCGCCGGCTGGGGCACGAGATGACCGGCCATCTCGACACGGAACGGATCGTCCTCGCCGAAACCGACGTGAGCGACCGCGAAGCCGTCGACGACGTCTTCCGTGCTGTCCATCCCGAGTTGGTGTTCCATATCGCCGGGCAGAACGAGCTGGCGAAGCTCGAGGTGGAACCGTGCCGAGGTATCACCGCCAACGTGCTCGGCACCCGGCACGTGGTGGACGCCTCCGTCCGGCACGAGGTGGCGCGGCTGGTGTTCGTGTCGTCCGACAAGGCTGCCGACCCGACGTCGGTCTTCGGCGCCACGATGCGGCTGGGCGAGCTGCTCACGCAGAGCGCGACCGGCGGCCCGACCTGCTTCGCCGCCGTCCGGATCGGCAACATCATCGGCGAGCCGGGCGCGCTGCTGAGCACGCTCGCGCACCGCATCTCCTCGGGCAAGGCCGTCACCATCACCCATCCGGAGGTGGCGCGCCACTTCATGACCGTGGACGAGGCCGCCGGGCTGCTCCTGGCGGCCGCCGCGCTCGCCGAAGAGGCGGAGACGTTCGTGCTCGACATGGGCAGTCCCGTCCCGGTGATCGAGCTCGTGCACCGCTACGCCGAACAACTCCGGCTGCCCGAGGTGACCATCCGGTTCAGCGGGCTCGGGCCGGGCGAGAAGCTGGCCGAGAAGACGTTCGCCGACTCCGAGCGGCGCATCCGCACCGCGCATCCCAAGATCTGGGCCACCCGGCCCGCACCCCCTCCCGCCGGGCTCCCGCAACTGCTCGACGCCCTCTGCGACGCCGCGGGCAGCGGCGACGACGACGAGGTGCGCCTGCAACTGCGGCGGCTGCTCCCCGAGTACCACCCCGTACGACGCCCGCGCCCCCAACGTGAGCCGGGCGGCGACACGCCGCTCTGCGACGCGGGGTGCAGCCCCGATCCGCCCGGCCTGTGAGGTGCTCGATGGGTACAAGCCGCAAGCTCAGAGTGGCCACCGTGATCACGAGGTTCAACGGCGGCGCCGGTCAGGTGGCGCTGAACGGCGCCCTCGCCCTGCCGCCAGGAGACTACGAACGCGCCGTCATCACCGGCGGCGTCGGCATCGACAGCAAGACCAACAGGTCCGGTGAAGCGACGGACAAGGTGCTGTACGGGGACGAGGCGGTGGCCAACGCGGCCGCCGGCGACCTCACCCCGCAGGCCCACGCGGCCGGCATGGAGATCGTCCAGGTGAAGCCCCTCGTCCCGCAGATCTCGCCGCGCGACGACCTGGCCGCACTGCGCACGCTCACCCACGTTCTGGCCGAGGGCCGGTACGACGTGGTGCACACGCACAGCGCCAAGGGGGGCGTCATCGGCCGGGTCGCGGCGGCTCGCGCCGGGGTGCCGCGGATCGTGCACACCTGGCACGGCTTTCCCTTCAACGAGTTCCAGTCGTGGGCCCGGCGCCGCGCCTACATCGCGCTGGAACGCGTCGCGGCCAAGCACACCGACGCCTTCCTGGCGATCGGCTCAGAGACGATCACCACCGCGCTGCGCCTCGGCCTGACGACGCCGGAGCGGGTACGGCTGTCCTGGCCGGCCGTCGACACCTCCGCGTACACGACCGCGCCGGGCTCGCGTGCGCAGGCACGCCGCCGCCTCGACCTGCCCCTCGGCGTGAAGGTCGTCGGCTCGGTCGGCCGGCTCACGTTCCAGAAGGGCCCGGACATCTTCGTCCGGGCGCTGGCCGATCTGCCCGACGACGTGTTCGGGTTGTGGGTCGGCGGCGGGCCGATGGCCGGCAAGCTCGCCGACCTGACGGCCAAGCTCGGCGTCGAGGACCGGATGCGCTGGCTCGGCCACCGCGACGACGTCGCCGACGTGCTGCCCGCGTTCGACCTCATGGCGATGGCCAGCCGCTGGGAGGGCCTGCCGTGCGTGCTGGTCGAGGCGATCAGTGCGGGCATCCCGCTGGTCGCCACCGCCGTGCCGTCCAACCAGGACCTCGTGCTCGCCGGGGAGACAGGCCTCCTCGTGCCGCCGGAGGACGCCGGGCAACTCGCCCTGGCCATCGGGCACCTCCTGGACAACCCCGTGACGGCCGCCCGGATGGCCGAACGCGCCCGTGACCGGGTCGGCGACTGGTTCTCACCGGAGTACCTGGGCGGCGCACTCGACGACACCTATCGAGGGAGCTCCACGCGGCCCTACCAGAAGTGACGCACCGCCAAAAGTGACGGAGAGAGGCACGATGTCGCCGACCACCAAGGCTCCGCGGGTCACACCGCCGCCGACCGCGGCGGCGACGACCTTGCCCGCAGCGCCCCCCGGAGCGGAGCCCGCCCCGCAGCCGGAGTTGCGGCGGCGCCGGTCACTGGCCGGCATCGTCACGGTGCTCGGCATCGCGTCACTGCCGATGCTGATGCCGTTCGGGATGGGCCCGGGGCCGGGCAACACCGGCCTGCCGGACGCCGCACTGATCGTGGTGACGGCGGTCGTGCTGCTGTGGGCCGGTTCGCGTAAGCAGGCGATCCGCTGGCCGTTCCTCATCCCCACCCTGCTGACCATCATCGCGGGCGGCATCGCCTCGCTCGCGAACGAGGGCATCGGCGCGCTGACCCTCATCAAGGACCTGTTCGTCCTGCTGTGGGCGGTCAGCCTCGCCAACGTCGGCCGCGACCCGGCGCTGCTCCGCACCGCCATCAAGGCCTGGGTCTGGATCGGCACGTTCTACGCACTGGTGATGATCTTCGGCTTCGTGATCGGGAACGACACGCTGTCGGGCAAGCAGATCGACGGCGAGCGGGCGATGTTCACGTTCGGCGACGCCAACTACGCCTCGAACTGGTTCATCTGCATCTTCTTCATCTCTCGCGCGTGCCGGTTCCCGGAGAAGAACGTGCACCGGTACGCGGTCTGCGGGATCCTCCTCGTCGCCGAGGTGCTGACCGGCTCCAACGGCGGCGCGCTGGCGCTCGGCTGCGCGATCGTGCTCGGTCACCTCTTCCGCCTGTTCCGTGAGGGCAAGGTGCACCAGGCGCTGGCCACCGGCACGCTCGCCGTGTTCCTCGGCGGCGGAGGAGTGACCCTGCTCTCGGTCGTCGACATCCAGCCGTTCCTCGACCGGGCCAGCGCCACCTCGCCCATCCTGCGCGACTCGATCGGCCGGACCACCGGCGAGAGCACCGAGTCGCGCAGCACGGTCTTCGGCACCACGGTCCGGATGATGGAGGAGCAGCCGCATCCGTGGGGCATCGGCCCGGGTCACACCGAGAAGGCGATGCTCATCAACCAGGAGACCTACGTCCGCGAGGCGCACAACGACTACATCGCGGCGGTCCTGGAACGCGGCTTCCTCGGCGGCATCGCCTTGATCGTGCTGGTCTTCGTGCTGCTGCTCAAGTGCACGCGCATCGCCCGGCGCGACGTGCTCAAACCCGAGTACGCGCGGCTGGTGCCGAGGCCCGAGCTCTTCGGCGCCCTGGTCGCGGTGTTCCTCATCTCCGGGCTCTTCTACGAGACCTTGCACTACCGCCACGGCTGGGCGGTTTTCGGCTTGATCGCCGCACTGGATCTCTTCGGCCGGAGGGAGTCCGCATGACCGACACCCGTATGCCGGGCACAGGCACTCCACCGGTCGAGGCCCCGGCCCGTACGATCACCGGCAGGCTCGCCCGGTTGATGGCCGGGAACATGGCCGGCCGGATCGGCGCGCTCGCCTCGCTCGGCATCGCGACCGTCATGGTCGCCCGGATCGGCGGGCCCGCCCTGGTCGGCGCGTTCACGCTCGTACGGATCCTGCCGGGCCTGCTCTGCCATCTGTCCAACGCGGGATTGCCCGGGGCGGCGCCGTATTTCCTCGCGGGCCCGGAGTACGACCAGTCGCGGGTCCGGCCGACGCTGGCGTGGCTGACCGTCGTGGGCGCGCTGATCGGCGGGCTCTCCTGGCTGGCCCTCAGTCCGCTGATCTATCTGGGGTTCTTCACGTCGTTCGGCTACTGGGTGGCGCTCGCCGCGACGGTCCCCGCGTTCACCCAAGGGTTCGTCTCGGTCGGCAAGGGGCTGCTGCAGGGCACCGACGACATGCGCGGCGCGAGCCTGGCGATCGCGGTCGAGGAGTTCATCTTCCTGCCGATCTATCTGGTGATCCTGCTCGGCTGGTACGGGCCGGGCGCGCTGATCACCGGGCTGGTGCTCGCGGACGTGGCCGCCGCCGCCTGGATCGCGGTACGGCTGGCACGGCGCGGGTTCTTCGCCGGATGGGGCCGCCCTGACCTGCGGCTGGCACGCACCATCTCCGGCTATGGCTTCCGCGGTTATCTGGGCCAGCTCATCGACCTGCTGCAGCTGCGCTTCGACATGGCGCTGCTCGGCGCGCTCGCGGGGCCCAAGGTGCTGGGCGTCTACACGGTCGCGAGCAAGTTCGCCGAACTCGTGCAGCTGCCCGGCTTGGCGGTCAACTACGTCCTCTATCCCGACTTCGCCAAGGAGGACCGGGCGGAGGCCACCCGCCGCACACGCAAGCTCATTCTCCCCGCGTTCGCCGTGTCCGTCCTGGCCGCACTGCCGCTGGCGGCCATCGCGGGAACGGCGCTGCCGTGGGTGTTCGGCGATGTCTTCGAGGACGCGGTGGTGCCCACCTACATCCGGCTCGCGGGGGTCGTCACCTTCGGCGTCACCGGGCTCATCATGGCCTATCTGTACGGCGTCGGACGGCCCGGCGCCGCCTCCACCGGCCAGGCGATCGGTCTCGTGGTGGTCGTCGTCTCCGGCGTGTTCCTGATCCCGCCGTTCGAGGCCGAGGGTGCCGCGATCGCCACCGCGCTGTCCTTCGTCGCCACCACCGCCGCGTTGCTGGCGTGGTTCTTCCATGTCGCGTCCTCAAATGTCGCGCGTCCCCCGCACAAGCAGCTCCCCGAGCAGAAGGGGTGAGGGCATGTCCGCCGAGAAGGGCCTTGAGACCCGTTCCATCGACCCGTCGGAGGGCATCGCACCCTCCACGGGCCGCCGCGTCCTCGACATCGCCGGAGCGCTCGCCGGTCTGGTGCTGCTGAGCGTCCCGCTGCTCCTCCTCTACCTGCTCGTACGGGTGACGAGCCCCGGACCGGGGATCTTCCAGCAGAAGCGCGTCGGGCAGGGCGGACGGCCCTTCGTCATGTACAAGTTCCGCACCATGCGGCAGGGCGTTGGCGGGCTGACCGTCACAGCCAACTGCGACCCGCGGCTGACCAAGGTCGGCAAGCTGATGCGGGAATGGTCGCTGGACGAGCTGCCGCAGCTGGTGAACGTGTTGCGCGGCCACATGACGCTGGTCGGCCCGCGGCCCGAGACGTACGACCTGGCCGTGCACTACGACGCGCGCTGTCGCTGGATCTTCGACCACCGGCCCGGGTTGACGGGCGTCTCGGAGGTGCGCTTCCGCGACTTCGACGTGCTCCCGCCGGGCGAGGAGGTCGACCTGGCCAACTACATCGAACGGATCGTCCCGGCCCGGGTCCAGGTCGACGCGTTCTACCTGAACGATCCGTCGATGCGCGCCACCTTCCGGGCGCTCTGGGACACCGTGCGGCACGTTCTCGGATTCAAGATCCCGCCGTTGCGGGTCACGCCGGAAGGCACCGTGACCGAACCGCCCGCGCAGCCGCCGAAGGCCGAGACCCAGCGGGTGGAGGAACCGGGCTCAGCCGCCTGAAGGTTCGGTCTCGGGGAAGGACATCGTCGATGGACATCCGCTTCAAGGTCTCGGCCGTGGTCGCCACGTTCGTACTCGTAGCGGGCTTCCTCTTCTACATACAGCGCAGCGCGTCCGACGGCCACGAGCCGTACCGCGGCCCTCTCGCCAGTCCGGGCTTGGCCGCGGCAAAGCCCGGAACGACCATGCACATCACGCTCAACACCACGCCGGCCGACTTTCCGCGGCTGCAACAGCTCGGATACGACCTAGCCGACGTCAAGCCCGACGACGGCGACCTCGCCGCGCTCCCGGCGGGGATGCGGGCCCTGCTCTGGGTCGGCAACTTCCAGTGTGACGAGTTCGAGCTTTCGTACGACGCGTTCACCGCCGCCGTCAGGAAGTACAGCAGCCACCCCAAGGTGTACGGCTGGTACCTGTCGGACGAACCCGATCCGGGCACGTGCCCCAAGATCGCTGGAGACATCCGCCGCCGCGCCGACTATGTGAAGCAGCACGCCCCCGGGCAGGTCACGTTCATCTCGCTCACCGACTTCCCGATGAAGCCGGTCACGCCGAAGAAGGTGAACGTCGACCTCGTCGGCCTGGACCCGTACCCCTGCAAGGGCGCCTCGAAGGCCCGCGCGGACTGCAACATCGACGCGATCGACCGCATGGTGCGCATGGCCGACGACGCGGGCATCCCGCGCCGCGCCATCGTGCCGGTCTTCCAGGCGTTCGGCACGGAATGCTCGAACGGCCCTCGGCACTACTGGCTGCCGACGGCGGACCAGTTCCGGGAACTGCTGCGGCGCTGGGACCGGCTCGTCCCGCGCCCGCCGTTCGACATCGCGTACTCGTGGGGTCACCAGGGCGAGTGGGCCTGCCCCACGCTCGCCGACGCCGACGGGCGTAACGGACGCCCGGACCTGCAGACGCTCCTCAAGGAGCACAACGCGAGTTGACCGTGGCCGGAGCCGCGTCGTCTACCCGCGTTGTCCATCCCCGCGTCGTCAAACCCGCGTCATCGACCGCCGGCGGCGGTGCCCTTGTCCACGCTGCCGAGAATCGGCACCTCCACGTGACCCAACTGCAGCGCGGCCACCTCGAGCAGCCCGACCACCACGACGAACGCGGCGATCAGCATGCCGATCCGCTTCGGCGTGTTCAGTACATCGATTTTCCTGATCGTGCCCACCAACGTGCCCACCAGCGTGGTCGCCGGCGCGGCCTTCTTGCCCGCCATCCCCTGACACTCCCCCTGAAACCCGTTTCAAGCAGGGGCAAACGATACCGGTACGGGAACAGGGGAAGCGACTTGGGGTCACCTCGCGATCACGACAACTGGCGGCTGGTCAGGTTGGCCGACCGGGCGTTGACGCACACGCCGGTGGCGAGATCGAAGGCGAAGTTGTGGGCGAGGCAGTGCAGTTGCCCGTCCCGGATGACGGCGCCCACCGACAGGTCCTCGCCCGCGTGCGGGCAGTAACGCGGGATGTCGTAGGAGTGCCCGGCCGACTCCACCACGATGCGTTCCGACTCGTCGCGGCCCGTCTCGTACTCCTCGACGGCCTGGAGCGCGGGCGCGTTGGCGTGCTTGAGGAGACCGACCAGATAGTCGTTGTAGACGTCGGGATCGCGGTAGAGGCTGAGCCGGAACGAGATCAGCAGATCCTCCCAGGCGAGCCTGCCCTGGAGGATGCCGTCCACCCAGCGGCCCGCGGTGGTGATGCGGTAGTGCGGCCGGGTGCCCGGGCGGGCCTCGCCCACCGTGAGCCCGTCCGGCGAGAAGTCGACGTCCCAGACGCCGCCGTTCGGACCGGTGATCTCGAAGCGGACCACCATGCTGATCTGGCGCAGGAAGTAGTCGCTCAGGCCGCCGAGGTGCTCGAAGTGGGCCACGAAACGGTCGAACAACCCCTCGTCGGGCACCGGGTACTCGGCGAGGACCTGGTCGATGTGCGCGGCGCGGTCAGCGGTGTAGCGAGCGAGGTAGTCCGGCCGGGTGGCGTCGCTGAACTCGAACTCCGCCGAGGTCGGGTCGAGCGTGACCTCGCCGGTGTCCAAATCGATGGCGTCGCCCGGCTTGAAGTACTCCCAGCGCTGCGCCGGAAGATGTTCGCGCAGCCATTCGGTGGCGACGGACGCCTCACAGAACGCGCCGTCCGCCTGGTCCAGCACCCAGTTGAGGTGCTCGACCTCCGGACCCAGGAAGCAGGGCGGCCCGGCGAACGGGACCGCCAGTTCGGGTGCGGTCTGCCGGACGAGCCGCTGGGCGGCGCGCAGCTTGGCCACACGCTTGTCCATGGAGATCTTGGCCATCTCCTCCGGCGGGTACTCGTAGCAGATCGGATGCCACGAGGCCCCCGCGGTCTGCAGGGCCATGATGTCGAGCCGTCCACCGGCCTGGAGCTTGGCGCGGCGGGCCTGCGCGGCGGTGAGCCGGGCGTCGTTGCAGTGCAGGATCCCGCGCCCGTCAGCAACCACCAGAAAAGCCGCGTCATGACACATCGGGGACAGCTCAGGAATCGCGGTGATCCACGATCCGCGATTGTCGAGAGGGAATTTCTCCCAGGCCGGTATCTCGATTACTTGACGGGCTCCAGCTGCCTCCCGCATCCGTTCCAGGAAGGCAGGACCGGGATAGCGCGGAATGAGGATTCTGGTCCGCTCGGGAAGGCGCGCGATGACCCAGGGATCGAAATGATCTAGATGCTCGTGAGACACCGCGACCCAGTCGGCATCGAGCACCGCGGGAACGTCAAGATGATCGTTTCTCGGGTACTGGTGCCACGCCCCGAGGAAGGCGCCCGTCGGTGCGAGCCAGGCGTCCATGAGCAGGTTGAACGTGCTTCCTTTGACCGCCAGCCCGGCGTGTCCGAGAAAGGTGACCGTCGGCATACCAAGACTGTCGCTCCAGGGCATGGTGTTCACACCCACCGGAATGCGCAAGGTGGCTACGCCGTAGGTATGAAAGAAATGGCGGAAGCGAACGGAAGCGAAACCGACAATCCTGGCTTGGACGCCTCAACAAAGGGGAGGGTTTACCCCAACTCGGCCATGTCCACTTCCGGCCATGCCCAGGTCGGTTGCGGTCAATTGTCTGGACAGAGATGACTTTAAGGGCGACGGTCATCATGGTGCTGGTAATACGGACGGGGGTCCTTCCATGAACAACGGGCAGTCTCGGTCATCACCGATGGACACGCCCGAATACGTCGCGACGCTCACCGGTGTGAGCCCGCAGGAACCCGAGCCTGGAGACTCGGCCCTGTGGCGGCGACGGCTACGGCACGACATCAGACACGAACTGGGGACCATCATCATGCTCGCGTCAGCGGTGGTCGTCGCCGACGACATCGGCGCCGGCAGCCGCGAGCGCATCGAGCAGCTGCTCGGCGAGACCCGGTGGCTCGACCACCTGATCCGCCAGCTCGACGAGGACAACGACGACGACATCACCACCCAGCCGATGGCCCTCCCGGAGCGCATCCGGGTCGACGACCTCACCGCCGAGGTCGTCACCGGCATGCGCCTCGCCACCTCGCACGCGGTGGGCCTCGAGGGCACCGCGGCCTGGGCGCACATGGACCCGGTGGCGCTCTGGCGGGCGCTGCGGAACGTTCTCGACAACGCCTGCCGGGTGGCGGCGAGCCGCGTCGACGTCCATGTCAGCGTGGACCAGGGCTGGGTGACCATCCAGGTGGACGACGACGGGCCGGGATTCGGCGCGGGCACGGGAGGGCTGGCCTCACTCGGGCTGGGCATCGTGCACGACCTCATCTCGGGCTACGGCGGCAGCCTGGAGATCCGAACATGTGAGATGGGCGGCGCGAGTGTGCGCATGCTGCTGCCCTCCGCCCCGCCCGTGGAGATGACCGATCCCATGGAAACAACACATTTGCCCACCGACGACTGGCAGCTCCATCCGTGAGGGTCATCGTCTGCGACGACCACGCGGTGTTCGCCGACTCGTTGTCGCTGGTGCTGACCGACGCAGGACACGTCGTCGTGGGGGTGGCGTACTCCCCCGACGACGTGCTTCCCGTACTGCGCGGCAGGCGGGCCGACGTATGCCTGATCGACCTGCACTTCCCAGGCGGCACGGTCCTGGACTGGATGCCGCGGCTGCGCGCCGCGTCACCCGAGACGATGTTCGTGGTGCTGACCGGCTACCTGGATCAGGAGGTCCTGGACGCCGGTCTCGCCTTGGGCGTCCGTGGGTTCACGCACAAGGGCCAGCAGAGCCGCGACATCCTGACGGTGTTGCGGCGGGTCGCCGGGGGCGAGGTGGTGATCGACCAGGGCACCCGCCGGGACGTGCTGGACGTCCGGCCGCGCAGCCAGGCACAGAAGGTCGCGCAGTTCCTCACCCCGCGTGAACGTGAGGTCCTCACCCGGCTCGCCCGCGGCGAGTCCACCCAGGCGCTCGCCAAGGCGATGGGCGTCACCCGCAGCACCGCGCGCAGCCACGTGCAGAGCGTGCTGAGCAAGCTCGGCGTGCACTCCCAGCGTGAGGCCGTGATCGAGGCCGCGCGGCACGGCCTGGTGAGCGTGGAGACCGGCGAATGGCTGGTCGGCTGAGACGACGCCTGGAGCATCGGTCGAGTTGCATGCTTGCCACGACCGAAACCGGACATGGAGGGGAGAGCCGGGACGCGTTAACTTCCGCATAGGAAGAGGAGGTCCCATGCCTCAACGACGAGGCGCCCTGCCCATCTCGGACGCTGAGGTCCTCAGCTGCCCCGACACCTACGCGCGCGGCGTGCCGTACGACTGCCTCGACCGCCTGCGCGCCAGGACGCCGGTGGTGTGGCTGGACGGGCGCTTCGCGGGCGAGCCGGGGTCGTGGGCGGTGCTGAGATACGCCGATGTGCGGCGCGCGCTGTCCCGGCCCGAGTTGTTCTGCCCTCTCCCCCTGGAGACCCTGCATGGTCCCGTCGCGATTCCGGACGAGGCCGAAGCGGCGGGCCTCACGATCGACATGGACCCGCCTGCCCGGTCCCTGCTGAGCCGGATAGGGCAGGAAAGCATCGATCTCATCGCGGGTGTCCTCAAAGGGATGCCCGAGACGTTGCGCAACACCGTGGCCGGTGGCGCGTACGCACTGCTCCGGCACCCCGAGGAGTACGCACGGCTGCGGGCGGGCTCCGGCGACGAGACTCTCATCGACAGCGCGATCGAGGAGATGTTGCGCTGGTGGACGCCGGTGATGCAGGTACGGCGGTTCGTCCGGCGCAGCACGAAGATGGGCGGCGTGCCGCTGCGGACCGGCGAGCAGGTGGCGCTGTGGCTCACCGCGGCGAACCACGACAACGAGGTCTTCGTCCAGCCGGGGCGGTTCTTCCCTGAACGGTTCGTCACCGGGAGCGAGCAGCATCTGAGCTTCGGCTACGGCACCCGAGCCTGCCTTGGCGGCCACCTGGCGCGCGTCCATCTGCGCGCGATGATCGCCGCGATCCTCGAACGGCCCGGCCGGCTGGAGCTCGCCGGCGAGCCCGTGCTGCTCCGTTCCACCTCCCGGCACGGCTTCGAGCACCTGCCGGTCCGCTGGGCACCCGTCTGACGTCCGCTGGGCACCCGTCTGACGTCAGTCCGGCTTCGGACGCCTGATCCCTCCGCGGCGTGTGAGACGTACCTCACAGCAGAGGGTGCGCAACCAGTTGAAATGCCCAGGCGTGACGAGACACAGACATTCCGAAGACGATCCGGCGACGCCCTGTCCGTTAGGTTCTTGACCGTTTGCCACACGTTCGCTGGAACTCTCCTGAATGTCAGCTGAATTCTCATTGTCAGCTGGGTCGATCAGCTGAGTGGTGCGCCTTGGCCGTCGGGGGCCGGGTCGGATCGGACAAACGGACCGGACAAGGAGTGCACGGTTTGGGACTGACGAGCTGGGGGCTGCTCGGACTGCTTTCCCTGATCACCACCGCCTGCCTGGCAGGCACGGTGTGGGCCTGGCCACGGCTGGCGTCCGCCGGGTTCAAGACCACGGCGATACGGGCGGGATTGCTGGCAGGCGGCCAGCTGATGATCATTCTCACCCTGCTGGTCGGGGTGAACAGTTACTACCTCTTCTACGGCACCTGGACCGACCTGATGGGGGCGGCCGGCGGCAAGGCGCAGGTGCGGCAGCACCCGCAGCCAGGGGCCGGCCCGAACGCCGCTGCGGCCACACGGGTGGTCAAGACGGTGCAGGCCAAGCTCGGCCCGCGCAAGGGCGCGAAGCCCACCCGCGATGGGCAGGTGCAGCACCTGGAGATCAGCGGGGTTCGGAGCGGCATCACCTCCGAGGCGTACATCTACCTGCCGCCGGAGTACTTCCAGCCGCAGTACGCGGCCAAACGTTTCCCTGTCGCGCTCTTCATCGCCGGCTACCCCTCGCGGGACCGGCTGACCTGGATCGAGAAGGGCCACCTGCCCGAGGAGGCCGCACGGCAGCGGGCGGCCGGCCGGATCCAGCCGATGATCTACGTGATGATGCGGCCGACGGTCGAGCCGGGCTGGGACACCGAGTGCGCGGACGTGCCGGGCGGCCCCAAGGTCGAGACGTTCTTCTCCCAGGACGTGCCCGAGGCGATCCTCGACACCTACCGCACGGCACGGTCCCGCCACGGCTGGGGGGTCGCGGGCTACTCCGCGGGCGGCTACTGCGCCGTCAAGCTGGCGATGCTGCACTCCGACCGGTTCACCGCCTCGGCCAGCCTGGCCGGGCACTTCCGCGCGATCCTCGACACCACCACGCGGCAGCTCTACGACCGCAGCAAGCAGTTGCGACAGGACAACGACCTGCTCTGGCGACTGCGGAACCTGCCCCAGCCGCCGGTCTCCGTCCTGGTGGCCTCGGCCAGCATCGGCGAGAAGACCTACTCGCAGGCGAAGTTGTTCATGCAGGCGGCGCGACCGCCGCTGCTGGTCGACAAGGTGCTGCTGCCCACCGGCGGCCACAACTTCAAGACGTTCCGCAAATACATCCCGCCCACCATCGAATGGCTGAGCGCGCACCTGCGAGGAGAAGGCCAGTGACCTCGTTGGAGCCCACGAGCGCGGGACTCATTCTCCCGGTGTGCCTGCTTGCCGCAGCCGTCTTCGTGCTGTCGGTACGGCGGTGGCCGCGGCTGACCGGACGCGGGGCAGGGCCACTGCTGGGCCGCGCCGGACTGCTGCTCACCTGCCAGGTGACGCTGACGGCGGCGATCATCCTGATCTCCAACCGGTACTTCGTCTTCTACGCCACCTGGAAGGACCTGCTCGGCAGCGACCGGGTGAACGTCCAGGTCAAGCAGGTGCAGCAGAGCAAGGGCAAGGAGGCGGACCCGGCGTCGCTGGTCCGGCGGACCTCAACGGACCTCGGGCCCTCGCGCCGCGGCCGGAAGCACGACCCGGTCAAGGACGGCCAGGTCGACCGGCTTGAGATCACAGGTGCGCGGAGCGGCCTGCAGGGCGAGGCGTACGTCTACCTCCCGCCGGAGTACTTCAAGCCCGGGCACACGGCCAGGCGGCTGCCCGTCACGATCTTCATGTCCGGCGCGCCGTCCGACGACCGGCTGGCCTGGATCAAGCAGGCCCGGCTGCCCCGGAGCACCGCCGACGGCGCCGCCGGCCCGCCCATGATCTCCGTGATGATCCGTTCAACGCGGGGCCTCTCCCCGGTGAAGCAACCGCCTGCCGGGCCTGAGGGCGCCAAGGGCCTCCCGCATGCGGGCAAACCCGCACCCGGCCGCCCCAACGCCTGTTTGGACGTGCCAGGGCAGCGTGGAGGCCGCGCCGAGACGTTCTTCGCCCAGGACCTTCCGGTCGCGCTCGGCGACACCTACCGGCTGCCGCAGGGACGCCAGGGGTGGGGCATCGCCGGTTTCGGCCAGAGCGGCCAGTGCGCGGCCCGGCTGGCGATGCTGCATTCGGACCGCTTCGCCGCGGCGGCGAGCGTCTCCGGGCTGTTCACGCCCGCACAGGGGCCTTACTACGGCGGCAGCAAGGCCTACCAGCAGGACAACGACCTGTTGTGGCGGCTCAAGAACCTGCCCGCCCCGCCGATCTCGTTCCTGGCCGCCGTGGGCAAGGACGACCCTCATACGACGGAGGAGGCCGCTCAGTTCGTGAAGCTCGTCCGGCCACCGATGAGCGCCGAACAGCTGGCGCTCGCGGCGTCCCCGGAGACCCTCAAGGGCTGGCAGGGCCACCTCCCGCATGTCGCGGACTGGCTGGCCCGCCACCTCCGGGCCGAGCAGTGAACCGGATGCTGTGAATCGGATGCTGTGAACCGATACGGCGTACGCCCGGAGGAGTATCCGCGAACGCGCCTCTGAGCCGACGCCGTGCCGGGTGCCGGTGACCTAACGTGCAGGAATGAGCACCTCGTCGCCCCACCACCCACGCTGGCCGCGGCCCGCCGAATGGCCGGTCTGGGTCGTCCCGCTGCTGATCCAGCCGATCCAGATCATCGGCTCGTTCGGTGCGCAGCGTGGGCGGGACGACCACGGGCCGCCGTGGCTCCAGGAGGAGGCTGTCAACTCCGCCTTCGCTCCCCTGAACGGTTGGGGCATCGCGCTTCTGATCGCCGGGCCGGCTCTGCTGCTGTTCCGCCGCCGGTATCCGCGGCAGACGCTCGTCGCGGTCGCGGCCGTCACGGCAACCTACATACTGGCCGACCACGCCCCCGGACCGGTCTTCCTGTCGCTATGCGTGGCACTCGTCGCCGCGGTCGTGGCCGGGCATCGGCTTCTAGCCTGGGCCGGCACGGTCGTGACGCTCGCTGGGATGCTGGGAATCACGTGGCTGCTCGGCGGAGATGATCCGCTGCCCGTGAGCAAGCCTGAGTGGGGCGGCTCGACGATGGTGGTCGGATGGGCGCTGGTGGTGCTCACCGGTGCGGAGCTGGTCCGGATGCGGAGCACCCAGCTTGCCGAACGGGCCCGGGCGCGGGCCGAGGAGGCCAGGCGCCAGGCCAGCGAGGAGCGGCTGCGGATGGCGCGCGAGCTGCACGACGTCCTCGCCCACAACATCTCGATGATCAACGTGCAGGCCGGGGTCGCCCTGCATCTGATGGACGACGACCCGCAGCAGGCGAGGACGGCGCTGGCAGCGATCAAGGAGGCCAGCAAGGAGGCGCTCACCGAGATGCGCTCGGTGATCGGGGCGCTGCGCGCCCAGGGCGAGACCGCACCCCGCTCCCCCACCGCCGGGCTGTCCCGCCTGGAGGAACTGCTCGACCGTGCCCGGAACGCCGGGCTGCCGGTGACGGCCAAGACCGAGGGCGACCAACGGCCGCTGCCCGCCGGGACGGACCTGGCGGCATACCGGATCGTGCAGGAGTCGCTCACCAACGTCAGCCGCCACGCCGGGCCCGGGCCAGTGACGGCCGAGGTCCGGATCGCCTACGGTGAGCATGAAATTTCCATACAGGTCGACGACGACGGGCGAGGCGTCTCATTGCTGGACGACCACGCCGGCACCGGGAGCGGCATCCGCGGCATGCGGGAACGGGCCACGGCGCTGGGTGGTTCGTTCACCGCGGGGGCCCGGCCGGGCGGCGGGTTCCGTGTCCGTGCGACGCTGCCCATCGCGGACGAGCCCGAGAGGGAAGCACAATGATCAAGGTGCTGCTGGCCGACGACCAGGTCCTCGTCCGGGCCGGGTTCCGGGCGCTTCTGGACGCCCAGCCCGACATCGAGGTGGTCGGGGAGGCGAGCGACGGCGAGGAGGCCGTGGCGCAGGCCCGCCGGCTGCGTCCGGACGTGATCCTCATGGACATCCGGATGCCGGGTCTGGACGGGCTCAGCGCGACCCGGCAGATCGCCGCCGACGAACGCCTGAACGGGGTGCGCATCGTGATTCTCACCACGTTCGAGCTGGACGAGTACGTCTTCGAGGCGCTGCGCGGCGGCGCCGGCGGGTTCCTGGTCAAGGACACCGAGCCGGTCGAGCTGATCCACGCCGTCCGGGCGGTGGCGGGGGGCGACGCGCTGCTCTCGCCCAGCGTCACCAGGCGGCTGATCTCCGAGTTCGCCACCCGGGCCAAGGAACCCGCACCCTCCCCGCGGCTCAACGCACTCACCGAACGTGAACGCGAGGTCATGACCCTTGTCGGCGAGGGACTCACCAACGAGGAGATCGCGGCACGACTGGTCGTCAGCCCGGCGACCGCGAAGACACATGTCAGCAGGACGATGGTGAAGCTCCGCGCCCGTGACAGGGCACAGCTGGTCGTCTTCGCCTACGAGTCCGGGCTCGTCAAGCCGGGCTGGCTGTCCTGAAAATTCTCATCCTGCGCAGAAACGCCGTGACTCTGCGAGGATTGACTGTCACGTACGGCAAGGACATGACAGGGTGGATTCCGAAATGCACACTGTCGGCAGCGAGAGGAGGAACTCGGTGCCGCACAACACGAAGGTCCTGGCGGTCGACGACCGCGAGGAAAACCTGGTGGCGCTCACCGCCGTACTCGATTCGTTGCCGGTGACGGTCGTTCCCGTGACCTCGGGCAACCAGGCCCTGCGAGAGCTTCTCAGGGACGAGTTCGCGTTGATCCTGCTTGACGTCGTGATGCCTGGCATGGACGGTTTCGAGACCGCCGGGCATATCAAGAGCAGAGCCCGGACCCGCGAGATCCCGATCATCTTCCTCACCGCCGCCGGCTCGGACGGCGACCACGCGTTCCGCGGCTACGAGGCGGGCGCCGTCGACTACCTGACCAAACCGTTCGACCCGTGGCTCCTGCGCGCCAAGGTGTCCGTCTTCGTCGAGCTGCACCAGCGCAACCTCCAGCTGCACCGGCAGGCCGCGGCACTCCGCCACGCCATCGCCGAAGACACCGGCCTGCCCTCCTGCGAGCAGCTGCTCAAGAACCTCCACCAGCAGATCGCGTTGATCGAGGACGATCTGGCGCGCGTGCGCGCCGAGACACCACCGGACCTGCCCTCCGGCTCGATCGAACGGCTGGAATCCCACGCGGCCGAGCTCCGCAGCACCCTGGACGCCCTCGTAGCCGGCGCCTGAACGCGTCCAGGCCTAGGGCGTCGACTCGAGGACCAGGGCCGAGTCGTGGCTCTGCACCGCCATCGACGCCGTCCGCTGCTGGCGCAGGATGAACGCTCCGGCGAGAACGGCCGCCACCACCAGGATCACCGCGATCGTGACGATGACGATCGTCTTTGTACGCTCACGCCGGCGCTCCTGCGAGGGGTCGATCGGCTGTGACCACTGTGCGGGCTGCGCCTCCCAGGGCGACCGCACGCTAGGATCGCGCGGCGGTGCCCAGTCGGTCTCAGCCAGCGTCTGAGCTTCCGGATCGGGCGCCGTCCGATAAGACGCGCTAGAACCCCCGCCCGACTGCGACCCAGACCTGGGCTGTGCCCCATATCCCGGCTGCGCGCCAGGATCGGGCGGCGGTGCCCAGTCGGTCTCAGCCAGCGTCTGAGCTTCGGGATCGGGCCCCGTTCGATAAGGCGCGCCAGAACCCCCACTCGACTGCGACCCAGACCTGGGCTGTGCCCCATATCCCGGCTGGGACCCAGACCTTGGCTGCGGCCCAGCTCCGGGCTCCGACCCAGATCCCGGCTGCACGCCAGATCCCCGCTGCACGCCAGACCCCGGCTGCGAGCCAGATCCCCGCTGGGCGCCAGATCCGGGCTGCGCGCCAGGCCCCGGCTGCGCGCCAGATCGCCGCTGGGATCCAGGCCCCGGCTGCGGCCCGGCTCCGGGCTGCGGCCCAGCTCCGGGCGGGGGGCCAGATCCCGGCCGGGCGCCAGATCCCGGCTGGGGGCCAGACCTCGGTTGCGGGCCAGAGCCCGGCCACTGGCCTCCGCTCGGATGTCCACCTGACCCGTCCTCGCGTGTGATGGCCTCGAACTCCTTCGAGTCCAGCACCGTTTCCGCGGCGATATCCGCCGGACGCCGGCTCGGCGGCTCGTCCAGCACGGTCTCGTCCACCGGTCGCGGCGCCGCCACCGGCATCGTGGCGACCTCGGTCAGCAGCGGCAATGCCTGCGGGCCGGTCATCCGGTGCCGCGGCTCGCGCGCCAGCAGGCCCTCCAGAACGGCTGACAGCGGCCCGGCGTTGCGCGGCGGCGGCACTGCCTCGCTCAGGGCCGCGGACAGCGAGGACATCGCGTCGGACCGTTCGTACGGCGAGCGGCCCTCGACCGCCGCGTACAGGGTCGCCCCCAGCGCCCACAGGTCCGACGCGGGCACCGCCCGTTCGCCCTGCACCCGCTCGGGCGGGATGTAGGCGGGAGAGCCCATCACCAGGCCGGTCTGCGTGAGCGTCGCGTCACCCTCCACCTGCGCGATGCCGAAGTCGGTCAGCACCACCCGCCCGGCTTCGGTGATCAGCACATTGCTCGGCTTGACGTCGCGGTGCAGGATGCCCTTCTCGTGCGCGTGCCGCAGCGCCGCCAGCATCTGCAGCCCGATCTCGGCCGCCCGCCTCGGAGTCAGCCGCGCCTCCTCGATGAGGTCCTGCAGCGAACGCGCGCGGACGAGCTCCATCACGATCCAGGGCCGGCCACCCTCCTCGACCACGTCGTGCACGGTGACGACACCCGGATGGCTGAGCCGCGCCGACGCCCGCGCCTCCCGGAACGTGCGCTCGTACAGGACATCGCGCTCGGAATCGCTCAGCCCCGGCGGGAGCACGACCTCCTTGACCGCGACCTCGCGGTCCAGCATGACGTCGTACGCGCGCCACACCGTGCCCATCCCGCCACGGCCCACCACCGCCTCCAGGCGGTAGCGGTTGCCGAGCAGATGTCCCTCTCTCATGGCTAAATGGTCCCCCGTCGCACGGAGCGTTGCCTAGAGGAACGCCCCGCGCACACCTCACCGGCAACTGTCGTATCTGGGACGCCCTCGCCTGTCCCAAGGTTCATCAGCCCGTACTCACTCCACCTCGTCCGGCAGCACCAGCGTCCCCGCCGCCATGAATGGCGACCATACCGACCAGCGACAACAGATCGGAACAGATACGGCTTACGGACCGTCACTTCGCGGGCGTGAAGTACTCGTAGACCGGCGCAAGATCAGCGAGGGTTTTGTCCCAGTCCTTGTCGGGCGCGTAGAGCACGATCGCGTAGCCCATGCCGTTCATCACGAAGCCGCGGTTCAACGCGTGCATGCGGCGGCCCTTGCCGTTGTAGGTCCACTCCCAGTCGGCGGCCTTCTTACCGGTCTTGTCGGCGACCGGCTTCCCCTCGACGACGGGCTTGATCGTGACCTTGTCGTAGCCGTCGAAGTTCCCGCGGCTCATCGGCTCCTGCTTCTCCCAATCCTCGAGCGCGCTGGGGTTGGGCTTCGAGGTCTGGTCGACCTGGATGCTGCTGATCCCGTCCGGCGCGTCGAAGAAGACGCTGCTGGAGGAGGAACCACGCTTGTTCGGGCCCTTCCAGTCGTCTGGGATGAGGATGCTGAACCCCGAGTCGTCCTTGTGGCGCTGGAAGCCTGCGGGGATTCCGCTGGCCGCCTTGGTGGCCGTGGGGGTGTTGGACGGGGCGGACTGCGTGGGCGTGCCCTTGCTGGTCGTCGGAGTGACGGAGGGCGTCCCCTTGTCGCCCGACTGGGCCAGGGCGAAGCCGATGATGAATACCAGGACGACCACGACCACGCCGATGACGATCAGGGCGTTGCGGCTCAGGGGGAGGGCGGGGCCGCGGAGGGCGGGGGGCTTGGAGACCGGCTCGGTCTCTGGGGGGATCTCCGGTTGCTCCGGCCTGGGCGTGAGGAGGGTCTTCGGCTCGGGGGGAGGCTCGGCGTACGAAGGCTCGGGATACGCAGGCTCGCTGTAAGTGGGCTCGTTGTACGTGGGCTCGTTGTACGTGGGCTCGTCGTATGCAGGCTCGTCGTATGCGGGGGCGGCGGCGGAATACTCGGCCATGAGGTCTTCTAGGGAGACCTCCACGGCGAGGGTGCGCTGGGTGTCGACGGTCTCGCGGCGGACGATTTCGTCGAGGAGGGCGCCGGCCTCGATCGCGTCCATGCGCAGGTCGGGGTTCTTCTTGAGGAGGCCCTCGATGATGGGGGTCAGCGGGCCGGCGTTGGCCGAGGGGGTCGGGTCGTCGGAGATGATCGCGACGAGGGCGGCCATGGGCTCGGCGCGTTCGAAGGGGGACTTGCCCTCGACCATCGCGTAGAGGGTGACGCCCAGGGACCAGAGGTCGGAGGCGGGCCCGGCGATGCGGCCGCGGGCTCGTTCCGGGGCGATGTACGCGGGCGAACCCATGACCAGGCCGGTCTGGGTGAGGGTGGCGTCGCCGGACGCGGTGGCGATGCCGAAGTCGGTCAGGACGGCGCGGTCACCGCGAGTGATCAGGACGTTGCTGGGCTTGACGTCGCGGTGCAGCACGCCGGCGTCGTGGGCGGCGTGCAGGGCCGCGAGCATCTGGCGGCCGATCTCGGCCGCACGGCGGGGCTCCAGCGGTCCTTCCTGCTTGATGACCTGGTCGAGGGAGCGGGCATGGATGAGCTCCATGATGATCCACGGCCGGCCGTCCTCCTCCACCACGTCGTAGACGGTGACGACGCCGGGGTGGCCGAGCCGGGCGGCGGTGCGCGCCTCACGGAAAGTGCGCTTGTATTGGACGCTGCGTTCCTCATCGGTGAGACCATGCGGCAGGATGACCTCCTTCACCGCAACGTCACGACCGAGGACCTCATCGTGAGCCTGCCAGACCGTGCCCATGCCACCGCGACCGACCTGGGTCCCCAGGCGGTAGCGGCCAGCGAGCAACCGCTCCCCGGTGGTGTCATTCGGCATATCCGCGACCATACCGACTTTTGGTGTCAACCTTTTACCCGGCCCGCTGGCCGAGTCCCCTAACTCTTTCACCTCAACTCTTTCACTACGACGCCCGTACTACCGCAGAGGTTCGCGGGCACTGAAGATCGACAGAAGCGTGATGCCCGTGACACCCGGTACAAATAGAAGAGCAAGGCAGAACCGCAACGGGGGGACGATGGCGGAGACGGGCCTGCGTGACGGCTGGCGGCGCCTCATCGAGGCGGTGCCGACCGGTTTCTTCTGGTACACGCGCCTGTCGGGGATCCTGTCGCTGATCTCGTGGATCTCGTACGGTCTGATCGTCGACCTGCTGGAGTTCTGGGCCCTGAAGTGGCTCAACTTCCTCTTCATCATGCCGAGCGTGCCGGTCGCGCTGATGTGGATCCTGCTCTCGATGGGCGTGCGGCGGCGCAAGAAGGCCGCCTGGCGGATCCTGATGCTGCTGTACGGCTTCTTGGCGGCCGTGAGCCTCCTCGGGGTGCTGTCGAGCCTGCTCGGCGGGAACCAGGACCCCGGCCAGCCCAAACTGGTGGCCCTGCTCATCACCGCGGTCCTCTACGGGTCGGTCGTGGGGCTGCTGGTCGCGGCGCGCGGCCAGTTCACCACGGTGCCCGACCGGGCCAACCGGCGGATGGCCGCGATCGTCTTCTCCCTGCTGCTGATCGTCACCGGTGGCATCGGCACCATGCTCGTCACCCTGACGGATAAGGATCCCAAGGGCGGCTTCTGGACCCATCCGCTGTACGTGCTGGCGCAGACGGTCCTCGGCCCCCGGGTCACCGGCGCACCGATCTCCGTCCGCGTCCCGGACTGGGTCGACGGGATCCTGTGGGTGCTGGGCACGGGCCTGCTGCTGATCACGCTCTGGGCGCTGTTCAAACCGGGCAGCCGCGACGCGGTGCTCAGCCCGGAGGAGGAGCTTCCGGCGCGGGCGCTGCTGGCGGAGTACGGCGACCAGGACTCGCTGGGCTACTTCGCGTTGCGCCGCGACAAGGACTTCATCACGGCACCCAACGGCAAGGCCGGCCTCGCCTACCGGGTAGAGGGTTCGGTCTCGCTCGCCAGCGGTGATCCGCTCGGTGATCCTGAGTCCTGGGACCAGGCGATCGAGGCGTGGCTGGGCGAGTGCCGCAACCACGCCTGGATCCCCGGCGCGGTGAGCGTCAGCGAGCGCGGCGCCCACATCTACCGGCGGCACGGGTTCGACGCGCTGGAGCTGGGCGACGAGGCGATCATCGACCTCACCGACTTCAACCTCGACGGCCGCGAGATGCGGCAGGTCCGTCAGGCGGTGCGGCGAGTCGAACGGGCCGGTTACACGGTCCGGATCCGGCGGCACTCGCAGATCCCCGACTGGGAGATGGCCAAGCTGATCCGCAGCGCCGACGCCTGGCGCGGGGAGAACACCGAACGCGGGTTCTCCATGGCGCTGGGCCGGCTGGGCGACCCGACCGACGGCCGCTGCGTGATGCTGGAGGCGTTCGACGCCAAGGGCGAGCTGCGCGGCCTGCTCAGCTTCGTGCCCTGGGGCCGTACGGGACTGTCGCTGGACCTCATGCGCCGGGACCGGTCGGCGGAGAACGGGCTCAACGAGTTCATGGTCGCCAAGCTGGCCGAGCGGGCCGCGACCGTCGGGGCCCAGCAGCTGTCGCTCAACTTCGCGATGCTCCGGTCGGCGTTCGAACGCGGTTCGCAGATCGGCGCCGGGCCGGTCGCCCGCGGCTACTACCGGATGTTGTCGTTCGCCTCGAAGTTCTGGCAGCTGGAGTCGCTCTACATCTCCAACTCCAAGTACAACCCGCACTGGTACCCGCGTTACATCTGCTACATGCAGAGCCGCGACCTGGTGCGGCTCGGCCTGGCGTACGCGCGCGCCGAGGGCTTCGTGCCCTCTCTCAACCGCCCCAAGCTGGAGCGGGTGGCCAACGCCGCGCCGCCGGCCTCCCTCATCGCCAAGATCAAGGAGATCGAGGAGGCCGCCGACGCCGCCCGCGCGCCGCAGCGCCGGCTGTCGGAACAGGAGCGGGTCCGGCACGCCAAGCTGGCGCAGATCCGCGAAGCGGGCATGGAGCCCTATCCACTGGGCTTCAAGCGCACCGACTTCGCCACCGATATCCGTGCCCAGTTCGCCGGTCTGGAGCCCGACGCCCGCACGGGCACCACGGCGGCGATCGCCGGCCGGGTGGTGCTGGCCCGCCAGCACGGCAGGCTGATCTTCGTGACGCTGCGCGACGAGACCGCCGACCTGCAGGTCATGCTGACCGCCGACGCGCTCGGCACCGAATCCCTCCAGTCCTGGCGGTCGCTGATCGACCTCGGCGACCAGGTCGGGGTGCGCGGCGAGGTCGTCACGTCCAAGCACGGCGAGCTGTCTCTGCTGGCGTCGGATTGGCTTCTGACCGCCAAGTGCCTGCGGCCGCTCCCCAACAAGCGGAGCGGCCTGTCCGACCCCGAGGCCAAGGTCCGGCAGCGGTACGTCGACTTCATCGTCAACAACGACTCCCGCAACATGTTGCGGATGCGCGGTGACGCCGTCGCGGCCGTGCGGGACGGGCTGCGCGACCGCGGCTACCTTGAGGTCGAGACGCCGATGTTGCAGCCGATCCACGGCGGCGCGACGGCCCGTCCGTTCACCACGCGGATCAACGCCTACAACATGCAGCTCTACTTGCGGATCGCGCCGGAGCTCTACCTCAAGCGGCTGCTGGTCGGCGGCGTCGGCAAGGTCTTCGAGCTCAACCGCAACTTCCGGAACGAGGGTGTCTCACAGAAGCACAACCCCGAGTTCACGATGCTGGAGGCGTACGAGCCGTACGGCGACTACGACACCATGGCCGAGCTGACCCGCAACCTCGTCGTCGACGCGGCCAAGGCGGCGCTCGGCACGACCGTGGTGGTGCACGACGGTGTGGAGTACGACCTGTCCCAGCCCTGGCAGGAGATCACGGTCTACGGCTCGGTGTCCGCAGCCCTCGGTGAGGAGGTCACGCCGGACACCCCCCTCCCGGCCGTGCATCGCCTGGCCGAGAAGGCCGGGCTCAACTTCGCCCCTGAGTGGGGCCAGGGCAAGGTCGTCCAGGAGCTCTTCGAGGCCCTGGTCGAAGAGGACCTCAAGGCGCCGACGTTCGTCCGTGACTACCCCGCCGAGACCTCTCCCCTCACCCGCCCGCACCGTGACGATCCCCGCCTCGCGGAGAAGTGGGACCTCATCGTCTTCGGCCTCGAACTGGGCACCGCCTACTCGGAGCTCATCGACCCGGTGCTGCAGCGCCAGCGCCTCACCGAGCAGTCGCTCCAGGCGGCGGGCGGCGACCCGGAGGCGATGGAACTGGACGAGGACTTCCTGCGGGCCCTCGAATACGCGATGCCCCCCGCGGGCGGCATGGGCATGGGGATCGACCGGCTGCTGATCACGCTCACGGGACGCAGCATCCGCGAGACGATCCCGTTCCCCCTCGTACGCCCAGGCTCCTGACCGGAGGCTCCCGGATTCAGAGGTGGCGCGGGGCTGGGCTGAGACCGTAGGCGGCCAGCCACAGCCGGGCCCTGCCCCGCTCCCGTTCCTCACGGACGAAGTCGGCGCCCGGCGACTCGTCAGCTGGGACCGCAGGGGCATCAGGGCTGCGAGGGACTTCAGGGGCCGCAGGGGCTGCGGCCTCGGGCGACACCATCAGCCATCGCTCGTGGTCTTGGCCGGGACTCGGCTCGCCGCACTCCCCGTCCACGGCCTCCGCGGGCGCCTCGTCGATCGGCAGGATGTCGCCACGCGCCAGATCGATGACGAACGGGCCGTCACCAAGGCGCCCGTGCAGCGCCCCCGCGAGCTCACCCAGATCGACCGGCACCCGCCCGAGCACGTCGCCGGCACCGCCGCCGAGTGCATGGACGAGCTCCATCGCGAGCTCGCGGTCGCCCGCCTCGCCACGCGCGTTCAGCGCCTGCAGGCATTTCTCGGCCAACGGCGACGCGCCCGGAACGGCTTGGCCCAGTGCGGCCACGAGGACGTCGCCCGCGTACTGCAACACCGGCTCCAGCGGCCGGACTTGCAACAGCTCGACCCCGGCCGCGCCGCGCCCCAGACTCGCCGCACCGCGCAGTGCCCCCAGCGCGCCTTCGTCCCAGTCGGTCACGAGTCCTTTGTACAGAACCCCTGTGACGGACGCTGAATCTTCGGGATGGACACTAAATCTTCGGGATGGACGCTGACGTATGCGGAGAAATCACCGATCCGGCCGCTTGTCCTCGACGTGGACGACCGTGAGCCCCTTGCCGTCCTGGTCCCGCTTGGACCTGCCGAGCAGCCCGATCACCACGTCCTCCGGCGCCTCGATCTCTTCGGGAGAGACGTAGTTGAGCACGTCGTTGTGGTGCCCGTACACCACCCAGCCGGGCGCCGCCTCCAGGTCGATGGTGCCGAAGTCGGCGGCCGGGCTGCCGGGGTGCACCGGCCCGTACTCCCGCAGGATCTCGATGGCCTGCGCGGCCAGATCGTCCTCGGGGTCCATGAGGATCACGCACGTCCCGTTCTCGAACAACACCCACGACTTCTCGTCGCCCACGATGACGCGACGCCACACGTCCACCATCTCGATCGTCTCCACGGCACGGATCATGCCTTATGCCTCCGACACCGGGCATCCCATTTGATCCACCCCAGGCAGGCCAGATCAGGACGATTCCCGGTAGGCCTCGACCGCGTACCGGAGCCGCGCCCCCACGAGCAGGTCCTCGTCCTCGGGACAGCCGAGCGTGTCCCGTGCCCGTTCGAGCAGCTGGTCATCGGACAGGCCCGGCTCGGCCGCGGCGATCTGGCCCACGATCTGGATGAGCTCCGGCCTCTTGTACGCGACGATCGACCGGCCGCGTTCCACGGTGACCGGCCCGGCGGGCGCCGGTGGCTCCGGCTCGGGCGGCGGCGTGGGGGCGGGCCCCAGCGCACCGGGCGTCGGCGGAACGAAGCGCGTCAGGAGGATCTCGAACAGCGGTGCCGTCGGCGTGATGAGCTCGCGCAGGTCCTCGGGGAGGAGAACGGCGGGCACCTCGTCCTCCGGTGCGGGCAGCGGGTCACCGCTCTGACCGACCAGGATCACGCGGGGCGCCGGCCAGAGGAGGAAGAGCGCCTCGGCACCCGCCTCGTGCTCGCCGTCGATGATGACGACGTCGAACGCGTCGGGCTCGACCGAGACGAGGTCGGGGATCTGCCAGAGGGGAGCGATCCAGGCCGGGACGGCCGGCGCCGCCGGGTCGAAGCGCGCCAGGCACGCCTCCCACGCCTGTGCGCCGGCGAGCGCGTCCGTGAGGCCTTCCAGCTGCGCCTCCGCCTCCGCGAGCGCGGTACGGAGGCGGCTCTCGGCGGCTGACCGGGGCAGCTCGGCGAGTCGCGACGAGGCGTACGCCCACGCCCACGCCTCCTCCCAGCGCCGTACGGGCGGGCCTCCGGCGAGGAGTCCGGCGAGCTCGGGGTGCGCCGCGCGAAGCCGTTCGTACAATCCTTCGCAGCGGACCTGGAGCGCACGTTCATGCCGTACCTCGGCCAGCGCTGCCAAGGCGGACGCGTACGCGGCGGCGTCGCGGTTGTCGATGGCGGTCACGGCGGCGACCAGCTCGGGCGGCGCACCCTCGGGAATGTTGCCGATCGAGTCGCGGAGCGCGGTCAGGTCGGCGGTGGCGCGGTTGACCTTGAGGCCGAGCAGCGCGTTGTCCAGCGCGACCAGAAAGCCGTGCCACTGGAGCGGGTGGGCAACCTGGACGCCGATGCCGGCCAGCAGCCCGCACGACTCCTCGATCGCGGGCAGCACCTCCCTGATGACGGCGAGGCGGTCGTGCGCGCGTGCGAAGAACGTGACCCGTTCCTCCTCCGGCACATCGGGGAACGTCGCGCCGGCCGCCTCCCACACGTACTGCAGCTCCTGGCACGACATGCGGACCATCAGATGGACGAAGATCACGTCCAGCAGTTCCGGCGTGGTCGGCGGCCGGCCGTCCACCCTCGCGCCCGTCAGGAGCGGCTCGGCCTGCCGCTGCGCTGCGGAACGCATGGGGCCGCGTTTGAGCGTGCCGCCGTCGGCCAGATGGTTGCGCAGCTCCTGCGCCGCGGCCGCGAGCTGCCTGAGATGCGACTCGCCGGGTGGCAGCCGGATGTCGCGACCGGCGATCGACGCGAGCGCGTGCCGCGCCCACTCGGCCTGCGGCGCCATCTCGGCGACTCGTGCCCAGACCGTCGGGCGGCGGTTGCTCAGCGCGTCGCTGAACGCGCGGGCGGCCGGATCCCCCGGGTCCCAGTCACGTGGATGGCCCGCCAGGCCCAGCCGTTCGAGGGCGCCGGTCACGGTGGCGGCGCATCCGTCGAGCCGGGCGAGGAACGTGACGTCGCACTGCCGCAACCGCCGCGACAGCTCGGTCTGCGACCGCTCCGCCCGTTCGGCGGCGGCGGCCTCGGCGTCGATCAGGGTCCGGACGTACGCGGCGCTCGGCAGCGAGCCGGGATCGACGTCCCGCTGACCGGTACGGGCGCGCCGCCGGGGCGTCTCCTCGCCCAGGAGCCGCTGGAGCTCGGCCGCCTGAGCCCTGTTGATCGGAGGTTTCTCCGGCATCCCCTTCAGTGGCGGCAGCCAGGAGTGTTCGGGCGCCTCGGCGGCCAGCCGCCGTTCCAGCTCCGCGCGCGCCCCGCGGTAGCCCGGCGCGAGATCGACCACGTCGGTCGCCTCGGTCAGCGCCAGCCGCTCGCGCAGCTCGGCCACGGTCCGGTCGGCGGCGGCGCCGCGTTCGGCGAGGTTCTCCTGCCATGCCCGGTGGCGTCCCGTGTCGTGCGCGACGCCCCGCGACCGCAGCCGCTCGAGGACATCGGCCTCGTCGGTCGTCGCGCACAACATCCCGATCTCCGCCGGCAACGCCGCGTGCAACCGGTCCGCCTCGGGGCTGGCGACGAGCACACGGCGCCCGCGCGTCAGCAATCCGGTCAGCAGGTCCGCCGCCGTACGTGGCGTGCGTTCGGGGACATGCAGGATCCGTGCTCCCGTGCCCGGCTCCAGGAGCCGGGCGATCCCGCCGGGCACGCGCGCGCCCGGCCTGGCCAGCCAGGCCAGCAGCGCCTCGTAGTGATCCGCCAGCCCGCCGCGATCAGGCGGCCGAACGACGATCGCGGGCGCCAGGCGGAGCTGCGGTATGGGCGCCGCGCCCTGTCCGGGCATCCAGTCCTCGCGGAAGACGGCCGCCACATCGCTGCCGGCGAACGCGACCGTGCACCACTTGCGGAGCACGTCGGACACCGAGGCGCGCAGCCCGAATCCCTGCCCGGCCTGGACGGCGTCCCACACCCAGTCGGTACGCGCGGGCCGGAAGCCCGGCACTCCCCCGAGCAGCTCGCGATCCCGCAGCGACGTATGGCCGGCGAGGACGACGTCCACCCGTTCGGTCCGCTCGTCCACCACGATCCGCACCGGCGTGGTCAGCAGATGGTCGCGGACCGCCGGCCCCTCCCCGGGCTGCCAGGTCAGCAGTCCGGTGGCCAGCACGACCTCCTGTCCCTGCGCGGCCAGATCCCGCAGCGTCCGGTACCAGTGCCGCATCGCCAGCCAGCCGTCGAACTCCTCGATCACGGCGGGCGGCGCCAGCGGGATCAAGGGGATGCTGAACAGCACGTCTCCGGGAGCCGCCTCGGCCTCGACGTAGACGTCCCCGGGCAGCTCCGCCAGCCAGTGGACCTGCCCGTACGCGTCGACATCGCGTGCGACCCCGCGCCGTGCCCGGGACAGCTCGCGCAGGTACCGCAGGACGGCTGTGGCCTCCTGCAGCGGCCCGTTCTCCTCGCGGGCCACCCCGGCCCCGCCGTGAAGTCCCACACCCGTCTCACGCGGCCCTCGGACGCCGTCGCGCGGCGCCCGGACCGCATCGCGCGACGGCGCGACGGTCCCTTCGTTCTCGGCGGCCTGATCGGACATGCCGTACGGCTCATACGGCCCGGAGGGCTCATACGACCCGGACGGCGGGCCGCCCTCGCCCTGGGCGCCTTCAGCCTGGCCACCCTCGACCAGGCCGCTTTCAGCCCGGCCACCCTCAACCTGGGCGCCCTCAGCCCGGGCGCCCTCGGCCCGGCGCAGCCGGCCTGCTGTGCCCGCCCTGTAGAACGGCCTGGCGGCCGCTGGAGGCGCCTCAGGAAGCTGTTGCGGGGCCTCCGGCGCTCCGGGGGGCGGCCACGGCATGTCGCGGTGACGCCGCCCCCCGCCCCCCGGCCGCGAGTGCGGCCTGGGAGGCTCGCGGAGCGGGCCCTGGTCCGGCACGGTGACACCTCTCGCCTGAGCGAACTCTGTGCACCGATCTAACACCCCGGAATGCCCTACTCCAAGAGGGTCTGCGGTCCTTTGATCAGTAGGACGTGCGGGCGCGGTACTTGTCCTCGCTCGGCACCATGACCCAGAGGACCAGGTAGATCACGAACTGCGGGCCGGGCAGCACACAGGAGAGCAGCGCGAGGAGGCGGACGGCCCAGGCACTCATCCCGAACCGCCGTGCGAGGCCCGCGCAGACCCCGCCGATCATCCGGCCGTTGCGCGGACGGTAAAGGCCGTTCATGTCGTTCTCCCCATTTCAGGTTCTTCCGTAGGTATCCGCTGAGCAGCGGCTACGTGTTCCACGGTACGAATCGGAAAGGCAGACATGTATCGGCCGAACGGCCTGTTCTGATCCCATACTCCGGGATTAGGGGATCACCCTTAGGGGACCACCAGGGCGGGGAGTCCGGTCAGGTCGTCGAGCACGAAACGGCAGCGTGCGAGGGCCTCGTCGTCCTCCTGGATGTGCCCCCACGGCCCGCGCCGGAGGAAGGCCACCTGCATTCCGAGCGCGAGGGCCGGGCGTACGTCGTTATCGATGCGGTCACCCACGTACAGCACGCGTTCGGGAAGCAGGTCCGCCAATTGTGCGCAGCGTTCGAAGAACTCCTGAGCGGGTTTCTCGACGCCCCAGATATCGGAGATTCCGATGACGTCGGCGTCGAGGTGGAGCGCCTCCAACTGCTCGGCGGCCTCGGCGGGCTGGTTGCCGGCGATCCCCACGTAGAGACCCTGGGCGCGGAGGCGGGCCAGGCAGTCGCGCGCGTCCGGGTAGAGGTCGTCTGCCCCGAAGCCGTTGGGGATGCCCGCCTCGGCCCGCCTCTTCTCCTCGACAGCCAGGTCGAAGCCCGGCCGGAAGTACTCGAAGACGTCCATGTGCGTGCCGCCGGTGACCAGGACGGCGCCGAGCTTGGTCAGGAAGGTGTGCCGGGGCACGCCGAGCCAGTCGGCCCAGCGGCCGTAGATCTCACCCTCGCTGACGAGGGTCTCGCCGATGTCGAAGAAGACGGCTTCGATCTTCACGCGGCGCCCAGCTCGACGGAGTCGCCCGGCGTGAGGCGGCGGAAGTCCTTGCCGGCCTCCTTGCCCGCGTTGCCGACGTGGGTCTCCATCACCATGAGGCCGTTGTCGTTGAGCAGCCCGTCATGGATGACGAAGGCGCGTTCGGGACGGACGGCGCGCGCGTACTCGTACAGCTCCGGGATCTTCATCCAGGGCGCGTTGCCGGGCAGGCACAGCGTCGGAACGGGCTCGGCCGGAACGGTCAGGGCGTCCCCCGGGTGGAAGACCTCCCCGTCCACAAGGAAGCCCACGTTGGGGATCGGCGGGACGTCCGGGTGGAGGATCTCGTGGTCCTCGCCGTACACGTGGATCTCGAAGCCGGCGGCCGTCACGGCGTCGCCGTGCCCGACCTGGTGGACGCGGCTCCCCAGGTCGGCCAGGTTCTCGGCGACGACGCGGGAGGTCCACACCTCCAGCAGCGGGTCGTCGGCCATGGCCTTGCGGAGTACGTCCGGATTGAAGTGGTCGAAGTGCTCGTGGGTGATCAGGACCGCGTCGGCGCCGGTGAGGGCGGAGGACTCGCTGAAGGCCCCCGGGTCGATGACGAGGGTCCGGTCGTCCTTCTCCAGCCGTACGCACGCGTGTCCGAACTTGGTGAGGCGCATTGACCGATTTTTTCACGTCGCCGCGGCGGCACTGCCACGGCCCATGACGAAACGAGCGCTTGGCCAATTGACCCGCCAACGCCCGGTTGATAGAACACGTTTCAGTTTCTGTCTTGGAGGCGGCGATGCCCGTTCCCGACCAGCGCGATCCCGAGCTCACCCGGCGGATCCTCACCGAATGGCTGGACCGGCATCTGCCCGGCGTCCGCATTCCCACGATCGAGACGCCCAAGACCAGCGGGTTCTCCAGCGAGACCCTGATGTTCGACGCGTCCTGGACGGAGGGCGGTCCGGGGGGAGACGCAGAGGGCGGCTCTCAGGGCGGCACCGAGCGGCACGAGCCGTTCGTCGTCCGCGTGGCGCCCGCGCATTACCAGATCTTCCCCGAGCCGCGATTCGAGGAGCAGTACCGCCTGATGCGGATCCTCGACGAACGGACCACCATCCCGGTGCCGCCCATCCGGTGGTACGAGCCGTCGTCCGAGCCGCTCGGCGCCCCGTTCTTCGTGATGGGCCGGATCGACGGCGACGTGCCGACCGACATGCCGCCCTACCACCAGGACGGCTGGGTCACCGAGGTCCCGCCCGAAGAACGCGCGGCGATGTGGTGGTCGCCGCTGGAGATCCTCGCGGAGCTCCACAAGCTGGACGTGGCAGAGCTGGGCCTCGGCTTCCTGGACCAGCCGGCCTGGGGCGCCACGGGGCTCGACCAGCGCCTCAACTACTACGAGCACTACCTGCAATGGGCGTACGAGGGGCCGCAGGAGACGGCGCTCCAGGCCTTGGAGTGGCTGCGGGCCAACCAGGTCGACGAGTCCGGCCCGCCCGCCGTGCTGTGGGGCGACGCCCGCATCGGCAACGTCATCTTCCACAAGGGCGAGCCCCGCGCGGTCCTCGACTGGGAGACGGCGATGCTGGGCGCTCCGGAAGAGGATCTGGCCTGGTACATGTTCCTCGACCGGCACCACTCCGAGGGGATCGGCGTGCCGCGGCTGGCGGGATTCCCGTCCTACGAGGACACCGTGGCGCGGTACGAGGCGCTGCTCGGTCGGCCGCTGCGGCACATGGACTACTACGAGGTGCTCTCGGGCTTCAAGTTCTCGGTCATCATGGCCCGGGTCGGGCAGGCGATGATCGACTTCGGCTGGATCGAGCGCGACAACGACTTCCCCTACAACAACAACTGCACCCGGCTCCTGGCGCAGATCCTCGGAGGACTCCAGTGACGCTCTCCCCGCTCGACGACTACCCGATCCACCAGGCTCCGGAGGTCATGCGGCACGTCACCACGTCCGACCGCAACTTCTACGACCGCTACTACTTCAACGTCCACGCCTGCTCGGACGAGCTGATGCTGATCATCGGCATCGGTCAGTACCCGAACCTCGGCGTCATGGACGCGTTCGCCGTCGTGCGGCGCGGGCCGGCGCACAAGGTCGTCCGGGCCTCGCGCGAGCTGGGACTGGACCGGATGGACACGAACGTCGGCCCGTTCCACGTCGAGGTGATCGAGGGCCTCAAGAAGCTGCGGGTCGTCCTGGACGACAACGAGCACGGCCTCGCGTTCGACCTCACCTGGGAGGGCGCGATCCCGGCGCAGCTCGAACCGCGGCACTACCTGCGCTGGCAGGAACGGCTCACGTTCAACACCCAGCGGCTCGCCCAGACCGGGCGCTGGACCGGAACGATCGTCATGGACGGTGAGCGCATCGACGTCACCCCCGACCGCTGGTGGGGCTCCCGGGATCGTTCATGGGGCGTCCGGCCGGTCGGCGAGCCGGAACCACCTGGCATCCAGGTGAAGAACGCGGGGACGTTCTACTGGCTCTACACGCCGATCCAGTTCGAGGACCACACGATCCTCGGCATGATCCAGGAGGATGAGAAGGGCCGCAGGCTCATGGAGGAGGCCGTCCGCGTCTGGCCGGACGAGTCACGCGACCCCGAGTACCTCGGCCGTATCGACTACGCCCCGGTCTACGCGGAGGGCACCCGGGACGTCGTCACCGCGACGCTGGCGTTCAACCCACCCGGCGGGAAACCGTTCGAGATACGGGCGACGCCCATCCTGCCCGTGCACCTGATGGTCGGCACCGGGTACGGCCTGGAGCCCGACTGGAAGCACGGCATGTACCAGGGCCCGGAGCTCAAGGTGCAGGGCGTCACCTACGACACCCGCAAGGAGGAGGACGCCGCCCGCATGTGGGGGCTGGTCGACGCCGTGGCGAGCTACGAGTACGTGGACGGGGCGGCTCCGACCGCCGCCGGGACCGGCTACGGCCTCTACGAATACTGGGCGCTCGGCCCGCACCCGAGCTTCCCCGAATAGCCCAGCGGAGAACGCGCGGAGTACGGCAGGGCCGCACAAGATGTACGGCGGGGCCGCACAAGATGTCAGCCGGCGGCGAGCACGACGGCGAGGACGGCCAGACCGAAGGCCACGGTGGTCAGCACGAGGAACGCGACGATGACCGCGCAGGCCAGACCCTTGGGCTGGTCCCGCCAGGTCCCGTAGTGGTCGCGCACCTGCTGATCGAGCTCCTCACGGGTCGGCCCGCCGTCGGCCGGTTCGTCAGCAGGCGGGGAGGTCACGCCGCCCAGTCTCGCAGACGGTGCCTGCGCGTCGCCGTCCTTCCAGGTGGAGCCGTCACCCCGGTGAACCCAGGTGGAGCTGGTCACCCCGTTGATCCAAAAGCCGATCTTGAACGTGCCGGGGGCGCCGGCCCAGGGTGGGGCGGCGCCCCCGCCCCCCGCCGCCGCGCACCATCCCCTCGCTGAGCGCGTTGATCAGC